>CAVQOI010000005.1:0-162533 GCA_963714425.1 uncultured Chloroflexia bacterium
GGGAATATTTTCGGTTCAATTCGTGGAACAGGCAGGAGAAATGAGTTTTCTTATGGCATGTTTGAATAAAAAAATCAATTTAACTCAAATCTTGCTTGCTAAAGGTAACGTGAAGGAGTAGGGGTCGAGAAATAAAACTAGAACAAGTGTACTATTAACTGATGGAAAAAGCAAGAGGGAATTTAGTTCTCAGAGCCCTGATATCGAGTCTACTCGTATTTGTGACCGCCTTGATCTGGCTGGGACCAAGCAATCTTTGGTCGTTGCAGGTGCTGCACGCTCGGATGGGGGATGGAGGTGAGCCCGGGGAACCCCCAGCAGGGCACGCGCGGGCGGCGCTGTGGACAGCGCAGGACGCACTGGGGCGAGGGCAGCCTGCACAAGCGCTGTCTCTGCTAGAGGATGAAGTGCGGCAGGGCGAGCCGCTGGCGGTTTCGGTGTACGCCCACGGTCTGGCGGCGCAGGGCAGGCACCGAGAGGCGATCCAATACTGGTCACAGGCGGGTGATTTCAACTCTCTCTTCTCAGCCGCGCAGGCTTTGGCTGAAGATGGGCGAACTGAGGAAGCTGAGCTCGCGTATCAGGCAGCGTATCGAATAGATCCATATCATACTGTAAATTTATATGCGGACTTCCTGGGCGTCCAGCGCGGACATGAAGTAGCTGAATCATTCCTGAGGAATGCAATCAGTAGCTTTCCGGGCAGTAATTTTGCGCCACAGTGGCAACTTCGCCTGGGTAACAGTTTGCGCACTCAGGGCAGGTTGGTGGAGGCAGAAGAAGTCTTTCATCAGGCGCTATCCGAAAATCCGGATACAATTTCCCTCCTGATCGGGCTGGGCTGGGTCTACGCTTACAAGGGCGAGCGAGACAATGCGGTGGAGCAGTTTGAGCAGGTGATGCGGCTGTACCCCAAGGAGGGGGAAGGCTACGTAGAGATGGGATTGTTGCTGAGGCAGGAAGGACGTTTCGACGAAGCGGACACTTGGCTTGAGGAGGCAATCCGGCTCGAGCCGGAAAGCCAATCCTGGCACTTGATTCGCGGGAATATCGCTTTGGAGGCAAGGAATTGGTTCCTGGCGATTGAGGTATTTCGTGAGTTAACACGGCGCTTCCCGCAAGACGGGAGAGGCTACGCCGGGCTGGCATGGGGACTCCACCAGGCCGGGCGCCAGGCGGAGGGCGCGGGAGGCTATCGAGGAGGCGCTGAGGTTGCCGCCTAAGGCCAGTGCGATCGACTGGGTGTGGGCAGGTATTATCTTCGAAGCGGATGGGGAAAACGTGAAGGCGCGGGAGGCTTACGAGAGAGCGCTGAAACTCCAACCAGATAATGAAACCGCTCGAGTAAGGATGGAGCGGTTGAAGTGAAATGATTCATCGGTAACTGAAGGAAACAGTAAACATATGACTCCGCAGAAACAATAAATATCTCACTGCGAAGACACCTAGAGGGCGAATGAAGTATTATTTTCACGGAAATTTTCTTTATGCAAGCTTTTTTACAATATGGAGAGGTTTTGCTGCAATAACTTCCTTTCTAGTAAATATTCTTTATAGACACATGGTCAAATGCGGGAAAAATTCAAGAATTGGTTATGGTGTGTATATTTCATATCCGCGCAATATTTATATTGGCGATAATTGCCATATAGGTAATCACGTAGCAATGATATCTGAGTCCGAGGAAGGAAAATTAGTAATCGAGGATCAAGTACAAATCGACGACAAAGTGAAACTAGATTTCACCGGAGAACTAATCATTCGTAGTAACACATTGATATCACAAGGTGTGATGATCTACACACATGATCACAACTATGATCCAAGATCAATTCCTGATCGGTACTCATTGATCATTGAGGCTGATGTGTGGATAGGGGTCAATTCGATCATCCTGGCAAGTGTCCATAGAATTGGGACAGGATCAATCATAGGAGCGGGTTCTGTAGTTACCGGAGATATACCCGATTACGTTGTTTGTGCTGGAAATCCTGCAAAAGTAAAAAAATCCCTGCTAACGAGATAATTAGCTTGAAGATTAATAATCAATTCTGGAAAAAAATTAAGAATTTTGAGTTGAGTAAAAGCTTTATTGGTAGAGCATCGATCATATTAATGGGAACCGTTATTGGACAGATCATAGCGATCTCGCTATTGCCATTCATTGCAAAAATATATTCGCCTGAGGCAATCGGGCGTGCAGCATCAACATTAGCTCTCTTAAATATTATATCCCTGATCATTTTTTTTCAATATGATCATGCAATCATTGTAGCTAAAAAAGAAGATATTCCTTATCTATTATTTTTATGTACGATTTCGGTTACATTCTGGTTATGCGTCATAGGGATATTAGATTATGGCACGAGAATATATTGGAATAAAGCACATACAATATTAACCTCCATAGGTTTCAATACTTATCTATTGCTATTGATTCCGTGTTACTCATATTTTCTTCTCCTTGTAAATTTAAAATTAAGAACGAATCAAATCATATCAGTATCGGTTGCCAGGGTCATTTATTACGGCGGCAATGCCATACTTCAGGTATTGTTCGGTTTCTATTTTGACAGCAATGAAAGGAATTATTTACTTGCTCAAATTATCGGTACTTTTACTGCGGTTATGATGATATTCCCGTATCAAGATACGTTTAGATGGATCAAGAACAATAATATCAAGGAATTGAATATTCCAACAAAAATGATTGAAATGATTAGTTATTATAGGAACTTCCCTAGATATCAATTAGGAGCTCAATTATTCAATTCAATATCACACCAATTGCCTATACTCATACTGCGAGTGGGATTTTCAGACACTTGGGCAGGGTGGTATTTTGTTGCATGGAGAGCGTTAGCGGCACCTAGTACATTACTTTCACAAGCAATAGGCCAGGTATATTATCGAGATAGCGCTGAAATTGAACGGGTAGGTGGGAAACAAGCACGCCCGTTTGAAAATGTCGTGTATAACCTTTTCAAAATGAGCTTTCTTCCATCAATGATACTTTGGATATTTACTCCTTATGTAGTCGACTGGTTTCTGGGAGACGAATGGTTAACAGTAGCGGTCATTATTCGTATCTTGCTATTTAGCATGGTGATTTCTTTTTTTGTATCACCCATATCTCCGGTTTTGAATGTAAAAGGCAAACAAAAAGCAGCATTGGGATTTAATCTCCTATTACTTATAGGTCGAGGTTTATTTTTATTGTTAGGGTTGTATTTTGGGTCCGAATTATTTGCTTTGTGGGGCTATTCCTTAGTGACAGTCATTATTATGTTCCTTTTCTTCATGTACATAAAGAGTATTCTAAATTCAAATATGACGAACGTTGTTAAGAGAAGTAAATCTTATATCTTAGGAGCAGTATCTATACTCGTATCCTCAATCATATTATTTTCAATTGATCAATTATATACACCAATAGGTGTAATCGCCATTATCGGTCTCTTTTTAGTTTTTTTATTTAGTGATTTAACAAGCCATTTCGAAACCCAGAGATCTTAATAACGACATGAGGATATTATTTATTTCTGGATACTACAAACCAGCTTTCATCTATGGGGGACCTGTGAATAGTGTATCTAATTTAAGTGAGGGGCTGGCTGAGCTTGGAGCTGACGTTAGCGTCTATACGACGGATGCAAACGGTTATAAGCGTCTAAATATCTCTACAAAAAAACCGACTAATCTAAATGGCGTTACTGTTTGTTATTATCCCCTGACTGTTAAACCTTTCGCTTTTTCACCTGCGTTATTATTATCTTTAGATTTGCAAAAGGCAATCTTAAATCTTGGTAACTTTGATATTGTCCTTACAAGTGAATTATGGGGTAATCTTACAGTACCTATAGCAATTGTATGTAAGCGTAACAAAATACCCCTAGTTGTGTCTCTTCGCGGTCAATTATCAACCTGGGCGATCCATTATAAACGAATAAAAAAATATATCTATCTGTATCTATGGGGAATTCATTATTTAAATATGGCCTCTGCCATACACTGCACTGATGAAACCGAGGCTGATAGTTTTCCAAAATTCGGTATAAAGTCACCTTACTTTGTTGTACCGAATGGCATCAATTTACGAAAATTCACAACGGAATCCTCAAAAGGTTTGATTCGATCAAAATTAAATATTCCTCCTGAAGACTACATCTTATTGTTCTTAGGAAGACTACATCATCAGAAAAGACCTGACATTGCAGTTACAACATTATCTGCTATTAAGAAGAGCCGTGTACACCTAGTCTTTGCTGGGCCTGATGAAGAAAATTTAACCGATAGCCTGATTAGACAAGCTCAATCGTTGGGTTGTATAGATAGAATTCACTTCACCGGATTGTTGAATGATGAAGAAGTTATTCATATGCTCAAGGACTCAGATTTATTAATTATGCCGTCGGAAAAGTCATCAGAAAGCTTTGGGATGGCTGCTGTGGAAGCAATGGCTGCTTCTATTCCGATTTTAGTCTCTGAGGGTGTACCTATAGGTAAATTAGCAGTGCAGTATGGAGCGGGAATGTCCATTCCATGTACAAGTGAAGCATTTGTTGAGGCTGCTAATAAACTGTTTGCAACCCCGGAAAAATTAATGGAAATGGGAGAGAGGGGGGTGAAATTAGTAAGGGAAGTATATGATAGATCAAGCGTATCTTCAAAAATGCTATCTCAATTTCATTCAATAATTCATACGGGACGCCCTCATAATATTTGGCAATCATAAATCCGTGAAAAAAGTATTTGTAATCTTCGGCACACGCCCGGAGGTGATCAAGCTGGCGCCGGTGGTGATGGCGATGCAAGCCAATCCGCAAACTTTCACCACGTACGTCTGCGCCACCGCCCAACACCGCCAGATGCTCGACCAGGCGCTGGAAGCCTTCGACCTGCAGGTGGACGAAGACCTGGATCTCATGACTGCCGGGCAGACCCTGGCGCAGGTTACAGCCAGGGCGGTGGAGGGGCTGGATGCGGCAATCGCCCGCCAGCGTCCCGACCTGGTGCTGGTGCAGGGCGATACCACCACCGCTTTCTGTGGAGCGCTGGCAGCTTACTACCAGCAGGTGAAGGTGGGGCATGTGGAAGCCGGGCTGCGCACGGGGAATAAATTCGCGCCTTACCCGGAGGAGATCAACCGGCGAATGGTAGGTCAGCTCACCGATTTTCACTTCGCGCCCACCCAGCGCGCCCGGTTGGCACTGCTTCAAGAGGGTATTCCAGAGCGGGCGATCTACATCACCGGCAATACGGTGGTCGATGCCCTGCTGTGGGTGCGCGAGAAGGTACGCACACATCCGCCGGAATTACCGGAGGGTCTGGCAGCCTGGATGCAGGGCAAGCGGATTGTCCTGGTGACCGGGCACCGGCGGGAGAGCTTCGGCGAGGGCTTTGAAAATATCTGCCTTGCCATCCGCCAGGTGGCTGAGCATTGCCCGGAGGTGGGTTTCGTTTATCCAGTGCACCTGAACCCGAATGTGCGCGAGCCGGTTGAGCGCCTGCTGGGCAACCACGAGCGCATCCGCCTGATTGAGCCGCTCCCTTACAAGCCGTTCGTCTGGCTGATGGATGCCTGCACCCTGGTGCTGACCAATTCTGGGGGCATTCAGGAAGAGGCGCCATCTTTGGGGAAGCCAGTGCTGGTGATGCGTGGGGTGACCGAACGCCCTGAAGGGATTGAAGCCGGCGTGGCCCGGCTGGTTGGTGTGGGGCAGGATGGTATCGCCAGAGCGCTATTCGAGCTGCTGGGAAACGAAAAGGCGCTTACGGCGATGTCCACGCATGAGAACCCATACGGGGATGGTATTGCGGCCTTGCGAATTGTTGAGGTGATCGAAAGATATTTTGAACAATAAAATTATTGTTGATAATCAATCAAATATTTCAAATATGACGCAAACCAATTATTTATCAGATCAAGATTTCGCATCTATTTATTTTGTTCGATTATTTTTATTAGTTATATATCTTGTGATATTCACAATATTATTTTGGGATAAGACAGAAATCCCGTTAATTTTTGTATTAACACTCACTATTTCGTCATTATTATTATGGCTAGGTCCAATATCTGCACTAGGATCGCAAGGATATAGGAAAATATACGATCCTTCGTCAATATTAAATCTCTCACTAGCGTATTACATTATTAAAGGGGTATCACTAGGATGGGGAGAAAAAACTGCAATATTAGCATACATTCCAAATAATTCAATAATTGAGAGCTACGTACGGGTGAGTTTATATTTATTGGTTGGTATGATATTTTGGAATGTTGCATATAAGTATTCTGTAAATAATTTATCTGAAGAAAAGCATATTGGTAGTGAACAGTATCACTATAAATATTCGTATTCATATCTTGTAATACTAATATCACTTGGAATAATCTCGTTGTTCCTTTTCTACATAATTGTATTAGAGGCAGACATATTTCTATTGCTATTGAAGCCATACGCAAGAGCATATTTATCAAGCTCTATATTATGGAATAGGATCTCCTTTTGCATTTTTTTTCTTGCAGGGTGTTTACTTCTTACCAATTGGTTCTCTAATATGGTTAATTTATTTCAAAAATGGGTCTAGACCGAGTCTGTTATGGTGGGTTTATTCAGAATTGGTGTTTATTGTTGTTAATCTTTATCAGTACTAGAACTACCGTCTTGGGGTATTTAATTTCCCTACTAGTTGCTTACAATTTCTTGGTAAAAAGAATTCGCTTCTCATTCTTAGTTCTGGTTGTGCTATTGGGATATGCATATTCTTACGGGACGAATATCTGGCGTGGAATAGTTTCTTCAAATACTTACCAGAGTATCGGCGATGCTCAAGCGGATTTTGCACCTGAATTATTTTTATCAGATATGCTTGATTTTAGTTTAGGGACAGATTTATCAGATATTCGCGTATTTATCTTAATAGAACAACATTATGGTAGAGTATTGCCGTATGAATATGGTAGTACGATAATTCGAGTAATTACTCAACTAATACCACGAGCTATCTGGTCGGAGAAACCGCTTGATTTAGGAATTGAAATAGGTGGTTTATATCTTTCAGAGGACTCGACGTACAGGAACGCCACCTGGATTTTTTCCAGAAATGTATTTGAATTTCTCTGTCTATGGTATTATTGTTGGCTCATTATTATTAGCAATAGGAATTGCGTATTTTTACAAGAGATTAATTATTCAAAGAAAATCTAAGGGAAGTTATATACTGTACTCGATCGTAGTACCTAGTATTTTCTTAATCCCATCGTCTACAATTGCAAATCTTTTTCTAACAATTTCCATTAATTATGTTGCCGCGTATATAGTGATTAAGCTATCAGAAAATCAAGTGATAATCCCCAAGTGATCAAGATTCCTATTTTTGGCATCTAGTCAAAATTTATTAATCATCTGCTACCTAAATTTTAAGCAGGATTATGCGTATTTTAATTTTGACTAATTATTATTCTCCTGATATGGGACCAGCTGCACCTCTTTTCACCTCTCTGAGCGAGAAATTATGTGAGCTCGGGCATGAAATAATAGTACTCACATCTGTGCCCCATTATCCATCCGGATATGTATCAGGAATATATCGTATGAACAAAATTATGCGATCCATAGAGAATGGAGTAAAGGTTATCAGAGTGCCCTTACCCTCGGTTGATCGTAGTAATCTAATTAAACGACTATATCAGTTCCTCGCATTTCAGATTATGACAACTTTTGAAAGTAGAAAATATGATTTCGATGTGTTCCTAACTCACACACCAGCTTTAGAGGTGTGGTTGCCTTATGTATGGTTTTCATCAATTCGAAAGAAGCCATCAATATATTTGGTGTACGACGTTTATCCAGGTGTAGGAATTAGTTCAGGTATTATTCGGAACAAAGTTCTTATTTCAATTATTTCAAGCCTGGAAAAATCTTGTTTAAAAAGAGCTGATAAAGTTAGAGTTATTTCCAAATCATTCATAAATGAGTTAAAAGCCTTAGGTGTATCAGAAAGCAAAATGACGCTTATCTACGATTGGGCAAATATTAAAGCGATATAAAGTCTCATACCTCTTGATAATGAGTTTTCACGTGAACTCCATCTTCAGAATAAATATTGTGTCTTATATGCAGGGAATTTTGGATACGCTCAAGGCTTGGAATATGTTTTGGAGGCGGCAGTGCTACTCGATGGTTATAAAGATCTCCTATTTCTATTCGTAGGTGATGGGAGTAAAAAGGATGATTTATTAGAAATAGCGCAAAAATTAGAATTGAAAAATGTCAAATTTGTACCATTCCAACCGAGCGAGCGGATATCCGAGGTATATGCATCTGCAGATGTATGTTTAGTTACCTTACGGAAGGGTGCTGGGTTTGCGACCTTACCATCAAAAATATATTCAATCTTGGCGAGCGGCTGCCCGCTTATTGCCAGCTTAGATCCGGGGAGCGATGCCTGGGAGGTAGTCGAGCGGTCCAAAGGAGGGATTTGTATCCCACCGGAGTCGCCTGAAGAATTGGCTCAAGCGATCTTGATGACAAAAAGCGACGAAGGTTTGCGTAGAGCTTGCTCAGAAAACGGGAGAGACTATGTGCAGAAATATCATTCTCCCGAATTCGCAGCAACTGAATTTGAGAAATTGTTAGTTGAAACCCTTAATGGATAATGTGACAATTACCAATCTCAATTCTATCAGGGAGATGCGTTGTATCGATGTTGAGAAGGTGGTGGCTACACATATAGAAGCATTTCCTGGATTTTTCTTATCGTTTCTGGGCGATAGGATTTTTACAAGCGTTATATTTGTCAATTCTCTATGACGTCGTCTGGGATAGCATATTTGTTTGAAGAAAATGAAGATATCAAAGGTTTTGTCTCTGGTACGAGTCAATCAGCAGATTTCTACAAGCGAACCTTAATGAAGCGTTGGTGGCAGTTTGGGCTAGCTTCAATACGTACCATTAATCAGAAATCCAAAAATCTTTCCTAGATTGGTGCGAGCACTTAAAGATGCCATCTGAGGCTTCAAAAGCGGATTATCAAGGTACACTCATGTCTATTGCTGTACTACCATCATGTCAAGGAAAAGGAATTGGAACTGCTTTGGTGAAGGCATTTTTGGAAGAAGCCTACCTTAGAGGGCTCAAGCGTGTCGTCTTGACCACAGATCGATCTGGAAATGATGCGGTTAATCATTTCTACGGAAATTAGGTTTCTCGGTTAGCCGCATGTACGCAACGCCTGATGGAAGAGAAATGAATGAATATTTCATTGATCTTAACAGTCTCTCAACTGATAGTATGGGATCACTACTCATAGATGAGATATAACAAATAAGCTATGTTCGAAATAAGATCAATCTTAATCGGTGATTGTCAAATAAGTAATGAAGGTAGAAGACAAAGTCGACCTGCAATATGAGCAGAACTCGACAGATCCTCCTAAATTCTCGCGAGCGGAACGATTCTGGCATTCCTGCGGTGCGGCGCAACCTTAACGCGGCGGTTAAGCGGGGAATTGACATCTTTATTGCAATAGCAGGATTGACGCTTCTGGCCCCGGCTTTCGCTCTGATCGCGTGGTGGGTCCGCCGAGATTCGCCTGGACCGATATTCTTCAAAGGAAGGCGTAGCGGGAAAGGGGGCAAAGCGTTCCACATCCTCAAGTTCCGCACGATGTACGAGACCGTCGAGAGCTATCAGGGTTCGCGAGTCACCGGGCTGGATGACCCGCGCATCACGCCATTTGGGCGCGAACTGCGAGATACGAAGCTGAACGAGCTACCCCAATTGTGGAATGTGCTAAAGGGTGAGATGAGCCTGGTGGGCCCCAGGCCTGAAGACCCTGAAATTACACGCACATGGCCTGAAGACGTGGCTGCGGAGATATTCTCTGTCCGGCCGGGTATCACCAGCCCGGCCTCTGTACTGTACCGTGATGAAGAGACGCAGCTGCATGGCCCCCAGGTGATGGATACGTATTTGCAGGCAATTTTGCCCAGTAAATTGCGCCTGGACCAGCTTTACGTACGCCACCACTCGCTGCTCCTAGATTTCGATACCCTACTCTGGACATTCATAGTCTTATTACCCAGGGTTGGAGCGATTGCCCCTCCCGAGGAGCAATTATTCCTGGGACCGCTTGCAAAACTGATTTACCGGCACTTCCGTTGGCTTCTGATCGACTGGCTGGTTACGCTGGCAGCCATTGGGGCAACTGGGATCTTCTGGCGCAGCTTCGGTCCCTTGAATGTGGGTGTATCCCGAGCGGTGAGCATCGCCCTCGGTTTTGCCGTGCTATACAGTCTTGTTGGAGCCCTGACAGGGGTGAACCGGATTGCCTGGTCGCAGGCCCATATGATGGACATCATGGACCTGGTCTTGCCTGTGGGATTGGCTACCGCCATTGCAGTGCTTGCCAACTATTTCTGGGTCGGTGAGCCTAGCCTGCCGATGCCGTTGGTCCTGATGGCGGCAGTGCTATCGTTCATTGGATATGTGGCGGTTCGATATAGAATCCGATTGATTCGTGAGCTTGCAGAGAGATGGTTGCGCGCCCGCGGAACAGCGATGAAGACACTGGAACGCGTTCTCATCATTGGAAGTGGTGATAGTGGACAGTTCATGGCATGGTGGTTAAACAGTGGGCGGAACCAGGGTTTATTTCACATTGTGGGCTATGTGGATGACGACTTATATAAACAGGACACACGAATCCGCGGCGTTAATGTTTTGGGAAGACGTGAGGACATCCCTAATTTAGTAGTCAAGTATGATGTAGGGATTATCCTGTTTGCCATTCACAACATCCCTGATAGCGAACGAGACGGCTTGCTACAAATTTGCCAGTCTACAGCAGCCAGAGTATATGCTCTGCCCGATATCCTCGCTAGCTTGAAACGAGTGGCGAATGGGCTTGAAGAAAACGAAACCGCCGGGGAAGTCGAGAGCATTGAGAATATACCCGCTGACGATCTTGCGAGCTGGTTGGATGAGCTCGAGACGAGAGCGGAAAGTGGAGATCTCGCGGGAATACAGCAACAAATACACAGGATGCGAGAGAAGATGATTCGAATCGAAGGGGAGCCCGAAATTCGGGGATAACTGGTTGGCAGATTATTGGGCAGGTAAATCAATCTTGGTCACCGGGGCAGGTGGCTTTATCGCCAGTCATTTAATCGAGAGACTGGCAGCGGAAGGCGCACGGGTGCGTGCGCTCGTGCGATACAATTCCCGCGGTGATCCGGGTCTACTAAGACAATTACCAGAAAGGATTTATCAGCGACTCGATGTAGTCGCCGGCGACCTCCGGGATCTCCCGGCTGTCAGGTCTGCCATGCAAGACGTGGAAATGGTATTTCATCTTGGTGCTCTGATTGCCATTCCCTACTCGTACATTCACCCGCTCGAAGTTGTCGAGACGAATGTGATAGGCACCACGAATGTGCTCCTGTGTGCCAGAGAGTTGAAGGTAGCGAGACTTGTACATACCTCGACCAGTGAGGTGTATGGGACTGCGCTGCAAGTACCAATCGATGAAGCTCACCCGCTGCAGGGACAATCGCCGTATTCGGCGAGCAAAATTGGAGCAGACAAGCTTGCCGAAAGCTTTTATCGATCCTTTGATTTGCCTGTCGTTACGGTGAGACCATTTAATACTTACGGACCGCGGCAATCTGCGCGGGCGGTTATCCCAACGATCATCACACAGGCATTGGCGGGAAATATCGTAGAGCTCGGAAACTTGGAAGCTCGACGGGATCTTACCTACGTGTCGGATACCGTAGACGGCTTTCTCAGAGCAGGAGAGATTCCAGAAATCGAAGGAGCGACGATCAACCTGGGTACAGGCATCGAGATAAGCGTTCGAGAGCTAGCGGAAGTAATTATCGCGATAGTCAACAAACCAATCGAGATCAGGACCGAGGCTTCACGACTTCGCCCTCCAAAAAGCGAGGTAGAGCGATTGCTCTGTGATAATCGCTTAGCGAAGGAGCTCCTTGGCTGGCAACCTATGGTTAGCCTGGAAGATGGATTACTCCGCACTATCCATTGGATCCAAGATCATCTCGATCTGTACCGCCCGTCAATTTACCAAATCTAGGGTAGCGGGGATCTAGATATGTACGCTCCCATCATATTACCCGCCTTAATAAGACAATCGGAGGATAATTGAAAGCAGTTGTACTCGCCGGGGGTAAGGGGACTCGTCTGGCGCCCTATACAAAAATACTTCCGAAGCCTTTGATGCCAATCGGGGATATGCCAATTTTAGAGATCATGCTCAGGCAGATGAAACGTGCAGGCATCGACGAAGTAATCCTTACAGTTGGACATCTCTCAGGGTTAATGCGGGCGTTTTTTGAGGATGGCACCCGTTTTGGAATAAATATCCAGTACAGCTACGAGGCAGAACCATTAGGCACTGCCGGACCCCTTTCCCTAATAAAAGGTTTGGACAAGACATTTTTGGTGTCGAACGGGGATGTGCTCACGACGCTTGACCTGGCCGAATTAATTCGGGTGCACCACGAGAGGGGCGCAGTCGCTACCATTGCTGCTCACCGGAGAGAAGTAAAAATTGACCTGGGAGTCCTCCAGGTTGTCGACTCAAATAACATTGTAGGTTATACAGAAAAGCCAACCTATGAATTTCAGGTGAGCATGGGCATTTATGTGTTTGAGCCACGAGTTCTGGATTATATCGAGTACAATCGATACCTGGACTTTCCCAATCTGGTCCTAAAGATGATCAGCGGAGGTGAGAAAGTCTCGGGTTATCTATTTGATGGTTACTGGCAAGATCTTGGCCGTTCCGACGACTATGAACAAGCAGTCGCTGATTTCGAATCGATCCGGCCACAAATATTGGGTGAAGAATAGATGGAGTGGCGTGTACCCCTAGCTGATCTGGATTACGACGCACGTGAAGAACGAGCCGTGCTGAAGGTGCTCCGTAGCCGCTGGCTAACTATGGGGAGTATTACGCAACAATTCGAGGCTGCATTTGCCCATCGACTGGGAGTAAAACACGCAATCGCGGTCTCAAATGCGACGGTGGCGCTTCACTTGGCAAACCTGGCTCTTGCTATTGGCAGTGGGGATGAAGTGATCCTGCCATCCCTCACGTTCGTCGCAACAGCGAATGCTGTGCTGTATACCGGCGCCAATGTGAAATTCGCGGACATTATTGGAGTGGACGATCTAAACATATCACCTGAGCAGATCGAGCGTTCAATAACTCCGCAAACCAAAGCAATCCTTGTGATGCACTATGGAGGCTATCCTTGCCAGATGCAGGAAATTTTGGAAATCGCTTCCCGACACGGACTTGCCGTGATAGAAGACGCAGCTCATGCTCCGGGTGCGAGTTTCGATGGAAGATCGCTCGGTACCTGGGGAGATATTGGGTGCTTTAGTTTTTTCTCAAATAAGAACATGTCATCAGGAGAAGGCGGGATGCTGGTCACGAGCAGAGACGACCTGGCTGAGAAAGTACGCTTACTACGCTCGCATGGGATGACCAGCCTCACATGGGACAGGCATCATGGACACGCATATTCGTATGATGTGGTCGCATTGGGATTTAACTACCGAATAGACGAGATGCGCTCAGCGCTTGGGCATGTACAATTAGAGAAATTGGATAAAAATAACAATCGCCGAAGAGAAATCACTCATCGATACTGGCAGAGCCTTACCGGACATGGCTTTGGGTTGCCATTCCGCAATGCAGCTGGAGAATCCTCCTATCACTTGTTTCCGATTTTATTACCGGAGGATGTGGAACGCAAAATATTTATCGATTATATGCGCTCAACCGGTATTCAAACGAGCATTCATTATCCCCCTGTGCATTGCTTTGATTACTATAAGAAAAAGGTCCCTAATGTTCGGCTTGCGATTACTGAATTGGCTGCCTCCCGTGAAGTGACCTTGCCTTTATACCCGGGCATGAGTGATGAACAAGTGGATCTGGTCGTGGAGAGTGTTGTCCATGGCAAACAAGCAGCGAGCGCTAAATAACCATGTTAGAGGTGGAGTTGGAGTCCCAAAATTTTTCAGATGAAGTACGCCGTATTCTAATCTTGCTCCTGAACCGGGCTTGGTTGCTATTCTTAGGCATATTATTGGGCGGCATGCTGGGGTATATTCTGAGCAAGCGAACTACACCAGTGTACCAGGCGGTATCTGTGTTGTTGGTCAACGAAGCACCGACAACAAAAACGACCGATTATGCTTCGATACTTGCAAGCGAGCGTGTTGCTCGCACCTATACGGAATTAATCACAACTACGCCTGTACTTGAAGATGTAATCGAGCACCTGAAGTTAAACATGACTTCAGAGGAACTACAGGAGAATATTCAGGCAGATTTAATCAAGGATACGCAATTAATCGAGGTGAGAGTCGATGATACCTCACCCCAACGAGCAGCTGAGATTGCCAATACGTTGGTGGATGTGTTTTCTAAACGTAACCGGGAAATCCAGTCAAGTCGATACGCCAGCTCAAAAGCTAGCTTGCAATCCCAGTTAGAGCAGATTGAGGCTCAGATTGCCACAACCTCGGCGGAGGTGGATGCTGCGGCGATATCCGCTGGCTCGCAGAGCGACCGGGAACGGTTAGATGGGGCGCTCTCAGAGTACCGGCAAATGTACACATCGCTGTTAACAAGCTTCGAGCAAGTGCGCATAGCCGAATCGAGTTCTATCTCTACAATAGCACCGATTGAGGTTGCTACCATCCCTGAGAAACCAATCCGGCCAAGGACGTTGTTGAACTCCATCCTGGGGGTGGCGCTTGGATTAGTATCATCCGTAGCCCTCATCTTTTTTCTCGAAGCCATGGATGATACACTGAGCCCAGATGATGTACAGCGGGAGTTTGGCTTACCGGTTTTAGGTGTGGTTGCACACCACCAATCCGAGAATGGTCTGCCAATTTCCGCAAGCCTGCCTCGATCACCAGTTTCAGAGGCGTTTCGTTCCCTGCGGACGAATATCCAATTTGCAAGTGTGGATCGGAGTGTTAGAACATTATTGATCACCAGTCCTTCGCCAGAAGATGGTAAGTCGACAGTAGCGGCAAATCTTGGCGTAGCGATAGCCCAAAGCGGGCGGAAAGTCCTCCTACTCGACGCTGATCTGCGCAGGCCAGAAGTGCACAAGCAGTTAAAAATATCCAATCGATCTGGAGTAAGCTCGTTACTCTTATTACAAAAGGTTAAATTGGATGGGATAGTCCAGGCAACAGATATTACGAACTTGTCTGTACTCACCTCGGGGATTCTCCCACCGAATCCAGCCGAGCTATTGGCTTCGGCGAAGATGAACGAGCTCATCCGTATTGTCGAGGATGAGTACGATACTATATTAATCGACACTCCCCCGATACTCGCTGTAACTGATGCAGCTGTGCTTTCCTCTCGTGTAGATGGTGTTCTGCTGGTTATCAAACCAGGTGTGACAAAACTGGATGCTTGCCAGCAGGCTCTGGAACAGCTGGAACGTGTTGGAGCGAAAACTTTGGGTGTGGTGCTGAATGATGTTGAAATGTCACGGACACGCTACAAATACAGCTACTACAAAGGGTATTACCATACTTATCATGAATATTATCTTGCAGATTCTGAGACTAGCTCATCCGAGGCTTAATCCAGTCAGGCAATCGAGACGGTTCTGAGAGCAATGGAGTTATGAGATTCTCTTCATTTGGTGATGTGGTAAGGCGCTACTTCGCTATCCTTTTCCGCTGGGGTTGGCTCATTGTTCTTACAACCGTTGTGGCTGGAGGCGTAGCATATGGCATCAGCATTCGGCTGACACCGATCTATCAGGCGAGTGTGAAATTATTAATAAACCAAGCACCTGCAACGAAGTCAGCAGACCTGGCATCTGTGATGACAAGTGAACGTTTAGCACAAACTTACGCCCAGATTGCGACGATGAAAAGCGTGTTAGATACTGTTATCGACGATCTGGACTTGCCAACGAAAGCTGAAATCATGCGCGAATCGATTCAAGTAAATCCTCTGCAGGATACTCAGCTTATCCAAATCGATTATGAAGATCCAAATCCTGAGATGGCTGCCAGCGTCTTGAATTATCTGGTTGACGTTTTCATAGAACAAAACCGCATAATGCAAGAGGATCGCTTTATTGTCTCAAAAAACAACCTAATAAAACAGCTTGACGAAATTAATGAGCGTATCCGTGTGACGAGTATGTCTCTTGAGGGCCTGGAGGACAGTCTTGAAGACCAGGAGACTCGCACTCGAACTGAGGCATCCTTAGCGGAATATCGAAGGATCTATTCAAGTTTATTACTCAGCTTCGAGCAGGTGCGACTGGCTGAGGCTCAATCGACATCTACTCTCATCCCCGTTGAGCGAGCTAGAGTACCGGTGAAGCCGATCCTCCCTACTATCCCACTGAACACAATTGTCTCTGCTATCTTAGGAGCGATTATCAGCATCGCAGCGGCTTTTACAATCGAGGCACTTGATTCTACGATAAAAAGTCCTGATGATATTCAGAGGCATTTGGGTTTACCTGTACTGGCATTCATTGCACGATATAACCAGGAAGTGGCTATGATTGCGGACAATGAGCCTCGAGCACCCGTGTCAGAAGCCTTTCGGTCTTTGAGAACCAATCTAACGTATGCCAGCGTAGACAGACCTTTGACTACTCTCTTGGTCACAAGCCCGTCACCATCTGATGGTAAAAGTACAATAGCGACAAATCTGAGCATCGTAATAGCGCAAGGGGGTAGCCGGGTAATCCTAATAGACGCAGATTTACGGCGGCCGAAAATTCACCAGATATTCAAGATCAGAAATCGGATGGGAATGACCTCCCTATTTGTGCAGACACATTTAAATTTGGACGGTAGTCTTCAAAAAACTTCGGTTGAAGGATTGTCTCTGCTTACTGCAGGTGAAATCCCCCCAAATCCATCAGAATTATTGGGAACCGAAAGATTTAATGAAATCCTTGAAAATGCGAAGACCAATGCTGACGTTATCGTCATTGATTCGCCTCCGGTCATGGCGGTGACAGACTCAGCTGTGTTGGCAAGAAAAGTAGATGGTGTCCTATTAGTCATCAAACCAGGCACTACAAACCAAGCAGCAGCAAAGCAGGCTGTAGAACAGCTTCGCAGGGTAGGAGCGAACCTATTAGGGGTAGTACTCAACGAAGTGGAAACCGGACGTTTCCAGTACCAGAAGTATCGATATCAGGGATATTATTATTCTTACAATTACAATCACCAAGATAACGATTCTGGGGTCAGCACGCGTAAGAAAAATGGATTGAAGTGGAAGCGCGATAAGACAGGGAACAAAGAAAAAGTATCCCCCGCGAAACCTGGGTGAGAATATTTTATGCCGTCAGTTCTATTTGTTTGCACAGCCAACATCTGCCGTTCACCAATGGCAATGGTACTCTTTCAGGATTATTTGAAAGAGGATGGAAAGGATTGGCAGGTGGATTCTGCGGGTACCTGGTCTATGGAGGGAGCAGAGATGGCGCAAAAAACGAGAATGGTATTGTTAGAGCACGGTCATTCCCCAGGCAAGCACGTATCCAAGCCTGTAGATGCCTGTATGCTAACTGAGTATGACCTTATCCTCACAATGGAACGTGGTCACAAGGAAGCATTGAAGATTGAATTCCCAAATGCAGGGCATAACGTTTTTCTTCTGAGCGAGATGGTAGGACTGAACTATGATATCCCCGACCCGATTGGAAAATCGATGCAAGACTTTGAGGAGACCTATTCAGAATTGAAGCAGATTCTACATAACGGTTACGAACAAATTCAATTTCTAGCAACCAAGGAAGATTGATTCGAATAAGATATTGCTAAGAAAATAAGTACTGTTTAGTTTTTCAGCTTTTAGGCAATGATGATGCCCCCCATCTTTGAAGGATGGGGGGTTTTGATTCTATAATCTGGAATTTTCGAGCGGTAGCCAAAGTCTGCCCAGGTCTCTGTATTTCCTGGTTGAATGCAGGGTTACTTGAGTAATGCTTCAACTGCTGCATCCAGTACAGCGTCGGTTCCTCCTAATGCATTTTGCTCAGTAATCGGCACTGTGATGTCAAGCCTTACACCCAGCCCTTCAAGCAGGAGATTCCCATCAGGGGTTTCGTGTCGACCAGTTGGAAGCTGCATGACGATATCTCCTGGAAGATGGTATTGCCCTCGACCGACTTCTCCGTATGCCCCTGCACTGGGGAAATTGCCGACGACTAAGGAGCGTTCGTGTTGACTGAGTGCGTAAGCAAACCCCTCACAGGCACTCACGCAGTATGGGCTAACCAAAACCGCAACCAGTCCTTCATAGAAAATTGGTCCCGGCTTAAGAATTTTAGTAGACCCCGAGTGCTCGAAGGTTTGGCTGTACTCTGAGTAGTATAGGGTTTCGTAGAGCGGTATTTCTTCTTCGAAAAAATACCCAGCAAAATCGATCGCCAATGAGCCCGAGCCACCCGAGTTTATGCGCACATCGATAATCAAACCGGGGACCTGGTTCTCCAGCAAAAGACCGAGGAAATGATCCCACAGCCGTGCCATAAGACCGTAATCCGCAGAGAAAGTGTTGATGCGTATATACCCAAGCCCAGAATTGTCAAGAATCTCACCTTCTACTGGCGGAATAAGGGGATCTTGACTAAACTGAGGTATCGCTGTGAATAAGGAGTCGTACTCGATCTCGGCTTTCATTTCTATTGATCGGTCAGTAAGCTCCCCAGGATTTCGAAAGCTGATATTCACTTCTGTGTCGACTGGGTCACGGGTTAAGAAGACAGCCTGTTCCAGTCGGAGATGGTGGTCTGTTGAATAAGGACCGAAGTATGGTGTAACCTCGCTGATTGCATCAGCTACCGGCTTCCCGTTCCAGGTGATGATTTCGGCGCCGGGTAATACCCCAGCTTTATTCCCCGGCGTTTCCGGAAATACCTGAGTAACGAGAACTCGCCCGTTGCTTAATTCCTTTAGAACGAGCCCATAACTACCACCATTTTCTTCGAAAAATGCTTCCGATGATAGCTGAAGATTCACATGCGCATCGGGTATTTCTTGCGCAAATGCATGAATCAAATTGAAATAATCTCTATCCTTCGATACGCGTTCGATTTGGTTATGATACCTCTCTTCGAGATCCTGCCAGTCGATACCCTTCTCGATTGTAAATGGGTACTCACGCTGCACTTTTTGAATCATCGTATCAAATGCATCACCGTAACTCATTGCTGTGTAATCGTTTACCGCGATATCGCCTTCGTTCAAGCTGATCCGTGTGCGCGATTCTTTGTAAAAGCGAAATGGATCTTGATTTAAATCCACATAGTTATAGCCTGCAGGGATAGGTACAGATGGGTCATCCGATGTGAATAGCAAGCCATCGCTGCCAAATCCGGAGGGGAAGCTCTGGTTGTCATCCGGCGACCAAACTACAAGCACACCACCAATGATTTCGTCCCCTTGTTCCGGATCGAGGACGGTCGACGCATAGGCGGTTGACCAGCCATGCCCATCACGCTCTTCAAGGAAAGGTCCTCCCCAAATATTGGACCAATACGCTACAGCAAACACCTGGACTCCAGGATCGTCCCGCCCGTTGTTATCCACATCGACCTGTGTCCCTTGAGGAATTGAAGGCAATGCCAGGCTGTAAGTGAGCGGTTCGCCATCCGAATGAACCTGTACTGGACCAATTGCTTGACCTTCGAGGCGAAATACAAAATCTTTATCCCTTTTGATAAAACCTGCTTGGTCCTCTAAGAGCACAAAAGGCTCATTAATGCTATTCAAGAAAAATGGCGAAGTATAAGTGATTTCTCCGGCGATAAATACCGGCTCATCAGGATTTTCATCCCCTGGCTGAACGGGTATTGGCGGTAATGGTGTAGGCTCGGGCGTTTGAGTCGGTGTTGGAGGGAGGGGTGACAGGTCTGTTACCTGGCAAGCAATTACACCGATGAGGATGACCGAAATAAAGAAGAGAATCTTTGCTGTTCTTGTTGAGCAAGTCATTCGACCAAACTCCATTTTATTTCCCAATTCTTAAGATTAGTCCAGCCAACGCCCCTGCCAGGATCAACCAGGTTGTGTTAATGCGATAGATCAGGAGCATAACACATGAGACCAGGATAATAACCACACTCCAGAATTCCGTCAACAAGGGTGCGGTCAGTTGCCAGGTGACACCTGCCATCAACCCCAAAGATGCCAGAATGACTCCGTCCAATAGGCTGGCGAGCCATGGGGAGGAGCGAAGGTATGGGATAAGCGAGCTACTCAGTGCGACGAATACGAATGATGGGAGGAATATTCCAATGGTGGCCAGGATTGCTGCAGGGAATCCCCCTAGTATATAGCCAATGAAAGTAGCAGAGGTAAAAACTGGCCCAGGTGTAATCTGGCCAATGGCTATTGCATCGAGCAATTGGCTATCCGTGAGCCATCCGAGGCGAGCGACAAAATCAGCATGAAGGAACGCCAAAAGAACGTATCCAGAGCCATAAAGGACGGCCCCAATTTTTAGGAAGGTGAGAAATAATAAAGGCAGGCTGAATGGTATGAAAGCTACTGATGGCGAAGCCAGGCTTCCATAGGAAAGAATAAGGGTTGTGAGATGTGTGTTGTGCAGTCGAGGGGCGTTTTCCACCAGCATCACGACGATCGCACATGAGAGGATGATCACGAGAGGGTGTATATTGAAAAGATAAAGGACGAGAGCTGCGACAGCTACCATCCCTGAGAACAGGCTCTTTAGGGCAGTGCGGCTTAACCCCCAAAGCGCCTGTGCGATGATCGCAACAACCACGGGCTGGACGCCGCCAAACAGCCAGCTGGCTTGGGGCGTAGTGCCGTAGCGAGTATACAGCCAGGCGAGCAAAAGTACCATAGCCACTGATGGCAATATGAAACTAAATCCCCCTAAGAAGAACCCTGCCCACCCGGCTCGTCTGAGACCGATATGGAGGACCATCTCGGTGGAATTTGGCCCTGGGATCAGATTGGTGATTCCGATTAAATCCAGGAATTGCTGGTCGGTTAGCCACTTACGGCGTTTCACAACCTCATCTTGGTACATGGCGATATGCGCTACAGGTCCCCCAAAGGCGGTAAAACCCAATCGTAAGAAGAGAATGACCACCTCAATTAGAGGGTGAGTACCCGAAGAGTTGTTTTTCAACGGATTAAGTAGCTAGCCCGTCCAGCTGCTCACTAAGGGTATCGAGCTGCGCCAGGATCTTGTCAATATCTTCCCGGGATGGGATATTATGAGTCTGCAAGACTGACTCAATGAGCTCTTCGCTGGGAGCAGATTTGTGGAGGATATGGGAGAAGAGATTGTGTTGTACGTCGAGAAGCTGATCTCTTCGAGCTTGGATCAGGTCTGCCAAAAGAGAGCGAGGCATAAACCCAGCCTGCCTTTTCTCCTGATCACAGATCACCTGGGTGAGTGTGAAAGCGGTAAGATCCTCAGCAGATGTGTGGTCGATTACCTGCACGTCCTGTCCCTGGCGGATCAACTCTGCGATACCGTCGAGCGTGATATATCGTTTCGCTTGCGCATCGTAGAGCTTCCGATTCTCGTAGCGTTTTATCAGCCGCATGGGTGAGGGTTCAGGACGATTGGGATGATTTCTTTAATTCATCCACTTTTTTTGACAAAGTTGCAATTTTGTTCCCGAGTGCTTCAATATCTGCCTTGGTAGGGACGTTGAGGCGAGTGAGGATCGTCTCGATGCGTTTGGTAAACTCATCCTCCATTTTGGACGAGTTTTTCTTGCGCCTCTCGATAATCTCGTGCAACAATTGGCGTCCCTCACGGTCGGCAATCTCCCCCCTGTCTACAAGGCGGGTGATAAATTCTTCAATCTCGTCTTGCGCTAGTGCCATTGCGCCGATTGCAGCAAGCAAAACCTTGCGCGAGGATTCAAATAAAGGGCGTGACGTATCTTCCGATGGTTGTTCTACTCCCTTTGTCTTTGCAGGCATGGGTCAACTCCTTTCGTTAATATAACGCAATGCGTTATAGCGATTATAACATGTCGCACCATTTGTATCAGCCCTCATGGCACAGGTTATAATCCTGTAGATCCAGTTGGTCGTTACCTTCTGGGAAAAAACATCGAACAATTCAATAAGAGAGGAATGAGGGTGGGTCGAAATTGGGAAGATTATCTTATTATTTTATCCACTCATAGTGAACCTGCCTGATGAAGATCCTTAGCATCTCGGACGTAATTGTACCGTTTATATACAGTCCTCAGATTCGCAATCGGTTCCAAGACATCGACCTGATCATTGGTTGTGGAGACCTTCCGTATTACTATCAGGAATTCGCTCTCACCATCCTTGAGAAGCCTCTTTTTTATGTGCGCGGCAACCATGACAAACGAATTGAGTTCGGAAGGGCTGGCAAGCGCACCGGACCCGATGGAGGTACAGATCTCCATCAAAAGGTGGTCCAATATAACGGTCTACTACTAGCCGGGGTCGAAGGCAGCCTGCGATACAAAGAAGGCGATTACCAATATACTCAATTTGAGATGTGGTTGAATGTCACGTCAATCATGCCCGCATTGCTAAGGAATCGGATCCTCTATGGGCGCTACCTGGATGTTTTTGTAACCCACTCACCCGCAAAAGATACGCATGATCGCGATGATCTTACCCACCAGGGCATCAGTGCGTTCCGGTGGCTGGTGAAGACATTCCAGCCCGAATATCATTTTCATGGACATGTCCACGTTTACCATCCCGAAGAAGTCACTGAAACGCTTGTTGGTCGCACGCGGGTAATTAACACCTATGGGTTTAAAGAAACCACCATCCCGGACTACCGGCAAATCAGAACAGGTGTTTTCGCTTCCCGCAAAACGTGATCTACCTTACTTCCCAAGATGGATTTCAATCCGGGGTTCAACCCGTACCCACCCATAATGATGATATCAGCTTGAGTCGAATTGACGGTTTTGAGAATCGTTGCGGCAACAGGACCTGTTTCTGCGACCAGATTGGCCTCAACCTCATGCTCTTCGAGATAGATTTTTGCACGTAACAAAGTTTCAGGGGGGATATCGCTTTCGCCGAAAACAGTAATGACCGTTAGTGGAATTGACCAGCGAGTTGCACAATATGTGGCGATGAAAAGAGCTTCATCAGCTTTTGGGCTGCCGTCGTATGAGAGCAAAGCGTGATTTGCAGGCGACACTACTTGCGGCACTGCGAGAATAGGACGAGGACAGCGCCGGATGAGCTCTCTAAATCCCCATTCGCGCCGGGCAAGCAGGCTCGTGGGGGGTGGGTAAAGTAAGGTGGTGACGACCAGATCTGTCAGGCGGGCTTCGTTTGCGATCGCCCGAGCAATCTCTCCCGATCGGATCATCAACCTCCCCTGAATGCCTCGTTCCTGGCACCGCTGCTCAAACTCCAATTTCACTCCCTGGGCAATTTCACTCTCGATCTCGTTTTCAAGAACGAGGTGGAACCCAAACAAGCGCGAGCCTTCTTTTTCTGCAATAACCAGCGCTTGATTGAGTGCAAACCAGCCACTTTCCTCTCCATTGACCGGCACGAGAATATCTGGAAAGATCCGGTCATCGTGATGGGTAGCGGAAACTTCCTGGCGCCACTTCCCAGGAGGCGGTCCAACCTCAAGCGAGCCTAGCGAGACGAATTCGAGAAGGGCCCCTCCGATACGGCTGATAAGCGATTCTTCATCTGCGTTCTCTTGTTCGCTCAAATCCAGAGCAGCAACTTCTGTAGGGATTTCAATATCCCACTCTTCTTCAAGGGATGTGCGATGTTCAGTGATCCACAAATATAAATCAGTTTCGGTTCGTCCGGGGAAGTGGCGGAGTATGCCCAACTCGCGGATTGAGCGCACAACCGGGAGATACACAGTATCGTACCAATCCTGACCTGATTCTTGCTCTGAGATGAAGCGCATTTGCTCATTCCCCATATGATGGCGATGGACGGCAATATGCTCCAGTAGGATAGCGTACTGACCGGGTATTGTAACGCTGAGATTTGAGTCAGGGTACAATTTATCCAGGCTTGTGCGTTCGAGGAACTCTGCGTACTCTGCTATTACGATAAGATCATCCGGTTGTGTTTCGGGTGTTAGAGGGACACGAGTGCGGACTTCAGTAACATACGCCTGGATAAACTCAGCACCGAGCTGGCGTGCCACTGAGACGCGATGATTGCCATCCTTGACGAAATATACATCTCCCATCTTGTAAACATCGATCGGAGGAAAACCTCTCGAACCGTCTGCTATGGCTTTCACACGTGCCCACCGTTCCTTGTCCGAGTCCTGACGGGGTAAAAAATCACGTGTAAAATCGTTATACCTCCCGACGGAACCGACAATAGAGGTGAGGGGGATGTCCTGAAGGCCACGATCTGAGCTGGCATACGCACGAAGCTTCTGGCGAACATCCTCATAAGAGAGCAATTCGGTCGACTGACCGGTGTAACGGGAGACAATTTCTCTCAGGAAGGCCTGGCTACGGGCGCGGCGAAAGTCCTGTAATGCTGAGGAATACATTTGTCGCTCGGGAAGATTGTGAAAGTCCGCCATGGCAACTATTTTACAGTGAAAATTGAGATCGAGGTAAAATTAGGCTTAGTGGGGTAGACAAACCCACATACGCGACCGAATGAATATATATGCGTATAACAATCAGGACCAGGCACCTAAACGAGAGGAGCGCTATTAATGCGAAGAGGTTCATTATTCTGGGGATTGTTGTTGGTGCTCATTGGGCTGATATTAATGCTGGACAACCTGGGATTACTGGGAAATATCAATATTTGGAACATAATTTGGCCAACGCTTCTTATCATGCTAGGCGCGAGAATCCTGTACGGGACGCTATTCCGGCAAGCACCAGCGAGTGAGCACAGAAGTATTCCTCTGGATGGCGCTCACCAGGCAAGGATAAAATTTCAGCATGCTGCTGGAAGACTGAACGTCTATTCTGGTGGTCAGGTTGATACTCTGGTCGAGGGCGATTTTGGAGGAGGTGTAGAGGTAGATACCCAAAGGCAAGGGGAAACCCTTTCGGTGAAAATGAGTGTACCGAAGGGTATGTTTCCATTCGATTGGATGCCAGGGGGATCGTTAGACTGGTCAGTCGGACTCAGCGAAAAGATCCCAGTAGCATTGGAATTTGAAACCGGTGCGGGGGAAGCGCGCATTGATTTGCGCGATCTGAAGGTTTCCGAGATACACCTGAAATCTGGGGCGAGCTCGACTGAAATCGAATTGCCCGCGAACGCGTCAAGCACACGAGTTATCGTGGATGCCGGGGTAGCTTCCGTTCTCATGAGAGTGCCATCAGGCGTGGCTGCGCGTATACGGTCGGAAGGAGGTCTGTCGTCGATCGATGTGGATCCGAACCGTTTTCCCCTGGTGGGATCTAACCTGCACCAGTCCGCCGGATACGAAACCGCGGAGAACAAGGTCGAGATGGAAATCCATATGGGTGTTGGCTCAGTCAAAATCAGCTAATCAGGTGGCATTCTTGTGAAACCAGAAGAACAACGTATAGCCGAAGGGATACTCTTTACGGATCAATACCAGCTTACTATGGCCCAGCTGTATTTCCGCATGGGATTGCACGAGAAGCAAGTGCAGTTCGACCACTTCTTCCGTCATTACCCAGATTACGGTAATCACAAAGCGGGATATTGCATTAACGCTGGCTTGGAATGGCTGGTAGATTGGATGGACAGGGCGAGCTTTGGTGATGAGGAGATCGAATATTTACGAGCCCATCAAAGCCTGCAGGGAGGGCAATTATTTGCCGATGACTTCCTCACCTGGCTTAGAAGAAATGGAGATTTCAGCGGGATCAGTCTGCAAGCAATCCCAGAAGGCCGTGTAATCCATCCAAATGAGCCGGTCACCGTGGTGCAAGGACCACTTGCCATGGCTCAGATCCTCGAGACCTCTCTGCTCAATCATCTAAATTACCAGATTCTGATCGCCACCAAGGCAGCCCGTATTCGAGAGATTGGCAGAGGCCAGGTCATGCTGGAGTTTGGCCTGCGACGGGCGCACGGCACAGGGGCAAATGCAGGTGCGAGAGCTGCTCTGATTGGAGGAGCGGACTTTACGTCCAATGTTGGGATTTCATCGGTACTGGATTTCCCACCCAAAGGCACGCATGCGCACAGCATGGTTCAGCTCTACCTGGCATTGGGCATGACTGAGCTGGATGCTTTTCAAGCGTATGCTGATATTTACCCGGATGATTGCTTGTTGCTCGTAGACACGATCAATACACTGGAAAGCGGCGTGCCGAATGCAATCCGCGTATTTGAGAGTCTTCGCCGCAAGGGGCACAAACCGATGGGCATCCGATTGGATTCTGGCGACCTTGCTTACCTGGCGATTCAATCTGCCCGTATGTTGAACAATGCTGGTTTCCCGGATGCATCGATCGTCCTTTCGAATAATTTGGACGAGCTCATCATCTGGCAAATTATTACACAGATCGAGGAGGAAGCCCCACGGTACGGGATCGACGCAGAGAGCCTGATCCGCCGGTTAGTATACGGCGTGGGAACTCGGTTGATAACGTCTTGGGGTGAGCCGGCGCTCGGTGGGGTGTATAAGCTAGTAGCAGTATATGATCAAGGTGGCTGGATACCTGCCATAAAGATTTCTGAAACGCCCTCTAAAACACCAAATCCAGGACATAAACAGGTGTGGCGCATCTACGATCAGCGTGGAAAGGCAACGGCAGACCTGCTCAGCCTTGCGCAGGAAGCCCCGCGGGAAGCCGATCGTCTCACGATGAGACACCCTACTGACCATACCAAATATCGTTTCATGGAGCGGAGAGGAATCTCAGAGATCGAAGGACTGCTTGTGGACATTTTGAAAGAAGGCAAGCTGGTATACGAGATGCCTCCGATTGATATGATTCGACAGAGAAGAATCGAAGATGTCAACCGGCTGGACTTGGGTGTTCGCAGGATCATGTTCCCGCATATTTATCATGTCTCCCTGAGCCAACAGTTGTGGGAGTTAAAGCAGAACCTTATCCGGTCATCGATGTCTGGAGATGGTTCGATAAAGGAGGCTGAGAATGTCTAAGTGGCTTCAATCGCGTGTATTGTGGGGAGTATTATTGATTGTTGCTGGGGTGATTTTTCTCCTTCAAAACCTGTTCAGCTTTGAGCTGAGCGGGATATTTTGGGGAGTGGTATTTGCTCTTGCGGGATTATTGTTTCTCGTGGTATTTCTCAGCGACCGCATGCATTGGTGGAGCCTTATCCCTGGGTTCACTCTCTTAGGAATCGCCGCCACGATTATTTCCGATAGTTATCTTCCCACCATAAGCAGTATTTTCGGCGGCGCATTCATTTTAGGCGGGATAGGGGTTGCTTTTTCTGCGGTGTATCTTTCCGATAGCCGCAACTGGTGGGCATTGATCCCAGCTGGGGTGATGTTTACGCTCACAACCATCATTTTCCTGGACAACGCCATGGGGGGTTTTGGGAGCGCAGGGGTCTTATTCTTTGGCTTGGGTCTGACCTTCCTGGTGCTTGCGCTAATACGTACACCAGAAAACCGCCTGACATGGGCTTGGTACCCGGCGATTATTTTGTTAGTCATCGGAGTGATCATCTCTGCCGCAGCGGAGCAACTATTTGGGTATGTATGGCCAGTTGCTCTGATTCTTGGAGGGATTGTCTTGATCTACCGAACCTTTCGATCAAGATAGAGGAGTTATATGAATCAGAGACTGTATCGAAGTCGTAGCGATTCCATGATCGCTGGCGTTTGCGGAGGTCTGGCAGAATATCTGCGAATTGATTCGGTCCTAGTGCGCTTGTTTTTCATTCTGCTCACATTTGGGGGCGGTGGCGTCGCAATGCTGGTTTACATCCTTCTGTGGATAATTATCCCCCTTGAAGGTCTGGAAGGCGATGCAAACCTGCAAGAGACCGTACTGTTGAGTAGCCAGGAGATCGCCGAGCGCGCCCGATTGATGGGGGACGACCTTCGTAGTATTGTGCGCAATCCCAATCCACGCGCCGGTCTTTTGATCGGGTCTGCCCTTGTGATTCTCGGGATTGCATTCCTGATTCAAAATTTAGAGCTCCCCTGGTTATACTGGCTGGATTTCGATGTGATCTGGCCTGTGCTGATCATCCTGGGGGGGATCGCGTTGCTCACGCGTCACTGGAGAGGAGAATAAGATGAGCAATTCACAAAGTCAAAAAACACGCAAGCGAGGCAGTTTGTTCGGCCCACTGATACTCATCGCGCTGGGAGTGATCTTTTTGCTCAATAATATTAACGTTTTACCGGGGGATTTGTGGGGGACGCTCCTGCAGTTCTGGCCGCTAATACTGGTCGCGATTGGATTGGATAATATTTTTCAGCGCGAAGGGCTAGTTGGAGCGACTTTCATGATTGGTTTGGGCGTCGTCTTTCTTCTCTCAAATCTCGGTTATATAAACACAAACATCTGGCAGCTAATTCTTCGCCTGTGGCCTCTTTTGTTAGTCGCTATCGGTCTGGATCTCGTGGTGGGCCGGCGCTCTATCTGGGCATCGCTGGCAGGGTTGGTAGTTCTACTTGTGCTACTGGTAGGAGCTTTATTGCTGTTCGGTGTGAATGTTGAAACCGGTCAGGTGTTGCAGGGTGAAAGCATCAGCCAGTCATTTGATGGGGCTCGGAGCGGAGAGGTCATCCTAGATAATGCCGTGGGGGATGTTTACATACAAGCTGGGAATGACCCAGCGCTATTAGTATCTGGAACTGTAACCGCCAGACGGGGAGTGGGCACCAGCCAAGAGTTTTCAATACAAGGAGAAGAGGCAGTATACAGGCTGAGACAATCTGGGGCGTATGTCGGAATTGGTAATGCTGGCAGTCGCACCTGGGATATCGGACTAAATCGTAACCTCCCGATCAGCCTGCGCTACAACCAGGGAGCAGGACTTTCGATACTGAATCTTGACCAGGTGCAGATTAGTTATCTGGACGCAAACATAGGCGTTGGGCAGTTACACATCATCTTGCCCCAGAATGGAGATTTTGAGGGCAAAATCAGTGGTGCTATTGGTCAGATTGTCATCGAGGTTCCAAGCGGGGTTGGTATTCGAATTCGCTCCGACGGTGCGCTGGTAACGGTGCACACACCGGATGGATACGAGAAGCTGGAGAACAGCTACACATCTCCTGATTATGACAGTGCGGAATTCCGCATGGATTTACAGATTAATTTGGCAATTGGAGATGTACGCGTTACAGATTAAGCCATTGTTTTGCGGCACCTGGCAGACCGGTGAGTGGGCCCACTTTGGAAGTGCAAGGAGGCAAGGACTCGAGAAATATTCGCCCATAACGCTTGGAGAGAACCCGTTTGTCCAGGATTGCGACAACCCCACGATCAAACTGGGTGCGGATCAACCGACCAAAACCCTGGCGGAAACGTAAGATCGCCTCGGGCAAGGAATACTGGTAGAAAGGGTCATCGAATGTTTCTGAGCGGGCGGCGACGATGGGGTCGGAAGGTACGGCGAAGGGGAGCTTGACGATGACCAGTACAGAAAGCGCATCCCCAGGCACATCCACACCTTCCCAGAAAGCGCGCGTCCCAAGCAGCACTGCTCGCGGGCTGGTGCGGAAGGTTTCAAGCAAGCTATGTGGGGATGCACCCTCTCCCTGCTCGTAAACCAATATATCGTGTTTAGCCAGGGCTGGTGCGATCGCCTGCGAGGTGCGACGAAGCTGGTCGTAAGAGGTAAAGAGTACTAATGTGCGACCACCGGTGGCTTTACATAAGTTGATCAAGCCACTCTCTACGGCGCGCTGGTGACCATGCCGGTCACCCGGTTCTGGGATATCGTTAGCAACGTAAAGCAGTGCGGCGGTCTCGAAGTCAAACGGTGAACCCAGGGCTAGCTCGTCAGCATCTTCAGCATACAGCCGGCTTCGCAGATAAGAAAATTCTCCCGCCGCAGTAAGTGTGGCAGAGGTCAGGATAACCGAGTCTTTTTCATGCCACAAATATCGCTGCATCAACTGACCGATGTGGAGCGGAGCAGCATTGAGGGCAAGCTGCGAGGCACTCGAATTGATCTCAGCCCAATAGATACGGTCGGCTTCTGGCTTGAACACTAATCCTTCAAGATTATCGTGTAGGTCGCTGTAGCGTCGATACAGATTAGATAATGCGCTGAAAAGCTCGTCATCGCCTTCCGGCAAGGAAGGTAATATTTCTGTCAAGCCCTGGAGTATTTTCCCCTGAATTTCAATTAACGTGCTCAGGAGATGGCTGGCTTCATCCCAGGCGCTCTCGACATCCGCCCAAGAAGCCAGCGTGCGTGTAGCCGGAACAATTCGCTCTTGCTGGGAATATGAGCCCAGTGCCCTGCCTTCGCGCTGCTCGGCTAAGAACTCTTCAACCGCTTTGTAGAATTGGCGTGTAGCTTGGTCGAATTGGAAAGCCAGATCTGCCGCTTGATGCGCCATATTCTCTGCGGTGATAAACTCTTCCGGTCTCAATGCCTCCTGGGCTGCAGCCAGGAACCAGCCAAGTGCACCTGCACGTGGTCCTCCGAGCTCGCGCAGCATGCGATCGATCTCCCATTGAGTTACCCGGAAGCTGAGGGCGTTGGTGGTAGCATCTTCAAGATGGTGGGCTTCGTCTACGATTAAATTCTGGTATTCAGGGAGCACCCTGTTACCCGTAGCGACATCAGATAACAGCAAGGCGTGGTTTACGATGAGCAAGTGCGCTGATTGGGCTGCCTGGCGTGCCCGGTAGAATGGACAGATGCCTCCAGTGCTTTTTAGACAATTTTCAGCGGTACAGCCATCATCTTCAGCAGAAATGCGGCTCCACATGCTGCGCTCGATGGGACCATTCAGATTGAGCTCCGCGCGATCTCCACTGCGAGTTGCTTGCAACCAAACAAGGATCTTGGCGAGCACACGGATTTCGTCTGCTGTTTCTGCGCCTCTGCGTCGCAGTGTTTCAAGCCTGCGAGGGCATAGGTAGTTAGAGCGGCCTTTTAAGATTACCGAGCGCAGGTCGATCCCTAGAGCATTACACAAATCGGGGATATCTTTATTGATCAACTGGTCCTGCAAGTTGATGGTATTCGTGGATATCACTACACGATTCTTATTCTGTATTGCCCAGAGTGCGGCGGGGATTAAGTATGCCATGCTCTTCCCCGTGCCGGTAGAAGCTTCAACCATGAGATGTTTGCTGTAGGATATGGCGTCGGCGACTGCATGCGCCATGCCAACCTGTTGAGGGCGGTACTCAAAGTTTGGGAAGTGTTGTGAGAATGCCCCACCATATTCTAGAATAGCCGCCGTCTCCTCCGGATCGATTGGGATGGATTTCTCCAGGGGTTGGAGGGGCGACGAGGGCTTCACTGGCGTTTCGGTGAAGATTGGTCCCTGGTAAGCGTAGCGAACTTGCTGGGCAGATACAAGTTCCCGGCTTCGGGCACGCATTGCCTGGCGAAACGCCCAGGCGCCACCCCATTCAATGGGCTCACTAAGCCTGACGATCTCCGCTAGCAGGTGGATGGGAAGCTCCATAGCTAGCTCGACCAGCCGGAGGAATACGCCGCGGGTTGCATGAGCATCATCATGAGCGCGGTGCGTAGCAGGCAGCAGGACTCCTAATTCCTGAGTCAGTGATCCGAGATTGTAGCGGCTGGCGCTCGGGAGAAGTACCGCTGCCAGTTCGTAGGTATCTATGGCATCATTCGCCTGCAGGATTTTGTAACGCCGCAAGAAGGAAAGATCAAAGCCGATATTATGTCCGAGAACAGGAGTGTTTCCAATAAACTCAACCAACTCCGGGAGAGCTGCCTTGATTGGGGGAGCGCCAAGCACCATTTGGTCTGTGATGCCGGTCAAATTTGTGATTAATGGGGGTATTCGCCTTGCGGGATTGATCAGGGTTGTCCATTCCCCTTCAATTCGACGGTCATTAAAACGCACCGCTCCGATTTCGATGATGGCGTCTTTTTGATAATCGAGCCCGGTCGTCTCGATGTCGAGGGCAACAATAGATGTCATGAGGAAGATTATACTCTGCCTGTTCGATACACCTTGAGTTCCTTCAAAGGTCTAATTGTTGATTCCAGTTCTTCTAACCGAGTTGACCCCCATCACTCCGCCGTGATTGCGCGTGCGTATTGGTAAGCACCCTGAAATCGAGACTGATGGATTGGTAGGTAAGCGCGCCTGGACGTCGAACCGGGGTTTTGGGACTTGAGAGAATCCACACTCGGAACAATAGAAGAAATAAACCTGTTTGACATGGTTTTTGTCAAACAGGTTCTGCTATCCGCAAATCAGAGGGGCGATTATGGATTAGTGACGCGAATATCTACCAATCCTTCGACAACCGGCTCAACGATTGCCTTGACCTGGTCCATATTTATGCCTTCGACTTTGAATGTAACCAGGCGATTGGTGACATTCTCTCCCTGAAACATACCAAATGCAACGAAGTTCCCACCTGCGTTTGCAATCGCCTGTGAGAGTTTTGCTAGTTGCCCACGCTCCTCGTGGACAAGGACAGAAACACGCACACCAGAATAGCGTGCGCCCATGAGCTCCAAGAAAATCTTGAAGAGATCGGTTTCGGTGATGATGCCGACGATCACACCTTTTCGTGTTACCGGTAAACCACCGATCTTATTATCAGCCATGATTCTTGCAGCTTCTTCGATTGGAGTATCCTCACTCACAGTTTTCACATCACGCGTCATCACATCGCTCACTTTTATCTTGCTGAGCAAATAGTTTAACTCCCAGACACTGAGCGATGTTGCCGGTGATGCAGAAGCATTCAATAGATCTTTATCCGAAACAATCCCAACCAGCTTGCCATCCTTGACTACGGGTGTGCGGCGAATACGCTCACGCTTCATCAAATTTTGGGCGTCTATGATCGGCATCTCGGGCTGGATGGAAATTACAGGGTGGGACATTCGTTCGCCAATTAGCATATCAAGCTCCTTCGCTATTATAAACCAAGATAGGTCGTGCGGATATGATCGTTCTTAATAAGCTCACGAGCAGGGCCTTGCAGTTCGACCCTACCTTCGGACAGAACATAGCCATAATCGCTGATAGCCAAGGCCATCTGGACGTTTTGCTCAACAAGAAGGATGGTGATCCCCAACGCACGCAATGCTTTGATACTCTCGAATAGACTCAGTATCAGAACCGGTGCTAGCCCCAGCGATAATTCGTCGATCATCAGAACAGTGGGCTCAGCCATGATGCCACGCGCAACAGCCAGCATTTGTTGCTCACCGCCACTGAGGGTGCCTGCTTTTTGATCCCGGCGTTCTTTCAAGCGGGGAAACATCTCATAAACGCGCTCTAAGTTAATTTTGAACTTAGGCTGAGCACGCTTATTTGATCCGCCCATCTCCAGGTTCTCGTAAACGCTCATATCTGTGAACAACTGGCGACCTTCGGGAACCAGGATCAAACCCAACTCAGCTTTGGTATAAGCGGGTACCCGACTGACATCCCTTCCATCGAAGGAGATTGACCCCTGCCAGGGATTTAAAAGGCCAATTATTGTTCGTAATAATGTAGTTTTTCCAACGCCATTCCCGCCAACCAGACAGGTTAATTTACCTTTCTCCAACTTCAAGCTGGATCCCCACAGGATTTGGACTTCTCCATAGCCGGAGGAAACTTCGTTGATTTCTAAGATCGCCATATCTATTCGTCCTCCTGAAGCAGTTTCTCAGCCAGTTTTGGATCGCCAAGGTAGGCTTCGATAACTTTTTCGTTGGAAGAAATCTCTTCCGGAGTACCTTCTGCGATTTGTTGGCCGTAATCGAGCACCATGATTCGGTCGGAGACGTTCATCACAGCTTTCATTACATGCTCGATCATTATGATCGTGATGCCTCGCTCACGGATTTTCTTCACCGTTTCGACCATTCCCCCAATCTCAGAGGAATTGAGCCCAGCCAGCACTTCATCGAGCAGTAACAGGTATGGACGAGCTGCTAATGCACGCGCCATTTCCAGCCTCTTCTTCTGACCGACATTCAAACTGCCTGCCATTTGGTCAACACGATCTTGCAGACCAAGGAAATTCAAAACTTCTTCTGCAATACCAGCTGCATGACGTAGGCTGTGATTTTCGCGTCCAAAGCAAGCCCCAACGATAACGTTTTCACGAACCGTGAGCTCATTTAACGGTTGCACTATCTGGTGGGTGCGCGCCATCCCCATACGCGCGTGCTGGTATGTTTTTGCATGGGTCACATCCTTGTCGCGAAAAATCACTCGGCCTTCTTCAGGTGGATAGACCCCATTAATCGCGTTAAACAGCGTGGTTTTACCAGCACCATTTGGGCCAATCAGACCCAGAATTTGCCCTTCTGGGAGGTCAAGAGTCACATTCGTGAGGGCTTGCAGACCGCCAAAGCGTTTGGTGACCCCTTGTATTGATAACAGAATGGTCATGCCAGTACCCTCCTCATAACTGGGAAGCGTCGACGTAACCAACCGATAGCGCCTGCAGGAATGAACAACACGATCAGCAACAGGAGCACCCCAGATACGGATAGCTGGATATCTTTGAAGAAATTGCTCGTCAAGAGATATCCGCGCATGCCCTGGTAGGCAAATGCACCAAGGATTGGCCCCAGAACAGTGCCCTGCCCCCCCAACATCACCATAACTAACAACTCGATAGAGGCATGCAGGGGGAAAGCAACGTGGGGTTCCACATTACCGTTCTTGAAGAAAAACAATACGCCTACCATGCCCGGGATGATGGCTGAAAGCACATACGCCCATGTCTTTGCATCGGGGGCGACAACGCCCATGACCTCGGCGGCGTCTTCGTTCTCCCGAATTGCCTGCAGACCCAAGCCGAATTTTGACGTGCGAACCAGGTGGCTGAGGATTATGGCTGCGAACGTAAGCACAGCCATAATGTAGAACGAAATGCTCAGAGCCAGGGCTGCACCGCCATAGGATTTGTATACCGAGAAGTTGAGGGTCATGCCGATGGGACCACCGAACAGGTCAAAATTGTTAATGAAGGCTTTCATAGCTTCATTGATGCCGATCGTGGCCAGAGCAAAGTAAGCGCCACGCAAGCGCAAGATCGCTTTCCCGAGTAAAAAAGCCAGCACTCCTGCTGCAATTCCGCCAACCACTATCCCGAACCAGATCGACCACCCTTGCTCATTGATGAAATACAAGCCCACATAGCCGCCAAAACCATAAAAAACGATATGGCCAAAACTCACATAGCCTGTATATCCTAGCAATATATTCAAGCTCGACGCAAGAGCTACCGCCTTTAATATTGTGAAGGCGATTTCACGATTGGAGACATTTGCCGTAATGACGGGCCATAGAACTAAACCAGCCACAGCCAGCATCGGCACGAGAAGACCAAGATGATTTCGCCAGTTTTTCATTTCTTCGCTCCGAAGAGTCCATATGGCCGAACCAAAAGGATGACGACAAACAGGCCGAATTCAATCACTGGGACCCAGGAAGTCTCCATAAAAGCTGGGATAATCCCTTCGAGAACTCCCAGGATCAGGCCACCCAGCAACGCGCCAATCGGGTTGCCCAGACCGCCGAGCACACCAATGACGAAGCTCTTCAATTCGTAACCGCCTCCCGACAGGATGTTGAAAGGAAAAAAAGTGGCGATCAACGCACCTGAAACAGCGGCGAGCATTGTGCCTAGCCCAAAGCTCAGCGCAAGGATGCGGGTTGAGGGTACTCCCATCAATTCTGCTGCAGCTCGGTTGTTGGTAACAGCACGGATAAATTTTCCAGGCCGGGTTCTGTAGAGGAACAAATAAAGCGCGCCGGTGAATAGGATGGCGATCGCGGCTGCGATCAAACGAGTTCCAAGAATGGTTGTCGACCCCAGCTTGAAGCTGCCCATGTTGAAATCAACATTATAGGGCGAGGTTGTAAGTGCAGCCGTACCCAGGCCAATGATGATCATATTGACAGAGAAGGTCGCCAGCAGTGATGATAGGTGAGGCGCATCGATGACGCGATGGACAGCCACAAAATAGATCGCGACACCTAATAATAGCCCGAGTATCGCGATCAGAAATAACCCAATGTAAGGATTAATTCCCATCTGGATGAAAATGAAGAATGTACCAAACATACCCAAGGCGATGATGGGTCCGTGCGATAGGTTGATAACATTCATCACTCCCCAAATCAACGTCAGGCCCATGGCAGCCACGCCATAAACAAACCCGAGCAAAATGCCATCCGGCAGGGAAGTCAGTAGCAAGCTTAATTGTTGCATGTCCACTCCCGTTAATATGAAAGCAATCTTCCGTAAGAAAATCAACAACCAGGGCGGTAGTTGATTTCTCCAGATCTCAAAAGTGTTCGCCATCCCCCCAGCAAACCTGGGGGGATGGAATTTTCAAAGCGTTAAGGTGCTGGAACAGGGTAGAGCGGGTCAGCAGTTGCGACATCTGCTGGAGCAATGATCACGCGCACCAGTTCACCAGCTTCATTCTTCTGCCATTGGGCAACAACCATTTTGTGAGCTAATTGCAACCCGTGGGCTTCTTCGGAAGTGTCGAATTGGATGCCACCGTAGAAGGTGAATAGGTTCATGGCGTTCAATGCGGCTTTGACGGCTTCAGGATCAACCGAGTCTGCATCGATGATGGCTTTCTGCAAAACAAGTCCCGCAGCATAACCACCGGCGACATGGTAGGTCGGGGGATCGCCAAACGCCGCTTCGTAAGCAGCGGCGAATTCTTCACCAGTAGGGCCGAACCATTCTATCCCCTGGTTGCCAGCTTCTTCTTCTGTATGGGTAGCGGCAAGTTCCCATTGGCTGGAAGTTGCAATGCCCAGGGCAGCATCCCCTAGCTCGGGGAATTTCGTATCGGCGGGGGCTACCAGCAGGTATGCGAAATTGAGGCCGATATTCCGGTCGTAGAGGCTGCGAGCCAGCGCAGTGCCATCATTGTAGTGTCCACCTCCGAGTAGAACGGTCGCGCCGGACCCGGCGATCTTGTTCACGATGGGGCCAAAATCGGCGGTGTCTGAAGCATATCCTTCTTCGAGCACGATTTCGAAGCCATTGGCTTCCAGATAGGGCTTGATGCCTTCTGCTACGCCCGTAGAGAACTTGTCGCTTTCATGAACGAGGGCGATTTTGGCTTCTGGATCCAATTGTTTCAGCATGTCCACTGTGCTTGCCATGTATAGGCTGCCGGGTGTGTACAGCTGGAACAGGCTGGTATTACCGGTTTTGTAGGCATCATCATCCGCTGCACCGGCAGTGATCATGACCTTAGCGTTCTGTTCGGCTACAATCGATGCTGCGGATGTCAGGCCAGACGAGTATGGGCTGATCAGGAAATCGGCGTTATCTTCGGTAATTAGGCGAGTATACAGCTCTTGTACCCGTTCGGCGTTAGATTCGTCGTCGTATGTCTTGAAATCGAACTTGACCACAGTGCCATCGCTTAATGTGATCCCGCCAGCTTCATTGAGCTGATTCATCCATAGAGTAAACCCATTTACCTGTCGCTTTGAAGATACTTCCTGCGAGCCGGTTAACGACGATGTGAAGCCGATCACAACGGTTTGTTCGACCATCGGCGGTTCAGCGGGCGCTTCGGTTGGAGCAGGCTCTTCCATAGCCTCAGTTTCAACGGGCTCCTCCATTGCCTCGGGTTCGGTGGGTGCTGGCGCTTGTGTCGGCTGTTGGGGTTCGGGCGTTGCTTGTGGCGCGCAGGCAGCCAGCATCAAACTAGCTAGTACCAGGACCGATAGAATGGAAAACAGAGTTCGTTTCATTTTTCTTCTCCTTTTTAAGTGGCTATCTTTGAAGTTAACAAATCATCCAGCATACTCATTGTATATATTGTTTGAAAATATAGACTAAACAGATATAAAGATTTGTAAAAAAGCTGTAAATAAAAGCAAAAACGTGCCAATGGGTCTGGTACGTTTTTGCTTTTATGGTGGAGATGGGGGGATTCGAACCCCCGTCCGAAAGATTCGTCCCGCGAATATCTACGAGCGTAGTCGGTTTATGGGTGTCGCCGCCAGCGTCCAGACCGACAAAGGAGGCTGGCAGCCAGCCGCTCGGACCCGAAAGCCCTTCTTTCGCACGGTTAGCGGCGTCTGGTGCGGCACTCTATCTTTGTTTCGCCCGATCCTACCACCGGATAGAGGGCGGGGCAGGCGGACGCGGTCCTACGTTGAGGACCGGCTACTCTTGCGATCGCTTATGCAGCGAGCGGAAGGGCAGCGTAGTTTGTGCTTTTGGCACTTATGGTTTGCGCTGATTTAACGATCTCGGCGCCTATCGGCTCGCAATCCGGGGCCAGCTTCTCCCGTCGAAGCCTGTCATCCCCGTGCTGAGGATTATAACATAGCCCAAAAATTTCATAATTGTATGTGTTGATGTTATACTCGCTGTGAAACTTTTCTCTCTAGGCAGGGTTATTATGAATGAACCCTGCCACCATAAGGTGAAGTCTGTGGCAGAGCTCAAAGATGAGGCCATACTAAGTCTGGCGTCACAAGGTGACGGAGAAGCCTTCGGAGAACTTTACCAGCGCTACGTCAGCCGGATTTATAACTATATCTATTATCGGACAGGGAACGCCAGCGACGCCGAAGACCTAACTGCCCGTGTCTTCTACCGGGCTATGCGTCATATTGGAACCTACCGTGATCGTGGTTTACCTTTTTCAGCCTGGCTTTACCGGATCGCCCACAACCTGGTGGCAAACTGGCACCGCGATAATAGCCGTCGCAAGGAAATTCCTCTCGAGGAAGGCGTGCATGGGAATTTAGGCGGGAGCCATCCAGAGAGTGATCTGCTCAAATGGGAAGAAAGGGAACGGTTGATGCGAGTGATCCGTACCCTATCCCCTGAAAGGCAACAACTATTGATCTTAAAATTCGTTGAGCATATGTCCAATTCAGAGATTGGTCTGATTATGGGACGGTCTGAGGGGGCAGTCAAGAGCCTGTATCACCGGACGCTCCTGGCACTTCGAGATGAGTACAGTCATTTATAAGGTAAGTTGAATGAAACGAGCAGTTAAGTCCATCTTCAAGGGCAACGTACAAGATTTTAGCGAGTTCGAGCGCCAGATTGCGGCTGCCCTCGAGCCCGTTTCGCCCCCCGATATGTTTGTGCGTGAACTACGCGAAAAATTATTAAATCAAATTGAAGAAACCCGATTTGGGAATAAGATCAGCACAAAGAACATATTCTTGCTCATCATCGCCGGTTTTCTGAGCATAATATTGGTCATTGCTACTGTTGCACGAGTAATAATTTCCCTTATCGCGGGCATACGTTTGTTCGATAAAGTGCGAAGCGAACGGGGGAATAAACGAAAACGGGCTACCAGCACGACTGAAGAAGGCTAGGGGCGGCAAGATAGTATTCAGGCGAGTGCTGTGAGGGATTTAAACACCGAAGGGTTTCATCCGATGCCAAGTGTGGTCAAGAAAGAGGATTCTAGCCACTGATTAAGCGCAGTAAACCATCCCCGCCTTTCACCCGGTTCGAGGGTGTTCATGGGTTCAGCGATAACACGCAAACATCCAGAAAACGATCCCAAAAATCAATAAATCAGGACAACTCCCAGGTAGACGAAAGCATTTCGGATAAACCAACTGGTGAGCAGAGGCATTATTCGCTTAGATCTCCAGGCGTAAGGTAATTTATACTGCGATGAGGGCGGACTTGGGCTTCGACATCGTCTTTTAAGACATTCCCTGATACGTGCATGAGCGTGTCCCCAAAATCAATATCTTTTCCCATGCTTGCGAGACAGGGGTAGTGATGGTGCAATAGACCAGCTTTTTCGCTAGCCTCATCCACCGAAACCCCAACCAGCTTTTCTGCAACGTAACGAGCACAGCCACAAACAGCATCTCTTTGTACTTGCACGGAGCTGATAGTACGTGATTTCTCGTCTACTTCAATTTCTAGATGAGGTTGACCGAAGTAGGACGCGAATTCGGAAATGAGTGGGCTCAGGTAGGTGATTCGCTGGCGGCGGGTGACGCCATAATCGGTTTCGGTGAGCGAACATAGCGGTTTAGGCGTCGCGCAGACGACCCCAATATTATCCAGCCATCCTCGCAGCTGGCGTGCAAGGCCGCGGGGCAGCCAGGCTTCATTATCTACAGAGGCAATTACAGCTTGTGCGCCCGTCATTTTGGCGATATCTGGGATAAGCTCAGCAACTCCACGGTGCTCAGCAAACGAGAGAATGAGATCACTCTCAGGCAGTTCGGAAGGGAGGTAATCTTCGGGATAATCGAGAATTAGTGGAAATGTGGCAGGCGCCCGCCAGGTAACGATCTCCCAGGAGGGGGGTGCATGTTTCCGGATATTGTCAGCGTGACGGACCCCGTAATCACCTGAGATAATTGCCAAGATGCGCATAGTCAAATCCTTTTGGCCAGAGATTTTTGCCGTTCAATTAAAATCGTAGTGATTACGATTCCCAGAAATAGCAGCACTGCAACGCCATTTACTAAGCCTCCCCAACGACGGAGTACCGCATTTGTAGCCAGGTCGCCTGCCAGGCGCATGACCAGAGAGCTGTGTAGGAGAACCAAGGGAAAATAAAAATTATTGGTGAACCCTACTGGAAAACCCAGTACTGCAGGAAAGATAATTGGCGCGTGACCGAAGATCATTGAGATGACAAACCCCACCAAAATGGAATGCAAAAAAGCATCGTACCCAAGCCCACCTGCCATACCGCCCAGGGTAATCCCCAGCAGACCGCCAATCCCCAGCCAAATAAAACCGGAGAGCAAGCAATACGCTGCATAGCGTGGCAAGCCTGGCTGCCGGATTGTTCGTCGGGAGATATCGTTCGCCAGAAACCAGGAAGCCAGAGCAATCAAACCCAGGCCGAATAATCGTGTCCCCAGTGAGTGGGTGATGGCAGCAATGAACAATCCTACAATCATGAGTGTGATGCAGAAGGTGAAAGCAAGATTGGTAAGGCGCGAGATGCGTTGTAACTTACCCAGCTCCAAACGCTCTCCAGCAATGGTCAAAACGAGAAACGCAATCCACCACAAAACCACACGGGGAATTGACCAACCACTTAACCACAAGACATTACCGATAGCAAAAAATAGGGCACCGAGGGCCATCGTCAAGGTGTACGCTGCAAACTGCTTGCGAAGTATGACATAAAATATGCCCACTAAAAAGAAGCTCCCCGATGTCAGGAGGAGTATTCCCCCAGTCGAGGAGGTTGCAAAAATTATGAGCAATGCACCAAGGCCACTGAGCAAAGGACCAATATACATCCACGTTGCTCGAAGTGCAACAGCTCTTTCCAATCCGATCAGGGTGCCAAGGAAGCCAGCGACCATCAACGGACCATGAGATCCCGGTAGGGCGGGCAGCAAGGGAGGCCAGGTCCATCCAATACGGATCAAGCCCGCCCAGAGTGCAGCTAAAAATGAAAGTAAAGCCAGCGCAAGAAATGGTGCATTTGTTCGGTATCGCGGCATCTGACATTAATCTTTGAACATTAGTAAAAGCATTTTTGTGGGGGATTTCGCATAGATGCTATGAGGCAGATTAGCTTGCATGTGAGCCCAGGCTCCGGGTCGTGCATCGAAGGTGTCATTTCCAAGGGTCACCTTCGACTCACCTTCCAGGATGTGGAGCATAGCAGGCACCGACGCTGTGTGTTCGGAGAGCTCCTGACCTGAATCAAAGGCAAACAAGATTACTTTAATCCGGTCGTCTGTGAATAGGGTGCGGCTGATGATACTATCACGCTGAATCTCATGGACCTGATCTTGTATTTCGGCGAAGTATTGGTACTCGGAGCTCATAATCTTTCCTTTTCGTGAAAATTTATTTTGATAAAAGCTCACGGGCTAACCAGTGAGCTTCAGCAATAAGGTCAGCATCGATGGGGAGCACGTGATCCGGAGTGATGCGAAGTATAAAGTGACCCATGATTTCCCTAGTCATCGGGGGGATTGTTGGTAGCTCAAGGAATGCTTTCATGTGCACATACGCACTCGGATTTGAGAGTTCAACACCTTGTCGCATCAAATACTCCGCCACAATGATGCCAACTGCCCTCCGAGCACAAACGCGCGCCTTACCCTCATTTCCTTGACGCCGAGCACCTTCAGCCTGATTGATTTCGTGGGTAAAGCGCGAGTCCCAGGATTGCCTGGATGTCATGTGAAGATTGTACCGTAAAAGACGGTAAAATACATGCATGGCACAAGATCTGCGCAAGTACGCGCGCCAGACTACCACGCGGCTCATCATAGGCGGGATTGCTCTGCTATTCATAATTGGGGACGGTTTAATATATTTTTTCTATGGAGAAGAGGCAGGGGCGATGGCGACACTATGCTTAATCGTGGGTTTGTCGCCCCTCGTGGTAATTTGGCTGGCACTTGAGGTGATTGGCTTGATTGCCCGCCGCGCGAACCGATGAATGAACTCGGATCCGCAGAAAAGGTCCAAATTGGGGATTGGAATTTGCGTTTGCGTATCCCTGATGGTTCGGGGCCTTTTCCAGTAATCTTGATGCTTCATGGTTGGACAGGGGACGAAAACTCGATGTGGGTATTTGCCTCCCGTTTCCCCGAGAACGCAATGCTGATTGCCCCGCGCGGACCCTTTCCAACACCTCTCGGTGGATTCGGATGGCATGCTTACAAGGCGAAGATATGGCCCTGGCTGGATGAATTCCAGCCTGCCCTAAAAGCGCTTGATACTCTTCTAACGCCAGAGAACTTTCCGCAAGCGAATATTGGGCACTTGCATTTGGTTGGCTTTAGTCAGGGGGCGGCACTGGCCTTTTCGTTTTTACTGGAGAATGCCGGCAGAATCGCTTCCGTGGCAAGTTTGTCGGGTTTTTTGCCATACGGCGTGGATGCAATCGAAATCGATGAGTCTCTGGCTGGAATTCCAATATTTATCGCACACGGCAGCGAGGACGATCTCGTGCCGGTTGACCGGGCGCGCGGTGCAGTGGCTTTCTTAGAAGCCGCGGGTGCCCGAGTAACCTATTGCGAGGATGAGGTAGGGCATAAACTCAGCACAAATTGCTTTCGGGGACTCGAATCCTTCTTTACAAAAGGTTTAGATCACTGGTAACGGCTCTTCTATGGAGCGCCCTGCGACATAACTGAATTCAAGAGCCAATTGCTGGCGGATGTGATTGAAAATTGCGCTGAGGGGTTGGTGTTGCGGGCACGATTGCTCACACATACCACAACCTGCACAAGAGATCATCCAGCGCATGACGTCTTGGGGCAAGAGCCGACCAAGAGAATCCCGTCTTGGCGTATCAACCGAGCATATTGGGCAGGCATCCAGGCAGGATTGGCAGCTCCCACAAGAGTACAACTGCTCGACAAGAGAATCAAGATCGGCTGGCATTACATCTGAGATGCCCTTGACCACTCTTTCTTGTGTGCGAGCCCTCCGTTCAGCCATTTGATCGAGCAGTTTCTGGCGCTGTTCGATGAGCTTATCCTCTGCTGGACCATCGGTGATTGTTTCCAGATGCAAACTCTCAGCAATGCTATCATCTGGAGTAAATACGAGCATATACTGGCGTACTGGCACGCCTAGCACACCGATATTGATGTCTGCATATTGGGCACCAGGGAATATACACAACTGGCATGCTGAGCGGTAACGGTAAGCCATGATCCCGCCCTGGCGAGCGAATTGGAGGGTTTCATCGGTCAGTTCATCCGAAGAACCTTTTCGTTTTGAGCGCCAGGAGTACTCAGAAGACGGCAGAGTTCCCAAACAATCGATGCTGATCGTAAGCAAGCTTTTTAGCTGAATATCGGTGCGCTTTGCCATTTCGACGAGGGCGCGCAATTCGCAAGGGCGGAACATGGCAGCGTAAGAGGCTGATGATTCAGTAAGCAGATCAGGCACCAGTTTCGCCGCGTTAGTATTCATGATGGGTTTAAAGGGATTGACGGCGTCAAGCTGGGCTGGATTAACGATTAATTTGGGTTGTATGGAAGTTTCTGGCGAGCCGTTAATCGGCACCAACATTCCGTCTAGGCGGGACTGAAGCCAGACTGTGCGGATGAAATTGCGGAGCGTGTTTACGGGATCACCACGAGTATTCAACACCCAACTGGTAGACATGACTGCCTCCTTTGCATTCCATTAAACCTACTACGCACCTTGCTCCTGACCGGGCTCGAGCTGGTGGTCCAGTATTTCTGCGATGTCCAATACCTGTACCTGCTCGCCTAAACCCTTGGAGCGAATGGCATCGTCAAACATGAGCAGGCAGTAAGGGCAAGCTGTAGCTATTGCATCCGCCTTAGCACTCAGCACTTCATCTAAGCGACGATGATTGATGCGTGTCTCTGCATCCGTTTCCAACCACATCTGACCGCCCCCTCCGCCGCAACAAAAACTATTCTCCCCTTTACGTGCGAGCTCTACTCGTTTGACCTTTGATTGATCGAGCAGCTGTCGGGGTTGGGCGTAAATATTGTTATAGCGCCCCAGGTAGCAGGAATCGTGGACAGCAAACCGGGCTTGTGCTCCATTGCCGTTAGCTGGGGACATCATGCCTGGCAGTTGCAATTCAGCTAAGAATTCGGTATAGTGTTGGACTTTGAAATTCCCGCCCATTTGCGGATATTCGTTCTTCAGCGTATTGAAGCAGTGTGGGCACTGGGTGACGATCCTATTGAACTTGATTTTTGAGAATACCTCAATGTTCTGTTCGGCGAAGGTCTGGAATAGATATTCATGTCCCATCCGCCTGGCAGTCTCTCCACAGCACATTTCATCAAAGCCAAGAATACCGAAATCAACACCAGCTTTGACCAGCAGGCGAGCAAACGATCGGGCAACTTTCTTATTGCGATCGTCGAAAGCGAAAGCGCATCCCAAGAAAAGCAGCACGTCCGTCTCGTCGCCTGGAGCTAATTCGCGTAATTCGAGCCCTTCCGCCCATGCTAGCCTGTCTTCTGGGGGCATCCCCCAGGGGTTGCCCTGACGCTCCATGTTTCGCAATGTGTCCGCGACCGATTTAGGTAGTTTTCCGGTTGTCAATGCCTGATAGCGGCGCAAATCGATGATGGCATCTACCGGGTTGACGAAGGCGGGGCACTTCACCAGACAGGCTCCACAGGTTGTGCACGACCAGGCGAAATCCTCCGGGAGAACCTCTCCTAAGATCTCACTGTCTGGGTGCCCATTAGGGCTGACCAAAGTATCGAGCATGCCAGATCTGAGCGATTGGATCAGGTTTTTTGGGGTATATGCCATACCGCTGATGGTGGCGGGACAGGCCTCTTCACAGCGCCCACAGCGCACACAAGCATCGAAGGATAATAGCTGGATACTCTGGAATTCTGTGATCTTGCCCACACCCAGCTTCTCGGCATCATCAATATTTTCAATCTTGCTTAATGCACCCAATTTTCTTCTCGGGTGAACGAGGATCTGTAGCGGTGTGAAAATTAGATGGCGCAGCTTGGTAAATGGGATGCTGGCAACCAAAGCCAAACCCAAGCCTATATGGGAGTATAGAAAAACCGGGTGCAGACTGGCTGCCATTTCTGGTGTCATACCAAGGGTGCGTCCGAAGTGCGCAAGTGCGTTGCCAACCGGCGACCAGCTGGCCCAGGCAGGTGAGGTGGAAAGGAATCTGGCAGCTTCTGTGGCGAAGCCCACAAGCGGAAGAAGACCGAGTAGAGTGAGCGCGTAAGCATCATCCCAGCTATTTTCTAGCGTTTTCGGGCGTGCAATAAAGCGCCTGATAGCTGCCATGAAAACACCCAAAATTATGGCTACGCCAGCAATATCCATAATCAGCTCATACCCAAGGTAGGCAGCGCCGCGTGGAAAAGGCAGCTCAACAAATGGGATAAAGAGCTGCATTTGCATCAAGTTGATGGCGGTTCCTAACACTTGAACGGTCACGCCCCAGAAGATAAAAGCATGCATGATGCCAGGGTAAATCTTCTTATAGAGGCGTACTTGACCGAGGGTATTGACGAAGAATTCTGATAAATACGGCTTGAGGGTTTCTAGCGATTTTCTTATATCCCATCTTCTAGGAGTCGTTGATAGCGTCTTTGTGGTCATGCCTCGCCTCCTACGTAGACCTCATCACCGGCCACCGATACAGCTAGTGGAGCTAGCGCCTTTGGAGGTGGACCTGAGATTACATGACCGTCCAAAGGATCAAAATATCCTTCATGGCATGGACATACGATTTGAGATATTTCTGGATCCCATTTGCAGATGCAGGCGAAGTGCGTACATACTGCTGAATATGCTCGCAGACCCTCAGGGGTATTGACCACCAGGGCTGGATAACGCCCAAAACGGACTGTCTTCGCCATCCCGACAGGAAGCTCTGAGACTTTGCTGACCAGCACCGGCTCTGATGGCATCTCCTCCAGATTGGGGGGGTAGAAGAAGGCAACCACGGGTCCAAATACCGCCGCCAGACCGGTGGCAGAGAGAGCTTTTTTGGCTAAGGAAAGAAATTCGCGGCGTGATATCTGGCTCATGTCTAGCTCACCTCTCCCCAAATCGTTAATGCGATCAGCAGCACCATCCCAACAATGACAGCAATAAGCCGTGTCGTGTAGATTTTTTTGGATGTGTCCGGCTTACGGTCAAAGAAAGGCCAAAGCGCAATGATTCCGACCCCAATTACGGGTAATACTGCACCAATAGTTTTTGGGATGTATTTCAACAGCTGGTATAGAGCCAGGAAATACCATTCCGGTTTAACATGAGCGGGAGTGTCCATTGGGTCGGCGGGGTCGCCCAAACCGATCGGGACGAAGAAACCCAGGATTGCTATGGCAACTATCACGAAGGTAACGCCCAACACAACCCGGAATTCGGTGCGTACGTGATCAGGGTAGAAAGGAATAGATTCTTCTTCGGTCGCGTGGAGTTCAGCCATTAATATCTCCTAGAATTTTAGCGCTCACAGCGGTTTAGCAACACCTTGACGGCGCACCATCAAGAAATGGGATCCCATAAAGACCAGGGTCATGATCGGGATGACGATGACATGCAGACTGTAGAACCGGCTCAGAGTCAAGGCACCCACATCCCAACCCACACGCAGGAAAACAAGCGATAAGTTGCCAATCACTGGGATTGCTCCGGCGATCTCTGTACCCACCGTGGTTGCCCAAAATGCACGCTGGTCCCAGGGGAGCAGGTAGCCAGTGAAACCGAAGCCCAGGGTCAATATAAGCAGGATCACACCACTCACCCAATTAAGCTCCCGAGGAGCCTTGAACGCCCCCATGACAAAGACTCGCAGCATGTGGGCAGTGCACATGACAATCATGCCATTAGCTGCCCAATGGTGGATAGCCCGGATGGCAGCCCCAAAGCGCACCTGTGTCTCAATAAAGAGGATGCTTGCGTAAGCAGCCTCAGGTGTGGGTTTGTAGTAAAAAGCCAGCATGATACCGGTGATAGCCTGGACGACAAAAAGGAATGCGGTAATGCCTCCCAGACAGTACCACCAGCGTAAGGCAAATGTCGGGACTGGCTTGTTCAGAACTTTGGAAAGCGGATCACGGATGGAGTAGCGTTCATCGACCCACTCGAAGGCACGGAGCTGGAGCGGTTTCCAGGGAGCGCGGGTGACCCAGGCGCTGGCGCTGCGATAAACTCCCATTACGAACACCAGCCCGACCATTCCGAAGAACGTCCACCGCACCAGTGGTGTCCAGAGACCTTTATTCTCTCCGCTGATATGGCAGTGCAAGCACGGGTCTCTTTCCGGCGGCGGGATTGTGGCAGCGGCACTCGGGTCATGAGATACATTCTGAACGATTGACCAGGCTGGTATGGAGGGGTCTGGCGCGGTCGCCATCGCCTTGCCATGGGCGTTCATGAAGATTGCCCCAGCAAGCCCAAGGACAAGCAAAACAGTGAAGGATAGTAGGAGGATGCGCGGGGAACGATTTGTCATGGGCGACTACCTCAATGAATCTGAGCGTTTTTGCAAGTTTTTGTTTGATTCTTATCATAAGGATACTGGATTTGCACACTGCATGTAAACCCCTGATGGTCTGAACTTATCTCAGGTGCGCGACCTAATTCCATCCACTATGGACCCTAGAAGGCATTGGGGTTATTTACCCAACGGCAAATAATTACGCTCGTTCATAGTTGTCTGCATTCTATGGTCAGCATATCCAACCTCTCTACAGATTTTGGACCAGGAAGTGAAATAAAAAGTGGGAAATCCGGTCGTATTGCGACCGGATTTCCCACTCTAATTTTAGTTATTCAGCCAGCTATTTGATTAATCAGATCTCGATGATTTTCTTCTGGATGGCGTATTTGATCAGGTCGCCACGGTCATGAAGGTCCAATTTGCTCATCAGGTTAGTGCGGTGAGATTGGACCGTCTTGACCGAGATCGTGAGGATGCCGGCTATCTGTTTGGTGGTGTAGCCTTCCGCGATCAATTGTAAGACTTCATGCTCCCTCGGAGTGAGCCCATCATCAACCTGAGGTTGCAGTTCGCCCCATCGCAGATAGTCCTCAATAACCATGCGCGTGATGGCGGGCGATAAGACTGCCTCTCCACGATTGACTGTACGGATGGCGCCGATCAGATCGCGCGCAGCAGCATCTTTGAGGATATAACCCATAGCTCCACAGGCTAACACCTGGCGGATATATTCTTCGTTTTCGTGCATGGTGAGGATGAGCACCCTGGTTTGGGGATTATCGCGCTTGATCTGGCGGGTAGCTTGAAGTCCATTCAACACTGGCATAGCGATATCCATGAGAACAACATCTGGCTCAAGTTGCGAGACCATCTGCACAGCTATACGACCATCGTCTGCCTCACCCACAACAACCATATCACTCTCACTCTCAAGGAGTGAGCGGATACCATCCCGCAGGATTGTGTGGTCGTCGGCGATCAAAATGCGAATCTTTTGCACGTTAGGCTACCTCGCCATTAATCACGGGCATAGTGACCTCGAGGGAAGTTCCCCGTCCGGGTTTTGAGTCCAATCTCACATTGCCACCAACCAGCTCAGCGCGTTCGATAATTCCAACAAGCCCCCACTGCTGCAAACGAACGGCACACGACGAGATTTGTTCCGTATTGAAGCCATGTCCATCGTCTTCAATGTGCAACCGAATGATATCATCACCTCTTTCCAGAGAGATTTTAGCACTACCAGCATTCGAATGTCTGACGATGTTGGTGACTGCTTCCTGTGCAATACGAAAGAGTGTGGTTTTGATCTCCTGGGAGAGCTGAGCAAATTCATCGGTGGCATTAAAATCAACACGAATGCCTGCTTCTTCTAATGAATTGCGCGCATACCAACGGATTGCAGGTACGAGACCGAGGTCATCGAGAATGGTCGGGCGCAGATCGTGTATGGTCTTGCGCAAATCGCTCAAAGTCACTTGCGCTATATTGCGTGTATTGGTGAGCTTCTCTCGAATTCCCGAATCCTCTGGGGTCAGCTGATTTTCGAGGTGCTCGAGGTTGATAATCAGCATGCTCAACGCTTGTCCTGTGTCGTCATGAAGGCTGCGGGCGATGCGTTTGCGTTCTTCCTCATGCGCATTAATGGCACGTTCTGATAGGTGTCGCAGCTGCCGGTTTTGGGCCTCAAGCTCAATGACCAATGTGTTGAGACCCGCGGCGATCTGGCTTATGTCTGGCGCTGCAGCCTGTAAGAATTCTGGTGGGATGTAGGTCTCGCCAGTATGGATTTTTTCAACCGCATTGGACAAGTCGATTAGGGGACGAAGTGCGAGTTTTATCAACCAATAGTTGAGAGTGATCGAAAGCAGCGTACCAATGGTGGCAAAGAGGGCGATCAAGCTGATATCTGCAGCCTGGTCGGTCAGCAAGCGAGTCAGCAATGTCCCGCCAATTGCGCCTATAACGATGATTATCGAATTACCGATGGCAATTTGCTTGAAGAGGGGTTGGCGGATAAATGGGCGCCGCAGGAAATCGAACAGGGATGAGCGCATATGACAATAAAGGAGTGTCTAGGTAGGATAGCTGGTCACCAGGCCCCTACTTTCTTAAAATTATTATACATGAGAAAACCAGTATTCCTGGACAGGTGTGCCACCACAGGGTTGCTTAGGATCATGCGCATATTCGTGGTCAAACAATTCAATTCCGCTGATAATGAAAAAGCGGGGTCAGGCAGAGCAATTGAGCTGCTTGACCCCATTTCCCTTCTTATTCGCTTGCGCAAGCTATAGGAAACTTTCTAATAAAGAACCTACCTCAGCCATAGAAAATACAGGACCATCTACACAAACCAGTTTCTCACCCAGGTTGCAGCGACCGCATTTTCCGATGCCACAATGCATGCGCGCTTCAAGAGTTACATAGTTCTGGTCAGGTGTGAAGCCGAGCTTCTCAACGAGGATCTTGTTCACAAAGTGAATCATGATGGGCGGGCCGCAAGTAATCGTGATTGCGTTCTCTGGTACGGGTGCGACTCGATCCAGCAAATCCGTAATCAGGCCGACGTGATGGTCCCAATGGGAATCGGGGACATCTACGGTGAGATGCAATTGGGTGTCGGGAGCAGAGCGCCAGCTTTGGTACTCGTCAGTAAAAACCAGCAAGGAGGGGTGTCTTGCTGCCCAAAGGATCGTCAGGTGGCCGTAGTCCTGGCGGTTATTCAAGACATGTTGAATAACCGGGCGCAAGGGTGCCCCGCCTATCCCACCACCGAGGACGACCAGATCTTTGCCTTTAAAATCCTCCATGGGGAACCAATTCCCAAGAGGACCACGCACACCTATGATATCGCCAACACCCAGCTCGTGCATCTCTGTTGTAACCGATCCCAGGCGTTGAACGGCAAACTCCAGGGGACCACCATTTGGAGCAGAGGCAAAACCAAAAGCTGCCTCACCCACGCCAAATGCAGATACGAACGCGAACTGCCCAGGTTTATAGGAGCGAAAATGCTCGCTCCCTCCGTTTAGCATTTGCACTCCAAAGAGCTTGATCTCGGACCCAAGGTCTCTGGTGAAAACGAGTTTACCCAGGTAGGGCTTCATCGGATTATCGTGGTTATTTTCCGTATCTCGCGTCATGAGGCCACCTCCGCCATGTCAGCAAGCACTTCTCCAATATCGATATTGACAGGGCACATCTCAATACAGCGTCCACAGCCGGTACATGCCATTGGACCGTACTGCTCTGCATAGTAGTGAAACTTACACATAAAGCGATTACGCAGACGTTGGCTTGTGGAGGCGCGTGGGTTATGACCCCCAGCAATCCGACGATAGGAGGGACTGGTGCAAGTATCCCAACAGCGAATGCGCTCGTATTCGGATTTACCGTCACCACCCGTTAGCGCTTCATCGCGCACGATGAAACACCTGCAGGTAGGACATACATAACCACATATGCGGCAGCTCAGACATCGCTCTGCCAAACGCTCCCAGTAAGCATCCGTGAAACGCGCAGACCAGCTTATCGTCTGGGGAGATGGGATCTTGGATAGATCCCGCCTATCGATGATGGGTGGTACAACCACCTCGCCAGTAACTGGTTTGAGGCGATCTGATAGGAGCTGGTTGCCTTTTTCAGTCACAATTTGGGCGAGGTAACCTCCATCAGTTTCGGTAAGCATGATGTCCATGTCCTGAGGATCATCTGGAAACCCTCCAACACTGGTACAAAAGCAGGTTTCGCCCATCTCGCGGCATGCGAGGCCAATCAGGGTTGTATTTTCCCGACGCTTGGCATAGTACGGATCAGATGGCTCCATCAGGAACATCTCATCCAGGATCTTCATCCCCCTGGCGTCACATGGGCGGACACCAAAGATGACGACCTCACCTTCAGGCAAGGTCTCGGTAAGCTGAAGCTCTTGCCCGTTTATGTGGATATGTAGCAGCGCCTCCGTTGCAGGGAAGAACACTTCTTTTATGGATAGTGCAGGGCGCGAAAACTTCCAGGCGATTTCCGACGTGGTTCCCACCTGGCGGTAACGAAGGACACCTTCATCCCGGGTGGGAGCAACAAGATTCGATTCTTGTGCTAAGTTATCGAGTATTGCGGAGAGATCTGCTTGGGATAGGAACTTCATGGCAGCTGCTCCTCTCCGTTCAGGATTGTGACGAATGGTGATGGGACTGGCTCCAGACCGGCACGGTGCCCGAATACTGTCTGCATCTCCTGGATGAGTTTCCCGTTGAGCAAGCTAATCGGGATCTCCATCGGACACACACGCTCGCACTCGTGGCAATCCACGCAACGACCAGCCAGATGATATGCTCTTCCCAGGTGGAAGGTGCGTTTCTCATTTGCATTGATGCCCATGCCTACCCAGAGAGAGTCATCTCGCTCGTACAAGCAGGTGGGGCAGGCACACATCGGACAGACCTGGCGACAAGCATAGCAGCGGATACATCGATCGAACTGCGACAGCCAATATTCCATACGCTCTGGAGCTGACTTAGCATCCAGCTCGGAAAGCCGCGGGGGAATCACAAGCTGAGGATGCACTTCTGGGGCATCGCCGACCAGGGTGTCGTATACAATGGGTATACGCTGATCACATTCCTGGCATCGCTCCTGGAGACTGCAATTGTCGCTGTTCACTTCTCGCATCCCCTGGCAGGCCACTCCAATCACATGAACCTGACCCCGCTCAAACCGATTTTCAGCGAGCAACACGTTTATCGCCCGGCTGTCACACGGTTTTGCCACGATGGCGATGGGTTTTTTGGGTTCTGATCCTGCCTTTGTCCCCGGAGGGTAGAGGGTCGAGTGCAGGTAAGTCGTCAGGTTATGGGAGCAGTCCTGGTTCCAAACTAGGCGCTGGACCTCTGCCGGATTGCGGACAAACGCTGGGCGTGTGCGCCCATGCGTACCAGACTCATAGCCTATTACAACGCTCACTTCGCCTGTGGAAAGCAACTGGCGCGCTGTATCCTGGATCAACACGGCCACATGGGATTCATCAGGAGGCGCAACCAGTCTGGCTGTCGAAGTCTCTGTATTGAAATTAGTTCTTACTGGATCGTGGTCTCGCTGGCTTAATCTCCATTTCACTGGTCCAAGTGAACGCACCTTGTCTGTGAACTCGTTTACGATGCGACTGAAGCGCTCACCTTCAGAAGCGGAAACGTAATCGAGCCGCAGCCTTTCGGGCTCCAGCCCGGTAAAAGCCATGAGCGATTGGAGAATTGGCAGGCGCTTGGCTGTGCGATGATTGCCAGTGTCATAATGGCATTCACCGACGTGGCAGGCGAGGACAAGCACACCATCTGCCCCTTGGTCAAAGGTACGCATGATTATCTCGGGAGCGACACGTCCAGAACAGGGGACGCGCACAGCACGCACATTTGCTGGAGATTTCAGCCGAGCGATACCAGCTGTATCAGCGCCTGTATAGCTACACCAGGTACATAGAAATGCAATGATCTTAGGTTCGTATGGCATTCCACGACCTCCTAAGTACTTACGATTCCCGGGACTATCGGCATGGAAGTGGCAGGCACATCCATATCCAGAGCTCCGAGCATCTCATTAATGATCTGGCGATCATCGTAGTGGATCAGGCTCATGGCTTTATTTGGACAAGCTGCAGCGCAAGTACCACAGCCTTTGCACAGGAAGCCTTTCACTACAGCGACTCCATCCTGAAGCTCGACCGCCCCATAAGGGCAAGCGTAGGTGCATTGCCCGCAACCCGCACAGCGGACTTGATTGACAACAGCAATGGATGGATCCAAAGCGATCGTACCCTGGTCTATCAGCGAGAGAGCAGCAGCGGCTGCGGCTCCTGCCTGGGCGACACTATCGGGGATATCCTTCGGGCTCTGGCAGGCGCCGGCCAGGTAGATCCCTTCGTTCGCCGTTTCAACGGGAGCGAGCTTGGGGTGGCGCTCGAGAAAGAAACCATCGCGGCTGCGGCTAAGACCAAAAGTGTTGGCGACGCGGGAGGAATCATCGCGCGGCTCGAAACCGGTAGCGAGGATAACCATATCCACTTCGACATGGTCTGGCTGGTTATAGAAACTCTCATCCCAGGAGACACGTAGCTTTCCATTCACACGCTCGACGCTCCGTACTCTCCCGTGGTAGAAGTTGACACCCTTCTTTCGTGTGCGGTTATAGAACTCCTCATAATCTTTGCCGAAGGTGCGCATATCTCGATAAACTTCGTGGACTTCGGCGTCCACATAGTCATGTACCAGCTGGGCAAATTTCAAGGAATACATGCAACATGCACGCGAGCAATACTCATTGGTTTCCGTGTCGCGGCTACCAATACAATGCACAATGGCGACACTTTTCGGAGGCTTGCCATCGGTAAGCAGCACTTTTCCACTGGTTGGACCGCTGGCGTTGATCAGTCGCTCAAATTCCATCGCAGAGACAATGTTGTCAAGCTTGCCATAGCCAAGTTCGGGAATGCGGGCAGGATCGAAATCCTTAAAGCCAGTCGCCAGAATGATCGTACCGACCTTAATGTCGATGGTCTCATCCTGCATATTGTGATCGATTGCGCCGCGCTCGCACGCTGCCAGGCACTCCAGGCACTCTGAACAGATGCCACAGCGCAAACATCGCTCAGCCTCGCTCAGCGCCTCTTCCTCGCTCATGGTCAGGTCGACCTCGCGGAAATTGTGAACGCGTTCTTGCACGGGGATGCTTCGTATGGGGACACGCCCAGCCAAGGAGGCCTCCCCGTTGTCAAACTTTTGCTCGATCTCTTCCTGGGTCAACTGGACTGTAGGCAGCTTGCGTGGTTCCTGAAGGCCGTTTTCGCCGCGCAGATAACGGTCAATACTGCGTGCGACGCGGTGACCTTCGCCGATGGCATCGACAACAAAGAAAGTAACGCCGCGATGGACGTCGCCAGCGACAAATACACCTCGTTGTGTGGTCATCATATCCGCATTGCTCTGGATGCCCACGGGGTAGCGTGTATTGATGCTGCCATCGGGTGGCAGGAAGGAGAAATCCGGTCCCTGACCAATTGCCCATATGACCAGGTCGGCGGGAAGAATATGCTCGGTGCCAGGGATTTCATCCATATCCGGACGCCCCTGCTTGAAGCCTCGGAAGTTGACCTCGACACTGCGCACACCAAGAATCTTATCTTCTTTCACCACAATTTCTTTGAAGGTCCTGGAGGGGCATAAGATCACGCCTTCCTCTTCAGCAACACCGACCTCCCAGTCGAAACCAGGCATCTCGCCGCGCGGTTCCAAACAAGCCATACGTACCTCATCCGCGCCTAGACGCAGGACAGTTCGGGCAGTGTCTAGGGCGACATTTCCGCCACCCAGGACCACGACTTTCTTACCGCTTAAGTCGATCTTCTCACCGAGTGTAACCTGGCGAAGCAGTTTCAAGCTGAGCCAGTTGTCCGGATGGTTCGAGTTACGGATAGGCAGCTTTTTGGCGGAATGAGCGCCAGTCGCAACAAGAACGGAGTGATAGCCGTTCTCGAGTAGGGAGGGGATGTCATCTACCCAGGCGTTCAGGCGAAGATCGACGCCCTCCTCAATTACCTGCTTGATCTCCCAATCGAGCATATCTGTTGGCAGCCGGTGAGGGGGGATACCGACGCGCATCATCCCGCCTGCAACGGGGAGTGCATCGAAGACGGTAACCTGGTGTCCTAATCGCACCAAGTCAAGAGCGGCAGTAAGCCCTGCTGGACCTGCCCCGATAATGGCGACCTTTTTCCCAGATTGTGGGTGGTTGTGCTGGAACGGGGTGCCAACCAAACTTTTATCACGCATCTGGGGTAATTCATGCCTGTGCTCGTACGCCCAGTCTGAGACGAAGCGCTTTAAGCCCATGATGTTCACGGATTCATCATACTTGCCTCGGCTGCACATATCCTCGCAGTGGTGATTGCAGACCCGCCCGCAGACAGATGGGAAAGGATGCTCCCTGCGAATCGCCCAATAGGCGTCTGCATAGCGTTTTTGACCAATGAGAGCGATATATCCCTGCGCGCGCTGGTCGGTAGGGCAGGCACTCCTACAAGGAGCAACGCCTAGTTTTTGGATGGCGTAAGCCCCCGGAACTGCCTGGGCGGAGAATCGGTAAGATGCTTTGCGTGTGCTGAGGCCCATATCGAACGGGTTGGAGATGTCAACAGGGCAAACTTCTGCGCATTTCCCGCATCCAGTGCATTGGGATTCATCGATATAACGTGATTTGCGGTGCACGCGCACATCGAAATTCCCAACATAACCAGAAACCGATTGGACCTCGCTGTAGCTCAGTAAGCTGATGTTTTCGTGGCGTCCAACGGACACCATTTTTGGTGTGAGTATTCAAGCCGCGCAGTCAAGCGTGGGGAAGGTCTTATATAGCTGAGCCATATGCCCACCGATGCTTGGCTCACGCTCTACAAGGTATACGTGCTTCCCAGCGTCTGCGAGCCTGAGGGCAGCCTCGATCCCAGCAATGCCTCCACCAACCACTAGAGTAGATGGGAGCATGTCAACATTGCGCTGCTCCAGCGGCTCGTGATAGCGTACTCGCCGGACAGCAGCTTCGACCAAACTCATGGCTTTATTGGTCGCCATATCCCGGTCGTCGATCACCCAGGAGCAATGCTCACGGATATTTGCCATCTGGAAGAAGAAAGGATTGAGTCCGCCTTCCATGCAGGCTTTTCTAAAGGTCGGCTCATGCATCAACGGGGTGCAAGAAGCCACCACAACCCGGTTCAAACCGTACTCACGAATATCCTCTTTGATCAGATCCTGGCCCGGATCGGAGCACATATAGGTGTAATCTTTAGCTAGAATGACACCATCCAGAGTCCGGGCGTGGTCAGCGACCGACTTCACGTCCACCGTGGCGGCAATATTGGTGCCGCAATGACAGACGTACACGCCGGTTCTGATTTTGGAGAGGTTCATGCCGGCACCTCCTCTAAAGGCATTGTGCGCAATGAGTTGAGCAACGCGCCTTCTATTTCAGCCATAACCTGCTCATAAGTAAACCCATGCTGGAGAGCAGCGCCAGCCGGACAAGCGCCCGCACATGCGCCGCATCCCTTGCAAAGAACTTCATTGATGAGAGCCACCTGCCTCCCTTCAAAGTCAACCATCTCGATGGCACCGTATGGGCAAAGCCCCTCGCAGGTGCGGCAGCCACCGCATTTTTCAGGGATTACGTAAGTAGTAAATGGCTCCAATGTGACATGCCCAGCATCCAGCATGGATAAGACACCCGCAGCAGCGGCACCACCCTGGGCAACGCTATCGGGGATATCCTTAGGTCCCTGGCAGGTCCCCGCAAGGAATACTCCATCGGTGGCAGTTTCCACGGGGGCTAGCTTGGGATGCTTCTCTAAGAAGTACCCGTCGGGGCTTAGACTAATGCCGAAAGTCTTGGCTACCTCAAGCTGGTCGCTATGCGGTTCGAGCCCAGTGCTAAGCACCACCATATCCACCAGGACATCATCAGGCTGCCCGGTAAAAATATCTATGGTTGAGACTTTCAGGTGCCCATTCTGCTGCGAGACATGAATTTTCTCTTCGAAGCGATGGAAATGAACACCATTTTGGGCAGCGCGAGTGTAGAAACCTTCATAATCCTTACCGAAGGTACGCATATCCCGGTAAAACTGGTAGACTTCCGCATCCACGTAATGACGGATAAGCTCTGCCAGTTTGAGTGAGTACATACAGCAAACCCGCGAGCAGTATTCATGATGTTGCAGATCGCGGCTGCCGACACAATGCAGGATTGCGATCCGCTCAGGCTTGCGCCCGTCTTTGAGCACCACTTGACCATTTGTGGGTCCACCGGTATTGATCATGCGTTCGAATTCCATGCCGGAGACTACATTGTCGAGCTCTTTATAACCATATTGGGGAGCTTTGTGGGGGTCGAAATCTTGAAATCCAGTTGCCAGGACAATGCCACCGACTTCGACATCTATTAATTCATCCTTTTGCTCAAAGTCGATCGCCTGGCGTTGGCAGAACTTCTCGCAGGCACGACATTTGCCTCGTAGGAAATATGCACAGTTCTCAGTATCGATTATCGGTACGCGCGGCACAGCTTGGGCAAAGGGGAAGTAGATCGCCGGGCGATTGCCTAATCCCATATCAAATTCGGAGGGGATCTTTTTCCATGGGCATTTTTCAACGCATGCGCCGCAGCCAGTGCAATTTTCTTCGTTTACATAGCGCGCTTTTTTACGGATCTTCACGTTGAAATTTCCCACATATCCCGATACCGATTCAACCTCACTGTTGCTCAGCAGAGTGATGTTTTCGTGGCGTCCCACGGACACCATCTTCGGAGTGAGAATTCAAGCCGCGCAGTCTAAGGTTGGAAATGTTTTGTACAACTGCGCCATGTGCCCGCCGATACTGGGCTGGCGCTCAACTAGATAGACATGCTTACCTGCGTCCGCCATGCGAAGGGCAGCTTCAATACCGGCGATCCCGCCACCAACGACTAACGCTGCCTGCTTGACGGTAACCTGCCGGCTGGTGAGCTCTTGGTTTAAGGCTACCCGGCGCACGGCTGCAGACACGAGGGCTTTTGCTTTCTGGGTTGCCAGGACCATATCATCGGAAACCCAGGAGCAATGCTCGCGTATGTTTGTCATCTGGAAGAGAAATGGGTTGAGCCCTCCCTCAGCGCATGCCCGCCGAAAGGTGGTCTCGTGCATCAGGGGTGAGCATGAGGCAACCACAACTCGATCTAAGCCCTCATTTTGTATATCATCCTTGATGAGAGCCTGACCTGGATCAGAACACATGTAGGCGTAGTGGCGCGAGACTGCAACACCGTCGAGCGTGGATGCAAAATCAGCGACTGCAGCAACATCCACCATGCCTGCGATGTTTGTACCGCAGTGGCAGACATAAACGCCGATCTTTTCCCCGCAACCAGCGCGCAGAGAGGGTGGTCCGGTTTGGGAGCTCTGCTTTGGCTTCATCCGGCTGACCTCCTTAAATGGGTATTGTGTTGTTGGTCATAATTGGGCATTGGTGCACCGTTAACTCGCTACAATAATTCTTAACGATGATTATACCAAAGCTTGTGAAAAAAAGCACTAATTACTTTAGTTATTTATCTTTTTACCAATTGGAAATCAAGACATCTGGTCTCAACATCCAACCAGTAGCATGTCGTTTCGATGAGAAGCTAGATAAACATTCATCCTTTCTTTAGAGTGCGTCGCAGCAAGTGCGGTAAAATTAATTGACACCTATGCCAAGGAAAATTATGAAGCTTCGATTATATGACACCTATACACGCAGTTTGAGGGAGTTCGAGCCGATCAAGGCGCCGGAAGTGGGACTTTACACTTGCGGGCCGACAGTATACGACTACGCCCATATCGGCAATTTGCGATCCTACATTTTTGAGGATATCTTACGGCGAGTCCTGATGCTGAACGGCTACTCAGTCAGGCATGTGATGAACATCACGGATGTAGGACATCTGACCTCAGACGCTGATGAGGGGGAAGATCGCATGGAGAAGGGCTCCCAGCGAACGGGATTGTCTGCCTGGGAAATTGCTGAGCTGTACACTGAAGAATTCAAGACGGATCTCAACCATCTCAATATTTACCTGCCCACGGTCTGGTGCCGGGCTACCGATCACATCCCAGAGCAAATCGATTTGATCCAATGCATTGAAGACAAAGGTTTTACCTACCGTACTTCTGATGGAATATATTTCGATACTTCGAAGCTAGAAGACTATGGATATCTCGGCAGACTGGATATCGAAGGATTACAAGCTGGGGCACGCATCGATATCGGTGAGAAACGCAACCTGACGGATTTTGCATTATGGAAATTTAGCCCGTCTGACAGCACACGCCAGATGGAATGGGAGAGTCCCTGGGGAGTGGGGTTTCCCGGTTGGCATATTGAATGCTCTGCGATGTCGGCGAAATACCTCAGCCCCTGGTTTGACATCCACTGCGGCGGGGAAGACCACATCAATGTGCATCACACCAATGAGATTGCACAAACCCAAGCCTGCTACGGTACAAGACTTGCGAATTTCTGGATGCATGGGTATTTCTTGCAGATCGACGAAGCGCGCATGGGCAAGTCCGAAGGCAATTTCTTAAGGGTGCAGACGCTGATTGATAAGGGTTACGATCCACTCGTATGGCGTCTATTCTGCTTAAACGCTCACTACCGAACGAAATTAAATTTCACCTGGGATGGCGTGGATGGCGCAGCGATCTCGTTGGAAAGGCTTCGAAATGCTGTCTATGAATGGGGAGATGCCGGCGACGCTGATGAAGAATTTATTGACAAATTTGTTGAAACAGTCAATGAGGATTTAAATATGCCACGTGCGATGGCTATAACCTGGGAGCTGGTCAAGAGCGACCTGCCTCCCGCCATGAAAAAAGCGACGATTCTCTATTTCGACCGGGTACTGGGTCTGCGCCTGGGAGAATGGCAACCGAAAGAGGAGCGCGTACCCGCGGAGATCCAGTTGATGGTAAATGAGCGGCAAACTGCACGCCAGGAGAAACGCTGGGCAGACGCTGACGCACTGCGCGACCAGGTCATCGCAGCCGGATATGAGGTGGAGGACACGCCACAAGGGCCGCGCGTGAAGCAGAGAAGAATGAAGTTTGAAGGATAAAAGTCCTTCATGAATCTTGGAACTGGGATGGATAAAAATGCAATATAGAGGTAGGTTGAGATGAAAATAGCGATCACTGGTAAAGGTGGGGTTGGAAAGACAACACTGGCGGCGCTCTTGGCGCAGTCCTATGCAGATGCAGGCCGTCAGGTACTGGCAGTTGACGCTGACCCATCACCGTGCCTGGCTGGTGCCTTGGGATTTCCAGACACTCTCCGCACACGCCTGCACCCAATTTCTGAGATGGATGAGCTGATATTTGAACGGACTGGTGCAAAACCAGGCAGCATTGGAGGGTTTTTTACATTAAACCCGCAAGTGGATGATATCCCTGAGCGTTTTAGCATTGCAAATCGAAATGTAAGTCTGCTGGAAATGGGCGCGGTGGATATAGGTGGCACTGGGTGCATCTGTCCCGAAAGCGCATTACTTAAGACGCTCTTTACCCACCTGCTCTTTCGTAAAGAAGATGTTCTCATTCTTGATATGTACGCGGGTGTGGAACATCTGGGCAGGGCGACGGTGGATTTCGTGGACGCCATGCTGGTTGTCGTGGAACCGACGCGACGCAGCCTGGGCACCGCAGCTCAGATCAAAAAGCTGGCGAACGATATCGGCTTAACACAGCTCTGGCTTGTAGGGAACAAGGTCCGAAGTCCGGAGGAAGTGACATTTCTCGAGACAGAAACACCCGGTCTACCCGTCCTGGGCTTTATGCCAGCTGATATGGCGGTTCAGGAGGCAGACCGGTTGGGCATCGCGGTTTATGACTATGTGCCATCATTGCGGCAGGCAGCTGAACAGATGGCAGCAATGCTGGTAGAGACGGTTTAATGATCGAGGTGAAAGTATGTCTACAACAATAGCTTTAGCGGGAAAAGGGGGTGTGGGTAAGACGACAATTGCCGGCATGGTAGTTAAATATCTTGTTAGACAAAAGGATGGAGCTGTGATTGCCATCGATGCAGACCCAAGTAGCAATTTAAATATGGTCTTGGGTTTGGATCTGGAATGGACGGTTGGGGATATCCGCGAGGATATGCTCTCACAAGTGAAAGACTCATTGACCACTGGCGGGGCAGCCATGGGCAGCATGCCCGGAGGCGTTTCTAAGCGGGATTATCTGGATTACCAGATTCGCTCTTCACTGGCGGAAGGCGATCATGTAGACTTGATCGCTATGGGGCGATCGGAGGGACCGGGGTGTTACTGCGCTGTAAATCACAACTTGAGGGAAGTGATTGACACCATCAGCAAGAACTACAGCTACGTGGTGATCGATAACGAGGCAGGCATGGAACACCTTAGCCGCAGGACGACAAGGGACGTGGATCACCTTCTCATCGTATCTGACCCGACGCAGCGCGGCATTATGGCAGCACAGCGTATTAGTGATCTGCGGAATGAGCTGGATGTCCAGGTGAAAAACGCCTACCTAATACTGAACCGCCTGAACGGCAATATGCCTGAGCCATTACGACAGCGCATTGAAACGCTAGATATACCCCTTTTAGGTATTGTGCCGGCTGACGGCGATATCGCAGAATATGAGTTTAGCGGGCGACCTCTGGTCGAAATGAAGGAAGATGCTCCAATTTATAGAGCTGTAGCTGGGATGATGGAGAAGATCTTATAGTTATGCAGGTGGGTTCACCCGCCTCCATTAATTTTCGACAAATTCGCGGGTCAGTCTCCGAATTTAATCCCCTGCGCAAGGGGTAAATCCTTCGACCAGTTGATTGTATTGGTCTGGCGGCGCATGTAGGCTTTCCATGCATCCGACCCGGATTCTCTACCTCCACCTGTCTCTTTCTCACCACCGAAAGCACCGCCAATCTCCGCGCCCGAAGTACCGATATTTACGTTGGCGATGCCACAATCCGAACCAGCGACAGAGAGGAATTGCTCGACCTGGCGCATTGAATCTGTAAATATGGCGCTTGAGAGACCCTGGGGGACATCGTTATGTATTTGGATGGCTTCGTCTAATGATTGGTATTCTAATAAATATAGGATAGGCGCGAAGGTCTCTCGGCGGACAATATCTGTCTGAGCGGGCATTCTAATGATTGTAGGCTCAACGAAATTTGGTCCGACCTCGGGGAGCATGTTCCCGCCAAATAACACTTCCCCGCCATCCGCTCTCGCCTGATCAATCGCATCCATCATCTCTTCTACGGATGTGTTTACTACCAGAGGCCCCATGAGGACATCGGGGTGAAACGGATCACCGATATTTACTTGTTTGTAGGCTGCGACCAGACGCTTTTCCAGCTCTTTTTCAATGGATTTGTGAACAATGATGCGGCGCGTGGAAGTGCAGCGCTGCCCGGCGGTCCCCACAGCGCCAAACAGGATCGCGCGAGTTGCCAATGCCAGGTCTGCATCTTCCGCTATGATGATTGCATTGTTTCCGCCAAGCTCGAGGATTGACCGCCCAAAACGACGGGCGACTACTTCGGAAACGTGCCGTCCAATCTGCGTGGAGCCTGTAAATGAGATTATCGGCAAGCGTGGATCATTGAGGAGCAACTCGCCAACCTCCCGCCCCGAGCCGATGACTAGGTGTAAAAATGCCATGCAAGCCATGATCGGCCATCACCTGGTTGCAGATATGCTGGGTAGCGATTGCGGTAAGAGGTGTATAGGAGGACGGTTTCCACACAACGGTATCACCGCAAACAGCTGCTAAGGCAGCATTCCAGGACCACACTGCGGTGGGAAAATTGAATGAAGTGATTAATCCCAGGACGCCTGCAGGATGCCACTGCTCGTACATGCGGTGGGAAGGGCGCTCTGAATGCATGGTCAGGCCATAGAGCTGGCGGGAAAGTCCGACAGCGAAATCTGAGATATCGATCATCTCCTGAATTTCGCCAGAGCCTTCGACGCGGATCTTGCCCATTTCCAAGGTAACCAGCTCCGCCAACGGCTCTTTGAGCTGGCGCAATGCATTCCCAAGATCTCGTACGAAATCCCCCCGCTTCGGTGCAGGAGTCTCCCGCCAGGTAAGGAAAGCTTCGTGTGCTGTTCTTGCAACGGTCTCATACGTGCTTGGCGTAGCCTGAAGGACGTTCGCGAGCGGCTCACCTGTGGTCGGATTGAAGGATACCAGTACTTTTCCATTCGGGTCAGATAGCCAGCCGTCTTGACCGGTGCAAGCACCGGGGTTTGTCTCATTGAGATTGAGTTTCTTCAGCAGTGGATGCATGATCACCTCGTGCGGGTATTATACTGGTATCTTATTTTCTCACCATATTACTGCCCTTAATAGAAAAAATAGTATTAAAAAGAACTGTGCGCACGGACCAGGTGGTCTGTGCGCACAGTTTTGTGTGAATTAGCCTTGTGGTTATTCCAGCTTGTGCAAATTCTGTGCGGCGACGAACGAGAGACCTTTCTGGGTTAGCGCCCAGGCAGTTTTGTTAAGCGCCTCGAATTTGTCCAAGAAGTTGGTTGTCAGGGAGTCCCAATCACCTGAGGCCATCACTTCACTCTTATCACGGAAGTAATCCAGGATGTCGGATGGGTGGGAGCGGGTGCTGTCAATCTCAGGATCGCCGCCTTCGTGTTTGGCAGAAATATTGGGGACATGGTCAGCAATTTCAACTAGCTCATCTCGGCGGTTATACGGCTGGCGAACGATGCTCTTGTAGGTCTCAGTAATATGGTGCTCGAAGCGTACGATGTCTTCAAACCCCAGGGCTTTCCGGAACTGAGCGGTTAGCTCCATGCTCTGGTTGTTCACTGAGTTGCTCCAATTAAATCCCACCAACGGCGATGACCCATCGTCACGCGAGAACAGCTTGGCACCAATGAGGGTCCACAATGCGGCATATGGGTTGTCATTGCCCATAAATACCGAGATTTTGAATTCGATATCCACACCCAGGCGGTGTAGCAAATAGCCTACAAGAACGGTTCCTGGGTTGATGTTGAGCACCTGCTGAACTCCGTAGGTTGTGTAGTAGTACAGGTATTCGTCCAGCCATTTCAAGGCATAGTGATTGGGCTGACCGACGCCTCCGAAGTATCCTGTGATTGTCTCAGGTCCACCTAGATGCACATTTGAGCCATCTGTGCCTTTGGTATCCAATGTTTCCACATAAGTGGCGCCAATTATCTGCATGGCAGCGATCATGGCAGGAAGATCGCCATCTGCTTCCTGCTCTTTCATCTTGCGCACTTTTATAAAGCGCCCCGGCACCAACATTTGGTTTTCAATGGCTTTCTTCGCGATCATGCTGACCCATGGGAAGTATTGCGCCGCGCTAATCTCAAGAGTAACGGCAAACTCGTCTTTGAACTGGATCGTGTCAGCTTCAGAGCCGAGCACTTTGCGGCGGTAATCAGGAACGGTGATAAACGCATTCCTGTCGCGCTGCTCCTGAAGCCATTCAAGGTCAGCTACGTATTCTGGTTTGGTAGATGCCACCCGGCTGAGTAAAGCAGGCAAGTAGCGAGCTGCGGAGGCTTTTTGATTAATCTCCTCAGGAGTACCGTATTTCGCTACAATATTCAAGAAATCTTTTATAACCTGGGTCTCAGGATCGAGGAGTACAGCATTAATTTCATCTAGCCGGGCGTAGGGGATCTTGAGTAAATTATGGTGGTTGCCAGTCATAACTGCCCTCCAGTGTGCGCCTTCTCAATAAGTAGCATTCTGCTCTACCCGAAGCTTGGTGTGGTAGAGCAGGAGAATGGTATTAATCTAACATATCAAGGAGCTCGTCATACTCGCTGTCAGGCATGGTAAACCAGTGCTCGGGCTGTGGGAAAGTATGCGTGGTTACCTCTTCAACGTACTGTTGCAATCCTTGTAAGATCACCGTTCCCGCTTCGGCGAACACTTTTGCCATGCGAGGCTTAAAGCGCGGGTAAAGACCAAACATATCGTGATAGATAAGCAGCTGACCGTGCGCATGCGGTCCAGAGCCTAAGCTCATGATGATGCAATCCTTGGCACGCTCGGTGATGAGCTTGCAAACCCGGTCTGGGACCATCTCAAGTAAGATCGCAAAGGCGCCGGCCTCTTCTAATGCTTTTGCATCAGCGAGTATTTTCTTCGCTTGCAGGGCGCCCTTGCCCTGAACGCGAAATCCGCCGAGAGCGCTGACGCTCTGAGGCGTGAGCCCGAGATGGCCAATGGCAGGTATGCCAGCAGAAACGATACCGTGGATGCGGTCAGCCATTTCGGCGCCACCTTCAAGCTTGATACAATCGCAGCTTGCTTCAGCCATAAAACGCCCAGCGTTGCGTATAGCCGATTCCACGCTTGGTTGGTAACTCATGTAGGGCATATCGCCTACAAGAAAAACGTTTGGTGCACCCCGACGCACAGCCTGGCTGTGACGGATCATATCCTCCATGGTTACAGGAAGGGTGCTCTCATATCCCAGCATGGTCATACCCAGGCTGTCGCCAACCAGGATCATATCGATGCCTGCTTGGTCTTGAAGATATGCTGTCGGGTAGTCGTAGCAGGTTAGCCAGGTGATCGGTTTCCCTTCCGTGACTTTCTTAAATAACGATGGTAAGGTTACTTTCTTGCGTTCAGTCAAGGCAGCCTCCGAGGTTAAACGGACGATATTTCAGATAGCTTATCAGTATTTTACGTGAAAGATGGCACAAATGCAATGTGAAGAACGACCCCAATCGAAAGGAAGGGGATCACATGTTTGCGTTAAAAAATTCGTTTGCGATTAAGTACGATACCGAGAAGGATCACCAGCACAATTAGCATCCCCGAAAGGATGATCAAGCCGGTTGTTCTTGGATTTGTTGGAGGTGGAAAGGCTGGAGGCACCGGAGTGCTGAGGACGGATAGAGTCGCCTCCGGGGTGGTTTGTTGGAAACTTGTGAAGAATCTGGGAGGTAATTGGCTATCTTTAGATATGGCTTGCATTCTTCCGGCTTCTTTAACAAATCGCGTCATTTGCGCCTGAACTGCTCTGGTGCTCATGGCGCCCAGGAGCAGGCCAGCTAATACGAACGTCAATACGAGAAGGGATCTATGCTTCATGTAGTCTCTCAGCTTGCCTTGAGGATATGTGTGATGATAGTAGCCCCGCTTCCGCCGATATTTTGAGCCATGCCAATCTTAGCGCCATCGACCTGCGTCGCACCGGCTTCACCGCGCAACTGTTGGACAACTTCAACTATTTGGTAAATCCCTGTCGCACCGACTGGGTGTCCGCGCGCTTTCAAGCCACCGCGGGTGGTGATTGGGATGCGACCCGAAATACTAATCTCGCCCTCCTGCGCCAGACGGGGTCCCTGCCCGCGCTCTGCAAAACCACACGCCTCTAGGGAAAGCGCTGACATGATCGAAAAAGCATCGTGCAGCTCGAACAGGTCAATGTCCTCAGGTTTCACTCCCGCCTGAGTATATGCTCGCTCGGCAGAGCGGGCAGCGGCTGCGAGCCAGAGCGGATCTGGCCGATCGTGTACAGCCAGGGTGTCGGTTGCGGAAGCTGAGCCAGCGATCGTGATCACTGGGCTCCTGGAGCCATTCGCGCGCAGGCTCTGGGCAGGGACGATTAGGGCAGCGGCAGCGCCATCCCCAATCGGGGATGCATCCAGCAAGTTAATGGGGTTGGATATCATGCGAGATTGTTGGTAATCGTGATCCGTGATGGCTTCTTGGAGACGAGCGCAGGGGTTGTGCACAGCATTCGCATGTGCATTGATCGAAAACGGGGCGAAATCGGTGTGCTTCCAGCCGTACTCAAACAAATAGCGCTGCATTACCAGGGCATTGATCGCTACAAAGGAGAGACCCATTGCAGCTTCATAATCGGCGTCAGCAGCAGTTGCCAGTGCGGCTGTCGTGTCCACACCTTTGGTATCGGTCATTTTCTCAAGTCCCAGGGCGATGGCGCTATCCATCTCGCCAGAGCTCACAGCCATAAGGGCGACCCGCAAAGCAGCCGCGCCTGAGCCACAGGCAGCTTCAACTTTGTAAGCTTCCACGCCTCGCATGCCAACCCAATCAGAAACCAGCGCGCCCAGGTTTTCCTGATGCGAGATCAATCCTGAGAGCATATTACCGATGAAGATTCCGTCCACATGCTCGCGCTTTGCATCGGCAAGCGTTTTCATGAGAGCTTCCCCCTAGCTCACGCAGGGACTTCTCCCAGTGTTCATCAACTCGTGTCTGACCGATGCCGATAATGGCAATTTCACGCATAATTTTGTTTATCAAAAAGGATTTGTACCAGTGAACGCGGTCAAGAAGTACTATGAATTTCCATTTATAAATGAAAACCGTATATATTTTAACTTGCCCTGCTATCAGAAGCTATCCACATCTAATGAGGAGCTATCGTTTCGAGGTGTAAGATCGTAATCTCAGGGCGGCAATTCCAACGCATCTGCAGCTCGGCGGTACCAAGGCCGCGATTTGTGTATTGCAACATCCCATTGATATTGTAGAGGCCGGAGGGATATTTGCGTGCATACCCGGGTAGAAAAGGCGCCCCGATAAATGGAAGTACGATCTGCCCTCCGTGGGAATGACCAGAAATCTGCAAGTCAAATCTACCGGTCGAAGCGCTGACCTCTGCAAAGTCGGGTTCGTGGGAGAGCAGAATTGCAGATCCATCCTCCGGCAGCATCTGTAGGACTGCCCCCAGATTGTCTTTGGCATTCATGTAATCATCAACCCCACAGAGATGAAGTTTGCCATTGCCACGTTTCAGAGTGAGCAAAGTATTGCTGAGATCATGAATACCCGCTTGAGCGATCACCTGGCGGACTATCTCAGGGTCACTCCAATGATCGTGATTGCCTAGGACGGCCACGACCCCCTCTCGAGCATCCAGCTCGCTCAGTTTGGCTACCAGGTCATCAAAATAACGTTCAGGGTTGTAGGTTACGAAATCCCCTGTTATGGCTACCAGATCAGGATTTTCCTGGTTTACAAGCTTGACCGCCTGGGCGAGATACTCGGAAGAGAGCCAGGTGCCAATGTGAAAATCGCTAATCTGGGCCAGCTTGAAGCCATGAAAATCACCAGAAAGGCGCGGCAATGGCAAGTGGATATGGGTTATGTCTACCCATGACCTTCCGTTTTGCCGGTTCAGCAAGCGTGTACTGGCAGAGAGGGCGATGCCGACAGGGTTGTGCAATAAGTATTTTACAGCCGTCTGGGTAATCCGTTTAACCAGACTGGGACCATTACGGTGATTGAAACTCATTAAATCCTATCGTAACACAATCAAGGATTGCTCTGGAAGCACGCCTCCCAATGCGCTTTACGTATACAGCAAGCACACTTGCTCCCACGTATGCAAAAATTATAAACATCTCTTGGGATGGGTAATCGCCATCTACCTATTTTCAATTGAGCGTGATGGCGTTCTGGGGGCAGGTAGTAACGCATTCACCGCAGAAAGTGCATCGGGACGGCAGCACGGCGTGAGCAAGCCATTCAGCAGCGTTTTGACCTGTCTCCCGCCCAGATTGGGGCGCGATGACAAATACCTGTGCTGGACAGGCTTCCACGCACCGCCGGCACTCTCTGGCGTCCTGGCAGCCTTGCACGCGTACGCGATATTTTCCAGGTTGGGCGGAGCGACGCTGCCAGCTGAATTCTCGTACACGTTGCTCCAGAGAAATTGCGTCTTTCTTACAGATGGCGCGGCAAATGCCACACCCATAGCAAAGATTCGGATCGACCAAACATTTATCGTTGGCGGCAGAATATCGGATCGCTCCAAATGGACAATGACCTCGGCACAACTTACAGCCTGAGCAGTCATCCCAATTAATTGCTGCAACATATTCCGCTGGAAAGAATACTTGAAGCATGCCCGTTCCGATTTGCATTCGGTAAGCCATACAATCCTGGTCGCAGTTGCATAAACCACCGATGAATGGTGTGTCAAAAGTCCAGACAGAGTGAACCAGACCTTCCTGATCTAACCTGTGGATAGCCTGGCGAGCATCCTCTCGACTGAGCCATTCCAGGTTATCCCCATAATCTGGGAAATCGCCGATTAATCCAGTTGGGTCGATGGAGAGACCATAACAATAGCGGGTCTCTTGCCTACCGGTTGTCAGGCTGCGACACACGCATGGGATTCGAACAACAGTGGTGACATCATCGAGGATGGTGTCTACATCTTCAATCGGCACGACTTGCCCGAAATGGCTTTTCTTCTGGCGGTTGGTTGCTACTCTGCTTACAATGGATGATACGAACGGAAGAGCCTGGACTTTATCCAGCATGGATAACGATCTGGCTGTACGAGCTTCGAAATCCTGAAAGAATTCGCGGATATGTGCTTTCCTGCCATTCATTGAAAGCAGCTCCTGGCCGTAATTCTTCATAGTCAGGTACCAGACTTTGCCTTCACCATGTTCAGTACAGAATTCACACATAGATTACCAGCACCTATAGGTTTAGGCCAGCTCTTCTAGAAAATCGAGCGGGGAAATACTTTGCCACCCAATTATTGTATCGTATCAACGAACGAAGTAGTTCAGGCAAGCCTCATCAATGATATCAGGTGACAAGCGGGGGGGTGTATCGTCGTATTCACATAATGAAGTGATCGTGCGGAGGATATCCCGTGGATGGACAGCCTGCATCACACGTCCATTTTGACGATACCAGGTGTGGATAAAATGGACAAAAGATTCTTTGTTGAACTGGATATTATATTCTTTGCACATCATCACAAAGATCTGGAAAAACAACTTTTCATCTGGTGGGCTGACCTCAACCTTAATTTGAATGCGGCGCAGGAAAGCGTCATCGACCAACTCGTAAGGGTCCAGGTTTGTGCTGAAGATGGTGAGCATGCGGAAAGGGACGACGATCGTCTGCCCGCTGAGCAAGCGAAGGATATCAACTTTCTCTTCGAGAGGAACGATCCACCGGTTGAGCAGATCGCTTGGTTTGACTTGCTGCCTGCCAAAATCGTCGATGAGCAGCATGCCTCCATTTGCTTTCAGCTGGAGTGGAGCTTCATATATTTTCGCCACCGGGTCGAAGCGCAGATCGAGCGCCTCCATTTTCAATTCACCTCCAACCATAACGCTAGGGCGAGTGAAAAAACTCCAGCGCTGATCGATACGTCCCATACCCTCGGCGCGAACGCCGTTAGTGGGCGGGGGCTTGTGTGTAATGCGATCATATACCTGGATAATTTGACCGCCACTGGTGAGCGCGTACGGTAGCCAGATGGGGTCTGTACCAGAAATAAGTTTGCCGATTGCTTGCGCGATTGTGGTTTTTCCGTTCCCGGGTGGACCATACAAGAAGAGAGATGTTCCGGATATAAGTGCTGGCCCAATATGGCGGTGGAAGTTACTTGGAAGAACTAAAGATGCCAGAGCTTCTTTCACCTGTGCGGGAGTAACGCGCCGGCGCTCCATGGTTTGAAGCTCCAAGCCACGCTGGTAGAAGTTGATGGCTACTGGGACAGGTCCCACATACAGGCTGCGTTCTAGTGCATCCCTGGCGCGTTGCCTCCCAGCGTCTGATAATGTATACACATATCCCAGGCGCCCCAGCTCCGAGCTGGCTTTGGATACCTCGATCAGGTGCTCTTTCTGCATCCAGAGGGTGACTTCATCGATGATCCGGCTCGATATTTTCATCACTTCGACAAAGCGACTTAATGCAACATTGCCCTCGTTGAATAATAATCGAAACATAATGTCGATAACAATACTGTGGGTGATATGCAGGTCATCGATATTCTGCGGCTCCACTAGTATTTGCTTCATACTCATATCGTCAAGCATAAATGCTCCTTGGTCAGGCTTAGAGCCTCATCTTAAACCACAGTCGATTTTACCATTCCGGCAGGGATTCGAATGAGCAGAGATGATTAACTAACAATAAAGTAAGGGTTATTTCGATAGTTATTTTAAATATGAAATGCTCAGGTCTTGACCGATCGTGCATTTTGACGTAGACTTTATCACACAGGAGGGCGAGCTGGATTAATCAAATGTGGAGTCTCACTCTTCGATCCCCTGAGGGAAAACCACGCGAGTTCACTGTCAGATCTCCCAGGACTACTATTGGGCGAAGAGCTGACAATGACATCGTCGTTGCTGATATCTCTGCCTCTCGCTTGCATGCAGAAATCGAATACGATCTTCGCGATGATGCTCTAATCATTCGTGATCTTGGAAGCACAAACGGGACATTCGTCAACCGTGAGCGCTTAACGAATGATCGCCGTCTAGAGCACCACGACATTATTCGTATTGGAGAGCATGTGATCTATATTGCCCGGTACCATACTGGGGAGAAGCTAGGTCCAGGGCGTTCGGTCACCCATCCCTTAACGCGTGATATTGTCCTCGAGTTGATCGACCAACACGCAGTGCTGTTGTACGAGATTGCTGGGAAGCTAAACAACATTTTGGATATCGACACTGCCCTCAAAGAAGTCTCCCATATGATGCGCGTAACCCTAGGCGCAGACCGGTGCGAGTTGATCGTTGCAGAACAATTCAGCTCGTTGAGCGATATGGGATTTCCAACCTCTATCGCAAATATGGTCATCGATCGCAAGTCAGCAATTATCATTCCGGATATCGGGGAAGAGGAAGAGCGATATGGAAAAAGCGCCTTTCTCTACCGTGTGCGTTCTGTGTTATGTGTGCCCATCATTCACAGTGACGAAGTCCTCGGTTTGATCTATATGTATAAGACAGACCCTCGCGAGCGTCCTTTCGACCAAAGGGATTTTCAGCTCGCAGTAGCCATCAGTCACCAGACTGCATTAACGATTCAGCGTATGAAGCTATTGGATAAATTCCAGGAAGAACAGCGCATTCGGCTCTTGCTTCAACGATTTGTATCGCCAGCCGAGGCAGATTTTATCCTGAGCGAATACCAACCTTCGGGGCAGCTGCCTGAATTGGCGGAACATGTGCTTACAGTACTGTTTGCGGATATCGCTGATTCAACTGGAATGGCAGAGCGCTTAGGTGCGACAGCTTTCGGTAACATTTTGACCCGCTATTATATGGAAATGACAGATGTAATCTTCAATCACGGGGGAATGGTGGATAAATTCTTGGGAGATGGGATTATGGCCATCTTCGGGATGGCGGGCGATAAACATGATCCTGAGGGACGGGCAGTTACAGCAGGATTACATATGCTCGAACGGCTGGACAAGATCAACGAAGAATTCAAAGAACCAATGGAAATCGGAATCGGTGTAAACACTGGCCTTGTAATGGCAGGTTACGTTGGTACCAAGCAACAGGTCGAGCTCACAGTTGTTGGGGATACGGTCAACGTTGCAGCAGGACTTCAAAACATGGCGCGCCCCAATCGCTTATTTGTTGGACCGGCGACGGTCGCCTCGGTCGTGGGTAGATTTTCCACACAGCGCGTCGGCGCGCTTGTAGTTAAAGGTAGGACGCGCAAAATCCAGGTACACGAGATATTACATCAAGCCGAACCCGAGCAGGGCAGTTGAGAGCACACTCTTAAGGCTTGAATTTTCCACAGTCAAGCTCTTTGTGAAATACTATGATCGGTTACAGGGTGCGAGTATACACCCTGTGATTTTTATAAGCTTTCCCGCCAATATTTTCAAGGTCACTGCGCATCTGCGTGGCTGTCTCAGCCACCTGGGTTAAATCTGCGTGGAGGAAATTGTACTCCCGGATGGTTTTTTCCATTTCAGAATACAATAATGCATTGCCTCCACGCCCTTGAAACTCAGGCAATATACCAGCCCCGTTCAATGCTACCCATTTCGTTCGGCGCATCTCAAGGAGGATGTCAATGATCCCGAAGGGGAGTAGTCGACCCCTCGCACGCTGTAGCGCTGCAGATAAATCCGGAAATCCAAACAAGAATCCCACCGCCATATCATCGTGTGTGATAATTTTGATCAGCCGGGGATCAGCGACTGTGAGTAAATTCTCGAGTAGAAAGGCTATCTCTCGGTCGGTGAGTGGATAGTACTCCCAGTTGTTCACGAACGCATTGTTGTATGCTTCACCGATACGCCCAGCCCAAGCTTTCAACTCAGCTTTGGTGCGGAATCTTTGTACTTTTAAAGTGCCACGCTCTTGGATCCGCTCAGCAATGCGGTGAATACGTTCCGGTAGGCGGAAAGAATCGGCGCTCAGGTAACAGGAGACAAAGTCAACTTCTTTGGTGAAACTGTTCGCTTCTACGAGCCGGACATAATAGGGCTCGTTGTAATTCATCATGGTCATGATTTGTCTTTGGTCATAGCCTTCTACCAGCAGCCCATAGCCATCGAGCACCCCGAAGCCTTTAGGGCCAACGACAGTATCCAGATTGCGCTGCCGTGCCCATTCAAATACCGCCTCGAACAATTTTGTAGCCGCTTCTAGGTCATCCTCACACTCAAAGAGGTAGAATTGTGCCTGGCGCGTGTTGTGGTACTCGTTGAAGCGCCGATTTTGAAGCGCTGCAATGCGACCGATATCCGTTCCGTGGCGCGATGCGACAAAGAAATCAGCCTCCGAATGCTCATAAAATGGATGTTTTCTTCGGTTGAGCTGCATCTCCGAGTCAATACGTAAAGGCGGTACCCAAAATTTGTGTGAAGCATATAAACGATAAGGGATTTCTACGAAGCGACGTACCTGAGCTTTCAAATTAGTGTCTAACTTTTCGATAGATACCATGATGACCTCTCACTGCGTGTAATGCTGGCTGGCATCATCGAGTGCGGAGACTTCAGCCTCGGTTAACCGCCATCCTAATGCACCAAGATTCTCAACGGCTTGCTCAACAGTCTTTACGCCCGGGATTGGGACGGCGCCTTTGCAGATTACCCAATTGATGGCGACCTGGGAGGCTGTCTTGCCCTCATGGGCTGCCCCGATTTCGTGCAGTAGGCGGATGAGTGGGTCAATTTTAGAGAGCAATTTTGCAGGATACCTGCGACCACGTATGCCAGGGAGCGGATTCCTTGCGCTGTACTTTCCTGATAAAACACCTTGTGCGATAGGACCGTAGGCAATGCAAGTTATTTCGAGATCTTTGCAGAGTTCAAGCATCCCATTTCTTTCGATTCTGCGGTCTAACAGGCTGTACTCGACTTGATTTGAAGAAAGGAAATACCCGCGTTTTATCAGTACGGCGTGGGTGCGATTCATCTGTTTGGCGTTGTAATTTGAAACACCAACGGCTCCCACTAGACCTTCATCCATAGCATCTGCCAGCGCTGAAGCCCAGCTCTCGATTGGGATGGGTGGAAAAGGTTGGTGAATCTGGTACAAATCAATTATGGGTATTTTTAGCCGTCTCAAGCTGCCCTGTAAGGCATTGATCAGGCTCCTGTTTCTCAGTCGCCACGGGTAAGGATAGAATTTACTCGCCACAATTATGGGAGGTGCTTCATCTGGGAGAGATTGGATAAATTGTCCCAACAATCTTTCCGATCGTCCCTGCCCATATATCTCAGCTGTATCGAAGAAGTTAATACCAGCATCGACGCAGGTTTCAAAAGCCTTTTTTACGTGAGATTCGCCATAATCCTTTCCGTACCCCCAATAAAAGCGGTCCCCCCATGCCCAGGCACCTATCCCCATTAGAGGGATCTGGATGGTTGATTTTCCCAGGAATATCTCGCCAAACTCAGGGTTCAAATTGTGGGCTCCTTGCATGCAACTTTGTCTGCCATTTCGAGAAATGGTATGATTTCCGTCCATCCTGATCGATGATCTGCCTGGCAACCCGCATCCCACCAAGGGCGGTGGCTGCGGTGGATTGACCGGGAAAAATACTGTCTCCAACCATCCATAATTGTGGAGCAAGACGAGGAGCATGCGTGCGAAATAGATGCGTCTGAGGAAAGCCCCCTACCCACCCATATTCGCGGCGTGTAAAGCGCTGGAAAGTTACCGGAGTACCAGGCATGACCAGTTTGGAAGCCTGACGCAATCCCGGCAGGGCAATTTCTGCAGTCTGAAGTATTTTATCGGCCAGGAGGGTTTTTTGCTGATCATACGCGACACGGTCATTATGGTAATAGTGCCACCAACGCCGCAGGTCTGTGTGCGTACTTATCGTCGCTGCGCGCTGACCCGCTGGGGCCCGGCTAGAATCCCACCCAGGGTTGGCAGAAATGAATATCGAGTTACCTTCGCCTAAAGGTTCGCCGGCGATAACTTGATGGTGAAGTGAACTCTCGTCCGGCAATATCATGCTGTCAAAACCGACGTATATTATAAACGCACCCCATCCATCTTGCGGGATTTGGTAGCGACTCTTGTTCTGTGGAAGCGAGTGCTCTTCCATCAATCTATATATATTCGGAGGAGGCAGGTTAAGAATAAGAACATCCAGTGGGAATTTCTCCCCCCGCCGGGTTTCAACGGAAATTGGCTTGCCGGATTTTAGCAGGATACGTGTGACTTGTTGGCGATAATGCACTTGCCCACCTGATTTGTGGATGGACTGCACGAGAGCCTCAGCAATTGAACCCATCCCGCCCTCTAAGTGCATAACGCCTCGCCGGGCGATATCCAATGCAGCGGCCCCATACAATGCGTTGGTCTGTTTGCTGGTAGCTTGTGCGGAGATGAGCAGCTGGGCATCGACAAACTGCCGCAATCGATCGGGGGCTCCCTTTAAGTGCGTCGCCACCGGAAGGATTGCATCTATTAAGAAGTTTGGGGACAACCTGTAGAAAGGATCGACCTTGATCCATGGGAGTGCCTGGCGTAGCAGCTGGAGGCCATCGCCAACATTTTGTAGAGGCCAAATTGGCGAGCGTAGCGCCAGATCCCAGAGCGCATCTGCAGTTCGTTCCTGCCACACCCAAAACGCCTCAGATTGGGAGCCAAAAGCTGCCTGTCGCGCTGACCAGCGTCGATCATCACTCCACAGCTTGAGTTCTTCGCCGCCCGGTTGGTGGACAGTCATTGCCAATTCTGCGGGAAGACCATTCCAATGAGGGATGCCTACTGCCTGCGCCAGTTGGTCCATTGGCCCACCGGGGTAGAATCCAGCAGCCATTGTCGCGCCGCTATCAAAACGGTATCCCTGATGAAAAAACGTGGCTGCACAACCACCGGGATAGACCTGGGCTTCTAATACTACAACATCGTATCCTGCGCGGGCTAGTACAGCAGCTGCGGATAGTCCTCCTACGCCAGCACCTACAACGATGCAGCGGGGCATGTTTACACTTGGTCCAGATAGGATGTCTGCTTCGACATTTCTCTGATTAGCTTGCGCGTTTTCCACCCTCGATATGCGAACAATAGTGGCAGACTTAGACCCATGACAAGTCCAACCAAACCCCAGAGCAGGTGTTTTTTTACTCGGAATTGGATTTCGTCGACGACAAGCGTTTCACCAGTATCGAGCTGGTGATATTTATGGGCATGGGACCATGTTTCGAACGGACCGGAGGTCTGCCGGTCGGTAAACCCATTGAGTGAGACGTCTTCAATATTCGCAACCCAGTGGATCGGCAACGGTCCCAACCACAAGGTGAAATCCATCACATCTCCCTCCCCTAATTTTTGCTTGGCAGAGTGAATCTGCACTTTTACAGGTGGGGGTGTGATTGCAGCCATACTTGTAGAGTTGGAGTGGAAAGCACTCACAACATTGATTGGCGCTGGGACCAGAAACTCGTGACGGTATTTCATGCGTTAAACAGATTGTTTACAGCTGACTCAGCGGTCGGGTACTGAAATTTGAAGCCAAGATCCAACAAACGGGCGGGGATTTGCCTTTGGCTGCACAGCAAAATATTCGCTTTTTCTCCGAAAAGAAAGCGCAAAGCGAACGCAGGCACAGGAAGCCAATAGGGGCGATGGAGCACTTTTGCCAGGATGCGGCTAAATTGTGCGTTCGGGAGGGGCTCGGGGGAACTCAGATTGAATGCTCCGCTTGCCTCAGGATTTTCAATAAGGAATCGGATGGCACGGACATGATCTTTTATATGTATCCACGAAAACCAATGCTTTCCCGCGCCCAAAGGGCCGCCAACAAATAGTCGGAAAGGCAGGAGCATAAACGGGAAGGCACCAGATTTTAAGCTCAGTGCAACACCAGCAGTACGGATGACAGCGCGGCGGACACCTAGTTTCTCCACCGGTGCAGTGGTCGCCTCCCATTGTTTGCAAATCTCAGCCAGAAAGTCATCTGTTGGGGGAGAGAATTCATTCAGCTCTACGTCCTCGCGACACCCGTAATAACCCACGGCAGATGCTTGAATGACCACTTTGGGCTTATCAACAGCTTGTTGCACAGCCTGAAGGACAGCTTCTCCGGCATTCAGCCTGCTCTCAAGCAGCACACGCTTTTGGTCTGTTGTCCAGCGTTTCAAGATCAACGAAGGAAAATTATCGCCAGCGATCGATTCGCCAGCCAGATTTACAATTGCATCAGCACCATCCGCAAGCTGACCCCAACCCGCGGATGTCTTTGCATCCCAACCTACTATTTGCATGCCTTCAGGGAGGGCGCCCAACTTTTTCGGATTGCGACTCAGGAGAACAATCTCGTAGCCATTTTCGTGCAACTCTTGTGAAAGGGCTCGCCCAATTAGACCAGTGCCACCGGTGATGATTACCCGCATAACAACCTCCGTTTCTTGAATAGATTATACTCCGTAACATCCACGCCGTCAATGTATTGTACAGTTAATGTCTAAACCCTTGACAATCCATGTGGATATTGGTAAACTTAGTTGTTCAATAATTAGACAGAAGATAGGAATATCTATGACATCACTCGTGGAAATACGGACGGGTAGCACGGAGCCCTTATATAACATTGGAGTCGTCTCTCGTATGACAGGGATATCCATGGCAACCCTGCGAGCCTGGGAGCGGAGATACGATTTTCCAGATTCCAAGCGCACTTTGGGTGGTCACCGGCTTTATACTGAGCAAGATATCTTGCGTTTGAGGTGGGTCAAAGAAAGAATCGATAAGGGCATGCAAACAGCTCAGTCCATCCGTGCCTTACACCACCAGGAAGAAACCGGTGAATCAATTCTTACTGAGAGTGCACTTGCCCAAGGGAAACTGCAACGCGAGCAGTATTTCGTTGGATCTGGAAAACTCGAAACTGATGGACACCAACCTTTCTTCGCCAATGCGATTGATCGCTTGATAGGCGCCCTAATAAATCGAAAGATCGAAGAGGCAGATGAGGTACTGGCAGATGCATTAGTGCTGTTTCCACCGGAGGCCTTGATATTACATTTGATCCGCCCAGTGATGAACGAAATCGGATGTATGTGGGAAAATGGAAAAATTAATGTTTCCACGGAACACCTTGCGACGAATTATTTGAGGCAACGGATGTTAATGTGGATGGTGAGCGGACCTCCTCCACGAACAAGAAGCTCAATTCTATTGGCTTGCGCCCCGGATGAATGGCACGAAGGTAGCTTGCTGATCATGGGTGCGTTGTTACGCCGCAGGCAGTGGCCCGTGCTCTACCTTGGCCAGGCGGTGCCGCTCCCGGATCTTGCTGCGTTTGTGGAGGACGCAAAACCAGCATTGGTTATATTGATCGCCATGACAGAAGAGGCAGCGCAGAATCTCTCGAGCTGGCAGCAATACCTACCGGATACTGCGACAAAAGGCACGCCAATTGTGTGCTTTGGCGGGTTGGTTTTCGTGGAGAAACCAGAGTGGCGCATGAAGGTGCCGGGGATCTACCTTGGGGATACCTTTGAAGAAGGGATCACCGCAGTTGAGAAGTTGTTAACCAGCTAGACGTGGGATTTGATTCTCTCTATCAGCAAAGCGCCCCAATATTTAGGGCGCTTTGCTTTTTACAAATGGGGTGCCTGAGGAGATTTGAACTCCCAACCACCTGATCCACAGTCAGGTGCTCTGCCATTGAGCTACAGGCACCATGGCACGCCGGATTCTATCATGGAGAGTGGGGCTTTTCAAGCATCTCTCGCAGGACATTGGGCGCCTCTGTCCTGGGAACAGCACGCTGCTCCCCAGAGTCCAAACTCTTGATCGATACCTCTCCGTTTTTCTTCTCGTCAGGTCCGAGCACGATTGCAAGGCGGATTCCTACGCGATCAGCGAATTTGAATTGCTTACCAAGCTTACTCGCCTCAGGGTAGCAATTGACCTTCAAGCCCGCCCGGCGGAGTTCCGCGGCAAGGGTGAAGGAATCTAGAAGAAACGTGTCGTCAAATACGGTGACCAATACTGGAGCAGGGGGTTTCAATAGATCGGCGGGAATACGTTGGTACTGCTCTAAGAGCAGCGAGATAACTACGTCCCCCATAGCGAAGCCGACACTGGGCAATTGATCGCCGCCGACATCCGCCAGAAGGTTGTCATAGCGCCCGCCGCCTAGGATTGATCGGCGCAGTTCTCCCTGCATGTCTACAGCTTCAAAGACGATGCCGGTGTAATAATCCAGCCCCCGCACGATATTGGCGTCGAAGCGGACGTACTCCTGGAAGCCCATGGATTTTATAGCGGCGAAAAAACGGATGAGCTCGTTAGATTTGCGCCACAACTCTGCGTCTGAGAGCATATCTTTTATGCTGCTTAGCTGGCGATCCGTGAGGCCAATGTCTTTGCCGTAAGCTTCCCATTCCAGCGGAGACATCTTGCCGCGCCGGTCGATCCAACGCAGGACTTCAGGCCGAATTTCAGGAGCTACGCCTTGCGACGACAACTGGGCATCAACAAGGCGACGATCGTTAACCAGCAGGTTGACCTCGTCGGGACGGAGACCGACGTCTGCGATAAAGGCGCAGGCGATCGCGACCAGCTCGGCATCAGCCTCGGGTGACTCAACCCCAAACAGGTCGATATTCCATTGAAAAAATTCCCTAGAGCGGCCCTTCTGGGGGCGCTCATACCGCCAGAAAGGACCAAAAGACCACCAGCGCACTGGGTAAACCAGTTGTTTCTGGCGCTGGGCGACCATGCGCGCTAATGAAGGCGTCAATTCCGGACGGAGTGTAATTAGGTCGCCACTACGGTCTGGAAAGACGAAGGATTGCTCCTTTACCAGCTCTTCCCCGGATTTCGCTGCATAGAGCTCAATCAACTCAAGAAAAGGGGCTTCATACTCCTGGTAACCATAAGCTTCGGACACTCTACGCGCAGTGGCATACAACCATGTACGGAGCGCCATCTCCTCCGGATAAAAATCGCGCGTGCCTTTGATCGATTGAATAATAGTCTTCATAACGAATGGATTTTAGCATAAAATAGATGACGTTATGAAGATTATCACATGGAACGTCAATGGACTACGAGCAGTGCTGAAGAAAGGCGCGTTGGCATGGTTGCTTGAGCAAGAGGCAGATGCGATTTGCCTGCAGGAGATTAAAGCCAGGCCTGAGCAACTGGAGCCGCAAGACCATCAGACTTTTGCGGGATATCACGCATACTGGAACCCCGCAGATCGGCTTGGATATAGCGGCGTGCTGACGCTCTGCAGGGATGAGCCGAGGGAAGTGACAATGGGGCTGGATCGACTCGAGTTCGATGAGGAAGGCAGGGTGATCTGCACGCGTCACCCTGGATTTATGCTCTTTAATATCTATTTCCCCAATGGTCAGCGTAGCCAGGAACGAGTGGATTACAAGCTAAAATTCTATGCCCGCCTATTAGAAATGTGTGGAGAACTGCACGCTTCCGGCGAGAAGATTGTGCTGTGTGGGGATTTCAATACGGCACACCAGGAAATTGACCTGAAAAACGCAAAGCAAAATGTAAACACTTCCGGCTTTCTGCCTGAGGAGCGTGCCTGGATCGACCGGTATCTAGAAAATGATTTTGTGGATATCTTCCGCCAGCGCTACCCAGAGCGAGTCCAATACTCGTGGTGGACTTATATTGGGAAGGCACGCGAGCGCAATACGGGCTGGCGATTGGATTACTTCCTGGTTTCGAACACGCTCGTACCTGATGTCCAGGACACGATCATCCACGATGAAGTGCTTGGATCAGACCACTGCCCGGTATCGTTATCGATCACTTGAAGCTTGGGTCGTTTGCCATAGAATGCAGCACTGCTCTTGCAAGAAGGGTGTCATCGCGGGCGTGATGGGTGTTGGGCAGCGGGATGCGAAAGTGACGACCGGCATCTTCGAGTGAACGCCAGCGGTAGGAGCCTCGGGTCCGATTCCATTCCCCAGAGTATTGCGCGTATAGCTTCATAATACAAAAAGATGAAAAGCTATGTGGAGCCGTGGTGGGGATGCTGTAGCGGGCGTGAGTTTGCTGGATTAAGCGCAGATCGAACTCGGCGTTATATATGCCAACCGTGTGTCCAGCGAGTGCCTGCTCGAGCTCGGGCCAGACATCCAGCCAGTTGGGCGCGTTTAGAACATGCGCATCGGTAATCCCGTGGATGCGTGTGGCGTCTCGAGGAATTGAGCGCGTAGGCTTTACAAGCAATTCAAAGACAACGCTGCCGAGATGATCAACCACACAGACCTCAACAATCTCACTGATGCGATCGACCCCCGTGGTTTCGGTGTCCAGATAACAGGGATTATCCGCCAATCTATCACGAGCGATCTTGATTGCCTCAAGGCGTGGTGAGAGCATCATTTCGTTTTGAGCTGAATGCGAAGGTCGAGAGGAGTGGTGACAGGCAGATTACACACGAAATTTTGGCAAACGTATGCGGTGGGCAGATCATTTAGCATTGGTCGCTCAAACAGAAGGGGAGGGGAGCCTGGGGGAGCGGGCACAGATGAGCGGGCAGCAATGAGATGAGGGCGGTAAGTTTCCCACAGCACGCTCTCGAGAGCTACGGTAGCTGGATTGGAATCCGCACCCAGGATGGCAACTTCGTGGACAGGCTGGAGAGCAAAATCAAGTGCGCATAGCCAATTTGCGAAAGACGTTGGATAGCGTATTGCCAGCTCTTGAATGGGACGGAGAGCAGCTTCTGCATGATCACGCATGTCACTTAGCCCAGAAAAAGCTGCAAGCTGTAAAAGTGCCGTTGCTGCCAGCGAGCTGCCACAGGGCGTGGCATTGTCCTGGAGATCCTTGGGGCGAGTAAGCAACGGACCGTGATCGTCTCGCGTGTCATAAAAACCACCAGCGGGATCCGAGAAATGTACCAGCATTTCTTCAAGCAGTGCCTTGGCGGAGTTGTACCAGCTGGGCTTAGGGTCAGTCTGGTAAAGGGCAAGTAACCCAAGCGCCAATGCGGAATGATCTTCTAAGAAGGCGTTATGTTGTGCAGAACCACGTCTCCACGAACGCAAGAGTCTATCGTGGGGACGAAGCTGTTCTAAGAGAAATGAAGCATTGCGTATAGCCACCTGGGTGTAGTCTGCACGCTTAAGATATCTGCCAGCCTCTGCGAAGGCAATCAATGCCAGGGCATTCCAGGAAGTCAACACCTTATCATCTGTTTGTGGTCGTATCCTCTTTTGACGATAAACAAGGAGTTTGCTGTGGAGCTGCGAGAGGGTAGTGCTAATCTCGCTTTCAGGGATGCCGAACATGGCGGCAATTTCATTGTCAGTAAGGGCACGCTGGAGTACGTTATTTCCTTCGAAATTACCCGAGTCAGAGACCGCATAAACAGCCACTAAGAGCTCTGCATCTTGCGTATCGGACAGTGCTTCCTGGACCTGGTCTGGTGTCCAGACATAGAATTTGCCTTCCTCGCCTTCTGAATCTGCATCCAGACTACTGTAAAAACCCCCGCCAGCATCAGTTAATTCTCTGAGAATGAAATCCAAGGTTTCTTCACAGGTGCGGCGATAGCTGTCCTTGCGGGTTAGTAAAAATGCATGTAAATATACTTGAGCAAGCAGGGCGTTGTCGTATAACATTTTTTCAAAATGAGGTACCAACCATCGATTGTCTGTGCTGTAGCGAGCAAACCCGCCTCCGACGACATCGTACATCCCACCGCGCGACATCGCTCCCAGAGCATGCTCCGCCATCTCCAATGCAAGCCGATCCCCGAGACTGGCACGGCGCAGCAAGTACTCAATCGCCATGGGTTGGGGGAACTTAGGCGCTGGTCCCCAACCCCCGTTCTGCCAGTCATAAGACTGTGCTAGGACGAAGGAGGCTTTTTCAAGCGTGTCTACGCCTAGTTCGAGAGATGAACCGGTTATTAACGTGGCTTGCTCGAGTTTATCGGTAATTTGCTGGCTGGATTTTGCGATCTGCTGACGGTCATTCGTCCAAACCTGTGCTACCGAACTGAGTACTTCGCGGAATGATGGCATGTTGTAACGGCGGATCGGCGGAAAATATGTACCACCAAAGAATGGTTTGCCATCTGGCGTTAAGAAGACACTGAGCGGCCAGCCACCTTGACCTGTCATCGAGACGACCGCATTCATATAAATACTATCGATATCCAGCCGCTCCTCTCGATCTACCTTGATGTTGACAAAATGCTGGTTCATGATTGCAGCGATCTCAGGGTCCTCAAAAGACTCATGCGCCATTACATGGCACCAGTGACAGGCAGCATACCCAATACTAAGGAATATTGGTTTGTCCTCCACGCGAGCTAACTCCAGGGATTCTTCACTCCATGGATACCAGTCAACTGGGTTTTCTGCGTGTTGTAGGAGATAGGGCGAATTTTCTCGAGCTAGGCGGTTAGACATCGGATACCTATAATCAATTGACCGGGAAAAATATCAGGTTGTTACTCGTCAAATTCGAGCTCGAACTCTTGATCCTCATCCCAAGCATTGAGCGTCTCAATATGGATTTCACTAAAATTCCTCTCCTGCTGGGCATGGACAATATGCAACTTAATCAGCTCGAGCATCGCCAAAAATGTAACGACAATATCCAGACGAGAGCGCGCACCATTTAGGAAAGAATGAAACGTGCCACGCCCTTTCTGACGCAATAATCGCGCGATGAGGCTGATTTTTTGGCGGATCGTCACCGGCGATGGGGTGACAACCGCATCTAACGAAGTGCGATCATCGGAACGTGAGAGTATTGTTCCAGCTACTGTTACCAGGTCTTCCAGGCTGATATCGCTTAAGTCAACGGTGGCTTCGATTTTGGGCGGCGGAGCCAGGCGTAAGTAAGTACCCCAGCTGGTTTCTTGTCGTTCTGAGAGAAAATCGGCAATGAACTTGTAGCGCTTATATTCCCTCAGCTGCCTGGCGAGAGCATCGCCAACATCCTCCTCGCCTTCCTCACGGATGGGTGGGCGAGGCAGGAGCGCTTCCGATTTGATCTGTAGGAGTTTGGCGGCAATGACCAGGAAGGCTGAGACTTCTTCAGCGGAGAGTTCCGGCATCAGGCGCAGGTGAGAAAGGTACTGGTCTGTCACTTGTGCAAGGGCCAGGTGGGTAATATCTAACTCCGCCCGCTCAATCAATTGAAGAAGTAAATCCAACGGACCCTGGTATACAGGGGTGGTGATCGAATAGGTTTTACCCGTCCGAGAGGCGAGGTTTAATTGCATAGCAGGATTATACACAATGATATACTTGTCGACGATTATGTAACTTTTTTACCATTTTGCGCATCTAAATTAGAAAGAAAAAATTAAAACTATTGTTGGAGGATTTATGATCGAAGAACCCGTTCATGTCAGCGACGCTGCTTTTGAAAAAACTGTACTGCAATCATCGATACCGGTAATCGTGGATTTTTGGGCTCCTTGGTGTGGGCCGTGCAAAATGGTTGCGCCAACTCTAGAGAAGCTGGCAAAGGAGTTTTCCGGAAAGCTATTGGTAACAAAAGTGAATACAGATGACAATCCCGAGTGGGCGATGAAATATGGAGTCCAGGGGATTCCGACGATGCTTTTTGTTGCCGGAGGGAAGATTGTACACCGCCAGGTGGGTGCACTACCCGAACCTATGTTACGTGATATCGTTATACAATTTATGGATGTTGTCCAGGGCGTGAAAAACTAAACGTATGTAAGCACCCCCTAATTCATCACCCTTCCTTAATCCTCTCAATCCGCGCTCCCAGAGCGCGGAGTTTGTTATCTACACGCTCATAACCGCGGTCGATCTGCCCCACATTGCGGATCACGGAAGTGCCCTTAGCCGCCAGCGCTGCCAGCAAAAGTGCCATTCCGGCACGGATATCCGGGCTTTCCATACTCTCCCCGTATAATCTGGTTGGACCTTGAACAATACAGCGGTGCGGATCGCACAGCACAATCTGCGCTCCCATGTTCACCAATTTATCGATGAAGAACATCCGGCTAGGATACATCCAATCATGGAAAAGCACGCTGCCATTCGATTGGGTGGCGACGACGATGGCAATGCTCATCAAATCGGTGGGGAAGGATGGCCAGGGCATGACGCTAATCTCCGGGATAGCATCTCCCAAGTCTGGCTCAACAGCCAGCTTTTGCTCAGATGGTACGAGGATATCATCTCCATCGACCTCCCATACCACACCCAATCGACGAAACACGATTGCGATCATATCCAGGAATGCAGGTGCGGCATGACGAACCCGGATGGTGCCATGGGTGACTACTGCTGCACCGATGAAACTAACGACTTCCAAATAATCTGGCCCAATCGTGAATTCGCCTCCATGCAACTTTCTGACCCCCTGGATTTGCAAAGTATTGGATCCAATATTTTCGATCTGAGCCCCTAGTTTATTAAGGAACTGACAAAGCTCTTGAATGTGAGGTTCTGAAGCAGCATTGCGCAGGACGGTTGTGCCTTCTGCGGTAACCGCAGCCATAATGGCGTTTTCGGTAGCGGTAACGCTGGCCTCATCCAGCAGGATATTGGCGCCAACCAGACGGTCAGCGCTGAATTGGAATAGATGCTCGCCACGCGAGTACCGGGCTCGAGCACCCAGGGCGGAAAAGGCGAGAATATGCGTGTCGACTCGCCTGCGACCGATGATATCGCCGCCTGGGGGTGGCAACTCTAATGCGCCAGACCTGGCGAGCATTGGTCCAGCGAGCAGGATTGAGGCGCGGATTTGCCGGCAGAGATCAGGATCCAGGTCAGCAGGTCGCAGGTGTTCAGCATGAATGCGCAAGGTATGCTCATCGATTTCTGAGATTTGAACCCCCAGAGATAGAAGCAACGCCCGCATAGCAAGCACGTCCCGGATGTGCGGTACGTTGTGCAAAATGACCGGTTCATCAGTCAATGTGCAAGCAGCCAGTAATGGTAGAGCTGCATTCTTATTGCCGCTTGGGGTGACGTCTCCGGTTAGTGGGACGCCTCCTTGAATAATCAATTTTTCCATAAATTCTCCATAATAGGTGTGAGCACGCTTCAATTGACTGCGACCAATGAACGACGCTCAGCCAGAGTGGTTCGGCATTAAATTCTTCTTTGCGGGTTCCATGTTTCTGGGGAAGACACCCTTACGTGGGAGATCATTTCAATACAAAATATTCTAAGTATTTTGTGAGGTCCTGGTCTTTTTTCGAGTGATAAGTCCCTGCTATAATACACCAGAAAGGCTATTTGCAAAAGCAGGATTGGATGTTGGATACTTTGTTCATTGGTTTAGCTGGACTGGTTGCAGGGGGGGTGGTCAACTATCTTTCAGATTATTTACCGACCAAGCGCAAATTGATTGCTCCAGAGTGCCTGTCGTGTGGGAAAAGGTACGATATTGTGAGCTACCTGTTCTGGCCACGCAGGTGTGCTTCCTGTAAATCCTCACGCTCAGTGCGTACATGGCTGGTTGAGATCATATATATTGGCGCAGCCATCTGGTTATGGGTCTCCCCCCCCATGAGGATCGGTTTCGTGGGTGGATTTGTCCTCCTGATATATTTTGGATTGATTGTCGTGATTGATTTCGAGCACCGCTTGATCTTGAACACGACCAGTCTGGTGGGTGCCGGATTGGGACTGGGCGCGGGGATATGGATGCACGGGCTCAGGGATACGCTGCTCGGGGGAATTGCAGGATTTGGGGCGATGCTTTTTCTGTACTTGTTGGGTGCGCTACTGATGGGATGGCTGGCACGCAGAAGGGGAGAAAGCCTTGAAGAGGAGGCCTTAGGGTTTGGGGATGTTAACCTCGGTGGGATTTTGGGACTAGTATTGGGCTGGCCTGGTATATCGTTGGGTTTGATGATGACCGTGTTGCTGGCTGGGGCTGTAAGCCTGGTTTACATGGCATTTTCTTTGATTACACGTAGTTATCGCCGCGATTTAGCTATTCCGTATGGCCCATTCCTTGTATCCAGCGCCATCGCTTTGATTTATTTCCGTGATCTTGTGATGGCCTACCTTGGGATGTGACTCACGACCTAACAAAACTATGAAGTGATTAGTACTTAAAGAGTATTATTGAATTTTTTTTAAAATGTATAATATTTTTTGAAGGAGATAACATCAAACTGTTTTAAGTAGCATATCAACTTAGAGCACGGATAAAAAATTGATGCAGTATTTATGATGAATGCATTGCGCAACATTTTGTTGTATTTAAAGAGTAAACGCTCTGACATGGGACAAAGCTTCGTCGAGCTGGTTTTGGCGTTTCCGGTTGTCCTGCTACTATTGGCTGGGATGGTTGAAATTGGTTTTATTTTCTTTGCCTATCTGACTGTGCTGGACCAGACCCGCGAAGCGGCTCGTTTTGCTTCGATCCGTGATTATGAGGAGGGATATGCCACAGTTCTGCCTCCCGCTCCAGGACCCTGCCCGGCCGAACCGGGTGATTATCCCACTAGCGATTACTGCGATGCCTGTCGGGATGAATTTTTGGACTATTTCTATGATTCAGCTTGTTTTTTCATTGACCCTGATCTGAACCCTTATACGACGTTTCAGGCCTCGAATTTTGATGACGTAGCCATCTCGGTTTTTACGGTGAATGACGACCATGTAAGCAATCGCTGGCCGGATAACGCCTACGATGTGTGGTCTTTGAATGCTGATAACTGGATGAAAGATTGTGAGGGCAATGTAGTGGCGACCGAGCCGTTTATCACAAACGCTGAGCTTGAAGCGATGTTTGTTGCAAGCGCACCGGAGGACCGTGGGCTCGTTATGGTCGAAGGCTATTACTGTTATCATTTGCTGCTTAATCTTCCTATCATCTCCCAGTTCGTTACAACACCCATCCGCATCCATGCATACACGATAATGCCTGCTGGCGAAGCCGTCCCGACACCAACTCCGATCACGTCTCCCTGATGAGCGAGTATAGCTATGAAGTGGTTTAAATTCCGCAATCAATATAAAGAACATCCCGGTCAGGCGCTGATTATTATCGCCCTGTCTTTCGTGGCTCTCTTAGCTTTCGTTGGCCTGGTTACTGATGTAGGCTCGCTGTATATCACCTATACACAATTGAAGAGAGCGGTAGATGCAGGCGCCGTGGCAGCCGCCAATAATATCAAGAACCCCCAGGAAACAGAATATGAGCGCAAACAAAACGTCACCAGGGCTGCATGGGAAATGCTCGTATTTCACGACGTCAAGAATGTTGCCAGCCTGACGGTGTTCCTATGCACAGACACAGGTTTGCCGGCCTCGTTTGATGAGATGTGTCCGGATACCAGCGCCGGGGATATGCCACGCAAGCTGGCTTACGTCCAGGCCACGCAGGACTCGCCTGTATATTTCTTGCGACTGTTCGGGGTAGAGGCGATTCCATTTACGACCAGCTCAGTCGGCGAAGCTGCGACTGTGGATTTAGTGCTGGTATTCGATACATCCGAATCTATGGGCGATGGATCACCGGGTTTCGATCCACGCAATTTTAATCCAGGAGCATGTAACGCTGCAAATAACTGCCAGCCGCTGCGGGATGCGAAAGACGCGGCAAAGAGCTTGATCCGATTGTTATTCGATGGTTACGATCAAGTATCGATCGTAAGCTTTGACTATGACGCTGAGGTAGAATTTGCATTGGCTTCAAATATTGGTGATGATGACGGCGATTACGATGGCGACGCATTTGATGCGATTGATCACTACGTCGAGCTGCACGACGACCCGCCAGCAGCCAAGCTGCCCTGGACGAGCTGGAGCCCAAATGGGGGATACCGGGTGTTCAACCCAATTTGGCCAGAAGACCGGGATGGGGATGGGCACGACGAAGACCCTGGCGCACCCTGTGTTGACCTGGTCGATAACAATGACCCACTGGTCTTTGAACCGGATTTGTGGGATGACAGCTCTGGCGATCCTTGCGACCGGGACGACATCCTGGATGCCTTCGATTGGGACGGCGATGGCCAGCATTACGACCCTGTTGATGGCTCGGGGGATGGAGATGATGATCACGACCCAACCCCAGGAACCTGGGAAGATACAGCCCTGCTCTCGACCTGTTCAGGTTGCGGTATCCGCATGGGAACGAATGTGTTGAGAGCTCATGGGCGCTCAAACAGCCTGTGGGTGATGGTCTTTCTCTCAGACGGCGTCGCCAACATGAGCGATCTGCCTGCGACAAATCCTGACATTCCTTCCTCCTTCAGATATGGTTTCTGCGGCGATGATCCACCTACCTCCTTCTGGAGGACGTATTGTGTGGATCGCAATATCTCGCCTACCGATGGGCGACGCTGCATCGATGCGGCTAGCGGGACTTGCCCACCTGGAGTAGCCCACACAACCGCCAGCGGCCCGTACAGCGGTGAAGATTATGCCTATGATATGGTTGACGAAGCCGGTTTGCTCGAATCGACTAATCCGAACGAGCCATTGGGCGAAAACATCATCCTGTATTCGATCGGCTTGGGTTCTGCATCTGCGGGGGAGTCGCTGTTGCGTTACATGGGAAATGTAGGCGATGAGGGTTCTCGTGCGAACGACCAGTGCGCCTCAGCGCCCCCGCTGCGGGCTTGTGGCAATTATTACTATGCACCTTCTGCATCGTATCTAAACCAGATCTTCGAGAGCATCGCCAACCGGATCTTCACCAAGATCAGCCGGTGAGGGTCGGGAGGGGTATTATGTTGAGAAATTATCTCCGCAAACGATCGAAGAAGAAAGGGCAAGCAATCCTGGAGTTTGCGCTCGCCCTGCCGGTCCTGTTATTAATCCTGTTTGGCGTCATCGAGTTTGGGCGCCTGGTGCAAGCCTGGATGACCGTGCAAAATGCAGCCCGGTTTGGATTGCGCTATGCGGTCACTGGTGAGTTCTACTCGCGCTACTGCGCTGAAGCAGCCGTAGCCCTGGGCCTTGAGGCCGAGGATACTCATGATGGCGACCCGGCAGGTGATTGTGTGGTGCCGGATAATGTTACTGACGCTCGCCAGCTCAGCGAGCAATTGGTGGACTGGGCGCGCCTGCCATCCATCCGGGATAACGGCCGCGTTGGAGCGGCAGGAATCTGGCTGGACGAAGACCCATCTGTGATAGGCAGCTACTTGGCTTATCTAGCAAGCCATGATTTTATCGACTTGGGAAATCCTATTGCGAGAGGTTATTTCCACATTACCGTATGCAGCAACCGCGATCGTGACCACAACGGCGCAGCGGATTTTGCCAAGGATGAGACGACCGATCCGGTTACATGTTACGACCTTCCGAACGATGTCTATATGGACGATGCGGGTGGTCCTGGGGACCGCGTGCGAGTCATTGTCACTTACATGCACCCGGTCATCCTGCCGTTTATCAACAACATCTGGCCTGAGCTGCCGCTGACTGCCTGGAGGGAAGGCATTGTCGAGAAATTCCGCACGTCACGCGTGAGCGGTTTAGGCAGCCAGATTATCGACATCCCAACGCGCACGCTTGTCCCACCCACACCGACAGAGACAGCGACAGAAGAGCCACCGACCGAGACACCGACGCCAACAGTAGACGGCTACATCTACATCCACCCCAACACCAACGGCAACTGCCGACTGCAGCTTTTATGATATTGGTCGAATTTGAGTTCTTGAATGGCGAAGCGCATCCCAATTACGCTCAGCTGGCCATCGCTGTTATCAATAACTCTCCTGTCGATGTGGGCATGCAAAGCATGATAATCGATTGGAGCTACGCCGAGCAGCTGGGCGTCATGCTGAATTACCGGAACCTGTTGATGGACTGGATCAAATGGACCAATAACTACGCCTGGGGTGGCATCGCAGAAGGCGCTAGACCCGAATGACTACGATTCGCCCACCGATGTGCTGTCCGACGGCGTAGGGTCATGGCAAGGCCCACTTTTCCTGCCTTCGTACTCAAGCGACTCGGTGACCTTCGACCTGGATAATAACTGGAATACGTTTGAAACCGATGGCCAGGTGATCCCCAGCGATTTTGGTATCTCGATCATGCTCGATAATGGCTGCCCGCTGGACCGCCCAGCGCGCCTGCGTCCCCTGCCGGCACCCAACTGTGACCTGTATACGATGGGTGATTTTAGCATGCTTGATTCAGGAAACCTGCAGATGTCGGTAAACAATGGCGACCATGTACTCGGCTAACCTCACGCGGATTGAATTTAATTGGGACAATGCGGAACGCTTGTATGAAACCTTTGGCGATACAACGCTGCGTACAGATCGGTTATATTACAGTACATCAGGCGGGACGACGGTTTGGGGGGCTAGCTCGAGTTCGAATGATTATGATTCAACGACGGATACAAGCGTGGATTCACCATGGGACTGGATTGGTCCACAAGCCTTCAACTCAGGTACGTCGTATATATTCCGTGTAGACATGGATAAGAATTCAGAATCCCCTGCAAACTATATGTTGCAGGATGGCCTGATTCCGGCAGATTTTGGGGTCACTTTTGAGTTCGACAATGGATGCCTGCTTGTGCGCACGCCAGTTCCTCGGACTATCGCAACGCCTACCCCAAGCTGTGACCTGATTTACTCCAACCTCGTGCGAATTAACGGGGACGACTTTGAGATCCGAGTACGAAATGATAACCGGGCATCTGCCTACCTGACATATTCAACGCTCACCTGGCCCAGCCACTGGTCGGCTAGCATGTTTGTGGACTATTTCACTTTCCAGGGCAACCGCTATTTCGACATCAATACATATAGCTCACCGGTCTCCTCGGCCGCGCCGAATATCGAGTTGCCAGGCAATATGACCCAGCGCTTGTGGGAAGTGGATTTTGGGAATTTCCCGCTCATCATACACCTCAACGGGTTGCTTCACAGGCAATCTCACCTTTAGCTTTAGTGGGCTTAATTGCCCCGTGAACGATGAAATCTGTATCGTTCCTACTGCTCACGGTTACCCTGACGCCCACGCCAACGATTACACCAACGCCTACCAGGACACCCACGAGGACACTTACACCCACGCGCACGCTCTCACCAACGGTAACAAGGACGCCCACGATAACCCTGACACCCACGCGCACGCTTACGCCTACTCGCACGCTGACACCTACGATCACACCTACGCGAACCCTGGTGCCCACGAACACACGTACCGAAGCGCCATTGCCAACACCCACGGCAACGAGAACGCCTACCATGACGGCGACCCGCACCAACACACCGGTGATTTCGCCTACATCACCCCCTACCGCGACGCGGACGCCAGTGCCAAATACGCCCACACCCACCATGACACCCTGCCTGACCCCACCAGATCTGGGCGGTTGTCAATAGGCATCACGATCGAGGCAGGTAGAGAGATGTCTTCTCTCTACCTGCCTTTATTTTAAGTTGATACTGAAAAGATAGTTGCGGTGAGCACGAAGACTTACAACAGAGAATGTTCTTGTTGTCGTTGCAGGGAGTTGTCTCGCGGGGATTGATGGGGGGACGGCTATCAATCCTGATTATGCTGTGGCTTGCTTTTCGCCTCGACCGAACCAGCTCTGCCACTCGCGTTTTTCCCAAACGACCAGGAATGGCGCAGCAATGAAAATTGATGAATATGTGCCGCTGAAGAGGCCTACGAGCAGGATAACGGCAAATTCGCGCAGGGTGATCCCACCGAACAATGCCAGAGCGAGCAGCATAAATTCAACGGTCATTAACTGGGTATTGATGGAGCGCTGAAGGGTCTGGATAATGGAATGGTTTACAAGCGTCTCAAAATCCAGCCGGCGAAAGATACGACTGTTCTCACGAACACGATCGAAAACAACGATTTTGTCCTGGACTGAGAAGCCAATCACCGTTAAAACTGCAGTCAAATACAGCGAATCGATCTGCCATCCCCAGAAGTGTCCCCCAATGGCGCCCAGGCTGACGACGATGGCGACATCATGTGTCATGGCGATGATCGCGCAGATGCCATAACGCAGAGCATGCTCCACCCCGCGAAATGCGTAGGTCATATAGAGTACAACGAACAAAGCTGCTACACCTACTGCCAGCGTAGCATTACGAGCGACTTCTTGACCAACCGTCGGACCAACGCTGTCCAATTTGAGCACAGTGACATCCTGCTCGAAACGGCTTTTGAGTGCATCTACAACCTGGCTGCGAATCGAGTCGTCCAAAAAAGTTGAGCGAGCAACGACAGTGCCTTCGCCGGTTGTCTGGACCACCACGTTGTCCACGCCGAGGTCTTCATACACAGAAATGACTTCAGCTGGTTCAGGAGTTTGCGTTTCAAACCGCACCTCTAACAGCGTACCGCCGGTAAAATCGATCGAAAGGGGGAAGCCTTTCATTGCCAGCACGATGAGACCGGGAATGATAATAAGAAGCGAGAGTGCAAAAAAGTAATAGCGCTTACCGAGCAGGTTGATCATCGCATGATCCTTTAGACGCCGAACCAGCGCCCTAAATTTTCCGGCTTGAAATTATCTAATACGAGAGCGAGGACTGTGCGAGTGACTACGATCGCACTGAACAAGCTCACGCCGACGCCCATGGCAAGCGTGAGGGAAAAACCTTTCACTATCGTTGCCCCGAAGCTATTCCCAAACCAGAAGAGAATGGCACATGTGATCAATGTGGCGATATTCGAATCTCGGATGGAAGGCCAGGCGCGATCCCAGCCGAGCTTGACCGACTGGCGTAGCGTTTGTCCGGCTCGCAGTTCTTCTTTCAAGCGTTCGAAGATCAGGATATTAGCGTCCAATGCGCTGCCCGTACTGAGGAGGAAGCCGGCGATACCTGGCAGCGTAAGCGTGATTGGGATAAAGCGGAAAAGCGCAAATGCCACGAGAGCATATACTAGGATGGAGAATATGGCGACCAGTCCGGGCAAACGGTAATAAAGGCCCATGAAAAGCACGACAATGGAGATTCCCACAATGCCTGCGAGCAAGCTCTTCCGGAGCGAGTCCTGCCCGAGAGTCGGCCCGACGGTGCGAGTTTCGACAATCTTGAGCGGGATGGGGAGCGAGCCGTAGCGAAGCTGGACTGCCAGGGCGTTAGCGCTCTCAAGCGTGAAATTCCCCTGGACTACTCCCTGCCCATCGGTGATGGGTTGCTGGATCGTCGGTGTAGATATCACTTCCTTGTCCAGGATGATAGCCAGGATATTCCCCACATTGGCGCTTGTATAATCTCGAAAAATTTGGGCTCCGTCTGGTGTGAGTTCGAACGCGACTTCAGGTTCTGTAGTAAGCTGGGCGCTGGTCACCGAAACAGATTTCAGGGCTGCTCCGGTCATGACTGTGTGGAATACTTGCGTTTGCAATGTTCCTGTGGGCGTTTGAGTTGGATCTGCAGGTAGTTGAGCTGCAAAATCTGTCTGTATTTTTTGTCCAATCAGGGAAATGGCATCTGTTTGTGAAATAGTGCTGAAATCGACGAACTCCAACAAGCCGGTTTCCTTGAGGGTCGCCAAGGCTGTCTCCGGGTCCGTCTCACCTGGAATTTCGACGACGATACGTCGATCGCCAGCCTGTTGCACCAAGGCTTCTGTGACCCCCAACCCGTTTACACGGTTTTCAACAATCGCTCGGGCAGTTTGCATGGTCTCTGCCTCAACCGTTTGGTCTGCAGGGATGTCTGCTTCAAGAAGCGCCTGTACTCCGCCCACAAGATCCAGTCCGAGACGGGTCTCAAATGTGCGATTAAAGCCAGGGATACGCGGCGTGTTCGGGACATCGATCCATAGAGCGATAACGATGATGAGAACAATCAGGATGATGGTGAATGTTTGCCTTTGCTGCATTACGCTTTTCCGCCTCCAGTACTCAAGCAAATGCCAGCCGCTATTCCGATTCACCCAGGCGTGGGCTGGCAAAAAGGCATTATACCCCCATTCAGCTTGGATGTCCAATTTATTGGAGAACGTGAATCCGATGCGGTTAGCCAGGAGAATCCAGGTACGACAAGGCTCGGGCAAGGACCTGATCTGTTGTGAGCGTGCTCGTATCGATCGTCAGGTGTGCGTGCTGGCGGGCATGGCGCAGCCGGTGAAGTTGCTCTGCGTACTCTGCGTATGTCCAGTCAAGATGACGCCTATCCATGGTTAGCTGGAAGGCTACTTCTAAGTAGATCAGGATATCCGGGTGGGTAAGGCGTTCCCACATATATGGGACATAGGAGTGTTCTTGGGCGATGGGTTTGGCATTGAAACCGTGATCACGCAAACCTTGAACCAAGGTTGTTTTGCCGGCGGCGCAAGTGCCAACTACGCCGATCAGGATAGGGGTCATGATAAACGTATTAGGAATCTAAGGGTAAGCGCACACTCATGCGCCGAACGCTATCCCCTTCGGGGTTGGTGACGCGCAGAACAACTACGGTCATGTCGTCAACAGGACGGCTCTGATCGAGCTTGAATGCGTTATCCAACAAAGAGTCCGCGATAAGCTGCGGAGAAGGGTCTTCGTGATCTAGCAACGCTTTGAGCGTCGTGACCACATCCATGCTCAAACCATAGCGAGTGCCAGCGTGAACCAAGCCATCCGTATACATGACCGCGGTAAGCCCAACTTCAATTGGCACCTCGCTGATCGAAGGACGTGTACCCCGGTATAAACCTACAGGCAGGCAAGTATCTTCCAAAGTGTGAATTTCTTCGTAAGACGCCAGGAAGAGGGGAGCGGGGTTATTGCGGGTGATCACAACAGTCCGGGTTTGTTTGTCTACCGAAAGGATATTGAGCGTGGCAGAGACCTTGCCCCCGCGCTCTGTAAACAAGTAATCCGAGGCTGCCCGGGCAGCAGCGCCATCACGGACTCCTTCCGCCAGCAGGGAGATAACTTTGCGTACGACCTGGGTAGAAATCCATTTAGCACCCCTGCCCGATGATTGACCATCAGCCATCACGACCGAAAGCCCGCCGTTAGGTCGTTCAACAATTTCAACGGTATCACCGCTATCTGAAGAGGCGTATTTCCTGGTTTTGGCAACGGCAATCCCGATTTCCATAATCTAGATTTTACAACAGATATCAAGTTTTTGTGGCAACCAGGATCAGCACCGTGGAGGCGGAAAGCTTGGATTGGAAAAGCTGTGAATCAAAACCAGCTTCCCGCAGCAACTGCGCATAGCCACTACCCCAGACAGAGTTTTGGCCAGGATATCTAAACAACCAGCCAAGTAACCGCCCAAGAAATCCAACCGGCAAAATCCAGGCAGTGGGGAGGATCACCAATTTACCCTTAGACCTGAGAATGCGCCAGGCTTCAGACAGCGTCTGAGTGTCGATTATGTAGTCGGTTGGGAAGGTTGCAAATACCGTGTCGAAGGAAGCGCTAACAAAAGGAATGTATTGCGCATAGCCATTAATACAAACATTACTTACCCTATTTGATTTCAACCTTAAAGAAGCAATCTTACTCATTTGAAAACTGGGGTCTAAACCAAAGACTTGATACCCTGCCCGAGCCAACGCTAACAAAGCATGCCCAGGTCCATGACCAATTTCGAGAACGTGGCGCCCTTCTATCATGGGGAGGGCAGACATGACCCAGCGCCTCCACATACCAAAGGATACTATGAATGCTACAAAATCATAGCACCAGGCAAATTGGGTATACAGCAGATGGAATACGAGTTTCAGTCCCGCGCGTAGATTCCACTTTGTGTTCAATGAATTTGATCAAGAACTTAAGACGGGGAGGTATTCCGGGTGAATGCGGTACTCAAACTCGGAGACGGCTTTGGACTGGATCTCACCATCCGTGTGCAATGGGGTTGCGGGGTCTGTTTGGATGCGGAGCCAGGCCGAATTGTATTCACGTATCGCCGGGTGCTCCACATAATTTCCTTCGGCAGGCTTCATGGTTTTTGGGAGGACTTTAAGAATCTGAAACCGGCTGGGCAAATAACCATAGGTGAAAGTTAATAAGCCATCATAAGGGTTCGCATGGGGTGTCATATAAAATATTCCCCCCGTGAGCGGATTATTTCCCACCGTGACCAGCGTGGCAGGCCCTTGATATTCCCCATTTTCCCACTCCAGGCTAATTATCCAGCTGGGATTGCGCATCACCCCAATCAATGTTGCTATTAAGTAACGGACGATGCCTCGCACCTTCGTAATCTGCTCTTGGATTAGTGTTACTGTAGGCTCTAACCCAATCGCAGAATTATTCCCAAAGTACCGCACCTTTTGCTCCTTACCAAAAGTGACCTGACCAAGATCAATGGTCTTCTGCTTTCCTCTGGCAATCACATCGACTGCGGCTTTTAATTCCACTGGCAAGCCAAGATTGACGACAAGATCATTGGCTGAACCAAATGGAATGATCCCAAGGGGAACAGACACCTTATCATGCTTTGTAATTGATGCCCGCACCATGCCATTGACAACTTCGTTAATGCTGCCATCCCCACCAGCTGCGATGATCGGGGAGAATCCTTCTTCCATCGCACGTGCAGCGATTTCTTCCCCATGTCCAGGTCCTTGGGTGACTTCCAGTACATAATCCACTCCAGCATTGTGGAGGGCTGCTTCGGCGTTTGCCATTTGCTCTTTGGCGCGCCAACGCCCGGCGTAAGGATTGAGAATAACTTTTGCTGTCATATCCATCCACTCACAGTTGGGGTAAGATCAGGGCTGCCAGAGAGAAGTAGATAAGTAGACCGGTGCCGTCGATCAGAGTTGTCATCACCGGTCCGGATAGGATGGTCGGGTCGATACCAACCCGGCTGGCAATAATCGGTATCAAGCATGCTACTGTATTCGCCCAGAGTACGATTACAGCCATCGTGATGCCGACCGTGACTGCTAGTTCCCATTCAACCCCCCATAATAACGCCCAGAAAAATGCAGCGAGAGCAATTAATACTCCTAACAGTAGACCTGTCTGCGCTTCACGCATCCATACTCTAAAAATATCTCTTGGCCGGATTTCCCTTAAAGCTAGGGCGCGAATGATCGTTGCAACTGTTTGTGAGCCAGCATTCCCGCCTGTGCCGATGAGAAGCGGTATAAAAAATGATAAGGCTACCACGACCTGTAAATCATCCTTAAAATGCTTCAGGATCGATCCTGTGAGCGTTCCAGCGATGAAAAGCAGCATCAGCCAGAAAAATCTTGAACGGACGACATCCACCAGGCGCTGCGTCCAATAAGGTTTATCTAAGAGAGGGCCCGTCTCAACACCACCCAGGTGCAAGATGTCCTCTGTCGTCTCATCTTCTAGGACATCGACGATATCGTCGTGGGTGATGACACCGATCAAACGATCGGTCTTATCCACTACTGGGACAGATGCAAGGTCATAACGAGCCATGATTCGGGCAACTTCTTCCTGGTCGGTTGCGCCCATCACATGCACCACCTCGCGATCCATGATGGATTCCATGTTAGCAGAAGCCTGGGCAACTACCAGCTCCCTGAGTCCAACAACGCCGATCAGCCTTCTCTCTCGATCGATGACATATAAGTAATACGGGATCTCAGTGGATAATTCGGATTCGCGTAAAAAATCAATTGCTTGCTCTGTCGTAGTGTTTCTGCGTAAAGCGATATACGAGGTGGTCATCAGACCACCAGCAGTCTCATCTGGATACCCTAAGAGTGGAATTACATCACTGGCATCTTCCATTTGAGCCAGAGTTGCGGAAACCTGTTCCGGTGGCAGGTCCCCCAGCAGGTCAGCTGCCTCATCTGGCTCCATCTCATCCAGCACATCGGCGAGCTTTTCGGGTGAAAAATCCTCGATCGCCTCTAAAGCATCCTTGTCCTCGAGCTCTTCGAGCAAGTCTGCGGTAGCAGGGATATCGAGGAGGCGCAGCAGGATATCCTGCTGCTGGTCTTCTAGCAGATTGAAGACTTCAGCAAGATCTGCGGGGTGCAATTCTGTGAGAATTGCCATCGCATCATTATCGCGTTGGATTTCAAGAGCAGCCTGAATCCGCCTGGCTATCAGATCGGCATCGTATTCATTCATGTTTTGCTCCGTTGAACCGATTTAGCAGCTACGAAGTTCAGGGGAAAATCGGGGGTGTTTGGGCATGCGAAGCCCGCCCAAACACCCCCGATCCTCCCACTAACTGCGTGGGTCCTACGATTGATATTCGACAGCAATTCCTTGAGACTTAAGCCAGGCGAGGGCATCTTCAATAACCATTGAATCTCCTGAAAGCTGGACTTCCATCCACCGCTGACCACCACCAATTTGGGCGCGCAGGATATTCACAGTGAGATCGTAACGCCTGATCAATTGATTTACCACCGGAACGCTTAATAATGTCTCAGGATAAACGAGACGATACACGTTGTCAGTCATCGGCGCCTCCTGTCAAAACAGTCCATCAATGCTGGTTTGCCAGTTGTCCACACCCGGCTTGAATATCGATCCCACGGCGCAAACGAATCGAGCAGGGGATTCCATATTTCACTAATTCGTCGCGGAAGGCAATGGCACGCTGGGTCGAAGTCGCTTGACCTTCATATCTAGCCGTGGGATTTAGCGGGATGACATTGACATGACACAATAAACCCTGCAGCAGCTCTGCGAGCTTTTGGGCTTGACGGGGGCTGTCATTCACATCCCGAATCAATGCCCATTCGAACGATATTCTGCGGTGGGTTTGCGCGACATAATCCCGGCAAGCTTGGATGAGTTCTGCGATCGGATATCTCTTATTGATGGGGAGCATCGAGGCGCGTAGGGTATCTTCGGTTGCATGAAGAGAGACAGCCAAGTTGACTTGCCGATTTTCGGCTGTAAATCGGCGGATACCGGGGAGATGCCCAACAGTGGAGACTGTAAAGCGCCGCGCTCCCAGGGCAAAGCCCATCGGATGGTTCAAGCGATCAATCGACTCCATGGTCGCCTCATAATTATGGAACGGCTCACCCATTCCCATCAGGACGACGTTGGTCACCTTTTCCTGCGTGCTTTTTAGTTGCCGGGCATAATATAAGACCTGCTCGACAATTTCACCGCTGCTGAGGTTTCTCTGGAATCCCATCTGCCCTGTTGCACAAAAAACGCAACCCATGGCACACCCAGCTTGAGTAGAAATGCACAGTGTCCTACGTTTATTATAGCGCATCAAGACTGCCTCGATCAGCAGGCCATCTGTGAGCCTAAAAAGGGTTTTGATAGTCTTGCCATCTTGAGAAATCTGCGTATGCTCTTGATGCAAACCAGTAAAAGTGAATTCACTGCCCAGCAGATTGCGTTGGCTTGAGGGTAAGATCGTGAATTCATCAGGACCCCCCCAAAGACTGTGGTACAGTCCGCGCCATATCTGATCAGCACGATAGGATGGCAATCCCCGTTCATTTACGAAATCTTGAATATGTGGAAAATCAAGATTGTAAACCAGCCTTATTGGGTCAGGTCTTTCATCGATCATAGCTTTTCCAAGAGGGTAGCCAGGTCGCGCTCGATATAATGGGGCGGGGGCGTCCATGCCATAGCCTTGACTTCATCAGTGACTCCGGATAGCACCAGGGCTGTAGTACAGCCAAGAGATTGTGCACCAGCGATATCTGTCTCCAATCTATCGCCGACTACAAGGGTTTCTTTAGGAATTGTCTGCATTCTCCTGATGGCCAAGTTGTACATCTCCGGAGAGGGTTTGCCAACAATTATCGGCTTGACATCGGTTGCTGCTTCTATCGCAGCAAGTATGGCTCCCGCACCCGGGATCAAGCCCTCGGGTGTCGGGAAAGTTCGGTCGGGATTCGTGCCGATGAATGGAACCCCTCTCTGAATGAGCAGGGTTGCCACCTTGAGCTTTTCATATGTTAAGTTGCGATCAAAGGCAACGATCACAGCCAGCGGGTTTTCGTGACTCTCTTGAAAGCCATGCTCGAATAACGTATTTGATAGTCCTTGCTCGCCAACGATATAAACACTACCACCGTCCGGGAACCGTTGAGTCAAATAGTGGACCGCAGCGAGGCTAGAATTAACAATTTGTTGCGGATCAAGGCGCACACCGAACCGGTGCAGTTTTTCCCGATATTGCTCGATAGATAAGGTGGCATTGTTGGTTGCCAGGGTAACTTTAATATCTCGGAGTGCAATCTCTGAAAATATCTGAGGCAGGTCACCAATGGGCTGATTATCCTTCCACAATACACCGTCCATGTCGAGGATTATGCCTTTGATCACAATATGCGCGTGGTTGGATTTCATATGCACCTATCCGGAGTCATCTCCGGATCTACGCCCCCGTAGTGTTTTGGATAAAATTCTTCCCCCTCCTGGTAATGTTTTCAATCAGGAGGGGGAAGGTGAGAGAACATGATCAATAATTATTCGACATGCTTGAGGTCGGGTATCTGCATGACTTGATCAACCAAGCCATACTCGACAGCCCCAGTGGCATCCAGATAGAAATCCCGGTTCGTATCCTTTTCGATGGTTGCGATCTCTTGATTTGTATGCTTGGCAAGGATTTCGTTAAGCCTATCTTTTAGGCGCAGGATCTCCTTTGCCTGGATTTCAATATCCGATGCTTGACCTGATGCACCCCCCAGGGGTTGGTGCATATGGATTGTGGCGTTGGGTAGTGCGTAACGTTGACCTTTTGTACCTGCGGTGAGAAGCAAGGTTCCAAAAGAGGCGGTCATCCCTACTGCAAGTGTGCTAATAGGATTGGAGATCATCTGCATAGTGTCATAGATCGCCATACCAGCATATACAGCACCACCAGGAGAGTTAATATACATCTGGATTGGCGCTTCTGAATCTTCGCTGCTCAGATAGAGCAGTTGTGCAACCGTCAGGTTGGATATCTGGTCGTTGATAGGCGTACCCAGGAAAATAATCCGGTTTCGCAGTAACAGCGAGTAGATATCAAAATAACGCTCACCGCGCCCGGACGTCTCGACGACGGTCGGGATCAGGGATAAAGGGCTCATAGCCATGTGTGTTTCCTCATTTCTCGTATATTTACTTTTATATCTTGGGTAGTCAAACCCCAAGCTAATCTTCAGTCTTAGGTTGTTCTTTTACGTCTACCACTTCCGTAACAGGTGTGGTTTCGCCAGCGGTTTGTTCAGCTTCATTCTTTACATCTTCTGGTTCTGCCGGCTCACTCTCTAGTCCTCGGGCTATCTGGCGCAGCCTTTCTTGCGTACGCGCGATAACAAGATCCATCATGACACTTTCAACCAATCCCGAGGCGTTTTCTTTGTTCTCAACAAACTTGGTAAACTCACCCTCGGGCATATAGCGAGCGTAGCCCTCCAAGGTACGGTTTGTCGCTGCCTGCAGATCGTCAGGGCTCACCTCAATCTTCATAATCTCTGCCAGATTTAATAGTGCTAACGAACGCTTTAATCTGGTTTCGGCGACAGGTCGTGCCTCTTCTCGTAATCCTTCCGATTCCAACTCACGCGATTTTAGATAGAGATCCATGCTCATCCCCTGGCGAACCAATCGTTCTTGGAGGTGCTCAATAACGTGCTCGATCTCGTGTTCTACCATTTGGGGTGGATAATTGATGGTTAAATCTTCGACGATGCGATCCAAGACTTGCTCGTCATATTGCTGGTTGTAATCTGCTGTGTTTTGCTCTTCCAGATTAGTGCGGACTTGAGCACGCAAAGCGTCTATGGTTTCAAAGTCGCCAACAGTTTGAGCAAACTCTGCATTCAACTCGGGTAAGATGCGTGATTTTACCGACTCGATCTCAATATTAAATTTTGCGTGGGCGTTTTTAAATGCAGAAAATGAGGCATCCTCCGGATACTGGTATTCGAAAGATGATTTCTCACCAGCGGAGAGTCCGATCAACTTTCTGGAAAAGCCAGAGAAAGGCCATTCCACACTGGATTCATCTTCCTCTTTATACACGTTTACCGGAAGCGAACGTTCTTCAATCAGGGACGTTTCTGCTTCAACCTCAGGCTCCAGTTTTTCTGCGCTTAGCTTTATATAAACGAGGTCACCCTCCTGCACTACACGCTCTACAGGTTCGATCACTGCATGCTGATCCTGGAGGCTCTTGATTAATTTATCGACGTCACCTTCAGGTACCTCGCTGGGCTCGTATGGGAGACGAATAGATCCGTATGCACCTAGCTCGACTTTTGCACGCAGTGGAACGATGAACTCAAAAACAGGGTTTTCACTGGAGGTGAAATTTTCAAGTATCCCAGGACCATATGGTTCAATCTTGGCTTCGTCCAGCGCTTTTGGATAGATTTCTTTGACCAACAACTCGATCGCCTCTTCATGCACCGCTTCCTCACCGATCGTGCGGAGAATGACGTTATAAGGCGCCTTCCCTGGGCGGAACCCGGGAATTTTGGTTTTTTTGGAAATCTGACGAGCAGCACGTTTCTTGGTGATATCGAGCAAGCTGTTTTCCACCTCAACGGTAACTTTCACCTGGTGGTCTTCGCGATTTTCTACATCTATTTTCAAGTTGGAAATCCTTTCATTTCATCCGGCAGACGGCAGGATTATAACACGGCAGGTCTGACGGCTCTGTTAGAAATCTATATGAAGAAAAACACCTGCCCACCTGGCTAGGGAGGTGTTCTCATTATGCGCTGGTGGGGAAGGAGGGATTTGAACCCTCACGCCTTGCGGCACTTGATCCTAAGTCAAGCCTGTCTGCCAATTCCAGCACTTCCCCAAACGTCTAGTGTTGTGCGGGATTATATCCTCTACGGGATTCATCGTCAATCATGATGGTGCTATAATTAGCGCTTGTTCGGAACAAGAGTTCTTTTCAACACGAGGAGCTGGGAATTTGGGAAGGGTCATCAAAATCGAGAGTGCCGGTAAGGATCGTACTCAACTCGTTAAAGGGATTGTTATTGCTATGCGAGAGCTGGCAACACAAACTGAGCCAGACGCTCAAACACGAGATCTATTAGCATTCATTACGCTGTCATTACAGGCGATTGCAGAAACGATCGATCCGTCAGTGGAAGCCTGGGAAAAACGCGGCTATTGGATTAAGGCTGATCGTTTTCGAATGGACTGGCAGTGGACTCAAATGTCCGCAGTGGCATTGCGTGAAGCCTTGCACGGGGAAGATATGGGAGAGGTTGCAAACAGGATTGCGGACATTGCCAGGCGGCTCGCTCATGTGAAAGCGCCGGTGCGTTCCCTAAAAGGAAAACCCTGGAGCGGCGCCTGGGCACGTCTAATCCGTGGGTGATTTTTGCCTTCCGTATCCCCCTCCTCCTGGGGTACGTATGCTTAGGATATCGCCAAGTTCGAGATCAAACGTCCCCTTCCCAGGTAGGGTTTTCTCTTCTCCGTTGTGAATAACAACATTTTCCCCTTTCTCACCAGACTGGCCGCCTGCTAGTCCATAGGGCGCGTGCTGACGACGCTCGCTGATAAGGCTGACCTGGGCATTTGCATGAAGCAAGATATCACGCCGTATGCCATCTCCGCCACAGTGCTGCCCGCCTCCGCCGGAATTACGGCGGATTTCATAACGCATCACCTGAAGTGGGAAGGCGTATTCCAGTGCTTCAACTGGGGTATTTAGCGTATTGGTCATATGACTGTGAACTGCTGAAGGACCATCTCCATCCGGACGTGCCCCAGTCCCGCCAGCTATGGTCTCATAATAGGCAAATGGACTCCCAAGTCGCGGGTCCCATCCTCCAATGGTGACGTTATTCATTGTTCCCTGGGATGCAGCAGGTACCCGCTCTGGGCATGCCTTTTCCATCGCTCCCAGCACCACATCTACGATACGTTGCGACGTTTCAACATTTCCCCCAGCAACTGGTGACGGGTGTGACGCATTCACAATACTACTGACCGGTGCGATCACTTTTATCGGAACAAGGCAGCCATGATTATTTGGCACATCCAGACCTACAAGACATCGGAAAACGTAGTTGACCGCTGAAAGCGTGATTGCATAGACAGCATTGAGACTTCCTTCCACTTGATGCATCGATCCAGAAAAATCGACAACCGCCTCATCGCCGGTAATCGTGACTGCCACCTTGATCAAGATTGGATCCTGGCTGATTCCATCGTTGTCAAGATAGTCCTCAAACCTATACACACCGTCTGGCAAGTCTTTGAGCAAGTTTCTGGTCATGCGTTCGGAATACATGATGAGGGCTTGCATATATTGTTGGGCCTCCATGAGGCCGCTGCGATGGATAATCTCTTTCAGGCGTTGAACGCCGCGTTTGTTCGCAGCAATTTGTGCCCACAGGTCTCCCATTCGTTCCTTGGGAGTACGCACATTTGCTAGGATAAGGTCCAAAATGCCCTGGTTTAGCTTGCCCGCTTCGAACAGCTTGATGGGTGGTATGATCACACCCTCCTGGTAAATCTCCCGAGCAATAAACATAGAGCCCGGCGCTGCTCCACCCACATCGGCATGGTGGGCACGGCAGGCAACGAAGCCCACCAAATGTGGGTCAGCCCCATCCATATTAATAAAAACTGGTGTCACGAGTGTAATATCTGGTAAATGTGTGCCGCCATGGTATGGATCATTGATGAGTATGGCATCACCATCTTTCAAATCATCAAATACTTGAATGGCTGTCGAAACAGAAAGCGGCATCGATCCTAAATGGACCGGAATGTGTGCTGCCTGAGAGATCATTCTCCCAGTTGCGTCGAATACAGCACACGAGAAATCACGGCGCTCTTTGATATTGGGCGAGTAGCTTGATTTTCGCAAAACAACGCCCATCTCCTCGCCGATTGATGCAAAAAGGTGTTTGTACACTTCCAATCGAATTGGGTCTATCTGTGGGGGGGTATTCATTTTTGATCGGATTATCTTAATTCAACGATTAGGTTTCCATAGAGATCGACCTGACTGCTTGTTGCCTCTGATAGCAGGATCGTAGTGTCTTTCCGCACTACAACCGCAGGTCCCTCCAGCCTATTCCGTGGTAGAAGCATCTCTCCGCGATAGAAGGGTACTCTTTGGGGCTCGCTGGAGAGGTTGACGGGCCTGGTATCTATGAGTGCAGCAGAAGCTTCCTCCCCGGATTCAGGCATAGGAAGGAGGTCTGGCGGGAGTACCTTTCCCGTTGCGCGAACCCGCAGGTTTACTAGCTCCAAGGGAGCCTCGGGTAGAGCATATCCGTATTCCGAATGATGTTCTTTATGGAATGCTTCCTGATAGTCAATATCGTACGGGATGATTAACTCATACGATTGCCCACGGTAGCGCATGTCCAGAAAACACTCCAATTGGATGTCTTTGTCGGAGACTCCTTCAGCCTTCAATTCCGCACGACCACGCAGAAGCATTGGGGCGAAACCATCTTGGATTTGTCCTGCGCGGATTTCACCAGAAAGCATAACGGTTTTTGAATAATCTTTGATGATATCAGCAACGAGCATACCAAGAGCTGAAAGTACCGATGCTTGCGCCGGGATAATTAAATGACTGATCCCCAGTTGCCTGCCCAACTCACAGGCGTGAAGTCCGCCTGCTCCACCAAATGAAAGTAGAGCGAAATCGCGTGGGTCGTGACCACGCTCGACGGTAATCACACGCAAGGCGCGTTCCATGTGAGTGTTAGCTACTTCAATAATCCCCAGGGCAGCTTGAGTGATGCTAATCCCCAAACTCGCTGCCAGGTTCTGAATTGCAGCTCGCGCACGTGATGTATCTAGCGGGATCTTGCCATCCAGAAAAAATTCCGGAGCCAGACGGCCCAGGACTAGGTTAGCATCTGTGACCGTAGGTAAGCTGCTGTTACCGTAACAAGCTGGGCCCGGAAAAGCACCGGCGCTTTGTGGGCCAACTCGCAACGCTCCGCCGGGGTCAATTTGAGCGATTGAACCCCCGCCTGCGCCGATCGTGTGGATGTTCAGTACGGGAACACACACTGGATGATCACCAATGCTGGCTTCGGTGGTTACCTCCATTTTTCCTGACATGAGGGAAACATCCGTGGAGGTCCCTCCCATATCAAAAGTAATCAACCGATTTGAAATGCGATTATTTTTGGTTACGCGGGATATGAAATCGGAACCGATCACTCCACCTGCTGGACCAGATAAAATGCACTTAACTCCATAAGCCCGTGCTTCCTGTGGGCTGATTGCTCCGCCGTTCGATTGCATCACGCGTAACGCTGGCTTAGATGGGTAGTCGCTCAGACCATCCTCCAAACTCGAAAGATAGCGATCGATTACAGGCGATACGTAGGCGTTGACCACCGTCGTGCTCGTTCGTTCATATTCTCGATATTCTGGGAGGACATCGCTGGAAAGCGAGACCGAATATCCTGCCCGATTTAACTGTTCACCGATCAGCTGCTCGTGGGCTGGGAAAAGAAAGGAGAACAGCAAGCAAACCGCAATTGATTCGGGTTTGAATGCTGACAACTCACTGGTTATTCTTTCAACTTCTTCGGAGCTCAATCCCTTTTCGACCAATCCCTGATAGTTGACTCGCTCGCTAACTTCAAGCCGCCTATCGGCGGGAACTAAAGGTTTTGGATGGCTAAACAGCAAATCGTATAGGCTTGAACGGTTCTGCCTTCCGATCTGCAGCACATCTCGAAATCCCTTCGTGGTTACCAGGGCTGTGCGTGCCCCCTTGCGCTCTATGAGAGCATTGGTGGCGACAGTGGACCCATGGACTATCTCAATCGATTTGTGTTGGTTGAGGTCAATAATGCTCGCAAGCCCTTGAAAGACCGCCTGTGCAGGATTGTCCGGTGTCGAAGGAAGCTTAAATGTCTCGATTTGGTGAGAATCCTGGCGAAACACGACAAAGTCCGTAAAAGTACCTCCGATATCTATGCCGATACGCAAATTACTCATAGGTTGTCTGAGTATAGGGTATGGACGGGGAAAGTGCAAGTGTACTAGAAGGCCTGGGCACAACTAAAACAGAACACTAGTTCTAATCCTTCGCACTCGTCGTAATTGATATAATCTCGTTCTTGGGCAATCATCCAATCAATCTGGCACTGCAATTTATTTTAGAGCTCATTGCACTTTTCAGTATGGGCTATTGGGCTTGGAGCCAGCATACTGGGGTGGGGAGGTTGTTGTTGGTGCTTGGATTGCCTGCTAGCCAGGTTGCTCAGACACTAATCCCGTTACCAGTTAGATTTTCTTAACGATGCAAGCACCTGGCGAGCCGCATTGTACCCTGGAGCGCCTGTCACGCCACCTCCGGGGTGCGCACCGGCACCACAAAGGAATAATCCTGGGATGAGTGTGTGCGATCCTCGTGACCCTGCTACTGGTCGCATGAAGAGCATCTGATCCAGTCCCATCTGCCCATGGTAGATGCTGCCCTCGCTTAATGCGTATTCCCTCTCATAATCCAAGGGAGTGATGACTTGGGTGTGAGTGATCGTGCTGGCTATTCCCGGTGAATACTCTGAGAGTATGCGAACGACGAGATCCTCGAGCTTGCCCCGTTGTTCATCCCAACTTGCACTTGATAGATGATAAGGTGCGTAACGCACATCTACGCTGAGGATGTGTGATCCTGGTGGCGCTAATGAATTATCGCTCAATGTAGGCATCACCAGATCTAACACAGGTCGAGAAGGAAATGAGCCATATTTTGCGTTATCGTATGCACGCTCCAATTCATCCAGGTCCTGGCATAAGAGGATGTGCCCCTGCAAGTGGTTTGTATCCAGGCGACTATCCTTAAAATCTGGCACACTATTTATTACCATGTTGATGCGCGCGGTGCTACCACGGAATTTGATATTTTTGACTTCGCGTACAAACCGCAAGGGAAGGTTTTCTGCACCAATTAATCTGAAAAATGTCCCTCGGGGATCAGTACTTGAAAGAATATAGGGACACGAAATCCGTTCCCCATTCGCTAATTCCACTCCTGAAGCGTTCCCATCTGTGAGTGTGATGGATGTTACCTGGCATGCAGTAACAATCTCAGCCCCAAATTGTCGAGCTACAGACGCCAGAGCATCTGACAGCGCTCCTGTTCCACCACGCACAAACCGGCAGGTACGAATGCCTGAATCTCCCGCTCCTATCGCTTGATAGATGAGCTGAAAAGCTGTCCCGGAGGCGCGTGGTCCAAGGAACGTCCCCATTACACCAGCGTAGCCTAGCAATCCTTTGAGTCCTGGGGTTTCGAACCATTCATCTAAGAAATCAGCCGCAGACATTGGCAGGACTCGCAGCAGCTGGCGTAAATCCTGGCTCCCCAAGCGTTTCGCTCGTAAGGCTGACGGCAACCAGGTCATGATTTCGCTCAGCGAAAGATTCGGGAGTGCAGGTGGCGTGAGGGTCAGTATCGACTTCAGCACTTGTGCTAATCGGGACACAAGACGCTGGAAGCGCGGATATGCATCGGCATCACGCTGGGAGAGCCTTGAAATCTCTTGACAGGTTGTTTCAATATCACGCCACATCACAAGCCCTAGGCCGCCCGGTTGAGGCTGATAAATTGATGCAGCGGGATCAATAAAAAGCGCCCCGGTTGCTTGCAGATTTAAATCATCCAGGATACGCGGCAGGAACAATCCAGCATCATTCGAGCCGGTGTTGAACTTTATACCCGGGATCAGCTCCTCTGTGGCGGCGGCACCGCCGATTACAGCGCGCCGCTCCAAGACGATGACTTTAAGTCCCGCCTTTGCCAGGTAGGCAGCAGCCACAAGACCATTGTGACCACCTCCGATCACGACCGCATCGTAATTTTTTGCTCTCCAAAGAGCTCATGACTTCAAATCCTTCACGATAGTGCGTGCTGCCAGCCGTCCCGGGGCGCCTGTAATTCCTCCACCTGGATGCGTGCTAGAACCGCATTGGTAGTAGTGTTGCACGGGTGTCTGGTAGCCTGCGTAGCCTGGAGCCGGGCGCAGGAAGAAAAGCTGGGACAGGCTGAGCTCACCTTGAAAGATATTTCCCTGAGTAAGTCCTGTGGATCGCTCAATATCAAGGGGAGTCAATACTTGACGATGAAGTATGATGTCCTTTAGGTTGGGGAAATATTCCGATAAAGTATTCACGACAGTATCCCCGAACGCTTCTCGCTTACGGTCCCATTCTCCCTCCTTGAGAGAATACGGCGCATACTGGACAAAACAGGACATGACATGCTTGCCTGGTGGTGCCATCCCAGGGTCAATCATTGATGGCAGGATGATGTCTATATAAGGTTTGCTGGAGTAATCGCCATATTTCGCTTCGTCGTAAGCACGTTCAATGTAGTCCACGCTCGGGCTGATTGAGATTGCCCCTCGCAATATAGTTTCCCTTTCGTCTGTGGGGAATGAGAGGCGTGGGAGGGTGTCTAGTGCTAAATTCACTTTTCCAGACGAACCACGGTAGACATATTTTCGCACCGCAGCGACAAGGTCTTCCGGTAGGTCGGATGGATCGACCATCTTTAGAAATGTCAGGTTTGGGTCGAGACTGGATACAACGGCGCGCGAAAATATTTCTTCGCCGTCTTCGAGAATAACACCCCTGGCTCGGTGGTTGTGGACGTTTACACGCAAGACTGGAGCACCGGTCCTGATCTCAACCCCGAAGGACCTGGCGGCGTTGGCAATAGCATTGGCGATTCCGCCCGTACCTCCTCGTGAAAACCCCCAAGAACGGAATACGCTGTCGATCTCCCCCATGTAATGATGCAATAGGACATACGCTGTACCGGGTGAGCGGGGTCCGAGAAATGTGCCGATGATCCCACTGGCAGAGAGCGTGCCCAATAAGGGCTCCGACTCAAACCAACGCTCAAGAAAATCCGCCGAGCTCATCGTCATCAGGCGCACTAAAGTGTGTAGCTGTTCTTCGGGTAGGTTGAGAAAATGGCGCGCCAGGCGTAGTAGTCCACTCAAGTCTGAAGGGTGCAGGCTGGTGGGATCAGGCGGAGCAATTCCCAGGATATACTTGACCGCTTTAGCCATGAAATACATGGCATGGGAATAATCTTCATACGCATCAGCGTCTCTCGGAGAAAAGCGAGCAATATTCCGCATCGTGCGAAAGTGATCAGCATCGCGGTAGAGATGGTCCCCTCCGGGTAGGGGAGTAAGGGTTGATTCCAAAGGCAGGATTGTCAAACCATGCTTCGGCAGATCAAGCTCCCGAATCACTTCTGGTCTTAGCAAGCTCACTACATAGGAGAATACTGAATATTTGAACCCAGGGTAGACCTCCTCTGTAACAGTGGCTCCACCGATCAGCTCGCGTCGCTCCAATACGAGTACCTTCAAGCCGGCTTTTGCCAGGTAAGCCGCATTTACCAGCCCATTATGACCCGCTCCGATGACGATGACGTCATAGTGTGAAGTGCGATCGGGAGTCCGCATGCCTCAGGCACGTTTCCTTGCGGGATTGAAGAATTGTGGCTTGGTGATCACCGCGTTGGCTGTATGGCGTACATACTCGACGGTGATCTCGATTTGCACGGTGTCTCCGAGAGTGGCAGCGGGGGAGACCAGGCTCGCCAGAGCGATATATTTCTTCAGTATCGGCGAAAACACATGGGATGTGGCTTGACCAACATGCCTGCCGTTCCGGTATACGGGCAGGGCGGTGCGGGAGGCGCGACCTGCAACCAGGGGTGGTAGGTCAGCCGCCGCAAACAGCGTCTCTAGCGATCCCCAATCGATTTCCAGGCCAACGAACTGCCACTTCGGGCCACGATGTTGCTCCTCCAGCAAGGCATCTCGACCGAGAAAAGGTCCTTTGCTGAAATCCACCGTCCACTCCAGGCCTAACTCAAATGGTGAAGACTTTTGTTCGGGGATGTGGGCTTTGCGAGATGAAATATAATCCACCTCGATCAGCAATAACCCGGCTTCAATGCGGGCAATATCCAGGGCAACCATGCCTGCCGGCAGCAGGCCGTAGTCTTTTCCGACAAGTGTGATCATATCCCAAACTTCTCCAGCATGTTCGGAGGCAATCCACACTTCATAGCCAAGATCTCCGGTATAACCTGTGCGTGAGACACTCACGGGGATCTTCCCCAGAGTCGCTTCAGTCACCCGAAAGTATGGCAGGTTGTCAAGGTCAATTTGTGTGAGGACGCGCTTAAGGATCTCGCGTGAGTTAGGTCCTTGTATTGCCAGCGCTGTTAATTGAGTGGAAAGGTCGGCGATTTCGACCTCCATGCCAATGGCGCAATCCTGAAACCAGGCTGTATTGGGGTCAGCAGCAGTGACCCGGTATGTGTCTTCGCTCAAGCGGGCTACCGTCCCGTCATCAATGACCTTGCCATCATCGTCACACCAGGGTGTATACATTACTCGACCGATCGCACAGCGTGAAATATCTCGGGTCATGATCCGGTTGAGCAAGCGGGTAGCATGCCTGCCACTGATCAGGTATTTGTACAGCGGCGAGACGTCAATCATTCCTGCCGCATTTCGTATAGCATAATACTCAGAGTCATGCGTAGCCTGGTAGAGTGCGGCAGCCAGGTATCCGGACCACCCTCGCCATTCCTGGGTGTGGTTGAGGGGCGCCGTTCTGGAGTGAAAAGGAGAGGGGATCGGCATCGAGTAGGGGGGTAATTTGGATAAAGATAGTGGTGGATATGCACGTACAATTTTATTCGAATTCACCCACAAGTCCAGGTTTGAATTGGCACTGCTATGGATTGTCACACATAACGATATACCTTGACAGGAAGGGAGGTAGGTGATATCCTTTTTTTATCATTATGCTTACGATAAGTATTATTATCAATAACATGATTATTCGAAGGAAATATGCCCAATGTCCTCTCCATCTCGCACCACAATCGCCCAGGCTGCGAAAGATTACATCAGCAGCGTGAATTTAGCGCGTAGCGCCAATACAGCCCGCACCTACGGCAACGCATTGCGCTCTTTTCTCGATACTTTGGATGATAATCACCTTATGCCAGATAATACATCCACAATGAAGCTTCCTGAAGAAGCAATTGCTTGGTTCGCCCTGGCATTAAAGGAATTCTCTCCAGCAACTGAACGACTGTATCTCACCGCAGTGGCCAGCTTTTACGAGTTCCTGGCAGCGGAAAACCTAGCTTCCCCCAACCTGCCCCGAGTGCGCATGCTTATCCGCCAACGTGCCCGGCGTCCTGGTCAGCGCTTGCCGCAATTTCCGCAATACGACATAGATAATGTATTAGAATATGCAATTAATATTGCCGATTTTACTTATGAAGATGATGCCAGCAGATTACGAGGCTTGCGCGACCGCGCATTTTTACTAACCCTGGCTGACACTGGCTTGCGCGTCCACGAAGCGTGCGCACTTCGCCGGGGCGATGTAGATTGGAACGAAGGTCGTGCAGTCATCATCGGTAAAGGTGACCGCCAGGCGGTTGTACGCTTCTCCAGGCGTGCTATCCTGGCTATCAAGGATTATCTAAATGCTCGCGGGCACCTGGATGGCGCTTCAGGACGCCCACTGGGTTCCCTAGCCTTATTCGCTCGCCACGACCGTGGTGCAGGTAAGAAGGTTAAGCCGATAACAACAGCTACTGGGCGGAACATCGTATCCCAACGTGTGCGTGAAGCATTGGGAGAGAAAGCTACAGGCACAATAACCCCCCACTCTTTCAGGCACTACTTTGTAACAATTGTATTGAAAGGCTCAGGCAACTTGAAACTGGCTCAGGAGCTCGCCCGGCACAAAAGTATCGCAGTCACGCAACGCTATGCTCATCTTTCAGATGACGAGTTGGATCGAGGCTATTGGGAGATCTTCGAAGATCAGAAATAACAACATTTGAGAAATATTATCAGACGATTAATCTTCAAAATTATAAAAAACTCCCCGTTATAATACCTTTGTGCATATATCCAAATTAGTTCGATTGGTACTGATCCTTATGCTTGTTTTCGGGATACATAGCAGCCCAACTATTGGGTATGCTGCCAACGAGTCATCTGCCCTGGAACAATCTTCGCAAGTAACTGCTTTTGACCTAATCATCGCCATGAATACGTTGCGCATGTCCTATGGACTGCCTGCGCTTGTGGAAGACCCAATAATCAATGCAGTTGCACAATCCACCGCCCAAACGATGGCAGCCAACCAGATGTCCTGGCACATAGGTGACGTCCGTGGCAGGCTGGCTGCAGCTGGGTACGGGGGAGGATCAACAGTATGGGCAACCGAGAATTTTGCTGTTGGAAACCACTCTATTGATGAAATTATGCTCGTCTGGTCTGACTCAGAGCATATGAGACCGGCTGTCACACCAGCTTACTGCAATGTCGGCGCGGGTGTAGCAACATCTTCAAACGGGAGAACCTACTATGTCCTGCAAGCTGCGTACGTCGCTGGGAAGTCTTGTGGTGAATATAAATCTGTTGGTGGAACGACGAACCAACCCGGTGGAAGCACTGGAATCTCCCAGGTGATCATCCCGGTAAAAATTGCCAAACCAGACTCCGATGGCAGGGTTTTCCATGTGGTCGAAGCCGGTCAATCTTTTTGGTCAATTGCCATAGCTTATAAAATCACCATTCGAGACCTGGAAACCTGGAACAACCTCTCGCGCGAATCCAGGCTATTGATCGGGCAGCGCCTGTTCATCCCTGGCAGCGATACGAAAGGCTACGCTACGCCTACGCCTGTCGGTATGGTTCTGACAAGCACACCAGACTCAGACGGAAAAATCGTTCACAACGTTCAGCCTTATCAAACCCTCACCACGATCTCACAGGCATATGGGACCAAAATCGATACAATTCTGGCGTATAACGGGATTCAAATCGATTGGCCTTTGCAAATAGGCCAATCGTTGCTCATCCAGCCTGCCTCGGCAACCGCAACTCCTACCCCCCCACCACTGTCTCCCATAGAAATGCTCACCCCAGAGAGCGATGGCAATTATTACCATACTGTCCAGGGAGGGGAAACGCTCATGTGGATTGCCAATCAATATGAGGTGAGCCTGAACGAGCTGATGGCGTGGAATGGACTGAATTCGTCGGCCATCATTTATCCTGAGCAGAGGCTGCTACTACAAGTGACGCCGCCTGCTAGCAAGACGCCTACGCCATCTGCAACACCTACGCTGACAGCCACCTCTCCCCCAAACGTTTCTACCCATACCGTAACAGCATCCCCTGTCGACGCTATTCCAACACCCATTGAAATATCATCTCCACAAGCTGGAGATAGCACCTATGTTTGGGGTGTAATCATCGGTTTGGCCTCATTGGGAGGAGTACTGCTCGCGATCTCTACCTTGAGAAAACGGATGTAAAGGCAAACACACATGCCTATTTTAAGTTGGCATCATAAAATTCGATTGTCCGCCCCATTGCCATGCTGAAATAGTTCGAGAGGTTGTGGTTGTCCTGTTCGTAGGCGTAGAACTCCACATTTATGCCTGCCTCCTGGATTTCATCGTAGAGAATCTCTGAAAGCACAATGGGCACGCTCTCGTCAGCTGTGCCGTGATGGAGCTGGATGGGACCGGCTAAATCTTCCAGATAGGTATTTGCCGAGACGCTGTTCCAGAAGTCAGGGTTTTCCTCAGGCGTTCCAAATTCGGTTATCCACCCGCCACGCCAGCCGCGTGAAACCGATTGGGTTGGGACCACACCTCCCCGCCGTCTCCAATTATTCAGTAGATCCGGGTAGGATGCCACCACCCCGGCCCAAATCACCCCTGCCTTTATCTCTGGCGAAACAACCATGGCTCGCAGTGTCAGATAGCCCCCCATCGAATGTCCCCACATGCCGATACGCTCAGGATCTGCTTGCGGGAACCGCTTCAAGGAAGATACAGCATTGAGCACATCAATCGTATAGCCAGGACTGCTGTAGGCGCTGCTCGCCACGCCTTCCGAGCGATCATGTCCCCGATAATCTATGCGAAATACGATATATCCTGCACGCGCTAACCAGTCCACGTAGGCGATGTAGCGCTCGGTTGTGCGGTATTGTTCTGGGGGGATGTACCCATGGTTAAATACGATTGCAGGCCATCCACTGGATGGCTTCTCCCCCTCTGGGATCGTCAATAAAGCATAAATTGTTAAGCCATCGGACTGATAAGATGCATAGTGACGGCTGTAGTTTGCACCTGGTTCCAGCGTCTCCTCGAGGACGATGTCGCTGCCGGGGTATCCCCTCTGACGCATCGCCTGGATTGCCATTGGGTGAAGTGTGGGTGTTGGGGTAAACACCACGGTTGGCGTCGAGCTCGGTGGCGAAAATACAGTTTCTGTCGCGCGGAAAGTCGGTGAAATGGTCTTAGCGACTGCCGGTGGTCTCAAAGTGAGCGTTGGTGAAGAATTGACCATTTTTGGTTGTACGGCTTGCGTGTTTCCCCCACAAGCGCTAGAAAAAATTATGAAGCATGTTGACAACAATAAGACTAAAGGTTTCATAGATCTACCTCTGAATTATTTTTCGTGTGATTTAACGAATAAATTGGATCTGTCGTAGCTCGCCTCCAGGAGGAATGACAATGAACTCTTCATCGACCGAATGCAGACTTTCTGCTACTTCGACAAGCTTACGAACATAAACATCGGAACCCAGGATCTCCACGTACTGCATCCCCCACCTTTCGCAAAACTTTGCAACCTCCAAGGCTTGGGGCCGGTATTTAACCATATCCTCCTGTGAGTGTGCGACAAGAACGAGTCTGCGGTAATGCTGGTACTGCTGGTCCATCACCCACATGGCTTTTTCTTGTCCAAGTCGCTGAACGTACTCCTCATACTCTGACAAGGGGTTGCTGCCAGACTCTAACCAGCCTTTCGATAAATAATAGGTACCCGGGGCGGCATCAAACTCTGTTCGATAGGCAGCATAAGACCCGAGAAGGATTGCAATGCAATCATCCGCTCGGGGAACCAGTAGATAGTGCTTACCGGCATTTAGTTTATTCAAACCATTTCCACACAAGCCAAAACCAAGAACAACTAGGCTGGGATTCTCTATCGCATCTATGGCATCTTGTAAAGCAATGTTTAATTTATTCGGCACGCGATGCAAGCCGTAATCAATATAAGTGACTTGCTCGCGTAGCTCTTGCGGCAGCAATCGCTCGAGCAAATCATTGAAGACCCGGCAAGCGATGATGGTGATAGGATATTTTTCTGTGTCAGGCATAATTGACGGTCAATTGCTCCAGCGACAGGACGAACTAGACCATTTTAACCCAAATTCCAAATAAAAAGGCGCTGCAGGCTCAACAGTCAAAATGACTGCTGATGAGCGCCTGCAGCGCCATATTGAGAAACGAACAGCCGATTGACCGTTCTATTCCCGAATAGCAAAAGCAAAAGGACTACACAGATTTCTTGAGTGCATCCACTTGATTAGCGGCACGCACTGTATTACGCAATAGCATGGCGATTGTCATTGGGCCCACACCACCTGGCGACGGTGTCAGGTATCCCGCTACTTCTTTAACCTCATCAAACTTCACATCGCCGACCCAGCGATACCCTTTTTCAGTGGAAGGGTCTTCAACCCGGTTAGAGCCGACGTCGATCACGATTGCGCCGGGCTTGACCCAATCTCGCCGCACCATCTCCGGACGACCAACAGCGGCAATCAGAATATCTGCGGAGCTACAAATTCCCGGAAGGTCTTTACTGCGCGAATGGCAAATCGTGACGGTCGCATTGCGTTCAACTAGCAGTAAGGCGACAGGCATACCCACAATATTCGAGCGACCCAATACAACAGCAGTCGCACCTTCGATGGGCACGCCCATCGCATCGATCAGGTAGATACACCCATCGGGAGTGCAGGGCACAAACATGGGTTTCCGCCCCTTCTGTGCAAGGCGGCCAATATTGACAGGATGAAAGCCGTCAATGTCCTTATAGATGCTGATCGTATTGAGCACACGCTCCTCGTCCAGTCCTTTCGGTAGTGGCAATTGGACCAAAATGCCATTCACCTCAGGACTGGCATTTAGATCTGCAACCAACGCCTCTAGATCCTGTTGTGAGATGTCAGCTGGGAGAATGTGACCGAAAGATTTGATCCCTACCTTCTCGCAGTTCTTTTGCTTCATACGCACATACTGGTGTGAAGCGGGGTTATCCCCTACCAGGACGGTCGCCAGACCCGGTGCCGGCAATCCAGCGGCAACCCGTTCTGCAACCTCCCTGGCAACTTCAGCACGGACTTTTTCGGCAATGGCGGTTCCATCGATAATCTGTGCAGTCATTATTTTCTCCTCAATGGGGGTTTAATATGGGCAACTGTTTTGTATTTCAGGTTGACAATCGTTCAAATATTGATATACTTTATCCTGATATACTCTTGATATATCAGCAGTGTCCATTATAACGATTATTTATCCTATTGGCAAGACTTCCGTGAAAGATGGAACAAACATTTACATCCCTCAGCCAGCTTGCGTACAACCAGATCAGAGATAAGATTATCTCGCTGGAGCTTTCTCCAGGTTCCACGGTTGACGAGACCAGCTTGCAGAATGCTCTAAATCTTGGACGTACGCCAATCCGAGAAGCACTGATGCGGTTATCCCTCGAAAAACTGGTGATCATCATCCCACGCCGGGGAATTTTTATTTCCGAGATTTCAATTCCTCATCTCCATCAACTCTTCGAGATGCGCCATGCGCTGGAGCCGCTTGCGGCTCGTCTGGCCGCGCAACGAGGATCTGTTACGCAGTTCCAGGCAATTAAGTCAGCTCTTGAGGCAGGTCTCAGACAACCAGAGTTACCCCCGGATCAGGCTTTTATCGAAGCAGATCAGACATGCCATCGTATACTTTACGAAGCTACAAAAAACCAACATTTAGAAGACACACTTAAGATCCTTTATACCCTGAGTGTTAGATTGTGGAACTATTCGCAGGTAAAAGTCGATAGCCTAGAACAGGCATTATCTCAACACTTACAGCTTGTTTCAGCGCTCGAAATGCGTGATGCCGAAGTAGCTAGCAAACTCATCGAACAGCATGTGATGTCATTCCAGGAAGCTATCCAGGGAGCCATGCTAGGACTGGTTACATAATCTGGAGTGTGGGTATTCCACACCCTTATGACCGATCAGGTTTAATTACACCCCCATTTCAAGTACATTGTCACTGATATTTACACCTTTGCAGGGTGTATGATTCAGAGGTTTGTGAGAACCATCACAAGAAAACGAATACTTTCTTGAGGTAATTCAATGACCGACGAAGATCCACGAATCACAGAATTGCGGGCAATGCGCGAGATTGCCAGTCTTGGGGGAGGTGAAGAGCGCATTGCGGTCCAACACGCAAAGGGTAAATTGACAGCGCGCGAGCGCTTGGCGGTACTGGTCGATCCCGGCACATTCAACGAGTTAGAACCCTTCATCACCCACCAAGGGGATGAGCTTGGGATTGCATCTGAGAAATTTCTGGGCGATGGGGTGATAACTGGTTATGGTCAGGTAAATGGACGTACTCTGTACGTCTATGCGCAGGACTTCACGGTTTATGGCGGCACGCTCAGTGAAATGCAGAGTCATAAAATCTGCCGTGTCATGGATCTTGCCCTCCGTAATGGCGTACCCATAATAGGCCTGATTGACTCGGGTGGTGCACGCATCCAGGAAGGCGTCAAAAGCCTGGGCGGATATGCAGAGATATTTCGCCGCAATGCACAATTCTCGGGTGTAATCCCCCAAATTAGTGTCATGCTCGGCCCCTGCGCTGGGGGCGCAGCTTACTCCCCTGCTCTGACGGATTTGATCATCATGGTACGCAAACACTCATACATGTTCCTGACCGGTCCGGAGGTGATCAAAGCCGTCACTGGTGAAGTGATCGATTCAGAGAGCCTGGGTGGAACAGATGTGCACATGAATATAACAGGGACCGCGCACCTTGCTGTAGATACGGAGCAAGAGGCGATCCTATTGGCTCGGAAAGTACTCGGTTATTTTCCGTCCAACAATGTTGAAAACCCTCCTTATTTTCAACCAGAAGACGACCCATTGCGCATGGATGAAGAATTAAATACCATTGTTCCACTGGACCCCATGGAAGCGTACAACATGCATGATGTAATCCTGCGCGTAATGGACAAGGGGACGTTTATTGAGATCCAGCCCACTTGGGCATGTAATGCCATTATTGGTCTGGCAAGAATCGGAGGACACAGCGTAGGGGTCGTATCTCAAGAGCCCAGCGTGATGGCAGGCGTGATCGACATTGATGCGTCGGATAAAATCACGCGTTTTGTGCGCATGTGCGATTGTTTCAATATTCCCCTGGTTACTTTCGTAGATTCTCCAGGGTTTCTGCCAGGAGTAGGACAGGAACATAGCGGGATTATTAGACATGGAGCAAAAATTCTCTACGCCTATTCTGAGGCTACCGTCCCAAAGGTTACTGTGATCACCCGCAAGGCTTATGGGGGAGCTTATGTGGTCATGAGCAGCAAATACCTGGGAACAGATGTCACTTACGCGTGGCCAAGTGCAGAGATCGCCGTTCTAGGAGCGGAGGGTGCTGTAAACATCCTGTACAAGAGGCAAATTGCCTCTGCAGAAGAGCCTCTGCAGGAACGAAAACGCCTGGTGGATGAATACCGCAAACAGTTTAATAACCCATACTTTGCCGCCAAGGCAGGATATGTAGACGATATTATTGAACCACGCGAAACTCGGCCCAAGATCATCGCCAGCCTGGCAGCTCTGCGGGACAAATTCTCATCAGCCCCCCCGCGTAAACATGGCAATATACCGGTTTGATCGGAGTTAGGAGCCTAGCTTTGGATTCTTTAGTTCTCTCATTGATCATTTCAGCAACTGGTATGGGTTTAGTATTTGGAGCCATCCTTCTACTCTGGGGATTAATGGCAATCCTGGTAAAAGTTGCCCAAGACCCGATGTCAGGTGAAATGTCTGAAGCTGAGGGGATCGAGATTAGTAATTATCAAGCTGCTATTGCAGCAGTTGGCGTAGCGTTGAGCCAGCAATCCAGCACAGAGCCTCGCGAATTTCCGCTCCCGCCAACGGCAGTGGTCAGCCCATGGCAAGCGATCATGAGGGGAAGGGTGCTCGATAAACGAGGTCCGAATCGATGAAATACCGGGTCAATGTTCAAGGGAAGAATTTTGAAGTCGAGGTAAATGACATTCATTCACAGCCCATCATCGCCATTGTAGATGGCGATCCTGTTGAGGTGTGGGTGGAGACACATTTTACTTCCCAGGCGGGACAGCCTTCACTGGCGGGAATAGATGCAATCCAGGGGAATAACACAACTCGAAAAGTGTCGAATGCAAGTTCTGCATATCAGGACAACAACTCGCGCAGCCCTGATAACAACATTATACGCTCCCCAATCCCTGGTGTGATTACGTTGATTGGGGTTAAGGAGAGCGATGACATCTCCAAAGGTCAGGTACTGTGCGTCCTGGAAGCGATGAAGATGAAGAATACAATTCGCTCTCCACGAAGCGGGGTGATATCGAGTGTTCATATTGTGGTTGGCCAGACAGTCCAACACCATGACGCGCTGGTGGAATTTGCCGATTAGAAATTTTTGATCATGGACCTCTTGACGCTCATCTCAGAACTTACCCGTGGACTGGCGAATTTCACCATCGGAAACGCTTTCATGCTCTGTGTGGGGTCTATCTTAATCGCACTGGCTGTCCTGAAACAGTATGAACCTGTGTTGCTCCTCCCTATCGGATTCGGCTGTCTTCTGGCAAATATCCCGATGACGGGAATGAACGATGGGGATGGACTCTTTGGCGTGCTATATAAGGCTGGGATTAGTACAGAGTTGTTTCCATTGCTAATATTTATTGGCGTTGGCGCCATGATTGACTTCAGTCCCCTACTCTCACAACCGAAGCTGGTTTTACTCGGCGCGGCTGGACAGTTCGGCATCTTTGGGACGTTGATCATTGCCACGCTCCTGGGCTTTCCCCTCAACGAAGCTGCCTCGATTGGCGTGATTGGAGCCATCGATGGCCCAACTTCGATCTTCGTTGCCTCCAAGCTGGCGCCTGCGTTACTCGCACCCATCGCTGTGGCTGCGTACTCGTATATGAGCCTGGTACCTATCATCCAACCACCATTAATGCGGTTGTTTACAACGAAAGCAGAGCGACAAATCAGGATGGAATATGCACCCAGACCGGTGTCAAAACGAGCACGAATACTCTTTCCCATTATCGTTACCCTGGCAATAGGATTGCTTGTGCCTGAGGCCACGCCTCTGATTGGCATGCTGATGTTAGGCAACCTTCTGCGCGAATCAGGTGTTGTTGAGCGGTTGAATAAGGCCGCTCAAAATGAGATTGCCAATATCGCTACGCTCTTTTTGGGGATTACGATCGGCTCTACGATGAGCGCAAGTAGCTTTCTGAATATTACTACGATTCAGATTTTGATTCTTGGCTTAATAGCCTTCATACTTGACACGGTCGCCGGCTTGTTGTTTGGAAAACTGATGTCCTTTCTTTCGCGCGGTACGATCAACCCGCTAATCGGCGCAGCTGGGATTAGCGCATTCCCTATGGCAGGGCGCTTAGTTGCTCAAATTGCACAAGAAGAGGATTTTGAGAACTTCTTGATTATGCACGCAATGGGGGCGAATACAGCTGGTCAATTAGGCAGTGTGATGGCTGGGGGTGTGCTTCTAGCAATTGTTTCTGGGATCGTCTAGCTTCCCTTATCAAGCAATCGATCGATAAGTCGAATAGGATGGAGAGCAGGGAATTGCGTGCCGTCCTCGATCTGGGATTGGCAAGAGATACCCGCTGCTGCAATTATCCCCGCACCAGTATCCATAGCAGAGCGAATAGCTGGGAATAACGCCATTTCCCCAATTTGCATGGATAGCTTATAGTGTTCATCTTCGTAACCAAAAGCACCTGCCATACCACAGCATCCAGCTTCCAGCAGTCTGACCTCATAGCCAACGATTTCTAGCATTCTCTGTGTTGCCTCTACTCCCGTTGGAAAGCCATCTGAATGTGGTAGTTGAGCTTTTTGATAGCAATGCCCGTGCAGAAAGACTCTTTCTATAACTGGTGGATGCTTGATATGCAGCTTGTCAATCAGCGGCTGCCCCGAATGATCAGGGCGCACCAGGAACTCATCCACCATCCAGGCGCGCTCAGCAATCGCCTTGAGGCGCGGATTGCCTGGTACCAGATCATTGTATTCGTCCCTTATTGAATATATTTCGGATGGCTCTATTCCGATCACTGGGAGCTGGTTATCAGGGTCGAGACGTTCGATCGCATCGATCAAACTTGTTGCGTGATGTCGCGCTTGTTTCACGAATCCCTTCGAAAGCAAAGTCCTACCCGCACCAAGGACTGGTATATGCTGAACCCTGAAACCCAGCGCATTCAATACATGAACTGCAGCGAGCCCCGCATCAGGATGAAAATATTCTGTAAAAGGATCCGAGAGCAGCAGGCAGGCTTGCCCGACCTCCTGCGAATTGTCATGGTTCCAATCCATAAGCTGCATCATTCGTCGTTTTAACCCAATCGATCTGAGCACAGGGAGCTGGCGCCTGGAGGTTAGGCCGAACCACGATTGGGCGATCTGTCTGCCCCAACCAGCTTTAAGTATGAAATTAATTGGATGGGAAAAGACATGTCCAAATTGTGCAAACAAACCAATGTATGCAAATAAATAATCCCGGACCCTTCGCTGATGGGACTGGTAATAGTGGTCGAGGAATTCGTACTTCAATTTCGCCATATCCACAGCTGAAGGGCATTCAGACTTGCACCCTTTGCAGGCCAGACATAGATCAAGCGCTTCAAGCACGCTTTGAGTTAGGAAAGTGTTATCAATTTCACTATAAGGTCTGGAGATCAGGGCACGTAACAGATTTGCACGACCGCGAGTGCTGTGCATTTCTTCTCGCGTCGCTTGATAGGAAGGACACATGACGCCATCCAACTTCCTGCAAACGCCAGCACCATTGCACATTTCAATGGCGCCATCTAAGCCACCGATTTGTGTGAAATCAAGCCCGGTTTTCCAGGATCTTGTTTGAGTAGTCTCGCCAAATCGCAAATTCTGATCCATTCGGGGTGACTCGATTAGCTTTCCAGGATTCAACAAACCCATCGGGTCAGCAGCTTTTTTTAGTTCTTTGAAGGCTCCAAAAATATCCTTTCCATACATTTCCTCCAGCCACTCTGAGCGAGACAAACCAACGCCATGCTCACCGCTTATGGAACCGCCATGTTTAAGGGTGAGATGGACAGCCTCTCTGGCGATTTCACGGAACACTTGCACCCCTGAGACTGACTTGAGGTCGACCATCGGGCGAATATGGAGGCATCCAGCCGAAGCATGTGCATAAAAATCGGCAGTGGTGCCATATTCAAAAAAAAGCCGTTGTAGCTCACGCACGAATGCGCCTAGTCGTTCCACAGGGACGGAAAGATCCTCGATGAAAGCCGTAGATTTCAGGGTACCTGGACGCGAAGCAAGCAAACCTAATCCAACTTTCCGGACGGCCCACACTTGATGCTGGTCTTCTGCCAACTCGGCTACTATCATTCTGCTTGAATGACCGAATCTCTCTTTGAGCCGCAGGATCTTTTGAGCAACCGACGATGAATCGCGTCCACTAAACTCTACAACCAGGAGGTCCTTGGAATCCTCTGCGCCGAGGCAGATATCCTCCAGGATCGATAGCTGTGAAGCAAAAGCGGGAACTGAGCGTGCCAATGTGACAAGCATCCGGGGTATGAGCTCAATAGCTGAGGGCGCTAATTCGAGGATGCCCGGCGCGGCATCGCAGGCCTGACCGATATCCTCAAATGGCAGAACAGCTAAGACGGTATGCGTTGGAAGGGAGACAAGCCTTACTTTCGCGGATCGGATAATCGCCAGCGTTCCCTCCGAGCCAGCCAGCAGAACGCTCAGGTTGATTGATCCCGGACTTACAGGTGGGTAATGCAATGGCTCGGTAGCGGTGTAAGCAAATTGCTCATCCCATCCAGGGGGCGCTGCTGGCGACCAGGGGATTAGGTAGTTCAAGGTATATCCAGCAGCATTGCGCCAGGTGCGCGGCCAACGCGCTTCAATCGTCGTGGAATAGTGCGCACGAATATTCAGCGCGGCACGGTAGAGAGCAGCTTCCACACTATCAGCTTGGGAGATGGTCCTTGTGTGCTCGTAAGATATTTCGGAAAATGTTGCCTGGGAAGAGTCTGAGAGGACAACGTCGGTAGACACCAAGTGGTCGCCTGCCATGCCGTACAGGATCGAATGAGCTCCTGTAGCATTGTTCGCAATACTGCCGCCCATTGTCGCACGCTCTGCTGAAGCAGGATCTGGCCCAAATTGCAACCCAAACCTCCCAACAGCCTTATTCAAACTGCTCAGGATCACGCCTGGCTCAACGGATGCATACCGTTCCTCAGCGTTGATCTCCAGAATCTGATTAAGATACCTGGAACAATCGATGATGAGCGCATTTCCTATTGCCTGACCTGCGAGGCTTGAGCCAGCACCGCGTGCGAGCAGGGGCACCTGATATTTTCTAGCGACCTCCACAATTAAAGATAGCTCATCTCTATGACGGGGAAATGCAACACCAACCGGTTCAATTTGATAAATAGACGCGTCCGTACTATACAGAATTCGGGTTCCTAAATCGAAGCGTGATTCAACTTTCCATTTCTTCAACAATTCGACGAATTCAGGTAATGCGGACATTTGGAGACCATTGTAGAACATAAATTACTATATGGGGAGAGGTATATCTTCCTCACAAGCAACCACGAGGCATTCGCATCAGTCTTAATGCTTTTCCGCATTACTTCAGTTGATGAAAGTCACATTGACGCTGCCTTCGAAAAGGTATACACTCAAAGAGCTTCTCTCGCCAATCACAGAATTCTGACCAAGTAACCTATTCAGGAGATCGATCGAATAATGTCAATCAGCCAGTTAGCCCGCTCAATCGCTGAGTCCCCAACTCTGGCACTCAACGAAGAAGCCAGACTTTTGCGCGAACGCGGAGAGCCGGTGATAAATTTGAGCATCGGTGAGCCGAAGAACAAAGCGCCAATAACAGCAATTCTAAGTTCTGCAGCCAGATTAGCATCAGGCGATGTTAAATATACTCCGCCAGACGGCATGCCCTCGCTCAAAAAGGCCATCATTCGCTATATGGACGAATATTATGACCGCCTCGCAGCACCAGAGAATGTGATCGTCTCCGCTGGCGCCAAGCAATCTCTTTTTAATGTTCTATTTTCCATTCTCAATCCTCAGGATGAAGTCATCATACTAGCACCTTACTGGGTGAGTTATCCTGAAATTGTAAAAATGTGCTATGGGGTGCCCGTGATTGTCACTCCGGAAGATGGTGGTTTTCATCCTCGCATGGAAGAGATCGAGCGCGCGGCCAGCACCTACACAAAAGCGATCATTGTCAACAGCCCAAACAATCCCTCAGGCTGTGTCTATTCCGATGCGTTTATTGCTCAGATTGTTGAATATTGTGAAAGCAAAAAGATCTATTTGATCATGGACGATATTTATCACAAGATCGTCTTTGACGGCCTAAAACCTGCGCCTGCGTACCGCTTCACTACGAAAGACCTGGAAACCACGATGGTGGTGGTTGTAAATGGTGTCTCAAAATTGTATGGAATGACTGGTTTTCGCATTGGATGGGTGGTTGCGAATCGCAATCTGGTAGAAATAATGACCAATGTTCAGGCACAGACGACTTCCTGCACTTCTATCGTATTGCAAGCAGCTGCTGAGGGTGCACTGACTGGTTTGCAAAGCATCGTTGAAAATTTGAGGATGACTTTTGAAAACAATCGAGATGTGATTGTAGAAGAACTTTCGTCTTTCAATGGAATCCGCGTAACGAAACCAGCAGGTACATTCTACGTCCTTCCAGATTTTCGTGCCTACTGTCCATCAAGTATTGCCCGAAATTCCTTTGAGCTTGCCAAGTTTCTGCTCAAGAAAGCCCTGGTTGTGACCGTTCCAGGCAGGGAATTTGGCATGGAAGGCTATCTAAGGCTAAGCTTTGCTGCAAACGTCAAAGACATCATGGTAGGCATAGAGCGTATTAAATGGGCGCTCGACCCGCAAGCTCCTAACGAAATCTACATCGGCGATCGAAAACTTGTAAGGGATTGGTTATGAACAACATTCTTGACATCAAGTCCCCAGCCGAGCTTCAGGCGAACGATCTGAAATGCGATTACGGGCTTGAAAATTTAGGGTTGACAAACCTTAACCGGACATATTGGAACCTGCCCAATGAGGCACTTTATGAGGAGGCTATCTTCCGGAATGAAGGCAAGATCGCTCATCAGGGTGCTTTGGTGGTAAACACGGGAGTGCACACTGCGCGTGCCGCAAACGATAAAGTCATTGTACGTGAAGAAACTTCTGCTGAAAATGTGTGGTGGGGACAATACAATCGCCCTTACGATCCAATGAAATTCAACGATCTTTTCAACAGGGTGCAGGGTTATCTGCAGGGTAGAGATGTCTTCATTCAGGACTGCTACGCAGGAGCAGATTCGAACTATCGCCTCCCAATACGGATCATCACTGAGAATGCCTGGCATAGCCTGTTTGCGCGCAATATGTTTCTATTACCTGAGAACGCCGATGAATATCATAAGCACATTCCGGAGTTTACTGTGGTGGCAGTACCATCGTTTAAAGCTTTTCCCCAGATCGATGGTACAGCTGCAGCTACCATAATCGCATTAAGTTTCGCGGAGAAGCTCTGCATCATTGGTAACTCTGGCTATGCAGGAGAGATTAAAAAGTCAATATTTACTATAATGAACTATATCCTGCCATTACAAGGCGTCATGACCATGCATTGTTCTGCAAATGTGGGACCGACTGGCGATGTGGCTCTATTTTTTGGTTTATCCGGCACCGGCAAGACAACTTTGTCCGCTGACCCAGGCCGCAGGCTAATTGGAGACGACGAGCATGGCTGGAGTGACGACGGAGTTTTCAATTTCGAGGGCGGATGTTACGCCAAGGTCATCGCCCTTTCTCCCAGTGCGGAGCCACAGATATATGCTTGCACACGCAAGTTTGGGACTATCCTGGAAAATGTCGTGTACGACCCTGTTACACGATACATTGACCTTGATGACGATCGCCTCACCGAGAATACGCGGGCATCCTACCCGCTCGAATTTATCGAGAATGCTGTACCTGAGAAAGCGGCTGGACATCCATCAGATATTATCTTCTTAACATGTGACGCCTCAGGCGTTATGCCGCCCCTGGCTCGGTTGAATACTACCCAAGCGATGTATCACTTCATCTCAGGGTACACAAGCAAAGTGGCAGGGACGGAGATCGGCTTAGGGAAAGAGCCGGAGATCACTTTCAGCACCTGCTTCGGTGGGCCATTCATGGTACACCACCCAGCCTTCTATGCTGATTTGTTGCGGAGAAAAATTGAGCGGTATGGAGTAAATTGCTGGCTGTTGAATACAGGTTGGGTTGGTGGACCTTACGGAATCGGAAAGCGTATAAGTATCCAGCACACTCGTAGGATGCTCAATGCAGCCTTAGATGGAGAACTTGATGCTGTAGAATACTACACCGACTCAGTATTTGGTTATCAAGTGCCCAAATCTTGTCCTGGCGTCCCAGAAGGTGTGATGAATCCAGCGGCTTCCTGGTCAAGTAAGGAAGCTTACCTCAAACGTTATCGAGCGCTTGCATCTCGATTTATTGATAACTTCAAGAAATTCGATAAGGAATCACCCCCCGAGGTGAGGGCTGCTGGACCGAGCCTGTAAGAATAATGAAGACACTTATCGACGATATCATCCCCACTGACGTAGAAGGGCTGTCTACAATGCCCAGGCAAGTAAAATACCCAGAAAGGCAAGGATTACTCCTAGGTGTAGTAGCAGATCGCTGCTCTCCACCCACCCCGAAGATGGGATGAACTGAAAAACAAAGTTTGCCAGCACCATAAATATCCCAAGGATTATCAATAATCCCTTTCGATGGGCTAGGAATTCCGATAGTTGATCAAGTAGCCGATTAAGCCAGCGCATATCCCCTCCCTACCCAGAATTGGGAACAAGATAGGGTGAATATTGAGCTAATAGCCTGCCTGGAAGCCGTCCCTGTATCAGGACGGCTTCGTGTGTTTGTTCGACCCGTTCAACCTGACCCTGTTCATGGAAGGCAGCAATCAAGCTACCTTGCTTGTACGGTAGTCTAACTACAACAGGAGTGAGATTTTGGTACAGGTGCTCATTTATCAGCGATAGCAGATTTTGGATCCCCTCTCCCGTCAGGGCAGATAGGGCTGTTGAGTTTGGAAAATCTGATAGAGAATCTCGAGCGCGTTCCGGGTCGTTGAGTAGATCAATCTTATTGAGAGCAGTCAACATGGGGATATGGTCAGCCTCGATATCGACTAACGATTTATGAACGGCATCTGCCTGGGCATGAGCGTTCTTATGCGTGACATCCACTACGTGCACTAGAAGATCCGCCTCGACGATCTCCTCCAGGGTCGCTCTAAATGCAGCGATGAGCTGTGTCGGAAGTTTTTGAATGAAACCAACTGTATCTGTCACCAAGAACATATTCCCCCCGGGGAGCTCAACCCTGCGCGTGGTAGGATCAAGTGTGGCGAATAACTGGTTAGCTACGTAAACATCCGCCTGAGAGAGACTATTTAGAAGCGTAGATTTACCAGCATTTGTGTAACCAACCAGTGCTACCACAGGGATGCGTGATTGCTTGCGGCGGGTGCGGTAGAGCTGCCGATGTGTGCGTACCTTCTCTAATTCACTCTTAAGCTGTGTAATACGGCGTCGGATATCTCGGCGATCGACCTCCAACTGAGTCTCGCCTGGTCCACGCAACCCAACGCCTCCGACACCTCCAGAGCGCCCACCTCCACCGCCTGCCTGGCGAGCCAGGTGGGTCCAGGCGCGGGTCAGTCGTGGCAGTCGATATTCATATTGTGCCAGCTCAACCTGTAATGCGCCTTCACGCGTATCTGCATGCTGGGCAAAGATGTCTAAGATCAAGGCAGTCCGGTCTAATATGCGAGCGCCCTCACCGAATATTTTCTCTAATTCACGTAGATGGCGCGGCGAGAGCTCCTCGTCGAATAGAATTACGTCTGCAGAAAGCTCTTCCGCAAGAGCCTGAACCTCCTCCACTTTTCCCGGACCCATGAATGTTCGAGAATTCGGATGATCCAAGCGTTGAGTAGCCTCACCCACTACCTCTAAGCCGGCAGTATCTGCTAGGAGAGCGAGCTCGACGAGCGAATCGTCGAGGTTCAACAGATTTACCACATTACGCAGTTCTATGCCCACTAGAAATGCACGCTCCAATGGCCGTTTGGTGGGTTCAGGTATTTTTCTTGCCATAGCTATTCGTAGGGATCTCGTAATTCTCCAAATTGCAGAGGTGAGCGGAAGATACTCGCCATCTTTTCGTCAGGCGGCTCGGATCTAATTGGGAGCAAAATGTGAAATTTTGATCCTGGACATTTTACCTCATCATAACCTTCAGATTCAACCCAGATCGTTCCTCCGTGCGCCTCGACAATCCCCTTTGCAATTGGCAAACCTAACCCAGGTCCACCACCCTTGAATTTGGTCTTGCCGCTCGAATGTAGTGCAGCATCACCCAGCCTTCCAAATTTCTCAAAAATTGCTGTGTGATACGAAGGATCAATCCCAATTCCGCTATCTTCAACAGTGATTTCAATAAAACTCGGCAACAAGCGAGCATCGATCTGAATCGTTCCATTATCTGGAGTATATTTAATCGCATTAGAGATAACATTGCTCAGAGCTTGGTAAATGCGCTCCTCATCCCCAAAGGTCATTTGCTCAGTTCCTTGGAACGGAAGCACTTCGAGTGATATATATCGTTCAACTGCTGCGGCTTTGAATTCTTGACTCAGCATGTGCAATAATCGGCTAATCCAAACAGGTTGGTAATTGAGCGCCAGCATCTGGTTATCGATCATGGATACATCAATCATATCATCCACAATTTGTGTCAGTCTGTAAGTACCATTCTCGATGCCCTTGAGTAAGATCAAATATTGGGTCTCTCCACCCGCATCCGAAAAACGGTCTTTGAGCATGTCTTTATAACCCTCAATGAGCGTCAAGGGAGTTTTCAGCTCATGGGCAGCAATGGCAATAAAATCAGATTTGCTCCTATCAAGGCGCTCCAACGTCTGGCGGGCGCCCTCGAATTTCTTGGAAATATGCTCGCCCCGAAGGATCGTTTCTTTACTCGCTGCGTAGCCAAAGCAGTAAGTGAACACGGGCAATACAACTCCCACAAACTCGATCAATTCATCCCCATCCAAATTTTCGAGAGCCACATCGTAAGTCGCAAGAAGGATTTGCTCGAGAAAAGGCATGGAAGTGTTTTCAGGATTTTCAAGGTCCGTTTGTGTGCGTGCTTCGACCCATTCGTCCAGAACAGGGTTTAGCCATGCTGGATCCCCCGATTGGATAGCTTGAGTCAGCAAATCATAAAAATACTCGAGTTGGCTTCTGAATAGGATCCGTGTCCCCTCACCCCTGGCAAGCCTATGGGAGGTATTTGAAATCCAAATTTCCTTTATCTTTACAAGAGAATCTAATACTGGCATGTACTACAAAGTTTACGACAGGATAATTGATTTGCCAAGAAGGTTAACCTCGGATTTTATTTACGAATTCGTTTGGTCAGAAATGTAAGAAGGGTATCCCCAACAATTTTTAGAACTCTCAGCAGAGACCTTGTCCGGTGTATCCTCAGTAGTATGGTAATAAGCGTAATCAAAATCAATGATATCGACCGCGGGGATCCCTAGAGCAAGAAAGGGTGTGTGATCGTCCAAAATTGAATGCTTCACCTCTGGTATGAAAGTGTCAATGTAACCTAAATCTCCAGCAATTTGCCAGAGCTCGCTTGTCAACGCTTGGTTTGAACTTCGCTCCTGGTAAATGTTTAGATCTTTGTCGCCGATCATATCCACGATAATGACCATTTCTGGATAACTCACAAGTGCTTGTGCGAAAGCTGTCGAGCCCATTATCCAGTCCCATCCTGGGATGCGTCCATTATCTTCAGCGTCAAAGAATACCAACCAAATTTCGCCCTCGATCTCATCCGGAATGATGCGTGCCAGCTCTAATAACACTGCTACTCCCGAAGCGCCGTCATTTGCACCTGGAACAGGTTTGTTTCTCTTTGCAGGATCGGGGTCGTGATCTGCAAAGATCCGAGAGTCGTAATGTGCGCCGATGATTATCCAGGAGTCTCCTTCCCCTCTTTTTCCGATCACATTACGGATTGGTTTATCCAATAGCGTCGTTTCCCGGATCTCGACTTCCCAATTGGCTGCAGCAAGAGAATCACTGATATAGGTGACTGTCTGTTGGTGGGCATCACTCCCAGGGATACGCGGCCCAAATTCAATTTGCTGGTTGACATCCGCCAACGCTCGCTCACCATTAAAAACCGTATCCTCCGTTTTTTTTGCTAAGGGTGAGCACGCAGAAAAAAGGATTAATGCGAGAGTTAGTACTCGTGCAGTTTGTTGTTTTAATGATGAGAAAGCGTATATTGAATTTTTCACAATAAAATAATTATGTGTTTATGGCTATGCGAATATAACTTATTTTTCGGTTATCAATTGATGTGCGTGTTCGTGTGAATTGATAGACGTATCTATAAACTAATTGGTGGCCGTACGTGCACTACGTATGCATCCACGCGTATGCGTTTTCTCCGCACTTCCTCCCCACCCTTTACGGGCTTTCGAGAGCAGGCCAACTCCACGAGGTCCATCTATATACACGAACGAGTTTCTACTATTTGTCTTTGATTGTACCAAAAGACAAACCATCCAAAAATCTTGGTATGATAAGGGCTGGTAGACTTTTCGAAGGTTATCATCAACGGGGTAGTATAATTCAAGCATAAGGACTGCACTATAGAAAAGATTTCGGTGAGTTGATTTTTACGGTTCAAGGAGAATACCATGAGATTGGGTCCAACCGAGCTAATCATCATTCTGGTGATCATTATCGTACTGTTTGGAGTAGGACGCATCAGCAAGATCGCTGGTGAGCTTGGGGGCGGCATTAGAGCCTTTAGGGATGGTCTCCAGGGCGACAAAGAGAAAGAAGAAGGTGGCGAAGAGGTAGCCGAAGAAACACTCAAAAATGAATGATTGATCTCGATTCGTTACTAGGACAAACGGCAGCACGCCATAGTCATCTTTGCCCGCGCCAGGTTCTAGGCGTAAGGATCGGACTTGCAGGAATAGCTGCTCTAAACTTCGAACTCCCGCTCGTTGATAAATCCTTATACGTCATCGCTGAAACAGATGGCTGCTTTACGGATGGCATTGAAGTCGCCACTCAAGCAACGTTAGGCCATAGGACGTTGCGTGTGGAAGATTACGGCAAGATCGCAGCAACATTTGTCAACACGCTAAATGGTGCTGCTTTCAGAATCTCCCCGCGACTGAATGTTCGCCAGAAGGCCTGGGAGCACGCCCCTTCGGAGAGTAAGCGTTATTTTGCACAGTTGCAGGCATATCAAGTGATGCCAGAAGACGATTTGCTCGATATCACTGAGGCCGAGCTGGTAACACCTATCGAAAAGATTATAAGCAGCGCTGGGCTTCGCTCGCTGTGCAACCTTTGCGGTGAGGAAATTTTCAACGAGCGAGAATTTATTCGCGACTCCATAATTTTGTGCCGCGCATGTGCCGGATCAGCTTATTACCGACTCAAGCAAGCACCTCTGAGAGCAGTGCGTTCTCACCTATGATCTCGTGCCACACCTCGCCCTTAATCCACACCTAACCATACACTACATCGAACAAAATCCTACGGGGATCCAGCCAGTGCTGCTCTTACACGGATTAGGTTCCTGTGCAGAGTCCTGGGGACATCAACTCCCTGCACTCACCAAGGCTGGATTTCACGTAATCGCCCCAGATATACGTGGTTTTGGACGATCCACAACCCCAGGTGGAGGTGTAACGATTGCCGAGTTGGCAAGGGATATAAAAGAGCTTATCCTAACCATTGACAGAAAACCTGTGCATGTCATGGGCATCTCCATGGGTGGGACGATCGCCCTGCAGTTATCTCTGGACTATCCGGCTCTGGTGGATAAGCTCGTCTTGGTGAATACATTCGCCCGATTACAACCAGATAGACCAAGTCAATGGTTATACTTTGCTTGGCGGTTTTTCTTAGTGCATACTCTTGGACTTCCGGCGCAGGCGATGGCAGTCGCACGAAGGATCTTCCCCCTACCCGAGCAGCAAGAATTACGAACAGAGCTTACCAAGCAAATTTGTCAGGCTGACCCATCTGGCTACCGGGCGACAATGCGTGCCTTGGCGAGGTTTAATGTCACGCGGCGATTAGGCGAACTAAAGATCCCCACATTGATTCTCACTGGTCGAGATGATACAACAGTGCCATCTCGGGCTCAGAATGTTCTTGCCCGGGAAATCCCCGGGGCTCAACAGATCATTGTTCCTGACGGAGGTCATGGCATCATCGCTGAGCGACCCGAAGTTGTCAACCATCACTTACTGGAGTTTCTTACGCTAGAAGAAAACAATTGAGGCGACCTGTAGGAATGATACAGATCGCCTCAATTTCTTTTTGGCGGTCCCGACGGGATTCGAACCCGCGATCTCGGCCTTGACAGGGCCGCATGTTAGGCCGCTACACCACGGGACCAAGCTGCGAGCCGAAGTTTACTACAAGTGCCCACCCTGGTCAATCCTGCTGCATTAAATGTCGTTTTAATGAGCAAGCATTCAGTCCAAGGTGGCGAGGGGCGGATTTGAACCGCCAACCAAGGGCTTATGAGTCCCCTGCTCTGCCATTGAGCTACCTCGCCGACACTTTTGCCTTTTCTGCGCAGCACGAGAAGGCAAAGAGCGGGCTAAATATTACTACGGTCTATCTATTCTGTCAACAATCAGGCGATGCACCGCCCGCAAGCCGGCGTCAGCATCCATCGCGTCGACTACAAGGCTGATTGCAACCTCGGATGACCCTTGAGCAATGGCAATGACGTTGACACCATTTGCTCCCAATGCGCTAAAGATTTGCCCAGCAATTCCGGGGGTATTGCGCATGCCTGCACCGACGATAGTCATAATCGTCACTTCACCGGTTTCCCATATCCGATCAATGTCATTTCGCTCCAATTCCAACGAAAAAGTGCTTTCCAAGGAAGTACGAACCCGTTCTGCAGTCTCGATCGGAACTGCAAAGCAGATCGATTGCTCTGATGAAGCTTGAGTAATCAATGGTACGCTCGTACCCGTTGCTGCCACAGCCCCAAAGGTTCGTGCAGCAACTCCCGGCACACCCAACATCCCACGCCCTTCGACCGTGATCAGGCTCTGTCCACGGATTGCCGTCACGGCCTTGATGACCGGCGCTCGTGCGTCTTCTTGATTCGAGCTTTCGCCCTGATTGTCTTCCACTACTCGAGTGCCAGGATGGTTGGGATTAAATGTATTGCACACCCGCAAGCCAATGTGCGACTCAATTACAGGACGAATCGTCTTAGGATGTACGACTTTAGCGCCAAAGTATGCCAGCTCGGCGATTTCCCGGTATGAAAGCACAGGAATTGTTCGTGCCTCGGGTACCACGCGCGGGTCTGCAGTCATCACACCATCCACATCCGTCCATATCCAAACATCATCTGCGGGAAGTACCGCCCCCAGGATCGCAGCTGAATAATCACTTCCGCCCCGTCCCAATGTGCTGGTCACACCGTCAGATGTTGCGGCGATGTATCCCGTCACTACCGGGATATGTCCTTTCGCAAAAATCGGCTCTAAGATCTCAGCGGTCTTAATCTTTGTAAGTCGCATGTCAGGATGAGCGGCTTGGAAGCTGCGATCCGTGATGATCAATTCTGTCGCATCCACAGATTGTGAAGGAATCCCTTGTGCGTTTAAGGCAGGTGCAAGAATTCGCACACTCAAACGCTCCCCGAGTCCAGTCACCGCATCCATCGCTCTCGGCGTAGCCTCGCCTAATACTTCGATAGCCTTGCAAAGGCTAACAAAATCACGAATCAGATCATCAATTTCCCGGGTAGTGCGATCTCTAGCTTCCAACCCCTGGGGGATTAGCTCGTTAACGACATTGTAATGGGCGTCGCGTAACCGCTGTGCTGCGGCGTCAATAAATGCCCCCTCCCCTACGACAGCTTTCTCTACTGCTTCTAGGAGCAGGTTCGTCACTCCCGACATTGCTGATACCACGACAACCATTTTTGGCCAGGTAGGGTGAGCATCTGCAATAATTGCAACCACGTGCTGAAATGCGGTAGCACTGCCTACCGATGTCCCTCCAAATTTCATGACGAGTGTTTCTGGTCGCCTTGAGTTCGGTGTTTTTCCGCGCATCATATCATCCTCCCTTTGCAAACAATCCCCAAAGAGCAACTACTCCAAAAGCGAAGATGATTGCGCCAGATACTCGATTGATCCAGGTCATAGCTTGGCTTCCGACCTGGCGTCTAAAAATGCTTACTCCCCCACTAAGAATGAACCACCACGAAACAGACCCAAAAAAAACTCCGAGAACCAGCATGGTCGCTGAAGCATAATCTACCATCTCGGTGCCCAGACCTAGCCCGCCAAAGATGGCTGCGAACGAGAGAATCGTTAAGGGATTGGTTATGGTAAGGAAAAATGTGGAGACGTAATTGCCAATCAAACTACCTTGGCGAAATTCAGTTGATTGTTTTCTTGGTTGCGCCATGATTGTTCTCAAGCCCAAAAAGCAAAGAAATGAACCTCCGATAAAACGTATCCAATCCTGTTGGTCGAGCAAAAATGATGACACTAACGTAATCCCGAATGCGGCGACGCATCCATAAATTGCATCGGCAGTTGCAGCACCCAACCCGGTAACCAATCCCGAAAGCCTACCCTCGGCAAGCGTCCTGCGGATGCAGAGAACTCCGATCGGTCCTACTGGCGCAGCGATTGAGAATCCGATGATTATGCCTTTGACAACAATATTCATAGACTTCCCAGAACAGGCATTTGGATGAGATGTTCCCCATATTGCTTGAGGGCATTGTAATATGGTTCTATGCTGGGTATAAAGTGGCGTTCATTGGCCGCATGTGGCGCGATTCCACTCTGTCCCCACACAATTCCCTGACCTCCCGGTGCAAAGCGAGCGCTGGTTCCGGGGAGTTTTTTCCCAAGGACTATCTTTTGGTTTGAAACCATCTCTACAGAGCGCACGAGCGCGGTCAGATATCGGTTGTCCGCATTGCATACGATACCATTTTCCATCACATGAAAATTGATCTCCAAACCTTGAGAGTTGCTATAAGACCGGAGCTCCTCGCACAAAGCATCGATATCATCCTGGGGGATTGGGCGCACTTCAACCCCAATCAAGCCATAGTCAGCAGTAATGTTATACACTCCGGGAGTGCCGATCTGGATAAATGGAAAACGGAGTTGGGATGCCCATCCATCGTCACTGCTCAATGTCAGGTGACGCGAAAGTATTCCTGTTATGCCAGCGCGTGCAATTAACAATCTCTCGGTAAGATCTCCAGATGATCCTCGGACACCCGAATGGCCTCGAGTTCCTCGCGCGATGACATCGAAACGCATGATCCCACGATTTTGGGTGCAGATTTCACCCCAGTGCTCGTTCCCACGCTCACCGGTCCGTTCTCCGGCGATCAGGAGCTGAGGCGAATAGGGCCTACCTTCATGTTGTAATTCTCCTTCCAGCAACTTTAACACGTGAGGCGTACCCATAGCCTCCATTTCGCCGTTCTCTTCATTACCAACCAAAAGAAGGTTTACCGGTGGTGTCACCTTCGAATGGCGCAATGTGTCGATCATCCAGACCAGATATGTAGCGACGACGGTTTTCATGTCCGCTGCGCCACGTCCAAAGAGATATTCACCTTCGACATATGGCTCGAATTGGCTATCGTCCGGGTCGGGTGCTACGACGTCAAAGTGCCCAGAGAACATTACAGGCGGTCTGATTTCGGCCGGAAAATGAATGAGAAGTGCAGGATATTTATCTCGATCGAAGTAACGCACTCCCAGGCCTCGATCGCGGCAAAAATCGTAGATGAATGTCGCAGCACGGCGTACCTCTCCCAACCGTTCATCGGGGCTGGCGGTGACTGAAGGTATGCGGATTAATTGTTTGGCCAGCGAAAGAATCTCACTGGTCTTATCCACAAAGGTGAGATCCACCAGCGCTTCCGGTCGGGGACGGAAGCGGACCGGTACATCTGTATCCGGATGAACTTCATCTCTGGCATGTTGCAAATATTCTGCTAGGCGGGTTGAGTCGCCCATCAAGGATGGATATGTCTCAGCAATATGCTCTACGTCACTTATCACCACCTTCTGACGATTCTTAGCTAATTCGCGTAATAAATCCAGGGGCACAATGCTCGTGTTGCCTAATTCCTGTCGCAGCTGGATGCGCATTAACTCCGCAGTGTTTGGTCCCCCCGCGCCCATTTCAACAAGAGGTGCCAGATCCTCCCAAAGCCCCAGTGCATCGGCAAGCGGTCTGATCTCTTCCAACGTCCATTTCAGGAATTCCCGCATGGAGACCGGTTTTCCCGTCAATGGATTTTCAATCTCCGAGCGTAAGCCATCACGCGCTGCCAACTCTTCATTCCGGCGGGCTCTTGCGATGTCTTCGCGGTCGTAGCGAAAACTGCGTGAAAATACCTCGTCCGCATAAAAACGGAGCAACAATAGGTGCTTCAGGGTCAAATTGGCGATGTCAACATTCATTGGGTGACCGCCATCGTCAGTGCGGATTTCGACGCGTGCCATTGGGAGGTTGATACGAGCCATGAGATTCTGCATCTCGATCTGCTTTGCCATTTCATCCACTGATACGCTTTGCCCTGCAGTATAGAGTCCGCGTGTATGTAAGTCAGTCAGCTGCTCGCTTGTTATCGCAATCAGGCGCTCGACTGGTTCTGCAAAAGAGCGCGCCCTAACGGGGGTCCAATTATTATTCCCAAAGCGAACACCACGCTTTACCAGGTCATACGAAAGCTGCAGGTAATCGATATAGGATCGATAAAGGTCGGGAAGATCTAACTCCGGAGGATTTGGGAAGAGAAGATTGCGAACGGAATCAAAATCCGTCAGGACGGCAACCTGCTGTCCATCCTGGTTCTGCGATTGGATCGGCGTTGAAGCACTCGTCGCAATGAAGACCGATGCAAATGCACGCATGAGGCGCGTTGCTGTGATATAAAACTGGCTCTTGTAGTCGTCAAATTGTGGAGGTAGATTTGTGTTGTTTCCGTATCCATTTTTTTCGGAGACAGCAAGATGCATGAAATCCCATGCAAGTAGCGGATCAGGGAGAGAGAGATTAGTATGCGTTCCCGCGGTTGCTAAAGCTTCCCCGTATAAATCTACACACCTTTCGAGATACAATCGCTTCGCAAGGTGCCAGGAGCCAGGTATAGAATCCTTCCCCACCGGAGTGAGATAAAATAGATTCCCATGCCAGGCGTATAAGCGCTTATCAAATTGCTTACCTGCCCGAGCCAAAGCGTTTAGCAAGGACGCTTCCATCAAGCGGGATTCGTAAACAGCCGCACGAGGCGAGTAATAAGGGCGGGTTGCCCATTCAATCATCCAGTGAAAGACCTCTAATTGGCTATACGCACTCTGCCAGGGCTGTAGTTGCTCGCTTCGCAGATAATCCACAAAGGACTGCTGACTTGGGCCTGATCCCACCGTGAGCAACGGCTGTAACTGGGAGTCCAGTAAATTCCATTCCAGCTCAAACCCACATAAACCTCCATGAGGTTTGTCCTTCATCGCTGACTCAACCGCCAGGTGGTACTTCTCAGCAAATGTCACCGGATCATACATAGCATACTCCTGGCAATGACCAATGTTTACTCCTTGAGGGCGTCAAGCCCTTGCAGGAGACGTTGCGCAGCGCCAAGCGTGCGCTCAGGTGGGGTTGCATAAGAGAAGCGTATCCAATCATCACCATAATACGAGAAGAAGCTACCAGGAACAACAGCAACCCCCCAGTCTTCTGCCAGATACTGCCCCAGGGGCTCGCTATTCGCCCAGCCTGCCTTTCGTATCCATTCCGCAATGTGAATAAATGCATAATAGCCTTTCCCAATAATGTATGTGAAGTCATTCTGATCTAAGAACTCCCGTAATACAGTACGACTGGCATTTGTCGGCTCGACGATACTCCGGCAAGCGTTCGAATAGCCTATCTCATAAGCTGCCATAGCGACGGCTAGAGAAAAAAAGGAGGGAATTACGGTATGAGAGGCACGGGCAACGATAAATTTGACCACATCCTCAGATGCGATCAGGTGGCAATTGCGGATATTCGAACCTCCCAAGCTCTTGGTAATGCCATCCAAGAACATCAATCGCGTTCGTTCCTCTGGGGTGAACGCATCCATGACTGCCGCCAGATCCATCGGCTGCTCATCGGTAACATAATGATACATCCAGTCGAATAACACATAAGCCACACCAGCTTCCAACGCTGACCTGGCCAGGGAGATCTGACGCTCGACTGTGATCGTAAGACCCGTTGGATTATCAGGGCAAGTAATGACGAGTCCAGCGATCTTTCTCCCACCCTTTGCAGCATACTGCACACAAGCACGGATTCCTTCCTCTGAGTAAGCCCACCCCTCCTCTGGGGCGCCTGGAGCATACAGTACATTCGCGCCGATGCCATAAGGTCCCCAATTATAGGATATCCAGGGGACACGGGATACAACAATTGCATCTCCCTCTCTGCCATGACCAAGTGCCAGCATCGCCTGATAGGCTTTCATCAATGCATCCCTTCCCCCAACCGTTGCCATGACATTTGCTGGACTAATTCCTGAGCCAGGGTTTAACTGCCAGTACTGCTCAATCACAGCCCTTCGAAATCCATCAGTCCCAAACGGCATATCATAGGCTGTGCCATGTTCAAATTGGAGCTGTGCGGCGCGCTCAAGAATCTCGCGTGGCACCCCTGGTAAACTCGCTCCCCCATCACCTTGGGAAGCATCATATATTGGGCGATCAGAATATTTTTGGGTGTAATTTTTCAACGATTTATTGATTAGAAACATACGCGAGGGTGGGATAGGCTCCATTTGTGCCAAATGACCTCCCACAGGTACCAACTTTCCATCTGGGACTGCAAAGACGGGGTTTTCATTGTTAGCAGGCATGCCCATTGGTAGATCTCCTTAAGTGCGCTCCAGAGCTGATTGCTTGAAAGGATATGAATAACAAAACGCCCCGCTGGTTACGGGGCGCTGGTACGCTTTTTTCGATTATCTGATGAGCGATCTCACCATCCACTCGTCGCGCACGACCACCCCGTAATGTCTGTACGAGGATTATTTGTGCTAGTGTTGGTGTAGACTGGTCCCATCTTGGACGCAACTATATCATTTGGAGAGTATGGCGTCAAGGGGACTTTATAACGAGCGCTGAACAATATAACTTGCCAATTCTTCCAGAGCGAAACGCTCGGTGCATTCAGGCTGCATCCGCAACCGCTCCAATGCACAATTGATATAGCGGTTGGCCTCGTCTAAGGCTTGCTCAATGGCTCCGCTTCTTCGGATATCATTAACGACGCGCTCCATGCGCTCTTCGCTAAAATACTGCCCTTTCATGATCGCTCGAATATCATCATCTTCAGGATTCGACTCAAAATAATACAATGCCGGCAAAGTGACCAGACCAAGTCTTAAATCACTCGCTACCGGTTTGCCAATGGTCGCTTGTTCACCTGTAAAATCCAGCACATCATCCACAATTTGAAAAGCCATCCCGATATCGTTGCCGATCCTGCGCGCATCCTGGACGACTTCCGGACCTACTGGACTGAGTAATGCTGCAGCTGTTGTCGCCAGCTCGAACATGGATGCGGTTTTTGCATAAATGCGCAGGTAGTAATCTTCCCTGCTGGCCAAGCCCCGGCTTGTGAACATCTGGGTAAGTTCACCGTTTACGATGGTCGCCAGGGTATCAGCAAAGATTTGCATCACCTCGATCGAATTTGTCTGGGCAGCCAGCTTGGCAGCCCGCGCAAACACATAATCTCCAGTTAAGACAGTCGCTGCTGGTGTCCAGCGGGCATTGAGGGTAGCGATCCCTCTGCGAAAGAGTGCACCGTCAATTAGATCATCGTGGACTAATGTTGCCGTGTGCAAGAGCTCAATCGCTGCCCCAAGGGTGACCAGGCGGTCTTGATCAGCACCATAAATTGCGCCGGTCAGCAGGGCAACTGCAGGCCGAACCCGTTTACCTCCCGAAGTTAACAGATGTTCTAACGCCAGGTGTAAATCCGGATGGTGTCCATCAGCCTGCTCCAGCATCCTGGCTTCAACACGCTGGATATGGTCTTGTATGGGTGTGAAAAAGTTTATTTGATCCAAGAATATGCTCACCATGAAAAAAGTGCTTTACTGTTAGCAGTTGTATATTCCGCCACGACCTCTAGAGATAATTGTTGAATTTCAGCTATTTTCTCTGCAGTGTAACGAACAAAGGATGGCTCATTGCGCTTGCCTCTTTGCGGTTGTGGGGTAAGGAAGGGTGCATCAGTCTCGATCAATATTGAGGAGAGGGGCACTGAAGAGATTGTCTCCCGGAGATCAGCAGCGTTCTTGTAGGTAACCGGACCAGTTACGCCAAGAAAGAAATTTGCCGCAACTGCCCTCTCTGCATCAGCGCAATTCCCCGAGAATGAATGCAGCACACCCGGATATCTGGCAATACGCGAGCCGCTATCAACCAGCTGCTTGTGCCAGGCGAATAACATATCGAGTATATCATGCATTGAATCCCGGCTGTGGATAACAACCGGCAGCTGCAATTCAGCAGCTAGCGCCAATTGATCGTAAAATACCTTTTTCTGCAATTCCCCCGGGGCTCTATCTCTGTAATAATCCAAACCGATCTCGCCAATTGCAACAACCTTAGGATGACTGGCTAGCCGCCTTAATTCCCCTAATGTGTGTTCATCCCAAGAAAGAGCATCGTTCGGGTGGACGCCACAAGCGCAATAGATCAGATCAAATTGCTCACTTAAGTGCAGTGCCTTCTGGCTAGAATGAACATCTATACCCGGGTTGAGTATGCGCTGAATGCCCCCTTCGCTGGCGCGATCAAGGATGTCCTGTCTATCCTGCTCGAAGGCCTCGAAATCAAGATGGCAATGAGTGTCTACTAAGTCAATCACAGATCATAACCCAGCAACACGCAAGCCATCCCTCAAGATAGCTTGTACGCGATCCTGATGGGTCGTTTCTGTATACACACGAATAATCGGTTCAGTACCAGAGAAACGTATGAGTAGCCAACCGCCGTCCTCAAGATTGAATTTGAAGCCGTCCAAGCTTTCCAGACCGGTGACGGCTAAACCGCCTAGCGTTTTAGGCGAAGCGCTCAATATTGTTTTTTCGCGTTTATCACGGTCACCTTCGAAACTGGTATCGATACGATCGTAATAATGCGCGCCAACTTTTGAAAATAGCAGGTCAATCAAGCCAGATGGTTTTTTTCCTAATTTGACCATCATATCCAGGATGTAAAGGCCTGCGAGGATTCCATCACGCTCAGGAACATGTCCGTGAAAGGCATACCCACCCAATTCTTCGCCACCGATCATGGCGTGAGTCTCGAGCATCTTCGGCGCGACGTATTTGAAGCCAACCCCCACGTCGTGGACTGGCACACCATATAGCTTGCCGAGCTTATTCAACATATTCGTTGTGGAAAGCGTTTTCACGATGGGTCCCCTCTCGCCACGCACCTCGAGAAGGTAATAGGCCAATAATCCGAAAACTCGCAGTTGGTCGATGAACACACCGTTCTCATCGCCGACGCCCAGGCGATCTGCGTCCCCATCGGTGATGATAAGCACATCACTGCCTTGTTCACGGGCTGTTTTCAAGCCAACGTCCACGTTCGGCGGGATAGGCTCCGGTCGAGTCATCCCAGGAAAGATCGGGTTGCGCAGGTTATGGATTTCTCTAACTTGCGTTTTTCCACCGTTAAGTAGTCGCGGGAACCAGCCAGCACCATTTCCCCACATGGGATCAACCAGTACATTCAGCCCAGCCTCTTTAATGGACTTAAGATCGAGGAGACTCTGAATCTGCTGGATATAGGTAGGCGCTGGATCAAATCGCACTACTCGACCCTCTTGCAACGCTTCCTCAAGCTGCATTCGCTTGACGTTCGCTTCATCCGCTGGAATATTTTCCTCGATTTCACTTAATCCGTCCGGTGCGATCGCCCCACCAAATTCATTCCTGACTTTAAATCCATTATCCTTCGCCGGGTTATGCGATGCCGTGATGTTTATGCCCCCAACCGCTTGCTGGTTTACGATGGCATAGGCTATTGCTGGTGTCGGAGTAGCATCTTCGGTAAGAAATACTCGAAGTCCATTCGCAGCCAAAACTTCAGCGGTTGCTGAAGCAAAATCTTCCGATAGAAACCGCTTATCAAAACCGACTACAATCCATTCGTCCGGGTCATAGCGATCTAATATGTATGATGCAAATCCTTGTGCGCATCTGCGAACACTAGAAAAAGTGTAGTCCTCTGCAAGCCTTCCTCTCCAGCCATCCGTACCAAATTTGATTTTTATACCCATCAATCCTCCCGAATATGTGCGATCGTTAACAAACGCAGGTATTATATCAAAAGTATCCATTGCAATCTGACTGAAGTTGTCGTATAAATGAGCACATCCCAGCAAGGAGAACACATGAACTTTGTCTTTCTATCCCCACACTTCCCGCCGAATTATTACCTTTTCAGCACCAATTTGAATCAGCTGGGGGTCACAGTTTTGGGACTGGCAGACGAGCCATATGAGCTGCTAAGGTCAGATCTAAAGTCGAATCTCACCGAGTATTATCGGGTAAACGACATGCAGAATTATGATGAGCTTGTCCGCGCGTTTGGCTACTTGACACATCGCTACGGAAAGATAGACCGGCTTGACTCACAAAATGAGTATTGGCTTGAGACTGAAGCGAGATTACGCACAGACTTCAATATTTTTGGCTTAAGGAATGCAGAGATCGCGCGCGTAAAAATGAAATCGTTGATGAAGCAAACCTTTATTAAAGCCGGGGTGGTAGTAGCACAGGGAAGGGTTGTGCAAACACCAGCGGAAGCCAAGCGTCTAATCAAAAAAACCGGTTTCCCGGTTGTTGCCAAACCGGATATCGGTGTCGGAGCAGCGAAGACCTACAAAATCCACGATGAAAGTGAGCTGACTCATTTCTTCGCAGAAAAGCCTTCTGTCGACTACATTTTAGAGGAGTTCATCGAAGGGGATATTTGCACCTTTGACGGCATGACAGACCGTGAAGGAAACATCGTCTTTTATACATCTCACCAATATTCCCAGGGAGTGATGGAGACAGTTAATGAGGATGAGGATATATATTACTATTCTCTCCGAGAAATCCCGAAAGACCTTGAAGACGTTGGTAGACGAGTGTTACAAGCTTTCGGTGTGCGTGAAAGGTTTTTTCACTTTGAATTCTTTCGTACCAAGGACAATCAACTCGTCGCGCTCGAAGTCAATATGCGCCCCCCAGGTGGGATGACAACCGATATGTTTAATTACGCGTGCGATATCGATATTTACCGTGAGTGGGCAAATGTTATCGTGAATAACCATTTTTCAACAAGCTATACACGAAAGTATCACTGCTGCTATGTCGGGCGTAAATCCAACCGTCAATATGCGCATGCACACGAGCACCTGGTGAGCTCATTAGGAGATAAGCTCATCCATCACGATAAGATGAGCGGCGTATTTAGCGCTGCATTGGGTGATTATGGATACCTGGTCCGCTCACCGATTATGAGTGATATTTACGAAATGGCTGATTTCATCCAGAAAAAAGCAAACTAATTGCTACCAGACCCAAATTGCCGCAGAAGGCAAATCATATGAACATTGAATATCATAAGTGGTGGAGCCCAAATTTAGGCCAGGATATGGAGCTCAAGGTTTACGGTTACTCTGGGAAGCCTGTTTTAGTTTTTCCTGCCCAAGGAGGCAGGTTCTACGAATACGAAGACTTCAAAATGATTGATTCCATCCACTCATTCATCGAGGGAGGAAAGGTCAAGGTGTTCACAGTCGACAGCCTGGACAATCAGAGTTGGGCAAACTATAACGCACATCCCTCGGACCGAGCACGACGTCATGAAGACTACGATCGCTATATTACCCAGGAAGTGTCAGCATTCATCCACGCACACTGTGCAGGATACGAACAAAAAATGATTACCAGCGGCTGCAGCATGGGCGCATACCACGCGGCAAATTTCTTTTTCCGTCACCCTGATCTCTTCAATTCGACCATCGCATTAAGTGGTCTCTTCCAGCTACGAATGTTTGTAGGTGACTACACAGACGAGAATGTTTACTTCAACACACCCTTATACTACCTCCCTAATATGGAAGACCCATGGTATCTGGATCAATATCGCCGTAGTACAATAATCGTGTGCGTCGGCCAAGGCGCCTGGGAAGACGCCATGCTGGAAGACGCTTATGCACTAAAGCGAATTTTGATGAGCAAACAAGTTCCTGCCTGGATAGATATCTGGGGGAACGATGTCAATCACGACTGGCCCTGGTGGAGAGCGATGATGCCCTATTTCTTATCTAAACTGCCATTATGAACAAAAATATCTATCTCGACTATGCTGCAACAACACCCCTCGATCTCCGAGTAATGGATGTCATTCTCCCTTACTTTGCGGATATATTTGGCAACCCGTCTTCTATCCATACCTACGGGCAAAAAGCTGAGGCTGCTCTGGAGAATGCCCGGGAAATAATCTCTTCTATCATTAACTGCCAGCCCGACGAGATCATTTTTACATCGGGCGGTTCAGAGAGTGATAACCTAGCGCTCCGAGGCGTTGTATTCTCAGAGAAAGGGCGACGCGGTGCAAACCATATCCTTGTGAGCGCCGTAGAGCATCCTGCCATCAGTGCTACGGCGCAATCCCTTGCCCATGTGCATGGGTTTGATTTGGAGTATCTGCCGGTTGATTCGAATGGGCAAGTGCACCCTGATCAAGTTGCTGCGCGCATACGACCGAGCACCGCCATCGTCTCCGTGATGTATGCCAATAATGAAATAGGAACGGTCAATCCAATCTCAGAAATCGGATCTCTTTGCCGGGAATCTGGAATTCCCTTCCATACAGACGCAGTTCAGGCTGCCGCATACCTGCCAGTTAATGTCAAAGCACTAAACGTCGACCTGGTTTCTCTAGGGGCGCATAAATTCTATGGGCCAAAGGGGGTAGGTGCACTCTATGTAAGAAAAGGGACATATATAACACCAGCCCAAACAGGTGGGCATCAAGAATTTGGAATTCGCTCAGGAACTCACAATATCCCGTCTATTGTGGGTATGGCGGAAGCCTTCAGACTCCTGGACAATGAGAGAGCGGCACGTGAAGCAAGCGTGCGTTTTCTGCGCGACCGTCTGATTAGTGGGGTGCTCGAAGAGATCCCATCGGTGAAATTGACTGGGCACCCTCAGGAGCGTATGCCAAATCACGCCAGCTTTGTTTTCGAGTATGTGGACGGGAATGCTTTACTCATGGCGTTGGATGTTGCTGGATACGCCTGTTCTTCTGGTTCAGCGTGTAAGACGGGGAGTCCAGAGCCATCAAATGTTCTGAGAGCTTTGGGGATGTCACGCACCTGGTCTCTGGGTTCCCTGAGAGTATCGCTCGGCAAAGATACCACATCGCGGGAGATTGACACATTCCTCAGTGACCTGCCAAAAGTGGTGTCACAAATGCGGGAACGAGCACGCAGTGAGAATAATATGCATTCAGGTATATCTGATACGAGTGATGAATAAGTCGCGAGTTGTCGTTGCGATGAGTGGCGGAGTTGATAGCTCCGTTGCTGCCGCCCTTCTCAAGCAGCAAGGTCATGATGTCATCGGTATTATGCTACGTTTATGGAGTGAACCTGGGACCCAAGAATCAAATCGGTGTTGTACACCCGAAGCCATGGCTCAAGCACGACGTGTGGCCGCAATATTGGATATACCCTTCTATCCGCTCGATGCACGCGATGTCTTCCATAACCAGGTAGTTAGTTATTTTGTTGATGGCTATGCGCAAGGGACTACCCCTAATCCCTGTCTCGCCTGCAACAAGCATGTACGTTGGACTTTCCTTCTTCAACAAGCGACTAATCTCGGGGCTGATCATCTTGCAACCGGTCATTATGCGCGTGTAAAGCACGACATTAATAACGGTTCGTATGAACTCCTCAGAGCTGTTGATAGCGCCAAAGACCAATCTTACATTTTACATGTGCTTGACCAAGACCGTCTTGCGCATGCGCTCTTCCCTCTCGGCGAATTAACCAAATCGCAAGTTCGCCAACTTGCCAGGGATTTTGACCTTCCCGTTGCAGAGCGCCCAGATAGCCAGGATCTTTGCTTCCTCGCGAACGGCGATTACCATAGTTTTTTAAAGCGTCATGCTCCTGAAGTAGAGCAATCCGGACCAATAATATCCTCGAATGGCAACCAACTTGGGCAGCATGCAGGGATTGCATTCTATACCATTGGGCAACGTAAAGGACTGGGCATCTCGTCCTCAGAACCTCTTTACGTGCTCGATAAGAACATGAACACAAATACGCTGGTTGTCGGTACCGGCTCTGAGCTTGGAAAAAGCAAACTGATTGCTCAAGATGTTCGTTGGCTTTCCGGTAGAGCTCCCAGTAGCCAATTCCGTGGACAAGTAAAAATCCGTTACAAAGCACGCGAAGCCTGGGCAACTATCACTGAAATCGATGACCAGTGTCTCGAGATTCTTTTCGACGAGCCAATCCGCGATATTACTCCAGGACAGGCAGCCGTCGTTTATAATGGTGACGTCTGTCTTGGGGGCGGGATTATCCATTCATCCACGGGGTAACTATGACCACTCCTACCTTGCTTTTTGGCCTTGTCATTTCAACGCTGTATGGTGCTGGATTTCATCTATGGAGAGGGGGAAGCTCAGGCAGCCTGATTCTATACCTGATACTCAGCTGGATTGGCTTTTGGATTGGGCATTTTGCGGGCAACTCCCTTGAATGGACATTCGGTAGCATCGGTCAGCTCCGATTAGGGATGGCTACCCTGACCAGCCTAGCATTTCTCGCGATCGGTCATTGGTTAAGTCTCGTAGAAGTTGAGAAAAAGTGAGGGATTAATGTGGTTATGCACCGGATAGAGTCACTTCTTTCAGCACGCCTATTTGTCAGACCCCAACTTGTCAATCAGCGCATATTTTTTGAAAGCAATTTGAGCGGGCATATCAGCTTGTACGCCATGAATTACGGCGGGAGCGTTCCCGAACCATTACTCCCACCGGAAATCGCACTTCATAACCCCCACCTCCTGACCGGAAAATCCTACTACGTTTACCCAAAATTGAATAAGATCCTGGTAATGGTCGACAACAATGGGGATGAGAGGTACCAGCCAATGACTATTCCCTTGGATGGCGGGTATCCGCAGCTTGCCTTTGGGAATATTTTTTCGGACTTTCGCGTTTTTATGGATCGTTGCGACCCCGATAATAATTCCGCATATTTCGTAGCAAATTCGCTCAGCGAACAGCGCGTGCTCACTTATCAAGGGAATCTAGAGACAGGAGAAGCGAACCTGATTGGAGAGAGCCCTTGGGGATTATATCCAGAAGGGGTTAACACGGATCACTCAAAAGTCGTACTCCTTGAGACTTATTCACACGGAGATCATGTAGTCTTTCTCTGGGACATCCATGCCAATCAGATGAAGGTCCTGTATGGAACTCCAATACAAGAAAGATCATTGGACCAGTCTGTACCACTAAATGAAATAATGAATACATGTTTCACGGATAATGATCGCGGTTTGATGTTTATCACAGCCTTATTCGACGATCAACGCGGGCTCGGATATCTCGATTTGAAGAAGGAAGATGATGTCGTTCCCATTGCCATTCACGGGATTCAGCACCAGGGAATAGGGGAACTTACACAGCTCGAACATATTCAAGAGAACCGCTACCTGATCACCTATAACATCAATGGCTGTTCATGGCTATACGAATGTCGCTTTGACGAAAATCAACGTCTTATGCAAATTGAGCATCGCATCTGTGGTGAGGGCACACTCTCTGATGGAGTCTTGGAATCTATATATTTCGATAAAGTATCCAACCAATACTCCCTCGCGTTTTCCACAGCAACCTCACCTACACAGATCTACACCGTTGAGGGCCTCCAACGAGAAATCATCCGCCGGCACACCAACGAGCGTGTCTTAGGCATCAATCCAGAGATACTCGCCCCTGGTGAGGACGCATCTTATACTTCTTTTGATGGGATGTATATTCCAGCCCGGTTATATCTGCCCGATTCAAGCTTGGGATTTACTGGAGTAAGACCGGTTATTTTTTACATCCACGGAGGACCGCAAAGTCAAGAGCGACCCGACTTCGCATGGTTCTCAATCCCACTTATCCAATTCCTGACCCTCAAAGGCTTCGCAGTATTTGTCCCCAATGTACGAGGAAGTGAAGGGTATGGGTTACATTTCACCAAACAAGTAGATCTGGATTGGGGAGGAAAAGATCGTTTGGATCACGTCCATGCGTTAACCAAGGTCTTACCCAACGATCACCGTCTGGATGTTTCTCGTGCTGGCGTTGTTGGGCGCTCCTATGGTGGGTATATGACCCTTTCACTGGCAGGTCGCCATCCCGAACTGTGGTCAGCTGCCGTAGATATGTTCGGTCCGTATGACCTGATCACCTTCTCCGAGCGCATTCCAGAAACCTGGAAACCGTATTTCAAATTAGTAATTGGCGACCCGGATGATGAATCTGGACGTATGTTTTTGGCAGAGCGCTCACCTCGCACCTATCTGGATAACTTGAGTTGCCCAATGCTGGTGATCCAGGGAAAGAACGATCCGAGAGTGGTTGAGCGTGAATCAAGCGATTTAATTACCGACCTTAGAGCAAAAGGGAAGGAGATCGATTATATCGTTTTTGAGAATGAAGGCCACGATGTCCTTAAGTTTGAGAACCGCGTGCTCTGTTACAACGCTATTACTGAGTTTTTTGCGAAATATCTACTGCCGTGAGCCAGCTGACCACCGTATCTGGGGATCTGATCCAACTGGTCAGCCCTTCCAATAAGGTATATATTTTTCGCTTGATCCCAGGCGGGCAACTACAAACGCATCGCGGGGTGCTCAACCATGACGACCTGGTTGGACTCCCTTGGGGGAGCCAGGTGTTCAGCCATAAAGGCAGTGCATATTATTTACTCCAGCCGTCGATCGCATCTCTTGTCCAAGAAACACGCCGAAATACCCAAATTATGTATCCAAAGGATATCGGCTTCTTATTGGTTGTGATGGGTATAGGACCCGGGACACATGTTATTGAGGCAGGAACCGGTTCAGGCGCTTTGACCAGCGCCTTGGCGTGGGCAGTCGGCGATGAGGGTCATGTGACATCCTATGAATCCCGGGAAGACATGCAAAATCTTGCAAGGAAAAACTTGGAACGCCTGGGGTTGGAGGCTCGGGTAACCCTAAAACTCAAGGATATAGGAGAGGGCTTTGATGAGACAGGCGTGGATGCTTTATTCCTTGATCTAACCAATCCATATGATTATATCTCTCAAGTGAGGTTAGCCCTGAAACCTGGTGGCACCTTTGGGTGCTTATTACCGACCACAAACCAGGTTGCCCGAATATTGCCTGAGTTGCATGCACAAGACTTTGCATTCATCGATATCTGTGAGCTTCTACTCCGATACTATAAACCCATCCCTCAACGACTACGTCCTACGGATCGCATGGTTGCACATACTGGCTACTTAGTCTTTGGACGTCCGATTATCCCCGGCGTACCCTCTTCACCAGATGAGATCTAACCTTCGGCTGACTGAAGCCGAAATAGCCAGACGTCTGGATGTGCCACAGAAACCCATGGTGGAAGCACCATACCCGCCTGGCTTTCTGGGAACTACTTTTCGCCCAGCAGCAGTATTGATCCCAATCTTGATCAAAGAGGCTAGGTGGCATATTCTATACATCCGCCGAACATCGAATAACAATGACCCCCACAGTGGCCAGGTAGCTTTTCCCGGTGGAGCATGTGACCCGAACGATTCAGATGCGGAGGCAACCGCGTTGCGGGAAGCCTATGAAGAGATCGGTCTCCTCCCTGAAGATGTTCGCATCCTGGGTCATCTCGGCGATTTCATCACTGTTACCAGCTTTCTGGTGACTCCCGTAATTGGGGTCATACCCTGGCCATATTTGTTTAAATTGCAAACGGATGAAGTTAGCCGGGCATTCACAATCCCCCTAGAATGGTTAGCCAACCCGGCCAACCACGAAATACAGGATCGTCCTCTACCCCCACCCTATGATCCCATCCCAGTTATTTACTTTCGCCAGTACGATGGGGAGACGCTTTGGGGAGCAAGCGCCAGATTTACCCTAGAGCTGATAAAACGCTTAGTAGCAAAATGAAAGATGTCCCAGCAGAAATCTGCTGGGACATCTCCTCAATTATTGGTGTTAAAATTCTTCTTCCTCTCGCTTGCCTTTCTCGATCACAACGGGCTCTTCCTCTTCTTCCTCTACTTCCTCTTCAACAACTTCCTCTTCCACAGCTTCTTGTGCGGTGATCAGAGCGATCATCTCATCTTCGTCAGTGAGAACGCGCAATCCGGGGGGAAGCTGAAGATCGCGTACGTAGATTGCAGAACCGATTTCATTCAACACGGATATATCTACAACAATGCGCTCAGGCAGATCAGCAGGTAATGATTCTACTTCGATCTCCTCAATGCCTGTGACTAAAACACCGTTGAGCTCTTCCATGGCGAGTGATTCACCGCTCAGATCGATCGAGACGTTGGCACGCAGCTTTTCAGTCATCGAGACGACCATGAAGTCTACGTGAACTAGGTTCCCTTGCACAGGGTGAAACTGTTTTTCACGCACAAGGGCAGTGTGCTTCTCCCCATCGACTTCGATAACGATCAGATGGGACGATGTGATCCTCGGCAAGATTTTGTTTGCATCATGAGAATCAAATGATACTGCGATTGGCTGGATCGTCTTTCCGTATAATACGGCAGGTAAACGACCCCCTCTACGCATGGCTTTCACCTGCTTGCCAATCACATCTCTTTGTTGTGCTTTCAGAAATAATTCTTCCATTTTCTCCGTCCTTGAAGCGCCTCTTACCTGAACGCGCAGGCTACCCTCGCTTCTCGGGATATGTCCGGCTCGAGCCGGTTGATACCGATATTCTCTTGGGAGGGTTGGCAGCTACCGCTACCAACGTCAGCCTATCTCCGAACTCGCCGGACTAGACTCCCCAGAAGTAAAACCAGACCTGCACCCACACCTGCAGCTAAGCCAGCCAATAAAGCCCGAGGTGTATCTAGAGTAGCTTCGACTGGCCCTTCAACCCGACCTGCCAGCAGGATACCGGTTTTTATTGCGTTTGCGTGAAGATCCTTGGAAACGAATAAACCAGCACTGACCTGATCAATTCCTGCTGAATTAGCATAGGCTAACCCGATTAAGGTATCGGACAAGGAAAGTTGATTGGCATTCACAATGCCAGAAATGCTATCGACCAGGTTGATCTGGTCGGCTGAAACTGTCGCAGCTACACTCTGCTGCAATGTGGCTCCTGTGGAGATAATTTGCTGCGCTGCAGAGTTCCGTAGCTCGACCTCATTCGCGGTCAGCTTAGCAGCGGCGCTATACTGCATTCGCACAATTTCAGCCTGAAGTGTTTGTACAGAAACCTGAGAGAGATTGGCAGTATCTACTGTCAAATTCTCCATCGTGTTATGCTCAGGTGTTGTAGAACCTTCAGGCTCAATATCAGACATACAGCCTCCCAGAAAAAAACGCCGCCTTTAGCAGGCGGGTAGGGCCAACTCGGGGGAATATTTTAGCTTTCATCTCTGATTTCGTCAATCCCCAATGAATTCATGTTAGCGCAAAGTAGTAGAGTCCCCTTTTCGCAAAGTTAAAATGTCCCGTCTGAAGGGACACGAAATGGACGAACTACTGAGAATGAGCAACCGAGAAATCACACGATTGGAAGCGATACAGCGGATCAAGGACAAACGCCTGACGCAGAAGGAAGCAGCCCGGATACTAAGTTTGAGTGTGCGGCAGGTCAAACGGCTCTATCGAGCATATAAAGTCCAAGGAGCGAAAGGGTTGGTCAGCGCCCGGCGAGGGAAGCCGAGCAACCATCGCCTGGATGCGGAAACGCAGCAGAAAGCCATCGACCTGATCTATGAGCACTATCGAGACTTTGGACCCACCTTAGCGCACGAGAAGCTGACGGAGAAACACAAGCTACGGATATCGCGGGAAAGTGTGCGCAAGATCATGATTGCAGAAGAGATGTGGAAGCCGAAGCGGGCGAAAAAGCCGTCGATGCACCAGATGCGTGAGCGGCGAGCTTGTTTTGGGGAATTGGTGCAGATCGATGGCTCGGATCACGACTGGTTCGAAGGGCGCGGGCCGAAGTGCACCCTGCTGGTGTATATTGACGATGCCACGGGGCAACTCTTGGAGTTGTGGTTTGTGCCGGACGAGACCTTTTTCGGCTACTGCGAAGCTTCCCGGCACTATTTTGAGCGGTATGGCAAGCCGGTGGCCTTCTACAGCGACAAGCACGGCATCTTTCGGGTCAATCAAGTGCAAACGATCGGTCTAGGGAGTGGTCTTACCCAGTTCGCACGAGCCATGCAGGAGTTGGACATCCAAATCATCTGTGCCAACACCCCCCAAGCCAAAGGGCGCATCGAACGCGCCAATCAGACCCTCCAGGACCGCCTGGTCAAGGAGCTGCGCCTGCTAGGTATTTCCGACATCGACAGCGCCAATGCCTATCTACCCGTGTTCCGCCTGGATTTCAACCGCCGCTTTGCCGTGGCTCCCCGCAGCAACCATGATGCCCACCGCCCCTTACTCAAAACCGAAAACCTGGATATCATCTTGACCCGCCAGAAAACCGCTACGCTCTCCAAGAACCTCACCGTGCAAGCCAACAAGGTGATCTACCAGATCCAATCCAACCGCCCTGACTATGCTCTGCGCAAGGCTCAAGTCACCGTCTGTGAGAATGCCAAAGGAGAAGTCACCATCCTCTACCGAAACAAACCCCTATCTTACACGATCTTTCACAAGCCTACTCGCCAGGCTCAGGTCGCCGATACCAAAACCCTCGATCGCCAGATCAAGCCGCCCCCTGTCCCCGCCCCCAACCACCCCTGGCGCCGATACGGCCGTCATCTCAACGGCAAACCTATCCAGGAAACCACTCCCCATGGCGCAGACTGATATGGATCGGCCTGTGAGTTTATCGCTTTCGGCCAAAAACTGGGCAGAAACCAAAGAACAGAGCGATCTCCGCTCTGCCCAGTCTTCGGCCTCGTGTCGGCGCTCGGGTCGCTCTCCAGCGTTGCCCTATCCTCCGCACGAGTGCCTCGAGTTTACCATATCCGATTATTCATCCCTGGCAAAGGGGACATCTCTACTTTGCAGAAAAAGGGACATTTCTATTTTGCATTGACAGCTGTATGGGTTAATCCCCCACCCCTGCTCCCCCCCGCTCGTGAGGGAGATTTGTCGAAAAATAGGCTGGTGTGCGAGTCATTACTCGCACACCAGCCTATTTTTCAAGTTTTTTCTTAATACCGGCCGCGGTGCAGCTCTGCTTCAGGGTTGGGCAGATCCGTCTCGCTCACCGCCTCGATCTTCACCGCGCAGGCTTTGTACTCGGGGATTAAGGCCTCGGGGTCGAGGGCATCGATGGTCAGCAGGTTGGCTGCAGCCTCGGCGAAATGGAACGGGATGAAGACCACCCCAACGTGCGTCTTCTCGGTCACCGAGGCGCGCAGCGCCACCGTTCCACGCCGGGATGAAACGCGCACAGCCTGCCCATCGCGGATGTCCATCAGAGCAGCATCTGCCGGGTGCAATTCCACGCGCGCCTCCGGGTATAGCTCATCCAGTTTTGAGTTGCGCGTCATTGTTCCGCCGTGCCAGTGCTCCAGCACGCGACCCGTGCTCAGGATGAAGGGATATTCATCATTGGGCAGCTCCACGCTGGGTATAAACTCCAAGGGGTGAAACTTTCCGCGCCCGCGGGGGAAGCTCTCAGCGAACAAAAAGGGCGTGCCCGGGTGGGATTCGTCTTCTACAGGCACCTGAAGTCCGGAATTTTCGATGCGCTCGTAGGTCACACCGCTGTATTCCAGCGCCACACTGCCGACCTCCACCAGGATCTCGGATGGATGGCTGTAATCCCAGCCGGCTGAGCCGGGTGCGCCAAGGCGGGCTTCGATGCGCTTCGCGAGATCGCAGATGATTTGCCAGTCGGGGCGCGATTCCCCACGAGGATCGAGCGCCTGACGCACGCGCTGCACGCGCCGGTCGGTGTTCGTGAATGTGCCGTCCTTTTCCGCCCAGGATGTCGAGGGCAGGAACACATCGGCAAATGCGCCTGATTCATTGATGAAAAGGTCTTGCGCCACGATGAACTCGAGCTGCTGCATGTGGTGGTGGGTCTGGTTCAGATTGGGCTCGCTCATCATGGGGTTCTCGCCCATAATGTACAACGAGCGCACCCCCCCCGGGTGGGCATGGGAGAGGATCTCCGTTGTGGTCAGGCCGCGCTTCAGGCTCAGCCCGCCCGCCTCGACGTTCCAGCGGCGCTCCCACTTCCTAGCATTTTCGGGGTCGTCCACCGGCATATAGCCAGGGTAATGGTAGGGCATGCAGCCCATATCGGATGCGCCCTGTACATTGTTCTGCCCGCGCAGCGGGTTCAGACCGGTGCCCTGCCGTCCGATGTGTCCTGTGAGTAGCGCCAGGTGAATCACCGCCAGCGCGCTGGCTGTTCCGTGCGAGAGCTGCGAAATGCCCATTCCCCAATAAATGGCACCGCGCTCTGCCTGGGCGTACATGCGTGCAGCCTGCACGATCAAATCGCGATCCACGCCTGAGACCATCTCCGCATACTCGGGGGTGAACTTCTCCATCGATGCGGCGAATTCCTCAAAATTTTCAGTGCGTTTCTCAACAAAATCCAAGTTAACCAGGTTTTCTTTGAGAATCACGTGTGCCATGGCGCTGAAGACGGGCACGTTCGTGCCCGGTTTGAGCGGCAGCCACAGCGTGGCAAAGTCGCACAGCTCCGTGCGGCGCGGGTCGATGACGATCAGCTTCGCCCCGTGCTTCATCACTGCTGCCTTCATCTGCAGGGCGATGATGGGGTGGTTCTCGGGGGTGTTCGATCCGGTGACGATGAACACATCGCTGTGGATCACCTCTGAGGCGGTGTTGCTCATCGCCGAAGAGCCCACCGCCTGCTGCAACGCCACCACCGAGCCAGCATGGCACAGGCGGGTGCAGTGGTCCACGTTGTTGGTGCGGAAGAGAGCGCGGAACATCTTCTGCAGCAGGTAGTTGTCCTCGTTCGTGGCTTTGGCGCAGCAGTACACCGCCAGCGCTTCGGGACCATCCCGCCGGTAGATCTCCACCAGCCGGTCGGCAGTGTAGTCAAGAGCCTCATCCCAGGAGACCTCTTGCCATTCGTCCCGCTCAAATGCCTGGGTGCGCACACCAGGCACCTGGCGCACCTTGCGAATCATTGGAGATGTCACCCGCCGGGGATGGTAGACAAAGTCGTAGCCGAAGCGTCCCTTCACGCACAGATTTCCCTGGTTCACCACCGCGTCAAAAGGCGAAGTCACCCGGTAGATCGTATCTTCTTTAATATGTAACTCTAAATTACAGCCCACCCCGCAGTACGGGCAGGTGGTGGAAACGACACGGTCTGCCTGGATCATAGTTACCTCCAAGAAGAGAATAGAGAGCGGAGAGTAGAGAGCAGTTATCGGAGATGAATTGCTTGTTCTATGACTATTCTCTATTCTCTATTCTCTGTTCTCTTTTCCTTTTCCTCTCACTCCTAGTCATCTGCATAATCTCATCCGGTGTCACGCCCTGCTCCATCAGCCACTCGCGCTTGGGTTTGAGGGCGCCGGTGGGGCATACGCCCACACACTGCCCGCAGAACACGCAGGTGGTGGCAGGCATGGTTTGCTCGAAGAAGGTGGCAATCGAAGTTTCAAATCCGCGCCCGCTGAAATTGATGGCGTATGTATATTGGGCGTCCTCGGCGCACACCTGCACGCATCGCCAGCACAGCACACACTTTGCGTAATCACGGATGTACATGGGGTTGTCGTCGATCACAGGTGGATCGCGGCGCTCAGCATGGGGAAAACGCTCGCTTTCTACACCGTAATCCTCCAGGAAGCCCTGGATCTCCGGCGCCTCGGAGAGGTCCACGGCAGAGGCGAGCATTTCCAGGATCGTGCGCCGGCTGCGCTCTACCTTGTCGTTGCGCGTGTGCACTACCATCCCCTCGCTCACCTGCGCCACGCAGGAGGCGCTGAGCACGCGCGCCCCTTCCACTTCTACCACGCACAGGCGGCACAGGGCGTTGGCAGTGCAGGCTTCGTGGTAGCAAATGGTGGGAATGTGCTCGCCGATCTGCTTGGCGGCGTCCAAAATCGTCGTTCCTGCCGGGACGCTCACTTTTTGTCTATCGATGGTTAAAGTCACTTCTTCGGTCATTTGGTTTCCTCGGGCAGATAGCGAAAGGTACAGGCTGTTTCGGGATTAGGAAATAACCTTCAACCTTTAATTTTCAAACATTCAACGAAATAGTTGAGGCCAGAGCTTCATAGCGCTCAGCACGGCGGTGGCAGCGGTCTGGCCCAGCCCGCACAGCGAGGCATCCGTCATCGTCCAGCCCACATCAGACAATCGCTCGGCGTCACCCGGCAACAGATTGCCCGCTGCGATACGGGTGAGAATCTCATGCTGGCGCTGCGTGCCTAGCTGGCACGGGTAGCACTTGCCGCACGAACTCGTGGGCGAAGAAGCGCCCCAGGCGCACCAGCACGTCACGCAAATCGCGGCTGTCGTCGAAGACCATCACCACGCCCGAGCCGAGAGGCAAGCCGGCCGCGCGCAGGTCCTCGAAACTCATACGTACATCAAGCTGTTCGTGTGTGGCGAAGGCGCCTGCCGCACCACCGAACAGGATGGTCTGCAATCCGTTCCCGTTGCGCATGCCGCCTGCCAGGTCGAATACCAGGTGGCGCAGAGTAATACCGAAAGGGACTTCGTACAACCCCGGGCGAGCCACATCCCCCGATACGCAAAACAGCTTGGGTCCGGGTGAATTCTCCGTGCCGATCTGGCGGTAAGCCGTCGCGCCATGCTTGAACAAATAGGGCACGTTGCTCAACGTCTCCACGTTGTTGACGGCTGTGGGCTTGCCGAACAGGCCGTGCGTGGTGGGGAAGGGCGGCTTGACGCGCGGGAATCCACGCCGGCCCTCGATGGCTTCAAAAAGGGCAGTCTCTTCGCCGCAGATATACGCCCCGGCTCCCAGGCGCAGCTCCACGTCGAAATCGAAACCCGACTCGAGGATATTTTTTCCAAGGTAGCCTGCCTGGCGCGCTTGTTCAGCGGCGTCACTCATAATTTGGAAAGCGGCTGGATACTCGCCGCGCACGAAGATATACCCAAGGTGCGCGCCGATTGCGTAAGCGGCGATGATCATGCCTTCCAGTACGCGCTGCGGGTCGCCCTCCATCAGGACGCGGTCTTTGAAGGTGCCTGGCTCGGATTCGTCGGCGTTGCATACCACGTATTTTGGCGATCCCTTCGCACTGGCTGCACCCTCCCACTTGATACCGGTAGGGAAAGCCGCCCCGCCGCGCCCTACCAGCCCTGAAGCCTTCACCTCAGCAATCACCGCCCCGGGGGTCAACTTGAGTGCTTTCTCAAGCCGGTGTAGCCACCACCGGCGACGTATTTGTGCAGAGATGTAGGCATGCCCGTTGGCGCAATTTTCGGTCAGGATGTGCAAGTCGCCGCCCAAAACCGGGCCGGGTGGAGGGCTATCCTCGGAGAGCATCTCGTCAAAGGTGGGCGCGGCGGCCGCGCTGATCGCCCGCTCGTTCACCAGCACTGCCGGGGCGTGCTCGCACAGACCCAGGCAGGGGGCGCGCTCGACCATCATGGATCCGTCGGCGCTGGGCTCATCGAGCTGCACACCCAGGTGGGAGCATAAATTATTCAGCAGCGCCTCGCCGCCTGCCAATGCGCAGGCCGGGTCGGTGCATACCCGCACCATTTTCTCTCCGGTCGGTTGGCGGTAGAACATGCTGTAGAAATCGATCACACCATAAACGTCTGCCAGGGGCACGCTCAGCAGGCGGCCTATCTCTGCCGCCACAGGTTCGGGTAAATAGCCGTAGTGTTTCTGTGCTGCGTGCAAGGCGGGCAAAAGGGCAGAGCGTCCTTGGGGGAGATATTCACTTAAGAGGGAAGGGAGAGGTTGGAGATCGAAATCCGACATTGTTCCTCCGGAATGTCCATTGTACCCCAATTTCCTTTATTGATCTTTCCTCATCCTGCGGATGAACGCCATGGTATTTAACCCCCTCTCCAACATATACGTAAGGTAATACTCCATGAGCGTCTCGATCTCGCGCATCACCGCAAGGGGGATTTTCGCCCGCCTGGCATCGGCGTAGCTGCTGCGCTGGAAGTGACGCAGGTATTTCAACCCTGCCAGCGTGATCGGCTTTGCCCCTTTCTCCTTACGCCCGCAAGACGGGCATAACACACCCCCATGTTCTGCCGAGAAATACTGGTCCTCAGCCTGGATCTGCTTGCCGCAGTGGGCGCAGTCGAAGAGCTGCGGGCGGAAACCCAGCAAGTCGAGCAGGCGGATTTCGTAATAGTGCACCACCAGCCCGGGATCTGGCTCATTTGACAGCCGGCCCAGCGTCTCCACCAGCAGGCGGTACAGGGAGCTGTTTTCCCCCTCTTCGTAGGTGAAGCGGTCTATCAGCTCGACAATATGGCTGGCATAGCCCCACAATTGCAAGTCCTCACGCAGTGGAATGAAGGCCTCGATTGTCTCAGCTTGGGTGATGATTGGCAGGTCGCGCCCGCGCGCCAGTTGCAGATTGCTGCGGGTGAACGGCTCCAGGTGACCTGCCTTGCGCGAGTGCAGCTTGCGCACGCCCTTTGCCAAGGCACGCAGCTTGCCCTGCTGCCGCGTAAACAGCCACAGCAGGCGGTCGGCTTCACCCCAGTCACTGTGGCGCAGCACCACCGCCTCGACGCGGAAAGAGCGCTCACGCTCAGGCATAAGGCGATTATACATCACACCCGTTTCCCCTCATCCCTTCCTCCATGCAATTACTCCCCTCCCCCGTTTGCGGGGGTGGGGGAACATGTGGATCGAGGTCGGACGGCCTGGAATCACAATTTTTTCAACGCTGTGGTAAAATCCCCCTGCCCGAGGCGTTGTACCCTTCGCCCGGGAAAATCTCTATTGAAAGGGCTTGATGCAAGATGAAAGTGCTTTTGCTGGAAGACGTTTACAAACTTGGCCGGGCTGGTGACATTAAAAAGGTCGCCGATGGCTTCGGTCGCAACTACCTGATCCCGCACAGTCTGGCAGTGCTGGCAACCCCCGGTGCGCTGAAGCAGGTGGAGCATATCAAGTTCGCCACGCTCTGCCAGCCGCAA
>CAVQOI010000006.1:0-180273 GCA_963714425.1 uncultured Chloroflexia bacterium
AGTCCCCTGGCAAGATTATATTCTGGCTACAGGACTGGGTATGCAGGGTTAAAGGACCTTGTACCAGGTGATGAATTTGGTACAGGTATGAATGAGGGAATTATTCGAGAATGGGTTGATCGATTTTATAAGGGCGATGAAGAATTTCAGAATGACGATAAATGGTATGAATTAGTGCTTCAAGCCGATGCAGACCAAACGAGGTGGTACGACAGGTAGTGAAATTGCTGGTGGCGTACCGCCAATCGATGATGGAGTTGCCCCAGATAATGAATTGGACAAAGCTGATGAAACAGGCACTGCGGGCCAAGATTTAGTGGTCGAGGATTTTGAGCTAGATAAAAATTTGTCTAAAAATTATCAACTAGATATTGACAATGCACCTATCTCGATAAAAGCAAGAGTGAGAAAAGTAATAAGTCCTAGCATGGAAGAGCCTATCCGTGTGAAGGCAACGGGATACAATTTTGAATTTGACTACTATTATCGGCATCCTTATTTCGAAGAAAGCCTAGATCTGCCGATTGATTATTTCTTGGTGGACATAGCACACCATTTTTTAGCTTTATCTGCTCAATCTCCTCGGAATTGGCCGGTATCCTCTATTGAGAAAAAATTACGGGAAAAGTATTTTCCTGAAACATTATCGGAAATATCTACCATGGCAAACATGGCTTCATCCATAATCGCCGAATTTCGCGAACACATAGATGAGAGATTGGTGGAAGTGACACCTATCGATACAGGGATTATTGATGAAGAAACTATGGAGATGATTAAGCTTCGGGCACTTCAATCCGATCTGGGTGATGAGGATTTTGTGAGAGAAACGATAAAAACGGGAAAGTTCGTTAAGTACGTTGACAACAAGTTTCTTCTCAAGGTAATTATAAATTTTCCTGGTTTAGTAATGGACGGGGCATTTTTCTCAAATCCTTACGAAACCCTATCTCCCGTTTTGCGGGAGGAGGCCCTTCAAATGATTTTGGATGGAATCGAGGATGTTTTTTGGTTAGCTGGTGAGGGACGTGATGCAATGTCAAAGGACATGGCATGGCGGCTTCGCTTTGGACGCGCGCTTGCATCGATGCGCTTACTACAAAGCTGGCGGAGTGAAGTAAGTGGCTGGTTATGTTAGCGAGGACGATTAGCTTACGGCTCGTGGCAAGCAATTGAACGGATGGTTGCCCGTCTACTTGAACATAGTGGCTTCAAGGACGTAATGATTGTTGGCGGGGCCGGTGATCAGGGGGCAGATATCGTGGGCACTTTCCAGCAGCAAAGGTGGGTGGTACAAGCAAAGTATGGTTGATTCGGGGAAAATCAATTCATCTGCTTCCAAGGAAATTGTTCGATCATTGTCGGCATACGAATCTGATATAGCTGTTGTAGCAACAAATCAATCTTTTACTCAAGATGCTTACGAGTATCAAAATCAACTCAAATTTGCAGGTATAGACCTTCGCTTATGGGATGGAGTATATCTCCTGAATTATTATAAGAAAACAAAACGGGTTTCAAGGGCTTATAAGGAACTTAGGTCTTATCAAGTGGAGGCTGTGGATGAGGTGGAGAGAAAGAGAAGTCAAGGTGGTATAAGTGCATTGATAATCATGGCAACAGGCCTGGGTAAAAGTCTGGTTGCAAACCAACTTGTAGTCAACGAGTTAGCACGTAACCCTAACCAAGAAGTTCTTGTACTAGCCCACATGACAGATCTGGTCCGACAACTGGAGCTGTCCTCTTGGTCACAATTGGACAAGGAAATATCCACGCACTTGTGGATGGATGGTGAAACACCGACATACTCCGGGGGAGTAGTGTTTGCGACCTGGCAATCAATCGCTATTGCTATAAAACATGAGCCATTAGAAGGGCGATTTGGATTAATATTAGTGGATGAAGCCCATCACGCTCCTTCAGTGGTTTTCAGTCAATTGTTAAGTAAACTGCATCCAAATTTCTTGGTTGGCCTTACGGCAACTCCCTGGCGAGGCGATGAAAAAACCCTTGATGATTTGTTCGGACCTCCTACAAATGTCTTGAATATTGTAGAAGGAATGCAACGGGGTTTCCTCGCCGAGGTCGATTACAGGATGTTATCAGATGGCATTGATTGGGACGATATTGCCATGATGTCCCGTCTAGGTTTTACTATAAAGGATTTGAATGCGAAGTTGATTCTTCCAGATAGGGATCTGGCCATCATCGAAAAATTTGTTGAACATTTCAATTCGATTAAGAATGCAAGAGCAATGATGTTTTGTAGATCTAAGCCTCATGCAGACATGCTTCAACCACTCTTGGCTGCGCATGGTGTTAAAACCGCAGTGCTTCACAGCGGGCTTCCTCGAGATCAACGATTTCACAATCTGTCAAGCTTCCGTTTGGGCATGATTGATTGTCTAGTGTCTGTGGAAATGCTTAATGAAGGCATTGATGTGCCTGATGTCAACATTGTAGCATTCATGCGCGTGACTCATAGCCGTCGGATTTTTATTCAGCAGCTTGGGCGTGGGTTAAGGCTCAACCCTGGTAAATCCAAGGTGCTGGTTCTGGATTTTGTTGCTGATATTCGCAGGATAGCTGCGGGGATCAATATTAACCGTGAAGCAGTAGAACGTGGAATGGAACCCGAAGTAATACGGTTTCAAGATGGTAGGATAATAAAGTTCGAGAATGATTTTCCTGCTTCATTCTTCGATGAATATCTAGCAGATGTAGCAGATATTGAGAATATGGACGATGGGTCACGACTAAAATTTCCTGATTAAAGCTCGATTATCAGGATGAACTAGATACCTACTCATCAGCCAACCGTATTAGAGGGTCTTTATTATAAATTCACAAAGAATGTTGCTGCAATCTGCATCTAGGTAATATATTTGGAGAGATAAGGGAAATCTAGAATTGCAATTCCACATCGTATTGGAATAATCTTAAATGATTGGTTATCAAAGTGAGTCATTTACCACCTGATAATAAAATTAATAAATTTCGAAAGGCATTATTATCCTGGTATTCTAATAATGGTCGATCATTTCCATGGCGAGCAAAATCCGCTACTGTTTATGAGCGAATAATTTCCGAAATCCTTTTACAGCGTACTCAAGCAACAACGGTAGACAGTTTTTACCCAAAGTTCATAAAAAAATATCCTTCTTGGAACGTACTTGCACTAGCATCAGAAACTGAACTCCAAGAGTGGTTTAAACCGATCGGATTGTGGCGTAGAAAGGCATCTTCAATCAAAATGTTAGCACGCGAGATGCACTTAAGGAATGGGGAATTTCCTAGGGGGAGAAATGACATACAGGCTTTGCCAGGTATTGGGCAATATATATGCAATGCAGTACTTATCTTCGGTTTTGAGGAGTCTCAACCCTTGCTAGATGCAAATATGGCAAGGGTTCTTGAGAGGTATTTTGGACCAAGAAAACTCGTTGATATAAGGTATGATCCATACCTTCAAAACCTTGCAAAAAAAGTAGTGGCCGGGAGAGACACTGTTAGCATTAACTGGGCAATACTCGACATAGCTTCACTACTGTGTAAACAACGTGCCCCTTTGTGTCATGATTGTCCATTGTTAGATGGATGCAAATACCCGAGGGAATTTGGATTAGAAAATCCGCATAGCCATAACAGTGATAACCAAACTTACTTTTGATTATTAGGTGACCTTGTGGATAATGTCTCGAAGAGTGCTAGATTCTCATTGAATAGAGTAGCATTATGTATCTAAAACAAGTGCTATCGTACACGAGAAAATTACATTATTCCCACGGGGCCGCATAGCTTGTAAATGCTTGCATCCCATCCCGCACATTTTCCCCACCCTCGAATTGGGGTGGGGTGGGCACATGCCCAATCTCCTCCATAACCTCCTCATTCTCAATGACCTCAATCATCGGGGTTGTCCAAACAGTAACTACCAATCGATCATTGCCCCTGCGTCTTTTTAGACTGCCCCTTCTGCTAACCCCTAACTCCTCACTCTCTGACTGCTCTCTACTCTCTGCTCTCTTCCTACCTCACCGTAATCATCCCCCTGATCTCCTCAAAGATCCCCGCACCAATCCCCTCCACATCCTGGATGGCTTCAATATCCGCGAACGGCCCGTGTTCCTGGCGGTAAGCGATAATGGCTTTCGCCCGCGTCGGCCCGATGCCCGGCAGCCCCTCTAGCTCCCTCTGGCTGGCAGTGTTGATATTCACCAGCGCCTCTCCCCCAGTGCCAGACGAGACGCCGCCCGTCGTATCAACGGGCGGCGTCTCATTTTCGGAAATCACGTAAATCTGCGCACCATCTTCGAGGCTGGCTGCCAGGTTGAGCCCATCGAGAACCGCCTGGGGTCGCGCTCCCGCCGGCTGCCTGGATGGCGTCCTGGACGCGGCTGCCGTGGGGCAGCTCGTACACTCCCGGGTTGGCTACTGCGCCGTTTACATGCACGATCACGGGCGGCGGGCCGGGGGGCGTTGACAGCCGGATGGCCTCACCTCTCGGCGAGCTGCTTACCACGAGCAGTACACCCGCCGCCAGGGTGCCGATCAGCACGCCGATCCCCAGCGGCCAGGCTGCCGCCCACTTGCTCATTCCTCTTCGAAGAGCATGCTCAAGCCAAGCCGCTGCTTGGCGGCGTCTACATGCAGCACTCTCACCTTGACCTCTTGCCCTTCATGCAGCAGATCGCTCAGGCTCGACGGTTGTGTCTCGGACGGGATCTCCGAGACATGGATAAGTCCGTCCAGCCCCTCTTCAAGTCGGGCAAAAGCCCCAAAAGGCACCAGGCTGGTGATGACCGCGTCTGTGACCATTCCGGGGAAGTAGCGCTGGTCAGCCGACTCCCAGGGGTTGGGGTGCAGTCGCTTCATGCTCAGCGCCACGCGCGAGCGGTCCGGGTCAACGTTGATCACGTGCACCTGGATCTCGTTGCCATACTTCACCACGTCCGCAGGATGGCGGACGCGTCCCCAGGAGATCTCTGACACGTGGATCAGCCCTTCTACACCACCCAGATCGACGAAGACGCCGAACTCGGTGATATTGGTAACCGTGCCGCTGACACACTGCCCGGTTTGCAGCTGGTGCAGCAGCAAGTTGCGGCTCCCTGGCTGCGCCAGGGCGGCGCGTTCTGAGAAGACCACCCGGCCGCGCGACGGATCGCACTCGATAATCTTAAGATTTAATTCTTTCCCGGAATAAGCCTTCAGGGTTGCTTCCTGTTCGGCCTCATCTTTTTCTGCAGGCACATCCACCAGGTGAGAAACTGGCACGAATCCCTGCAAGCCATCCCCACTCACCAGCAGGCCGCCCCGGTTGTAGCCGTTTACTTGCATGGCGATAATCTTATCCAGGTCGTACAGCTCCATCGCCAGGTCCCAATCCACATCTGGCTCGCTGGGCGCTTGTACGGCTGGAATTCTGCCGTTGGGAGAGTGCCAGGTGGCCTCTCTGCGGGGTGATCTACCAACTTGCCCGTGCTCCTCCGCCAGAATCGCATCCCACCACGATTCATCCATCGGAGGCGGCCCCCCTTCGATGTTCCCAAACGTTTTATTCGGTTGTTTATTCACCATTAAGCCCACCTTGTCGGTTGACTGCTATTTGTGTAGCGGTCCCCCCGCTACTGGCGTCCTATCCAACACGTCTTTCTCCATCTCAAGGATGGCATTTGCGACCACTTCGATGGCGACGCGTTGCTTGCGGTACAGGTCAGCTTCAGACATTGCCAGACGCAGAGCAACCTCGCGCACCTTGCGGCCCTCCATGAATTTCAATTCTAATATATTATATAAGATCCATTCTCCTGTAAAGCGTCGTTCTCCCTCCGGTCGCACCCGATCGATCGCCTGGCGCAGAATAGAGCGCAGAGCGTTGGTCGGGTTGCCCTCGTGCTCCTGCAACGCATGCTGAACCACTTTCAAGCGCATCAGCGGGCTGTCGGTCAGCTTGGGTCCACCCCAATAATGCGTTAGCGCATCTTTCACCCAGGCCGATAACTTGCCTTGCTCGACGTTGAATTCAGGCTGGGTGAGCAGCTCACCTGCGCCATAGCGCGTGGCCGCCCGCAGGCTCTGGATCAATTCTACCGCAGGAGTCAGCGCCTCGACAGAGGTAAATAGATTCTCCTGAGCCCGCCGGTCCTCCAGGGCCAGGGCGGCCCTCTGCGCCAGGATGCTCAAGGCATCCCTCTGCTCCTCGTCAATTTGCTGCTCGGGTCTGCGCATGGCGCCCATCAAGCCCACCATCTCCTCGTGCTCGTTGCGCTGCGCGTATAGCGGTACCAACCAGTAGTCCCCCCACTGGAATAATGTTTCCTTCGTGCCATTTTGGGCTGCTTGCTTCAATACCTCCTGCGACAGGTCTTCTTTTTGCAGAATGTGTTCGCTGCCGATAGTGACCACCGTCTCCAGGCCGTTTTGACCCAGCGAGGCCACGAACGCATTGGATGCCTGCAAGCGGTCGCACACAGCAGCCAGCACCAATTCGAGGAACTGGTGGAGGTCGCTGGATGTGAGCAAGCGTTCTTCGAGGTGTTGGAGCAGCTCGATATTTCCCCGGTCGCCCCCATGGAACAGCCAGCGTTCCCACAAAGGCGCTGCCAGCGTGATCAGGTATTCCAGGATCAGCACCAAAGCGACCATGATGATGGGCACGGCCGCGGTGTAACTCTGCCCGGCCGACTCTCCAGCACGGCGCACCAATGTGGTAGCTGCCAGCACGGTGGAGGCGGTCACCGGACCGCGCATCAGCCATTTGAACAGCCTGCGCTTGACCACCCGGTCGGGCCAGGGCACGCCGAAGAATGCGACCGCATACGCCATCAGCACCAGCAGCGCTGAGACCGCCAGGTTGCTGACGGTTGCGGCGATCCAGAAGAGCAGCGGGGTGCTGGCCGCCAGGCCCGAGCCAAAGAGCAGGTACGGGTACGAGCCCAGTGCGGGCGCCAGCCCGCCAACGAGCAAGTAGCTCATGCGCCGGCGGCTGGTCCTCGCCACAGTGCGCCGGAAGGCGCGCAGAAAGTTGACCCAAGCAAAAGCAATATCGATGGCGAAGTAGAGCGTGAAAACCCATGTCAGCCAGGTGCGCTCCAGGTGGGGTGCTGGCTGTTCGTTCTGCACCAGCCGCCCAACGAGCAGCCCGGATGGCAGGGCAAGCAAGAAAGCCAGGGATAGGATATAGGAAAAACGCACAACCATGCGCCTGCGCCCGCGCGAAGGCCGCCCCGTGGTGGCCAGCAAGGCGTCGGAGAAATGCAGATAGGTCGCGGGGAGGAAGGTGATGCCGATCCATTGCAGGCGCAGCCAGAATTCGAGGTCGCGGGAGGACGAGGCAGTAGAGCCGATGGCGTCGCCAACAAACACGATCACCACGCACACCAGGATGAGGGCGAAGGAGCGCGCTACGCGGTCGCGCAAGTTGAAGGTGAGCGCGTAGAGCAGGAGCGAAAATGCCGTGATGGCGATCCCCGCCGTCAGCAGCTGGTTAAGCGTCACCAGGATGGTGAGCAAAAGATCAGTCATTACCCTTGTTTATCCTACCTGTTCCCTCCTAGCCACCTTCAGGGCGAGGAGGAAAAAGCCCCAACAATCAAATAATGGTGCTTAGAGGGAGTCATTTCGCTATCGCAAAGACTTTGCAAAAAACAAACCAATATCATGGTTGGCGAAAAACCGGTCGTTGTACCCGCAAAAGTCGAAGCCCAGCTTGCGCGCCATTTGCAGAGCGGGGTAGTTCTTAGGCTGCATCTCAAGCACCAAACGGCGGCAGTCATGATTCTCACCCCATTCCTGGGCTGCCAGGAGTAAGGCGCTGCCGATTCCCTGGCGACGCAGGCGGCGCAGCACCACCAGGTCGGTCACCCAGGCAGTCACCGGGGCGATGTCCAGGTTCAGGCTGATGTAGCCAACCGGTATATCGTCCAGCAATGCTACCAATACACCCGCGCGCTGCTCCCAATCTTGCTCCAAGCGGCTCGCCAGACGAGGATATTCAACGCGCACGGAATGTGGCAGGCGAGTCTCGCGGAAACGAACGTTCACCTGGCCTTCATCAACCTTGAGCTCCATTTGCCAAACAGAATCACTGGTGTAGTTGTGGTCGATTGCGATCAAGGCAGCGATATCTGCTGCGTTTCCTGGGCGGATGTTGATCTCTGGCATAAATGCTACCTTCCTGGGTTCACGGGGTGGGATTGGTCACACGCACGGCGACGATGCATGGCGGCATGGACTGCCCCTGATTATCGGAGACCACCAGGCTGAGCTGATGATCGCCGGGCGAGAGCAGGCTGGTGTTCCAGGCGCCTAGGGTGGCGTCCACCTTGACCTCGTTGCCTGCCAGGATGGTCAGCCAGTTCTCCTCTTCGACACGCTTCATCTCCAGCTTGAAGAAGCCAAAGTTTGGGATGCTCGCCGTGCCTGTGATGACTACCACACCGCCGATCTCGCCCCCATTCGTTGGCGAGGTGATAGTTATCTGGCCTGGGATGCAGCCCTCTCCGGATTGCGGCATGGTAGGAGCCAGGGTGGGTGTGGCTGGCAGGGGTGTCCCAGCTTCAGCCTGAACGGTGGGCTGCAGGGTAGAGGTAGGGGTCGCTAACAGGTCCAGGGTGGGGGTGAGCAACGGCACAGCTCCGGGCATGGTTGGGATGATAATAGATACCAGAAAGAATTCAGCGATCACCAGCGCAACCAGCAATGCCATGATGCTGGCGGATTGGTTGAGACGCGCCTGCGCACTTTCACGCTCCAATCCAAAAGCAGCCTCGCGCAACTCCTGCCACGCCAGGATAAATTTTCGGACATAGATGAGGCCCCCCAGGCCTAGAAGGAGGTAGATCCATACTTCGTAGGCTCGGAAAAACCGGAACGCTTCTTCCATGCGGAATCTGCTTTACCCTGCTGGACTGGCGTCGGATTTGAACAGACACCAGCGGTTGCGAATAGGTCACAGCCGGCGTAGTACCCCTCGGATGAGGGTCGTCAGCTTGGGCACGAGCACGCGTCCGGCTTCTAAGACTTCTTCATGAGTTGTGGTTGTGCTGCCATCCAGGTTAGCTTTATTGCTGATCCCCGAGATGCCCATCACGCGCATGTTGCCGTGCCGCGCTACGGTTACTTCGGGAACGGTAGACATACCTACCGCGTCAGCGCCGGCTGCCTTCAAAAAGCGCAGGTCGGCGGGGGTTTCGAATGACGGTCCAGCCAGGCTGACATATACTCCCTGGTGGAGCAGGATGTCCTCTTCAGCCGCCACAGCGAGGGCGGTTTGGCGCAAAGCACGGTCATAGCACTGGCTCATATCGGGGAAGCGCGGCCCGATCTCGTCCAGGTTTGGGCCACGCAGCGGGTTCAACCCAGCCATGCCGATCATGTTGAGGTGATCGATAATCAGCATCAGGTCGCCGGGGTTAAAATCCGTATTGACTGCCCCTGCCGCATTGGTCACAATCAGAATCTCCACCCCAAGGCGTTGCATGACGCGCACGGGTAGCGTGATCTGTGCCATGCTGTAGCCCTCATAATAGTGCACCCTACCCTGCATCGCCATCACATCCATGCCCTCGAGGGTCCCGATGACTAGCCGCCCCTGATGACCTACCACGGTCGAGACCGGCCAACCGGGCAAATCCCGTATCGGGATGTCGGCAGGGTTTTGCACGCTGTCGGCCAGCCCGCCCAGACCCGACCCCAGGATGAGCGCCACTCGTGGAATAGCTGCGATACGCCCCCGGATCAGCCCAGCCAGCTGGTCGATTTGCTCTAATGTCACGTATTCGTTCATCGGATTAATCCTATTTTTAAAGGATGGAAGCCCCGCCCAGGGTGCGCATGGAATTATATCACGCCGACTATTTCAGTTAATGGGGTGAATTTGTGAACCTCAGGCGATGACCAAGATTTCTTCAAATGCTTCTACTGCCCTGCTCACGTCCTCATCGCTGATCCAGTGATGTGTCACCAGCCGGAAACGCTGCAGCCCTATCGCACCTACCAGCACGCCTTGGGTCTTGAGGGCAGCAGCAACCTGGTTAGCGTCTCGCGGCACATCTGCAGCCAGGGAGCAGAAGACCATGTTGGTGTGGGGTGTGCCCGGATCGAGCAGCAAGCCAGGGATGCTGGCAAGCCCATCGGCCAGTAGGCGGGCGCGGCGATGGTCCTCGCTGAGGCGACTTGTCATGCTCTTCAGGGCGACAATACCCGCTGCAGCCAGCACCCCGGCCTGGCGCATGCCCCCGCCGAGCTGCTTGCGGATGCGATGGGCACGGACGACGAACTCTTTTGTGCCACACAGCAAAGAGCCAACCGGTGCGCACAAACCCTTGCTTAAGCAGAAGGTGATCGAGTCGGCGGGAGCTGCCAGCGCGGTAGCATCTACCCCCAGAGCCACGGCTGCATTGAAGATGCGCGCCCCATCGATGTGCAGTCGAAGGCCGTGTTGGTGGGCAAGCTCACCCACCTGCTGCGTGTACTCGACGCTCAATGCAGCCCCGCCACAACGGTTGTGGGTGTTCTCCAGCGTCACCAGTCGCGAGATGGGATGGTGAGCTTCGTCGGGACGGATGGCAAGGCGGATATCTTCCAGCTTCAGGCTGCCGTCCGGCTGGTTGGGAATCTGGCGCGGAAAGACACCCCCCAACGCAGCCACACCGCCAGCCTCGAACAATACGGTGTGGGCTTTATCCCCCAGGATCACTTCGTCGCCGCGCCCGCAAATTGCCAGGACGGCAGCCAGGTTGCCCATCGTGCCAGAGGCTACAAACAGGGCAGCTTCTTTGCCCATGCGCTCGGCAGCCATCTCCTGCAGGCGGTTCACACTGGGGTCCTCGCCGTACACGTCGTCGCCCACTTCAGCACGCTGCATGGCTTCCCACATCTCTGGAGTGGGTTTGGTCACTGTGTCGGAACGTAAGTCGATGTAGTCCATAATTGCCTCATTTTTTCGTTGCTAAGCGGAATTCTGCCCGATGAACGCCAGCCAGGGCACGCCGCCGCCGATATGGGTAGGCGTGATGGTCGGCGTCAGCGTTGGCGAGGGAGTGTGGGTTGGGCTGGGTGTGGGGGTGAGGGTAGGAGTAGGCGTAATGGTTGCGGTAGAGGTTTGTGTTGAGCTGGCTGTCTGACTGGCGGCTGGGTTTGTAGTTGCTAGGGAAGCGTTACACGCCGTTACGAACAAGGCAAGCAGAGAAGTACAAAACAGGTGCTTCATCTTCCAAGCCCTCCCTGATTAAGACACCAATTGAACCGTTATGGCGAGGAGTGCGCTATGCGACAAGACTATCCCCATGTTGGGCTTCGGGTTAGATTGCTTCGACCTGCCTGGCGGCAGGCAGGTCGCCATGCAGGCTCGCTCGCACTGACGAAAATTTTCCGTCATTGCGAGGAGGGCGCCAGCCCGACGAAGCAATCCTTATCACCGCCCTAGGTGATCGCATTGGCGGCAAAAAAAGCCGCCTCGCAATGACACTCCACGTATCCTTCAACTTTCCAACCTTAAATCCTTCAACACCTCAGCCAGCTCCTCCGGCAACGCCGCGACGAATGTTTGCGGTGATTCCTCGCCTGGCAAGCGGATAGACAGTCGCGCCGCGTGCAGGAAGTGGCGTGCGAGCGAAACGCTTGGCTTGCGCAGCCCATAGATAGTATCTCCTACCACCGGGCAGCCCAGGAAGCGCATGTGCAAGCGGATTTGGTGGGTGCGTCCGGTGATGGGGCGCACTTCGAGCAGCGTGTGTGCCTTGAAAGTTTCCAGCGTCTTGTACTCGCTGACCGCCTGCCTGCCTTTGTTCGCAGGTACCACCGCCATGCGCCTGCGCTGTGCCGTATCCCGACCAACAGCAGCCTCGACGCGCCCCGTGGGTGTGGGCGGATTCCCATCCACCAGTGCCAGGTAGACCTTCTCCACCTGGCGGGAGCGAAACTGCTCCTGCAGCCAGTGGTGAGCCCTGTCGTTCTTGGCAAGCAGGATCAAGCCAGATGTGTCTTTATCCAGGCGGTGTACCACACCGGGGCGTACCTCACCGCCGATGCCAGCCATCATGGGGGCGTGTGCCAGGGCAGCGTGCACCAGCGTGCCACGCGAGTGCCCCACCCCGGGGTGAACCACCATGCCGGCAGGTTTATCCACCACAATCAGGTCGTCATTCTCAAAAACGATGGTAAGCGGGATAGGCTCTGCTTCTAAGGTGGTAGGCTCGGGAGGGGGAATGCGCACCACCACGGAGACTCCCCGGTCCACAGCCTGACCGCTCTTATGAGCGGGGACACCGTCGACAAGCACGAAGCCCTCCTGGATCAGCCCCTGCAGCCGGGCGCGTGAAAACTCTGGTAGGCAACTCACCAGGAATTTGTCCAGCCTTTGGGATTCACCCTCGGTGTACTCGAAGGTCTCCAGGCGTTCACTCACCCTGGACCTCCTCCGCCTGGGGATTGCTGCCTGCCGTGGCAAGGTCTGAGCTTCGGCGTTCGTTGAACCACATGCCCAGAATCAGGACTGCTACACCTGTGGAGATGCATGCATCGGCAACATTAAAGACCGGGAAGGTACCCACGGAGATGAAATCCGTGACGAAACCTCGAGTCAGGCGGTCGATCAGGTTGCCCAGAGCGCCGCCGAGCTGCATGCCCATTGCCAGGCGCAGGCTCCACTCGCCGCGCGGCACCTGGGGGTAATAAATGAAGATGGCGATTGCTACTACGATCGCCAGGATCGTGAATACGTCGCTGAGGCCCGGCAACATGCCGAAAGCCGCACCAGTATTCTTCCAATGAACGATGCGGGCATAGGGCAGAAGCCAATCCCACGGCACCCACATCTCTTCAAAGTCAAGGTTGTTGCGCACCAGCGCTTTGGTCCATTGGTCGAGGGTGACGATCACTGCGGCAAAGCTAATCAGAAACCCGTATTGGCGAAAAAATCTTTTCAAAAGATGCTCCAGTAAGATAGGTATGTCCCCCCATTTTACCTCAGAGTGCATCGCCCTCGCCCAGCGCTCTCTAGTGGTAAGAATTTCCTGATAAAGTTTCCTGTCTAAGGGAGCTCTAACCAGTCGAACAGGGTAACGTGCCCCCGTGTTACCGATGGTGTACTTTCTCCCTCCGAGACCTGAGGGGATTACGCAAAAAATGACGACGAGGCGCCGCGCCTGGCGATAATCTTCTCCCTGGGTGCTAGCAATCAGCTCTTAAACCTGATCACATTTTCCACCCCAGCTCGCTTTCCGATCTGTAGGGTTTCTCATAACATATTAGTGATAAAAATAATTACTCATAAAGTGCAAAGGGTGCATCAAGGGCATGTACTGGCAATATCACCCCTATATTCTGCCCTGTCTGGTAACAGCTGGCATCTCTGGGTTGCTGTCGCTGACAACCTGGCGCCGCCGGAAATTACCCGGGGCGCTAGCCTTGAGCTTGCTAATGCTTGCTGTAGCCGAGTGGTGCCTCGGGTACGCAGTGGGTCTTGCCAGCACAAGCCTGTCTGCCAAAGTGTTATGGGCGCAGGTGCAATACTTCGGGATCGCCCCCATCGCGGTTCTCTGGCTGGTCTTTGCGCTGCAATTTTCCGGGCATGGGAAAGTGCTCACCCGGCGAAATCTGGTGCTGCTCTCTATTATCCCCCTGATCACCATCTTCTTGGTTTGGACTAACGCCAGCCATTCCTTAATGTGGAGCCAGGTAAGCCTGGTAACTCGCGGCGCGTTACGCTCTCTGGCGCTTTCGTATGGAGCATGGTTTTGGGTGCAGACCGCCTACACCTACCTGCTGCTGTTTGCAGGGATCGTGCTGCTGGTGGGGGTGGTTGGACAGCGAACCTGGATACAACGCGGCCAGGTGCTGACCCTGTCGTTTGGCGCAGTCTTACCATTGCTCGGAAACCTGGTTCGCATCACTGGCCTCAGCCCCATCCCCGACCTGGACCTCACTCCTCTCGCTTTCAGTCTGTCGGGCACCCTATTTGTTTTTGGACTGCTGCGCTTCCGTCTTTTTGATATCCTCCCGGTGGCGCGCAGTGCCATCCTGGAGAGCATGAGCGAAGGGGTCCTCGTCATAGACCCGGAGAAGCGCGTGGTGGAGATTAACCCTTCTGCAGAGCGCTTTCTACACTGTCGCGCCTCAGAGATCCTGGGTAAAGGTGCACATGCTGTGTTCCCAGACTCTGATCTCCTGAGTGATATGTTGAATGGGGGAGACGGCCAGGCTGTCGAAATCTCGCTGAGCAATGCATATGGCACAGGGGTATACGATGTGCGCGGGACAACCCTGAAAGATACTCGCGGCAAGCTGCGCGGCCGCTTGATTGTGCTGCGCGAGATCACTGAGCGCAAACAGATCGAGGAAAATCTGCGGGATAGCGAGGAGCGTTTTCGCCAACTTTCCGAAGCCTCGTTTGAGGCGGTTGTTATCGGTCAGGACGGAGTTATCCTGGATGTCAACCCCCAATTCTTGGAGATGTTTGGCTACCAGCGCCCCGAAGAGGTGGTTGGAAAAGGCGCGGGTGTTTTCATTGCCCCGGAGCACCTCGACCAGGTGAAGCACAATATTGCTGCTAACTACCAGCAGATCTACCAAAGTGTAGCCCTGCGCAAAGATGGAACCCGCTTCCAGGTGGAAATCCGTGGTAAGAGCGTTCGCTACCAGGATCGCCAGGTTCGTGTCACCTCCATTCGTGATATCAGCGATCGCCTGAAGGATGAAGACGCCCTGAACCGCAGGACTGAGGAACTTACTTCACTCTATCATCTTTCGCTGGAGATCGCTGCGCCCCATGATCTCTCGGTATTGCTGGAAAAGATCGTCACAAAAGCTGTGCAATTGCTGGGTGCAGGGGGTGGCGGGCTGTATGTGTGTGACCCTGTAAAGCGTGTAGTCCGGTGTGTGGTCAGCTACCAGACACCCCAAGATTACCGGGGTACCGTGCTGAAGTATGGCGAAGGTGCAGCAGGAATTGTCGCCGAGAGCGGGAAGCCCGTGATCATCGATGATTACCGTACATGGCAAGGGCGAGCCGAGATCTACGAGCCCGATAGCCCTTTCCGCTCGGTGCTCAGCGTTCCGCTCCTGTGGAGCGAGGAGGTGATTGGCGTGCTCCACGTGCTTAGATACGAAGAAGGGCAGAAGTTCACCCAGGCGAACCAGGAGCTGCTCTCTTTATTTGCCAACCAGGCGGCGCTTGCCATCGAGAATTCCGACTTTGTGAACAAGGTGCAATCCTACGCACACCGCATGGCTTTGTTGAACGACCTGACCCAGGTGGCTATCAGCGCTCCGAATATGGTTACCATGCTCCAGCGCATGGCAGGCAGGCTGGGTGAGCTCTTCGAAGCCGATGGGGCATACATCACCCTATGGGATGAGGAGCATCAGTCTCCGATCCCTAGTGCCGCCTTCGGTCAGGTGAGCGAAGAATATACGAGTATGCTCATCGAGCCAGGCGAAGCGACCATGACAGCAGCTGTTCTGGAGGCTGGGCGCGTACTGGCGATTGAAGATGTAACCGTCTCTAGCTATGTCAGCCCTCGCATCGCAGCACTTTTCCCCACGCGCGCCATGATGGGCTTGCCCTTGGTCGCTGACGGGCGCAAGCTGGGCGCGGTGTTCATTAGTTACGATAAGCCCCATCCATTCACTCGAGATGAGATCACCCTGGGTGAACAGGCTGGCGCCCAGGTAGCTTTAGCGATTGCCAAAGCGCAGTTCCTGGAGGCCGAGCAGCGCCGGTTGGAAGAGTTGAAAGCTATGAACGCCATCATCCAGCAGATGGCGTTCACTGACGAGCTTACAGGTCTTTATAACCGGCGGGGTATTTGGGAATTTGGTAAACGTGAGGTCGATCGCGCCATCCGCTTCAACCGCCCGTTGAGCGCGATCATGCTGGATCTAGACCGCTTCAAGTTAATCAATGATCGCTATGGACACCCCATGGGGGATATCGTGCTGCGCCAATTTGCAAACTTCTGCCGGGGTAGCGTGCGTACCATCGACGTCGTGGGGCGCTATGGAGGCGAGGAGTTTATTATCCTGTTGCCTGAAGCCAGCATGCGACAGGCGGCAGTAGTAGCCGAGCGCATCCGCAAGAACCTGGCGGAAATGGACTTCCAGACCCCGAACGGAGACATCCACATTACCGTGAGCGCCGGCGTGACCGAGTTCACACCCGAGGTCGAAAGCCTGGAAGTCTTGTTTGACATGGCGGATCGGGCGCTATACAAGGCTAAGCGCCAGGGGCGCAACAAGGTAGTGGCTCTGCGGGAGGAATCTCCTGATATACATCAATGAGCTGACGCTGTGGAGCTCGGTGAAGGAACCGAAAAAGACCGCTTTGCGGGTACTGTCCCACACAGCGGTCTTTTATTGCAGCTTCATCTCCGGAGGTTCAGGCCTCGACCACGGGCTCCAACTCGGCTGGCTTGGGAGCTGTCAGTCGCATAAAGGTCAACGTCCAGGCCGTCTCAGTATAGCTTCGCAAGATACCGCTCAGCACCAGCAGCACCGGTAGGTAGGCGATGAAGCATACCGCCGCAAAAATAATCGTTCCCATCGCCTCTTGCCTGCCGATCGCTGCCCCGATGGCAGCCGGGATGACGATCAATGCAACCGGTAGCCCTGCAACCAACCCCCCGACCAGGCCAATGGCAGCCAGGATGAGCGCCATGACGATCATCGTACCCAGGTTCTCGCGCACCACCTGCCAGCCACGCTGTAGTGCATCCAATATTTTCAAGTCCTCGAGCACAATGGCAATGTTAGCTTGCTCAATAATCACGTTGACAAACCAGGCGACTGGTACTAGCACGCATAGGAGCGGAAGCAGGCAGATCAAGCCAATGCCTAAGGTGGCAATAGTCCCCACCACCGCTATGATTGCTATTGCAATCCCTATGAAGGCGATCGCCAATCCTACCAGCAGGTTGAGCCCGAATACTCGCCAGAAGTAGGGTGTGCTTCCGCTGAAGAGCTCACCAAAGGAGAGGCTCTCTGCGCCGCCTTCGGCTTGCTGCGTGCCGCGGATCAAGCCGACGCGCCCGATTGTGCCCAAGAAGACCGCCAGCACAACCAGCACCAGGATAACCAGTATGGCTACCAGGACGGTCAGAACAATCAGCCAATCTGGGATATTCTGAAATTGGTTGAAGAAAGATTGGAGCTCGGGAGGAAGATTTCCACTGTCGGTGGTAACCCTCGAATTTGCGCCACCTCCCCCGCCTCCACCGCCTGCGTTGCTGCAACCCGCAAGGATGCCAAAAATCCAAAGCACCTTGTGTTTCCAGATAATCTCCCAGGCGCGAGTAAGTACATTTCCGAAATCCATTTGCATTCTCCTTGTTATTTGATAACACAGCTGCACTGGGGACGCGCAGCGTTCATTATAGCATACGGGCGTTTGAAGATTAGGTCGCGCGAGTTGGCTGCAGCGATAGTACCGCGCTTAACCGTTGTCGGTTCCCCCCACCCCTGCCCGCCCTCCAACGGGCAGAAGTTTGAGGGCGAAAAGGCAAAACCACGGTCTATATGAGGCTACCGATTGCAGCAGAAAGCATCAATCTGTGGCTGCCTTGGCGGCGCGGGCAGCCAGCTCCGAGCGCACCTGGGCATGCCGGTCTCGGCTGAGCGGATAACGCAGTGCAAAGAGGATGCCTGCGCACAGCAATACGGCAGGCACGGGACCCATCAACATCCGGATGGCGGTCACTGCGCTGGGCGTCTGCACGGCGGCATTAGATACATAGCCTGTCCACTCTAACACCAGCAGGATCAGGGGCAGCGAGATGGATGAGGCGACTTTGCGGAAGAGAGTCACAAGGCTGTAGAATACCCCCTCGTGGCGCTCACCGGTCACCAGCTCGTCCCACTCGATTGCGTCGGGAATCATCGACCATGGCAGGACGTGCACTGCTCCCACGCCTACACCCGCCAAAGCCGCCAGAGTGAAGACAATCGGCAGCCCCCAGGACGGGCTGATGATGATCAAGATAATCATGACCGAGGAGAGGAAGACCATACCGGCGATATAAGCCAAGCGTTTGTCCCAGCGCCGCGACGTCCGCTCCCAGAAGGGAAGGGTGACCAGGGCGGCGATGAACACCGTGCCAGCAACCAGGTCGGATTCCGCCTCCAGGTTCATGCGATATTTCAGGAAGAACAGCAGCATAGCCTGGATGATCTCGATGGCGGTCCAGGTGAACAGGAAGATGCCTGAAGCAAATACAAACGGGCGGTTGCGCGCAGCCGCCTTAAGCGAGTCCCGTAATTTGGGCTGGACGCGTTGGGTGTAATCGGTTCGCTCGCGGGTACCCAAAAATGTGAGCAATAGCGGCAAGGCGCTGGCTAAGCCAAATAGACCTCCCACCAGAGTAACCCGGGACGCATTCTCAGGGCGCATGCTGCCGATAATCATCAGGGGTACGGTGAAGGCGATCAGCCCGCCCAGGATCGAGAAGGCCATGCGGTAGCTGGTGAGAGATGTGCGCTCGTCGTAATCGGGAGTAAGCTCGGGGGTCAACGCGAAATAGGGCATGTACACGAAAGTGGCGCTGGCATCGTAGAACAGGTAGGCTACAGAGTAATAAGCAGCCAGCAAGAAGGGGCTCTGGACAGGAGGTATCCACCACAAAGCAGCGAAAGCCAGTGCAAATGGCAGGAAGCCAAAGAGCAGGTAAGGACGGCGCCGTCCCCAGCGCGAGCGTGTGCGGTCGGTCAGGTGACCAATGAGCGGGTCGTTGATCCAGTCCCAGCTGCGCCCAACGAAGACCGCAATGGCGGCAATGCCTGGTGCCAGCCCGACCACGTCAGTGAGGAAGATGGCAAAGAGCACACCGATGGCGGTATCTGTAAAGGAAAAACCGAAATCGCCGGCGCCATACAGGAGCTTAGTCAGCCTGGGCAAGCGCTCATTGGGTGCAGTGGTCATAAGGAAGTGACCTCTTTCAAAGCTGGCGCATGTAGCTGCGGTGGCGTTTGTACCAGGTCACACCGATGGCTTCCATATCCGAGAAGCTCGCGACGTTAGCCTCATTCACCTGGACGATATCCACGTGCTCAAAACCAAACTCGCGGATGCTGCGAGACAGCTCAGCGTAGAGCACAGTATTAGCGCCCAGCCCCTGGTAGGATGGCAGTAAACCAACTCCATTGACATTAACCCAACGCGTGCGTTTTCGTTCCTGTAGCAGGTAGAGCCACCCCAGGGGGAACAAGCGCCCGTGGGCGCGCTGCAAGCCGGCTGAGATATCCGGGTAAGCGAAGATGAAGCCAATCACCTCATCAGCCTTCATCACCAGCTTAATCAGGCGCGGGTGGGTGATGCCTATGAGCGTGTTAGCGATGATTTGCATCTCTTCCTGGCTGGGCGGGTAAAAGGTGTGGGTGTTGGCGAATGCCTGGCGGTGAACAGGTATGAGGCGTGGGATCCATTGGCGCATCTCGGCTTTGGAGGAAAACGTCTTTACCCACAGGCCCCGGCGTTCTACGACCCGCGCAGCAATGCGCTGCAAGCGTTCTGGCAGGATGTGATCGCCGCGGGCGTAGCCGGAGAGGTGGTCCGTGTCTTTCTCGAAACCTGCCTGGCAGATGAGGTGGTTGTAATAGGGGAAGTTGTAGGGCACGCCCAGAGCCGGGCGGTGCTCGAAGCCCTCCACCAGCACCCCACCCCCATCGGTGCCGATCAGTCCGCGCGGCCCAATGATGCGCTCCAGGCCGCGCTGGCGCGCCCACTCGAAGGCAGCCTCAAAGAGCAGCGAGGCCACCTGCGAGTCATCCACGCTTTCGAAGAAACCGAAGAAGGCGGTGCGCGTCTTCCGGTAATCGTTGGCGCGGCGGTTCTCAATTGCGGCGATGCGCCCGATAACCTGTCCTTCGCTTTCCACGACGAAGAACCCGGCTTCGGAATGCTGGTAGAAGGGATGCACCTGGGGGTCGAGTGCCTCCCGGGCTTCAGCGAGCAGCGGTGGGACCCACAGGCGATTCTGCCGGTACAGGCGGAATGGACACTCGACAAAACCCCGCACGTCAGCGCCTTTCAGCAGATCGATGGGGCGTACGCGCATGCTACCTCCATAATAAAAAGTGGGATTTCCTGGGGAGACACATCCTGGAAATCCCACGTCTATTCGGTGTATGCACCGGTCAGTCGTATAGCCTAACGGTAGAACCTCTGGCACTCGACTTTATCTGTGAACGAGTTCTTGGCGCAGACCTCAAGGTACTCGCCATCCCACAGCGCGCGAGGCAGTTTCAAGGTGGCGGTAGCATTGCCATTTTTGTCGGTATTGACGCGCGCAAACTTAAACCACTCGTCGTTGGCGCGGTGGTATTTCCTGGCTTTGATGATGTAGTTGGACTTCTTCTTTACGTCGGTGAGCTTGATGGCAACGAGGTTATCTGTGAAAGTAGCACTAATGCCTTGGCTCGCTGTTGTCGTCGTCGAAGTTGTGGTAGTCGTGGATGGGGCGACGCCAGGGATGCATAGCTGCTGGCCTACAAAGATCGGGTAGGGCTCCTTGAGGTTGTTGGCAGCCGCCAGCTCAAGGATGCTGATATCATAAGTGACTGAGACGCTGCTCAGTGTGTCTCCAGATTGCACGGTGTAATATCTGGCGCAGGTGCCCGTCTGGGCCAGGACGGTTGCCGGGAGGGCAGCCGCCAGAAGCGCCAGCACCAGCAGCAGGCTGATGGCTATCAAGCTGAGCCTGCGGGGGGAGAGAGAAATCGATAGGTCTTTCATTTGTGTACTCCTTTTAAACTTGGGGCATTTTACCACAGATAAGGGGCTTTTTTGGGGATTCAGGTTATGCACAAATTAAGCGTTAGCACGTTTGCGCGTTAGAACGTTAGAGAAATGATCCGAAAATTGGGTGTACGCAGGGGGCGTGAGTAGATACAACCAGGAAATTGTTCTAACGTTTCAACGCGAGAGCGTTGAGCAAAGGCAGGGTCATCAGGTTCGTGACCAGGGCGACGACCACGATGATGGTGAACGTAACCGGGGTGATGATGCGCAGCTGCAAGCCCACCAATCCCACAACCAGCACCAACAAGCCGCGCGTATTGAACAGCGCTCCCATCACCAACGCTTCACGCCAGTTTAACCCGGTAGCGGCGGCGGGCAGCGCTGCCAGGAATTTGCCTCCAATCGCCGCTAATAACACCAGCCCGAACACCGGCAGCGTCTCGTGGGGTGAGCAGCTTGAGGTCAGCCGAGAAGCCTGCCATGGCGAAGAACACCGGCAGCAATAGGATCATGGCAACGTCGCGCACCCGGGCTGCCACCCCCCGGCGAAAGTCAGTATCGGCAGGTAGCAAGAAGCCCCAGGCGAAGCCCCCCACCAGGGCGTTGATGCCGATCAGATGGGCCACCAATCCATACAGCAACATCCCGGCGAAGAGCAGCGCCATGCTGTTCCCCGAGACTATCCCGGCAGCCACATCGCCTTTCAGGGCGCTAGCGAGCCAGGGGCGAACCACCCAGGCGGAGACCGCCACGAACACCAGCGTCCAGACCACTTTGATAGCAAAGTCGTTGAAGCCGCTGGCGGCAGCCACGGCGGCGGCGAAAGCGATATAGGTGAACATCAGCACCGAGATCAGCCCGGCAGTGGCGACGCTAACCGCTCCGAGGGGCGTGTTGAGCTCGCCGCGCTCCATCAAGATGTGCGCCATCACCGGAAAGGCAGTCACCGAGAGGGCTGCGCCCAGGAACAGGGCAAATGGCAGCAGCGCCTGCCCTTGAGCACCGGCGTAGGTTGAGGTATGCATCGCCGCTGCCACCGGGAATCCCAACAGCGCCGGCACCCCCACAGAAAGCAGCGCCAGCAACCCCGCCTGGCGCATGCGTCCCCGCACCTGGGAGGCATCATATTCAACTCCCGCCAGAAACATGAACAGGATCAAGCCCAGCATGGAGATCAGGTTGAGGATCGGGCGCACAGGCATGGGCGTAATCAGCAGGGAGAGCTCATCGCCCAACAGGGTCGGACCCAGCAAGATGCCCGCCAGGATTTCGCCCACCACGCGCGGCTGCCCCAGGCGTGCCGCCAGGTTGCCCAGCAGGCGCGCCAGGCTCACGATCAGGAACAGGTCGAACATGGCGAAGGCCATCAGCCCCGCCCCTCCCTGCCCTGCCAAAGATTTCAGTGCTTCCAACCATTCCAACATATGCGCTTTGTTTCCCGTGAAAAACCTATTTCCGATCAGGAATGCGGCGCACAGCGCCGCATTCCTGATCGGAATTCTTCTCCCCCTTCCCCCGGGGAAGGGGGAGGGGGGATGGGGTAAAATCAAAACAAATCGGTCCCCGCCCCCTCCGCCTCGACGCCTGCTGGCTCGTATGGGCGCGGCACCAACCGCCTAAAATAAATCCACTCCAGCAGCGGGGCAGTCATAAAAGTAGTCACCAGCGCCATCAGCACCAGCATGGTGAACAAAGTCGGAGAGATCACACCGATATCCAGGCCCACGTTCAGCAGAACCAGCTCCATCAAGCCGCGCGTATTCATTAATACACCCAGGGCGCTGGCTTCACGCCAGGGCATACCGCTCAGGCGCGCCGCTAGGGCTGAGCCTCCGAACTTGCCCAGGATCGCCACCAGGATGATCAGCAGGCAATACAGCCACATTTGCGCCCCGCTCACCAGCCCGATGCTGGTGCGCAGCCCGGTGAAGGCGAAGAATAGCGGCAGCAGAAGCACCACGGCGGCGTCGTTCAGCTTATTGGTCAGCGCGTGGACGAATGGCGGGTGCTTGGGCATGATGGCCCCGATCAGGAATGCGCCGAATAAGGCATGGATGCCCAGCAGCTCGGTTGCCCAGCTGGATGCCAGCAGCAGCAGCAAGACCATCGCCATCATGTTTTGGGTCAGCATGCCCCGCTTCTCGTACATGCCTTCCAGCCGCCACAGCCAGCGGCGGGCGACGAACAGCATGATGACGATGTAAGCCAATACCCCAATCAGGATCAGCCAGATGGAGTGCGCGGCTTCGCTCGAGCGCACCAGCAGCACCAGGAAAGCCAGGATGCACCAGCCAGCCACATCATTCACCGCAGCCACGGCAATGCTCACCGAGCCGAGCTGTGTATTGAGCAGCTTGCGCTCGGTGAGGATGCGTGCCAGTACGGGGAAGGCAGTGATGCTCAGCGCCGTGCCCATGAACAGGGCGAAGGTGGCGAAAGGCACGTTGGCGGTCGAGAGGCGCGGGTACAGGTACAACGCCAGCAGGACGCCTAATATGAAGGGGGCGAAGATGCTGGCGTGACCGGTCGCAATGGCGACGCCGCCGCGGCCGCGCATCATCTTGGGGTCAAGCTCCAGCCCCACCAGGAACATAAACAGCAGCAGACCAATCTGGCTGAGCACGTTGATGAAGCCCAGGCTTTCAACCGGGAAGAGGGCGTTATACGCGCCCGGCGCGGCCCAGCCCAGCAGTGACGGTCCCAACAGGATGCCCGCCAGCATCTCGCCCATCACCTGGGGCTGGTGGATCTTGCGAAACAGCCAGCCCACCAGGCGGGCGGCAAATAAGATAGCGCCGATCTGGGCGAAGAGCAGCGGCAGGCGCAGTGCGCCCTCGGGCTGCTGGCTGCCCTGGGCCTCCGCAACTACATTCGTGCCTGCCGGCGCGCGCAGGTCGCCTCCCAGTTGCAGCAGCCCCCAGATAAGCAAGATAGACGCCGCCGCCATCAATGTGAATTTAAGCACCGTTCTCATAAAAGGATGTTCTCTTTGTTCGTGCGCGTTGTAGTTTGTTTCCACCCAAAGGTCAGAGCTTGTTTAGAATTCGGCTGATTATACTGGATAAAAATGATCCGAACAATAGGAAGAAAGACATGCTGCACGGCTTTCTCAAATCCGCGTCCGGTATTCCCCTCACCCCTGCCCCTGTCCGCCGGCTGAGCCACTTGCGGGTATCCGACCCGCCTACGAGGTCTGTTCACCCGGGCATGACAAAGAGCACTTGAATCGCTCGGCATTTTTTGCTAAGATAGGTCATGGTCATTTTTGGGGAGGGCTCCTGGGTCCGTGAAGTTCACTACTTGTTTTACAACGCCGACCTGACCGAAGGAACTGTTGTATGGTGCGGTTTTACCGCACCATTTTTTTCTCCAAATATAATATCAAGATATGCCTGAATATCGTCGATTATTTATCGTGGGCGGCACATACTTTTTCACTGTGGTTTCCTACCACCGCCTGCCCATATTGACATCTTCTCAAGCCAGATCATTGTTACGCGCTGCTTGGGAGAATGTCCGCCAACGATTCTCTTTCAGCATTGATTTCGTTTGCCTGCTGCCTGACCAAACCCTGCGCTTGGGGAGGATATGGGCAGGATGGGCTGTAGGGAGTGAAGGTTGGTGTGGTCGCAGACCACACCCTACGACTACTACGCAGAGGATGGGCTTTACCACCAGGTTACGAGAATGGTGATTGGGAAAAGATCAAGAAACTTCAATCGCCCCCACCCCGGGCTGAATGATCGATAGCTGATATTGAAATTCTGAGGTGATGAACCCATGTCCAAGCGAGTCAGAAAGTGGCTTATCTGTCCCATCTTAGTGTCGCTAATCGCGAGCCTAACCTTTTCCTGCGGAATATTGGATCCGGAGACTATGGTCTACAGTAAGAACGAATACTTCTCCATAGATCCAGGTACAATCCTGGCGGCTCTTGACCAGGGGAAAACGGATGTCTTTACTCCGCAGGATAAGACCCCTTTCGAAGCGAGCCCAACGCTAGGTACTCCTGTTCATTGGAGTACGAGCGACTATTTTCGAATAGCAGCGGCTTTGCATGAATTGCTATGGGGTGAATCTTTAGAAACCTGGCAGCTAGATAGAATGAGCTATGGTATGGATTGCGCATATCTCCATAATGGGCCGCAGGATGCAAATATAGAATTTTTCAAAGAAGCCAGAATGAACGATCGGGAATCGCGTTTTGTGAGTGAGTTAATCATTGAACCCCGGAGAAATTCGGTCGTTGGGCACATAACAAAATATTCTCCTCAACGAGTGCGCTGGCAGGTAATTGACCAGACTGAATTTAAGATTTCATTCGAAGACGCGTTGCAAATTGCTGAACTGAATGGGGGGGCAGAAGCTCGATTGGCTGTTGAAAATGCGTGTGAGATAAGTATAATACTAAACCCAGATGAGTTTTACTATCAAGGTTGGCAAGTAGAGTACTTTAATACTGCTGGGGATACGTTGGTTCTCAACTGCATTGATCCGCTAACCGGAGAACTGAAGGGCGGAAATTAGCTTATCTGAAGCAGGGATAGTTGTAGGGTGCGGTTTTATCGCACTATTTTTTCATTCTCCTATATCATTTCAAGATATGCCTGAATACCGTCGATTTTTATCGAGGGCAGCACATACTTTTTCACTATGGTTTCTTACTGCATCTGGGCATTGCCGGAAGGGCGAAGCTGCCATCTGGCAGCGACGATTTTGGGAGCACACCATCCGGGATGAGGCTGATCTGAACCGGCATCGAGATACCATCCATTACAATCCTGTGAAGCACAGATTGGTACACAGGGTGGTTGAATGGCCATTACAACATTCAACTTTCAACCATCAACCTACAACTGAGAAAAAAAGGGATATTTTGGGGATATCGCCTGGAACCCCTTGCAAACCTAGAAAATATGTGCTATATATACATCATCTTCGGGGTGTCGCTCTCTGCGTAGATCCCTCCAGGCGCCGCACCCTACCAACCCACCCGGCTTCTCACCTTCGTACCAGCCGCAAAAAGAGGAATTGTTTCGAATTGAATTTTTTTCTGGAACAATTCGCGTTATTCGTTCATTAGCGGCATTCGCGTTGAGATCTCAGCGCTCTCTGCGCACTCAGCTTTTTTTCTTTTTGGAATTCGCCTTCCCGCCCCCTCCGCTCACCATTCACTCTTCACTATTCACTTTTCACTGTTCTCCGCTCCCCGCTCCCCCCTACCCCAACCCCCAATTCGGGAGCACGTCCATCTCCAATCCATCGCGCTGCCCGTGGACGAAGCGGTAATAGCCCGCCCCGGCGATCATGGCGGCGTTGTCCGTGCACAGGGAAATGGGCGGGATATGCACCGGGAAGCGCTTCTGCTCGGCGAAAGCCTGGCGCAGCGCCTGGTTGGCGCTTACGCCTCCCGCCACCAGGATATCCTTGGCTTTGAACTCCTCGGCGGCGCGCAGGGTCTTGCCCGCCAGCACCTCCACCACGGCAGCCTGGAAGCTGGCAGCCATATCCGGCACGGGCACGGGCCGGCTGTGCTCCTGGATGCGGCGCACCTCGCGCAGCACGGCGGTCTTCAACCCGCTGAAGGAGAAATTCCAGGTGTCCTCCAGCCAGGCGCGCGGCAGGTCGAAGGCGCGCGGGTTGCCCAGCACCGCGGATCTTTGGATCGATGGTCCGCCCGGGTAAGCCAGCCCCAGCAGCCGGGCAACCTTGTCGAAAGCCTCGCCGGCGGCGTCGTCCAGCGTGCCGCCCAGGCGGCGGTATTCCAGGTGACCGGTCATCAGCACCAGCTCGGTATGCCCGCCCGAGACAACCAGCGTCAGGAGTGGAAAACGCGGCTCGGGCTGGGGTTGGGCGTTGGCATCGTGCAGCCATGCAGAATACACATGCGCCTCCAGGTGGTTGACCCCGATCAACGGCAGCCCGCTGCTCAAAGCCATGCCCTTGGCGGCATTCATGCCCACCACCAGCGATCCGGGCAAGCCGGGCCCGCGTGTCACAGCGATGACATCCACATCGCGCAGGTCGAGGTGCGCCTGCTGCAAAGCCCCTTCAACGATGGGGGAAATGGCGCGAATGTGCTGGCGCGAGGCCACTTCCGGGAACACGCCGCCGTACTGGGCGTGTAGTTCCACCTGCGAAGCCACCAGGCTGGAAAGGATGGCGCGCCCGTTCTCCACTACTGCCGCGGCGGTCTCGTCGCATGATGTCTCGATGCCCAGCACGCGCGCCGGCGGCATGCCGTCAGGGGACGGGACAGCGGGGGAGGGTGTATTTTTTATGGACATCATTTTCCCTTTCAACCTTCAACCTTCAATATTCCAACCTTCAACCTTCCACCGGAAGTATCAGGTCATGCGAGAACTCGCCCAGCGGTTCGGGCAGCCCATCTGCGCGGATCAGGTAGGTATCCTCCAGCCGCACGCCCAGTTTGCGCTCCGGGTAGTACAACCCGGGCTCATGGGTCACCACCGAGCCAGGCTCGAGGACGTCCTGAGGGGTTGCGTTGCGTCCGTAGCGCGGGCGCTCGTGGATATTTAACCCTAAACCGTGCCCCAAAGAGTGCACGTAACCGCGCTGCGTCTGCGGGTCGTTACGTATTGTGGGATGACCGCGAGCCTCAAAGAGATCGCAGGTGCGCTTCTGGAGCTCAGGGCCGGGGATGCCTGGCTTGAGCGCATCCAGCAGCTGGTGATAAACGCTGTGCACGTCTTCATACAGCGCCAGTGCCTCGTCCGTGGCATAGCCCAGGCACCAGGTACGCGTCATGTCGTAGAAATAGCCTCCGCCAGCCTCGCAGGGGTAGATGTCAAACACAATCGTCTCGCCCAGGCGCAGCGGTGCGGCGTCATCGCCGGTGCTGTGCGGCACAGCCGAGTTGTAGCCAGCCGCAAAGATTGTCCCCTCGGGGTTCTCAGCCCCGCGCTCTGCCAGCCACAGGTTGATGCGCCGCTTGACCTCGCCGATGGTGAGCGGCTCTCCGTCCGGGCGCCGCAACATGCCATCTCGGGCGGAGTGAGAGCTGAGGAATTCGGCGGTCAGCCCCACAACCTCACAGGTGATCTTCCCCATGCGCCGGATGCGGGCGATTTCATCTGTATCTTTGGTCTGGCGGGCGTTCAGTAGCAGCGAGTTGTCCGTCTCGCCTACCAGCTCCAGCCCGGGTGCGATCTGTCCCAGCCTCGAGAAGATTGCCAGGGTCGCCCCGGCATCCACCTTCCCGTACAGCGCCACCCGTCCACTTTCCATGCCTATGTCGGCGAACATCTTTTGGTAGCGCAGGGCAGTGGCCAGCGCCAGGTCGCCGTCCGCCTGCTTGAGCAGCTCGGGGAGGCGATACTCGTCCAGGCTCTTGGTCCGCAAGCCGGACTTAGCCGCTTCGTCGCGTTCCATGCTGGCGTGGAAAAGCACCGGCTCCTTGCCGCGCAGCTTGATCAGGTCAGCGTTGCCCATATGGACGGTGCCGGTGAAGTACACCATCGCCGGGTTGTGCATGCCTCCGCCCGTGACCAGCAGGGCGTCGATGCTATGGTCTTGCATGAGGGTGTCAAGGTCTGATTTCATAGCAGTGAGAGAGTGGAGATTTAAGAATAGAGAGTAGTGAGGTGTGAAGAGTGAGGAGTGAGGTATAGTTGGCGATTATTCGCTATATTTTATCCTAAGAACCGTAATGATAGCGCGCCTGCAGGAAGTCGATGCGCTCGTCGCGCACCAGGTAGACAATGCGGTGCTCCTGAGACACCCGGCGTGACCAGACGCCGGGCGATAAGTATTTCAATGGTTCCGGCTTGCCGATCCCTTTGAATGGGTCGCGTAGGATCGCCTCGATCAGGTTGAATATCCGCAGGGCGGTCTTGCGGTCAGTTTCCACCCAGTACCGCAAGTCTCCCAGGAATTCCGGTTGGAAGACCGCCTCACGCTGACCGCGACTCAAGGCCTACCTCGCGGCGAAGCACTTCCAGGGTTTGAGGTGAGCCCTCATCGCGCAAGGCGCGCCCTAATGCAGAGAGCAGCCGCTCGGCGTTCTTGGGAGAGCGCAGTAGGGAAGCTGTCTCTAGCAAGGCCTCCAGCTCATCAACAGACACCAGGGCGACGTCTTCTTGCCCACGGCGCTGGATAATGACCACCTGGCGGTTTTTGGTGACTTCGTCAAGCAACTTCGCCAGGCTGGCACGCGCCTGTGTGTAATTGGTTTGGATAGTCATGAGCGCCTCCTGGAAACTGTACAGAGATACTGTACAACAAGAAGGCTAGTTTGTCAATAGAAATCTCATAATATAGGACTTACGCAGATGTATGTAGGTCGATCGCCCGCAGTTCATGCGGATCATGTGGTCATAAATATAAAGCTCTTGACCGCCAATGCGAGCTTAGCAATCCAGCAAATAGGTTTCCTGCTCTTCCAGCACCGTCCTGGGATCGAGCACCACGCGCTCATCCTGTGCGCGTGCGATCAACGGAGGCACTCCCTGGCGCAGCAGCTTCAACAAACGATCGGGGCTGGGCACATCCAGCGCCAGCAGCCAGGTGGGCAGCGTCTCGCCGGGCAGGCTGCCCCCGCCCACAGTTGATTCGCCAGGGATGACCTCACCTCTTCCGAGGGTAGCCGCCCAGCGCTCGGCTGTAGCCTTGATCGCCTCGGGCTGAGCGGCGATCATGCGCCAGATGGGGATCTCACGCTCAGCCTCATCCTTCAGGTAGTGCAGCAAGGTGGCATTCAGCGCCGCCAGGCACAGCTTGTCTGCGCGCACAGCCCGCGCCAGGGGATGTTTCTTCAACTTTGCCACCAGGTCGCGGCGCCCCACAGCGATGCCTGCCTGCGGGCCGCCCAGCAGCTTGTCGCCGGAAAAGCACACCAGGTCGGCGCCCGCCCTCAGCAATTCCTGCACGGTCGGCTCGTGCGCCAGCCCAAAGCGGGCCGTGTCCACCAGCGAGCCAGAGCCCAGATCATCCACGACTGGGATGCCAGCCTCGTGTGCAACGGCTGCGATCTCCTCCAGGGATGGCTCGCTTGTGAAGCCCACGATACGGAAATTGGAGCGATGGGCGCGCAGGAACAGGGCAGGTTTCTCTTCCAGGGCGGCTTCGTAGTCGCTGAGGTGCACGCGGTTGGTGGTGCCTACCTCCAAGAGCCGCGCTCCGGATTGCTTCATCACATCCGGGACGCGGAAGCCCCCGCCGATCTCCACCAGCTGGGTGCGCGCGATGACCACTGCCCGGCGGCGCGCCAGAGCAGTCAGCGCCAACAGCACAGCTGCGGCGTTGTTGTTCACCACCAGGGCAGATTCCGCGCCAGTCAGGCGGGCGAGCAAGGCTTCGGCATGGAACAAGCGCGAGCCGCGCCGCCCTTGCTCCAGGTCATATTCCAGGTTGGAGTAGCTCAGCGAGATCTCTCGCACCGCATACAAGGAGGCGGCGCTGAGCGGGGCGCGGCCTAAGTTTGTCTGCAGGATGACTCCCGTGGCGTTGATCACAGGCAGCAGGGTGGGCGTCGCCCAGGTCTGCAGTAAGTCCCTGGCGCGGGCGAGAAGCGCAGGCTGGTCTGGCACAGTTTGTTTTTTGGGGTAATGGAGGCGCGCTTCATCCAGTGCGAGGCGCAGGGCTTCAACGGTCAGCGGTCGCCCAAAATTGGCGACCCATTCAATCACATCAGGGGATTGCAGGAGCTGGTCAACGGAAGGAAGTGAGCGCAGGTTAATCGCCACTCTCCTCCCCGGTCTCTTGTGGCTTCCACTGGCTCTTCTCGCGCATGCGCATCAGCCATTCAATGATGATCAAGCCCACCGCCAGCAATAGTGCCATTGGGCCGGTGAGCACGCGCCCGATCTGCAGCCAGGCCAGCGTACTGCAGTACACGCCTACCCACAGGGCTTGCCTCAGGATAATGCCGGCATCCGCGGACGGGACGCTGGGAAATCGCCTGTTGAGAAAAGCGATGGCGGGCAGGGTAGTGCCGGTCAGGGCTAGTACCCCCAGGAAGAAGAACAGCCAGCGCGGGCCAACTGTTGGTAGGGTCATGAACACCACACCAGCCAGTCCGCCCCAGCCAACCAGCGCCAGTGCGATGGCGGCGGGCAAGACAGATTTTACAGAGGGAGAAGAATCGTCCAATTCAGATTACTCTTGAAACATGTCGGTTGGTTTTGAGCTATTCTATCATGCAAACTCTCGCACACTCAAAGTGTGCAATAAACATGCCCGCACCCAGGAAGTTAATCAGCTTGACGGTAGACTCACCGTGAGACGCGTGCCTTCACCTGGGGTTGAGGCGATTCGCAGGGTGGCGCTGATCAACTCTGCGCGCTCGTAGAGACCCAGCAGTCCGAAGTGTCCGCCCGGTGCGAACTCTGCCGGGCTTTTGGGCACTTCAAATCCCCTGCCGTTGTCGCTTACCTCTAGCACCACCTCGTCTGGTGAGAACCGAAATTCAAGCGATGCAGCGCTGGCTTGAGCGTGACGGGCAATATTGCTCAAAGCCTCCTGGGCGATGCGGTAAAAGGCCAGCTCGATATCAGGCTGTAAGCGCCGCTCCACCCCTATTTTTTGGAATTGGATTTGCAAATCCATCGTTTGTCCGATCTCACGCGTGAGCATCTCCAGTGCAGTCACCAGCCCGAGGTCTTCCAGGTAGATAGGTCGCAAGGCGCGCGTCAGGCGGCGCAGGTTTTCAATGGTTTGCTCGGTCAGGGCGCTGAGCTCTGCCAGCGACTCTGGACTGGCCTGATTGCCAATCTGCATCTCGGCGAGCTGGACGCGCTGTTTGAGGGCGATTAGCGACTGCAGGGTGTCATCGTGTAACTCGCGTGCCAGGCGCCGGCGCTCCTCTTCCTGCGCAGCAGTCATTGCACCAATGTAACCACGCAACCCTTGTTGAGCAGCGCGTACTTTGTGCGCCAGGTGCACCAGCGCGGTTTGCAGGCGGCGGATCTCCTCGATCCCGCCCACGGGCTTTTGGATGGCGTCAAAATCCCCCCAGGCAAGCTGGGAGGACTTCACCTCGAGAGCCTGAAGTGGCTGCACTACCTGGCGCACGGCAAATGCCAGCGCGATTAACGTTAGTAGCAGCACAGGCACCAGCACGAGCGGAGCGATCTGCGTGGTGCGCAGTGTGGGGGTGGACACCATCTCCCAGGGTTCCTCCACCACCAGAGCCCATCCCAGTGTATCGACTGTGCTGTAAGCCACCACGTGCTCGCCTTCAGATGTCTGGACATAGACAGTACCGCTCTCACCCTTGAGTGCCTCCGCAATCCCCGAATGTTCGCCAATTGTGGCACTATCCCGAAACTCACCGCTAATGTATATCGGGTTCCCTGCAGCGTCCACCACGGCTACGCTGGTATGCTCATCCGGGAAGACCGCTGATAGGGCGTTGCTCACTAGAGCATCTGCGGAAAACGCGCCGGCAGCTACCCAACCGTTTGGGTTGGCAGCCAACACCAGCACAGACGGCTTGCCCAGGGTGTTTGTATGCAGAGTCGCGGTAGTGTGAGGAATGTTCTCAGGTGCCGATTGCAGGGATTGGATCATCTCCCGGACAAATTCCTCTCGTTCTTCCCAAAAGGAGCGATCTGCGCGGGTAACTTCCAGGCCGCCATCCGGAGCAAAGAAGGCGAGTCCTTGATCAAATTCTGTCAGCAACAATTCCGAAGCCGAGAGGATTTCTTGTGGATCGATACTCCCCACCTGCTGTGCCAGTCCGCGCACAACCGTGATGCGATGCTGAACCTGTCCATCCAGAGCATCTGCTACTGCGCGCGCCAGGCGTGCATCTCGCTCGCCCACCATGCTGCGCATAGCTTTCTGGTGCAGGCTTAAACTACCAAAAGTAATCGCTAACAGCAACGCTGTTAGCGGAAGGATGGTCATCAGGAACAGCTGCAGGGTTAAGCCTCGCCATCGAGATTGGGCGCCGGACAATGCTTTAAGCCTCACGATGAAATCAATTCTCGTCGATGGTTCCCACGGTTTGGGATATCCAGCCAAGCGATACGGCGCGCATCACCGCCTCAGTCCGGCTGGCAGCCTGTAGTTTATTGAAGATGTGCGCCAGGTGACCCTGCACGGTTCTGTCGCTGATACCTAATTGCACACCAATGGCTTTATTGGTATAGCCTCTGGCAGTCAATTTGAGTACCTCCAGCTCGCGCTCGGTGAGCGCTTCCACCGCTTGCTTATCGGGCTTGCCGGCGATTTGGGCAATCAATTTGCGGGCGATGGATGCATCCAGGGCGGATTTTCCCGCATGCACGTCCCGCACGGCCCGGATGATCTCACCTGGCGCGGCGGTCTTGAGCACATAGCCGTTTGCCCCCGCTTGCAAGACAGCCATCACGTAAGGATCATCATCGTAAGCAGTGAGCACCAGCACGCCCACGCTGCGCATGTTGACACGCACCCAACGCGTGACCTCGATCCCGCTGGCCTTTGGCATCTGGATATCCAGCACAGCCACATCGGGAGCGTGTTGTTGGATCAGTGCTTTGGCGCTCTCACCGTCATCTGCCTCAGCAACCACCTGGATATCGCCGGCGTGCTCAAGAAATTGACGGATACCGGCGCGCACCACAGCGTGGTCATCGGCAAGCAGGACGCGAATGGGAGGGGTGGGTGCTTCCATTAGGCTTCCTCAGTGAATAGAGCCCTTTCGAGACGTGGAAAAGCAAACCAGACGAACCCCAGCCCAAACAGCACGCCAGTCAGCAACCGCATCAGCGAGTTAAAGGACCCCCAGGCGTCTCCTGCGTAGAAGCTAGATGGCAGGGTGTGAGCAGTGATGGCCGCCAGCCATGAGTTGACTGAGCGAAAGCCTTGCTCATTGCCGGCGAGGTCACTGATGAAGTGGCTGGTGCCATCCAGCGCCATGGGAAAGAGCAGCAGAGCCAAACCCCACCCCGAGAGCGCCCTTATACGGAGTCGCAAAGGATACCAGATCACGCTAATGAGCCAAACGCTCATAAACATTGATACCATTCGATCAGACCAGGCGACCTTCCAGCCCATCTCCGGGTTGCCAATGAACTGCCTCAAAACCATGGGGTTCGTTGTGAGCTGCCAGGAGTCCTGAATTTCTGCCAGCGAATAGGTCGCTGCTTGTCCAAAGAAGAAATACGATCGCTGCGGAAGTTGGTGACAGAAAAAAGAGTAGATGAAGTATATCGCATTTGCCGTCCTCTCCAGCGTCAATTCCATAAGTACAGGAGCCAGGAACGGGGTAAGCGCAAATATCCCCAGAAGCACGCTAAATGAGACAAACCAGCGACGAAGCAGAAATGCCATCACGAGCTTGATGTCTGGTTAAGGAGCGTGCGCCGCACGACGCTTTCAAGGTTTTCGTCTGTAGCCTCCCCTGGGGTTTCCACGAGGGTGATGCGCGCATGTTGCCCTCTGCCGTGCACGACAAGGCTTGCCGGTTGGGAATTTGGGCCATAGACCAGGAGGACGACGATTTGACAATCGCACTGATTGCTGCCATGCTGCGGGCAAACGCAGTCCGCATGGGCGAACCGCGCCACCTGGAGGTCAAACGTACGCATGACCTGCAGACCTGCACCAGCCAGCCGCTGGCTTATCCAACGGAGGGTGGCATCAAGAGGTTGGTCCATTTCCACGATCGGGCTGGCAATCATCATCACTCACCTTTCTGCCTGCTCAACCACATGTCAGGGCACCCAGTTGGAAAGAACAGTCAGTTCATGCTCGGGCTGGGTTGGGTCGTTGCTCGCCAGGTGGACGCGAAAGTCGTGCGGTCCTCCCATATCTCCGTGCATCATAAACTTCATCGAAAGGGTCGTCGTATTTCCCGGTTGAAGGACCATCGAACCGATGGCGGGAGTTGGCGGTCAACACCCCGCCACGACTTCAATGTACGGTGTGTCCTGGAAGCGAAGTGGCTGGTCGCCAACGTTCGTTAGGTCGAAGGAGACCGTTACCCATTCTCCCAGGCGCACGTCGCCAAGATCAACATGCTCCTTGTCGACCTTCAATTTGGGCGAGCCATTCACCTCGATGACGGTATTGCTGCCCGATCTGCTTCTGAAGAAAGACCCGGCAGCCAGGATGAGCAAGCCCAAGCCGCCAACGGCAAAGACGATAGGCCAAAACGATGTACGCTTGCGAGCCTGCTTGAAAGAGCCTTTGGATTTGGTTTGGCTCATGGTATTACCTCCATGTCAAATTGGAATGTCCATAAAAAGGCTACTAGGTCCCAGGTCTCTGCTTCAGTGAAGATCGGACCCCAGTAGGGCATACCCGTGCCCATCCCGCCACGGATTATCTTGCCCTGGAGATGCGCCGGGCTGGCGGCGAGCATGTGCTCGGCCTCGGTGAAGTCGGTGGGAGGCTGGCTCATCTCCCCCTGTAGCATGTCGGCGTGCTCGCCACCATCGAGTTCAGCCACCTCGGCTGCGAAAACCCCATCTCCCTTGCCGCTCTCGCCGTGACAGGCAGAGCAATTTTGTAGGTATAGCATCTTCCCGGCGACCAAAGTCTGTGTGGGTGCATTCAATTGCCAGGCATAAGCCACCAGGTCCCATAAATCCGCATCGGTTAGTTCATGTGAATTATCCAGGTATCCACCTTTACCCAGATCCTTCCGGGCATCTTCCGGGCTGTGCGTGCGGTAATAATCTACGCTCAGGTACACTTCTGGGATCTTGATCCCCAAGGCCGCGCCGCGCGCAGCCGACGGGCGACGTTCAGGCAGATCCTCTGCGTGGTGCTCGGCATCAATATCCAGCCCTAATTGGGCATATAATGGCGCAGGCGGTTCGCTGGCATCTGAGGCCCCGCCTGTAACCTCGATCGTGCCACGCATACGCCAGTGGTTAGCCCCACACCAGCGCGTGCAGTAGTACGTGTATTTACCCGGCTGGTCGAATAGCAGTTCGACTTCGCTGTACTGACCTGGCAAGACGTCCACAGCAGGTTTGTCGCTCTGCCCCAAGGCAAAACCATGAACCACATCGTCGGATGTTAGGATCAACCGCAGAGGCACACCCATCTGGGCGGTCAGGTCGCCGGGTATCCAACCGCCTGCCTCGGGCATGCGGGCGCGCACTACCACGACCTGCGCGCTTGGAAAGAGCCAGTAAAGGCTCACCGCCAGCGCGATTGAGAGGAGCAATCCCAGGACCAGTATGCGAGCCAGCCGTTCCGAGCGCGTTATCATCTCAAGCCACCAATACCCCCAGCATCCCGAGTGTAAACCCAAGGCTGAATATTGCCACAGGCAGTGCCAGAAGACGTGCAGGGCGCTCTGGCAGGCTCTCAGAAGCGATCCGGTAGGCTGTGCGCGCAGACCAGATAAGCCCACCAAGCAATACTGCCACCTGAAGGGCGGGCACAGCACTGCTCAAATAAGGCGTCCAGGTTGCGCCAGACGTGCCCAATAAGTTCCAGCCCCAGCCCATCGGGTCGGACAAGACAGGCCAGATATAGGAGGCATTGGCAAACACAAAGGAGAGACTGAATGCGATCCAGGCAGAGAGTCCCAGCGGCACCATGGCGTAGCCAAAACGGATGAAAGCCCTGCGCAGGGGGAGCTGGATGCCTGAAAGTCGCCTTCCCAGCCAGACAGCCAGCCAGAACAAGCCAGGCAAGATGCCCAAAACAAATAGCACGAACACCAGGGCATAGATCAGCCAGGGCAGGCTGCCTGTTGCATTTGCGGCCATTTTGAGTGCACCCCAAGGACCGAGCATCATCGCTGAATACAACATGGCTGAGCCAAGCATGATAAAGGCTTTGTAGACCTCATCCAGACTTTGCCCGCGAATTTGATCAAGGTCGGCGCCGAAAGGCCGTAGCCGGATGGCAACGTTATCATGCGGGCAGGTACGCAAGCACTCCATGCAGGTCCCGCAATATGTGTTCTTCACCAGACCACCCGGGAAGACCTGCCAGGGGCAGCCGTAACCATCGGAATTTCCAGTGTAACAAGTTTTCTCTGTATGAGCGGCGCAAATGGCAGTATCGCGCACGCGCACCTCCATAGGAGCAAGCTGCGAGTACAGTCCGATAAACCCACCTACCGGGCAAAGGTAACGGCAGAAGGCGCGCCGCTCGAAGACAAGGCTGGCGCCAATCGCCAGGAATAAGAAAGCTGCCAGCACCACCGCAGAGATCAGCGGCTGGGTAAGCACGGTGATGCTGAAAAGCGCGATCAGCAGGAATCCTGCATTTTGCAGCCAAATATTTCGCAGACGGTTCGGCCAGCGCAAACCCAGGCCAATTCCTTTACCTCCGGGTTTCAAGATTGCTCCGCGCTGCAACCACTCACCGGGTACCGGGATCGGGCAGATGCTGCACCAGCCGCGCCCGAAGAAGGGCACCGCCACCAGGATCAGGATCGCCCACCAAGCAATCCATACGAAGATGATGCTGAAATTGCGGCTGCCAACCGGCGTTCCGAACACCCCTGAGACAATCGCAACCACAAAACCGCCCAGAGCGACCAATGTGACCAGTAGCTGGGGCCAGCGGTTGCGCAAAATCGCCATTACGAGAGGGTTGCGGGTGATATCCATGCTTTCAAGTTCGCTTCGTTGCGAGAGAGAAGACGACAGCTAGGGCTAACAACGCCAGGCTTGCGGAACGCCAGATCAGTGTATTACTACCGACCACAAGTTTCCCTGTCATAAACGGATGCAGTGCACCGCAAGTTACCGAGCAGCGCAGTCGGAACGTCCCCGGTTGGTTGGCAGTGAAGGAAAGGCGCTCTGCCTGGCCTGGATCGGCGGTTTGGCTGAGCCCGTAACCATCGATGTAGATACCATGCACGACATCTGTGGAAATCAGCTCGATGGTGACCTGGTCTCCTGTGTTCACGTGGATGGTTGCAGGGGAATATTGGTAAGCACTGGCGTGGACACGAAAGGTGCGTTCCTGTGGAGCGATCGCACCCGCTGGAGCGGGAGCAAATATGATGATCGCGCCCATCCCTAGCCAGACCAGCCACTGCCAGGGTTTGAGAACCTTGCTAATTCTCGTCGGTGGGTAAGCGTTCAATACGATCCGCCTCCAGTAAATTATTTGCAAACGTTAATTTTAGACCTTCCCCCTCCCGCCGCCTGCGCTTGTTGCGGCTTACAAGGAGGCCGGAGAGAGGCCGGGAACATTCAGGGCATATTGGAAGGCCCATATTTGGCGTAGGTCTGATCTACATAGGAGCGTATTTCTGCTACGCTCTTATCCTGCTTGAGCAGGCGCATTGCGTCTAGGGTTATATCGACACAGATCGAACAGCCCTGGGCGTGCGCGTCGTAGATCGGGGCTCCGTTCGGATCCACGCCCGAGGCATAACAGGCATAGTTAGACGTGTGCCCCATGGCGCCGCACCCGCAGTAACAGGGGAGTTGCTCGAGCACATCCGGGTTAGCAAAAGCGAACTGGTATGCCTGCTGGACCGAGACTGGCGCAGACTGGACCTCCGCTGGCATTTCCTCGAGGGAGGCCATCTTTAGTTGCGTTGCGCTGGACGTGTCTTCACCGGAACAGCCGGCTGCCAGGAGCGTAATGGAAAGCAGGAGTACGAAGACAAGCAATGGTTTTCGTTTCATGGGCATTGGCATTCCTGAGTGAGTGAATGTAACCGCCATTGTTAGACATTATAAAGGTGTGTATTTGTGACAGATAGCGCAATCTGCCGGGTGGGGGTATAGGCATTAATGCCTATACCCCAAAAGGTAACACTGCCCATGCCGGGTGTTTGACGTGCCAGTATGATCCTTCCTGAAGGGAGGAAGGGAGTATGAAAACCGCATTGATTTTGCTTCTGGCTGGGATGTTGTTGGCTGCATGCGGATTGCCTGTCTGGGGTATGCGCCGTCCTGATCCCCAAGGGTCGAATGCGTGGTTTGGGCAAAAGCATGACTCAGACGGTGAGCAAATCTATCTCACTGCCACCAACCAGCAGGGTGAGAGCATCCCATACACAGGTGGACCGGGCTCTGGTGGCATGATGCAATCGCGGTTGGCTTGCGTCTCCTGTCACGGGAAGGGCGGCAAGGGCGGGGAGCATTGGATGCACATGGATTATATGAAAGCGCCGGAGATCCGCTGGCAAGCTTTGAACAATGAGGAACGGGATGAGCATGAGGGATTGGAAGGGGACGCTCACGAGGGCTATACGCTGGAGATGTTCCGCCAGGCCGTGGTCGATGGGCAGCATCCGGATGGGGAAGCCCTCGATTGGGATATGCCCCGCTGGCAGTTGGCAGATGGTGACCTAGAGGACTTGTTCGAGTATTTGAAGACCCTGCCATAGCTCTAGCGCTGCAAATTCATAAACTCTACTTCGATTCTTCACAGATTCTTCACAGGCGTTTGGTATCGTTGGAGTATAGACACTTGTTCAAGGTGATTCGACGAAGACCTCGAGGTATAGGAGCTATCGAATGAAAGCAACGACGATCTGGATCATTGCCGTCATCCTGATCTTGGCAATCTTCCTGTTCTTACCGGGTATCCTGAGGCTTGCTGGATTAGGATGGTACGGAGACATGATGGGAGGCCGCGGGATGATGGGGGGCGGATTTGGTTACTTTTCCCCACTTGGTTTCATCGGGATGGGGGTGATGGCTTTACTGCCGGTGGCTCTGATTGTGCTGCTGGTACTGGGTGGTGTAGCTTTGATGAATAGCCTCTCGGGATCAGGACGCCCTGTACCTCCTCCGACGGCGGCTACCGGGCGAAGCTGTCCGAGTTGCGGCAAGCCTGCTCAGGTGGATTGGAACACCTGCCCTTATTGTAGCTCTACGCTAATCTAATTCGCTCCCCTTCATACATTAACCATTAAGAAATTGGCTCGCATCTACCCCAAAACGCTCGCATAGCTCCTGGATTTGCTCATCGGTCAACCCGCCGACGGGTGAGCCCAGGTGCAGGTTCTCTACCTCGTAGCGCGCTGCAGTCTCTGCGTACTCTACCAGGTCGGCGGCGTGCCTCGCGCTCAGGTGGCTGCGCGCCACAACCCCGTGCTTTTGCCAGACAACCAGTCGGTGTTTTGTGAGCCCGGCGACGGTTGCTTCCATCAACCCTGCCGAGCCAGTGATCTGGTAGGGGATCATGCCAATCCCTTCCGGAAAGACGACCAGTGTCTCAGGCTGCCAGCGCACCAGGCGGTGGTTCAGCCCGGGAGTGGTAGCATAACCTGGGTGGTGGCTGAGGTATGTCAGGCAGAACGGTTGGGCGTGGACCAGGGCATGATATGCGACCCCCAGGCGTGCAACTTGGTCGGCGTGTTCCGCCAGGTGCGAGTTGAGCTCGCTTGTGGGCTGGATCTCTGAGGCGCTATAGCGCAGTGCCCGCTCGCCACTTGCTAAAATGTGCAAGACCACCAGAGCCTTTTCCGGCTGGCGGGTCACGTCGCGCAGGCGCTGCCCGCTTCCCGTCACGACAACCCAGCCGCCCGATAGTGCCGGGACGCGAAGCGGTAAGGAGAGCTCCTCGCGCTCGACGAAGCGACCGTCAAGGTTTGCCAAAGCGCGGGCGAATACGGAGATGTTGCCGGCAGCGCCCTCGGCAGCCCCAAGCTGGGTGAGCTGCATGCCGCACTCGCCGATGTCGCTGGCGATCAGGTCGAAGTCAAGTGCATGGGTGGTCGTCATGAGCGGGTTCCCCAAAGATTATACATTCCGAGTCCGAACTCCTATTATCTTGCCCAATATGCCAGTCTGTCAAGCACTTGAGTGCTCGCATTGTTGGGTCTGAGCGCTGGAAATCAACCGATATTTAGTGTATTCTAGTGATGGTACTACCTGAGGGCGCTTCTTGACCTTTCCGGTAGAACGGATCATCGTAAAGGAGCGTGGAGAAATGCAACGAACGCACATGCTGCGACTGGGGGCTGTTGCTTTTGCCCTGGCATGGTGTTTCGACCAGCTATTCTGGCAGAAGCAGCCAGGGATATCTTTTTTGATCTTCGTCCTGCTCTGCCTGGGGGTGGGGTATTCCCTCACCTGGGGCGAGAAGCTGCGCCCTGCACCGCCAGGCCTGCTCCTGCTGATCCCCATCCTGTTCTTTGCCGGGATGAGCGCCTGGCGCCAGGAGCCCTTTAGCCTGCTGCTCGATTACGGACTAACGCTGGGTTGCATGGCGATTCTTTCGTTCACCTGGCTGGGCGGCAGTTGGTGGCGCTACAATGTGGGCGATTACGTTCTTAACGCTCTGCGCTGGATTGGGGATATGCTGGTCAGGCCGGTTCGGATCTTTGCGCCAGAGAAAGAGAATCCGGATAGCGATCCCGAACGAGATATTGCCTCAAGTGCTATGTCAGGGGTAGGGTTGAGACGCAGGCGATGGCGAACGGTTCTCTCAGTGCTTCTGGGTTTGCTGCTGGCTTTTCCGGTGGTCGTCTTGTTGGCCTCGCTTCTGGCGCAGGCAGACCCGATTTTCGATAAGCAGCTGGCGAATTTGCTAAAGCTGATCGACCTGGAGAAGCTGGACGAATACATGTTTCGCCTGTTTTATATCTCCATCGCTGCATATCTGCTCAGTGGGGTATTCCTGCACGCACTGCTGTCCAGCGAGGATGAGAGGGTGAGCGCAGGTGACAAGGCCTGGTTGCCGCCCTTCGTGGGGTGGGTGATATCTGCCACCCTGCTCGCTTGCGTGGACCTGCTCTACGCTTTCTTCGTCCTCGTGCAGTTCCGCTATTTCTTCGGCGGGCAAGCCAACATCCACCTGGAAGGCTTCACCTATTCTGAATATGCCCGGCGCGGATTTGGCGAGCTGGTGGCAGTTGCAGTGATCAGCTTGCTGCTCTTGCTGTTGATGAACGCCGTCACCCGCCGGGAGAGCAGCCGCTCACGCTGGACATTCTCTGTGCTGGGGATCGTACTGGTCTCGCTGGTGGCTGTCATCCTGGTCTCAGCTTTTCAACGCCTGTTGCTCTATGAAGCGGCCTATGGCTTTACGCGCCTGCGCGCTTATACGCACGTCTTTATGATCTGGGTGGGGGTGCTCCTGCTTTTAACCGCCGCGCTGGAAGCTGCGGGACGTATGCGACATTTCGCCCTGGTGGCTGTGCTGGCAGGGCTGGGCTTCGGTGCCAGCTTAAATCTTCTCAATGTTGATAGCTTTATCGTACGCCAAAATGTACAACGAGTCGTTCAGGGTACGGAACTGGACCGCGCCTACCTGGTAAGTTTGTCGGATGACGCCGTTCCGGCGCTATACGCGGCGTTCGATGCGCCTGCCCTTACGCAGCACGTTCGCGACCAGCTCGGAGCCGCACTGGCATGCCGGGCCACGATTCAGCAAAAGGACGATAAGGGTCCTCCCTGGCCATCGTTCAACTGGTCCACCCATAGGGCGCTTCGGCTATCCATGGCACATCAAGACCAATTGGTCGCTTACCCGGTGCGACGTGTCAACGGGGTCTGGAAAGTGAAGGTCAACGGCCTCGAGCTCAGTTGTCTGGACTAAGTTTTTTGTTTCGACCTGCTTGTCTCCATATAAATGAACAAGCCCGCCATACCCAGCAGCACCACCGCCACGCTGATGAGATACCAGTTGAACGGGTAGCCCTGGGTGAAATCTCCCGGGCTGAGCGCCGCCCCCAGCAAAACCAGGGCGTGCCACAGGCCGATGCTCCCCAGCCCCACGCGCCAGGCGCTCCAGCGTGATTCGCGCCCGATGGCGACCCCGCCTGTCCCTAAGAGAGCCAGCCAGCCGCCCATGATGCGCGCCGTCAGTGGGGTGAGCGCCCAGGGCCAAATCGCCTGCAGGAATGCGGGGGCGACGAATGCCCCCACTGCGAAGCCCAGCAATACAACTCCCAGCCCCCCTAGCGCCAGCCTGGCGATGCGTGGCACGACCAGATCGTCCGCTTCGGGCGCCCCAGAGTCCGTGACACGGTTGTTCCAGCCTAACCACGGTACCAGAAACGGGGTGATCACATACAGGACCAGCCACAGTTGGAAGGGGAAGTGGCGGATATCGAAGCGGCTCCAATGCAGCCCGGTCGCCAGCAGCATGCCAACGGTGAAAGCGGTCACCGGAGGGAATCCGGGAGCGACGCGGTGCCAGCGCCGCCCAAAAATGACATTTACAAAAAGGAACGCCCCACCCAGGTATCCGGCCCCGATGAAACGCGCCATCATGTGCGGCTTGATCTCCCAGGCAAAGCGCTGCCCGGATTGGTCGGGGGTCAGGTACAAGATGATAAAAGCCAGTACCAGGACTGGCACCACCAGCGCCGCCACCAGGCGCGTGAGGGGGAAGATGCGGTCATCTTTGGAACTTTTGGCGATGTTGGTGTAGGGGATGTCGGTCTTTGTCACGTTTCTTGCCTCCCTAATGAGAAAATTGCCTCCATGGCCCAACTTGATAGGTCGCGATTACGTGCTAATCGGGGTTATAGGGTCTAAATTCCCGTAGTTGGTTATAACGTAAAAGCGGGTAAAACGCAACCGGCAATTGCTGGGTTCTGCCGCCGTCCTGGTTGGATTGCTTAAACATTCAAAGATTAGGTCTTGACACATTCCTGTATGGGAATATAATATACCCATGGCGCGCACCCCAACTACCCATGACCCGTTCAACGCCGTGGCTGAGCCCAAGAGACGGCAGATCCTTGATTTGCTGGGCACGCGTGAACTCTCCGTCAATGAGATCGTGGATGAAATTGGCTGGACCCAGCCGATGGTATCGAAGCACCTCGGGGTGTTGAAGCAGGTCGGTTTGGTGAGCGAGCGGCGGGTGGGGCGTCAAAGGTTGTATCGGGTCGATGCGGAGCAGCTCAAGCCCATCTATGACTGGGTCGCTCCGTTTGAACAATACTGGAGCGAGCGATTTGATCAACTCGACGAAGTTTTACAGGTACTTCAAAAAAAGGAGAAATAGCATGTCGGCAAACAAGAATCCGGTAACTATGGTCGCTGAGCCCGAAAAACAGGAAGTCTTCATCAGCAGGGAGTTCGATGCGCCCCGCCAGCTTGTTTTCAAGGCGCATATTGACCCGGACCTTTATGTCCAGTGGCTGGGCCCGCATGGATACGAGATGCTGCTTGAAACATTTGAGCCCTACAGCGGCGGCAGGTATCGTTATATCCACAAGGATAAAGAGGGAAACGAATACGGCTTTCATGGCGTGTTCCATGAAATCTCTGAAGAGCTGATGATCCAGACATTTGAGTTTGAAGGCCTCCCCGAAAAGGGACACGTAGCCCTCGATACCATGCGCCTCGAGCAGCTGCCAGGAGACAGGACCCGCGTCACGATTCAATCCGTATTTCAGTCTGTTGCGGATCGGGATGGCATGATCGAGTCTGGGATGGAGCGCGGCGTCCACGAGGGCTACGAGCGTCTCGATGAGATATTAGCAAAGATCGAAAGCAGAATGTAATCCAAGGGCGTATTGCCGGGCGGGCTTTGTCCGCCCGCAATACCCACATACCAACCATCTAACCTTCAACAGTGCAAAAACGGGGGACAAAGCCTGCCTCTAGAGAGAGATTTGCTTGACAATTCCAATAGTATCGTATACAATACAACAAAGATACAATAGTACAATAAAACAATCGTACAATCTGGAGGTACTCTAATCAACAACCTCTCCGGGCGCATCCGGGTCGACTTCCGCTCCGACGAGCCGCTCTTCATGCAAATTGCCAGGCAGGTGCAAGGACTGGTTCTCAGCGGTGAGCTCAAAGTAGGCGACCAGCTCCCCACAGTTCGCGAGCTGGCCACCGAGCTGCGCATCAACTTCAACACCGTCGCACGAGCCTACCGCACCCTGGATGAAACCCGGCTCATCTCAACCCAGCGCGGGCGAGGCACCTACATTTGGGAGGCACCCACAACCGAGGGTGTGGACGGCATGCGCCAGAAGAGCCTGCAAGCCCTGTCGAAGAATTATCTCGCCAGAGCCACGCAGCTGGGATTCGCCCCCGAGCAGATTGAGGCAGCGTTGAAGGCGCTCCTTCGAGAAGGGTACGACAACGACCAGGTCAGGACCGAAGACAAGTAGATTGTGAGGAGCCATGGCTAAGAAAACGGATCAAACACAAAACCGTGATCAGGAACCAACCCAACCCCCCGTTTCCCAAAAGCAGGAAACCGTGCGCATCAACGGCGTCGCCGCCGCGCTGGCTGTGCTGGTGGAGACGGTCGCCATCTTGGGGATTCCCCTGATGGATGGTCGCCTGGGCGACGATTGGATCGCTGCCTATGTGATTGTCCTGTCCCTGATCGCTGTGTATATCTTGATTGCCTTGAAGATTGCGCGTCAGTGGGAGAAAGTCATAGTGCTGCGCCTGGGCAAGTTCCATGGTTTGCGCGGTCCGGGCATGTTCTGGATCATCCCCATCGTGGATACCACGCCTATCTGGATCGACCACCGCGTCATGGTCACGCCCTTCAATGCCGAGAAGACCCTCACCAAGGACACCGTGCCGGTGGACGTGGACGCCGTGCTCTTTTGGCTGGTCTGGGATGCCGAGAAAGCCGCCCTGGAGGTGGAAGACTATCGCCTGGCGATCACCTGGGCAGCCCAGACGGCGCTGCGCGAGGTCATCGGGCAGATGCCGTTAGCCGATATCCTGGTGGGGCGCGCCCGCATGGACGCCGACCTGCAGGAGATTATCGACGAGCGCACCACGCCCTGGGGAATCTCTGTGCAGAGCGTCGAGATCCGCGACATCATCATCCCGCAGGCCCTGGAGGACGCCATGAGCCGCCAGGCGCAGGCTGAGCGCGAGCGCCAGGCGCGCGTCATCCTGGGCGAATCGGAGATGCAGATCGCCTCCAGCTTCGCCGAGGCCTCGCGAGCCTATGCGGATAACCCCACCGCACTGCACCTGCGGGCGATGAACATGCTCTTTGAAGGGTTGAAGGAGAAGGGCGCCCTGGTGATTGTGCCCTCCAGCGCGGTGGATACCATGAACCTGGGTGGTCTGAGCGGCATGGTGGCCCTGGCGCAGAACAGCGCCGCGCACATAGAGGAGGATGAGGGCTAAACGTCCTCAACTTATCTCCCCCCACCCCTGCCCTCACCCAAAATGAATCAGCGCCAAAAGGATGGTTTTCCGGCGTAGTCACCGGAAAACCATCCTTTATAATACCCCTATGTCTGCTCGTCGCGCACTGCGCCGCCTGCCATCCCTCCTGGGATGGACGCGCGCCAGCTATTACCTTCTGAGTGCCTTCCTGCTTACGGTGTTCCTGATCGCCTACATCTGGTGGCCGCTGGCAGAGGAGCTGCTCGCCTACGTCGACTGGCAGGGACCCTGGTGGCTGTATATGGACTGGCTGCTGCTGGGCATCTTCGCGGTCATATCCCTGCTGATCATGTCCGGAGCCGACCTGCGCCGCGATGCCCTGATCGTGGGGGTGGGTCTGGCGGGCGGGTTGGCGATCGAAGCCTGGGGCACGCAGACCAACCTATGGTTCTACTACACCCACGAGCGCCCTCCGCTGTGGATCATCCCTGCCTGGCCGATTGCCAGCCTGGCGATCGATCGCATTGTGCGCTTCTTGGCTCGCCTGTTCCCGGCTCCATCCGAGCGACTTTACCGGCTGTCGTACTGGCTGGTCTTCCTCAACTTTTTCGCGCTTATGCTGGTCTTCATCGCCCCCACGCTGGATAAGTCTCTCACCTGGGCGGCTAGCCTGCTGACCGTGGCTTTCATCCTCACTCCCACAAATCACCGCACCGCCCTATTAACCTTCATCGCTGGCTCCGCTCTAGGCTATTTTCTGGAATACTGGGGTACAACTCGGGAATGCTGGACGTACTATACGTTCCAAAAGCCGCCGCTCTTCGCCGTGCTGGCGCACGGGATGGCGGCGGTGTCATTCTGGCGGGCGGGGATGATCCTGTCGGTGGTCTGGCGTACACTCCGCACGGTCACTGCGCGGAGCTTTCTAGGTGGTGAAGCCGTCTTGCCTTACGCCTGGGCAGACCGATTGCTGCGAAAATTACGCTCCTAGGCATCCACAGGGGCGAAACGGTCTCGCCTGCCGCTCTCACAGCTCCATCATGAATAAACGGAGCATACGCAGTGATGCTCCTCGGAAAAAACCCTGACTTTTACCCCTGCCTGTTTAGCATCCGCTGCAGCCAGCCGCGCAGCCCGGGTTGGGATTCGGATTGCCAGCGCAAGATCTCGCTTTTAGCCTGAGCATAGCCACGTTCGATCAGTTCCTGGGGATGGGTGAAATCCCACACTGGCGCAGGTGTAGCGCTCTGCAGGTGGATAAGCCGCAACTGCACGCTTCTCGCTGAAGCCAAAGCTATTTCCAGCTGCAGCTGCCGCCGGTCTACGGTGGCGAGCAAGCGAGCCAGGAACACGCTAAAGCCTCCGGATTCGTTCTCCAGGCCGGAGAGGTCGGTCAGATCCAGGGCGATGATCTCCGTTGCGCCTGCAAGCATGGCTGGCTCGATGGGCACGTTGCTGACCACACCCCCGTCCATGAGCAGCTGCTGGCCTTTTTCAATAGGCGCCACCCAGGGGGGAAGTGCCGTGGAAGCTAGCAAGCCTTCCATAACCGATTCATTCTGGTCCATGCCGTACAGCACCGGAGAGCCGCTTTTCAAGTCGGCAGTCACCAGAATCAGGCGGGGACCATGCAGGTCGCTGAAACGCAGGCTGCTCTCGATTCCGTGCGCAACAAAAAAATCTCTCAGTAGGTGCGACGGCTGGACGTCGGAGCGGCGGAACATCGAGCGCACGGTGAGCCACAGGTAATTCTGCGGTAGGAGATCTGCCTCGGCAGCGTCGTACCAGGCCTGTTCCAGCTCATCTAAGCTCTGCAGGTTGACGCCGCGCAGCGCTAAAAAGGTGGCGTTGATTGCCCCGGCTGACGTGCCCACCAGCAGTTCCGGCTGGTACCCGGCTTCGAGTAGGGCGCGCAGTGCGCCCACTTGCAGCGCGCCGCGTGCCCCGCCTCCACCCAATGCGAATGCCAGTTGCTTTTTCATCCTAATCTTCTTTACGCATAGGCAGCGGGAAAGGTTGCATGGGGTAAATTGCCGAAATCAGGTTTTCCAGCGGCGTAGCCGCTGGAAAACCTGATTTCGGCTGCCCCCCCTTCCCCTCGGGAAGGGGGGATGGGGGGATGGGCATATCGGACTCATTCCTGCACGCTTACCAGAACTGCGCGCACAACCCGCCGCCAGGAGTAATCGCCGCTCTTTTCATTAAATCCCTGGCAGGTGATCAGAGTGACCCAATCCAGGTCCTCGTGCTTGAGCACGCCCAGTTGCTCCGGTTTGACCATCGTATTCTCGCGCACCTCGTATATATAGCGTGTGCCCCAGGCGTGGATGACCACCTGGTCGCCAAAACGCAGCGTGTGCAGTTTCGCGAAGGGCCCCGGCTTGCCATCCGAGAGCACGGTATGCCCCGCCAGGCCGGTGTTGCCCTGCCAGGTGGGAAACGCGGTGCCCTCCAGGTATCCAGCCTGGTCGCCCAGCCAGCGCACGTCCCACCCGCTGCCCGATTTGGGCACCCCGGCGATTTCCATCTGCACATCCAGGGCGGGGATGTCCAGCGTCATGGCGCCGTAGTCCTGGTAAGACAGGCTGGCGGGCTGGGCAGGGAGCGCGGTCTGCACCATGGGAGCGAAACCTGTCTCAGGTAGCTGCACCGGCCCCAGCAGGCTCAGGAATGCCTCGCCAGCGCGCGTTTTCCGGTTCGGGTCGCGCCCATTGGCGCCCACTACAAACCAGTTGCCATGCACGCTCACAGACTTGCCGAAGTAGTCGTCCTCCTGGGCAGGATCGGTGACGGCACGCGTTTGCATGCTCCATTCGCCGTTGGCTTTTTTGAATACATACACTGCCCCGGCCCCAGAGTTGCCCGATTGGGTTGCGCCATCGGCGCCCACCACAATCGTGTCGCCATAGATATCCACCGACTGTCCGAACTGGTCGAAGGGCAGGCCATAAGGCGCGGTGAGCATGGTGGTCTCCTCCCACTCGTCACCGGTATCGGTAAAAACGTAAGCTGCTCCGCCGCTGGTCACGCGTCCATTGCCAATTTTCGGGTCGGCGTGGCTGGCGCCAACTACCACCGTTTTGCCGTATACTGCCACCGAGTTGCCGAATGCGTCGCCCGGGCGATCGTCTGTGGCTTCCAGACAAGCTATTTGATTCCAATTTCCTCCACTTCGGCTGAACAGGATCACCTTGCCGGGACCGCTCACATCCGTGGGGTCGAACTGGGTGGCGCCGACCGCCGCCAGGTTTCCGTAGATTGCGACAGACGTGCCGAAGTAATCGCCGAACCAAGGGAGGCAGGACTTGTTTATATCAAGGTAAGAATCATTGTCGGCCTTACCAGGAAACAGCTTGGCCTGCTGCCTCCAGTTCTTGCCGCTGCCGTAGAAGACATAGGCTGCTCCCCCATCGAAAAAGAGTGGGAATATATCCGTGGGATCTGGTCCAACAACCTTTAGATCCTTGGTTTCCGCAGCGACAACGGCGGTGTTCTTATGGATGGCAACCGCTGAGCCGAAACCATCGTCCTCGGCGCGGTCGTCGGGGATGAGCTTGACCTGCTGCACCCAATCGCCGCTGGTGCGCGTGAACACGTAGGCCGCGCCGGCGTCCTTGAGCTCACCATCCTCCTCGTTCTCAATCTCGTCCTCATCCGTGATATCCACACCGGTGGCGCCGACGAGGATAGTGTTACCGCTAATGGCAACCGAGACGCCAAATGTATCCCCAGGGGACGGGTTTTTAGCCGTGAGCTTGGCATCCAGGATCCAGGTTTTCCCGTTGTAGGTGTAAACATAGGCAGCCCCGGCGTTGTCGATGGGACCGTTGCCCAGGTTTGGGTCGGCATTGCGCGCCCCCACCACGGCGGTGTTGCCATCGATTGCCACAGCGAAGCCGAACTCGTCCAGGATATCCCCATCGGGCGCGGCCACCGACCACTGCTGGACGACGCCCAATGACGACAGGGCGCTGGGGGCTGGTTGCACGGCTGCCAGGCCGGGCGGTGCCGCCAGCGAGAAAGCCAGTGCGATAAGCAGTGGGATGGCTAGCAGGCGTTTGTGCTTTGTGTGGGTTGTACCTGTAGGTTGCATGGTTCTCCTCCACCTGAAAATTGCTATCGATGAAAGCAGTGATGCGATTAACAGCGTTGGGAAACGCATCCGGGAATGAGACCGTCCACGATTTGTGCCATGAATCCACGAAACGCATCCAAGTGGTATCCGTGGATTTGTGTGTCATGCATGGAAGACCCTCCCAGGTTTCGATTTCTAAGCGCGTATGCTCCTAATTGTAATACGCATTGTGCCCGAAAATGGCTGATTGCCGGGTGAAATTGGTCACAATTAGAGAAGAGGAGCTGCCTGCTTCGCTGCCCGTGTCCGCTGCTGTCTTCACCCAGGGCCGGTCCGGGCTCGAGTCAACGCTTGTAGCCATGGCGCTGCTGCCGGGTTGATCGGCGTGCGCCTCGCCACGCCCCTGGTGGCGGGGTTGCTGGGCGAGGCGTACAAACCCTCCAATTTCGAGGTATAATAATGGATAATGATTATTAGTAAAGATCAATTCTCAATAGAAGTCTCATGACTGATCCAGATGTCCGTTTTAATCAACTGGTTGCCGCATTGAAGGAGCGCGATTTCCGGCTGACCCCCCAACGCGTCGAGCTGGTGCGTTTGATTGCAGTGAGTGAAGGTCATCCCAGTGCAAGTGAACTATATACAAAAATCAATGGCAAGTTTCCAACCATGAGTCGTGCAACAGTGTACAAAACCCTCACTTTGTTGAAAGAAATGAACCAGGTGTTGGAGATCGATTTGCGTAACGACAGCCGTTATGATGGCAACCGTCCCCAACCTCATCCCCACTTGATATGCATCCAGTGTAACAAGATTCTCGATGGGGATGTGTCTCTCGACCAGGAATCCCTGCGGAGTTTGGAGCAGGCGTCAGGTTTTAAGATTCTCCGGCCGCAAATATCCCTGTATGGGCTTTGCCCGGATTGTAACGAGGAGAGATAAGATCCTCTTTTTCATGAAACAACGGATCACATATTCATCGTAGGGCTGCTCAACAATTTAAGCAGCGAAAGGAGTAACGTTTATGGAAGATAGCAAGTCCCCGGTAACGGGCATGGTTCACACACACCCGGCAGGCAGAGGCACGTCGAACCGAGACTGGTGGCCGAACCAGTTGAACCTCAATATCCTGCATCAGCATTCCCTCCTGTCCAATCCGATGGGCGAGGCGTTTAACTACGCTGAGGAATTCAAGAAGCTCGACCTGGAGGCCCTGAAGAAGGACCTCTATGCGCTGATGACTGACTCACAGGACTGGTGGCCGGCCGATTACGGTCACTACGGTGGGCTCTTCATCCGGATGGCGTGGCACAGCGCAGGCACATACCGCACCGGCGACGGCCGCGGCGGCGGCGGGTCTGGCACCCAACGCTTTGCGCCCCTCAACAGCTGGCCAGACAACATCAACCTCGACAAGGCGCGCCGGCTGCTATGGCCCATCAAACAGAAATACGGCAAGAAAATCTCCTGGGCCGACCTGATGATCCTCGCCGGCAACTGCGCTCTGGAGTCGATGGGCTTCAAGACCTTTGGCTTCGGCGGCGGGCGAGAGGACCTTTGGGAGCCGGAAGAGGACATTTACTGGGGGGCAGAGAGCGAGTGGCTTGGCGACAAGCGCTACACCGGTGACCGGGAGCTCGAGAATCCTCTCGCTGCCGTCCAAATGGGCTTGATCTACGTAAATCCGGAAGGGCCCAATGGCAAGCCGGATCCGGTCGCGTCAGGCAAAGACGTTCGAGAGACCTTCGCACGCATGGCCATGAACGACGAGGAGACCGTCGCGCTCACCGCCGGTGGGCACACGTTCGGCAAAGCGCACGGTGCGGGCGATCCGGTGCATGTTGGTCCCGAACCCGAAGCCGCCGGTATCGAGGAGCTAGGCCTCGGTTGGAAGAGCAGCTTTGGTAGCGGTAAGGCTGGCGATGCGATCGGCAGCGGTATCGAAGGTGCCTGGAAGCCCAACCCAATCCAATGGGATATGGGCTACCTGAAAGTGCTGTTCAAGTACGAGTGGGAGCTGGTGAAAAGCCCAGCCGGCGCCTATCAGTGGCTGGCCAAGGATGTGGATGACGAGGATATGGTGGTTGATGCGCACGACCCATCGAAAAAACACCGCCCGATGATGACCACCGCCGACCTCTCAATGCGCTTCGACCCGATCTACGAGAAGATCTCACGGCGTTTCCTTGAGAATCCTGACGAATTCGCCGATGCCTTTGCCCGCGCATGGTTCAAGCTGACGCACCGCGACATGGGTCCCCGCTCGCGCTATCTCGGCCCGGAGATCCCGGCAGAGGAGCTGATCTGGCAGGATCCTGTCCCCGCAGTCGATCACGACTTGATCGGGGCAGCCGACATCGCCGAGCTCAAGGCGAAGATCCTCGCCTCGGGGCTGTCGATCCCAGAACTGGTCTCAACCGCCTGGGCGTCTGCCTTTACCTTCCGCGGCTCTGACAAGCGCGGCGGTGCGAATGGAGCGCGTATTCGTCTTGCGCCGCAAAAGGATTGGGAACTCAACCAGCCGGCCCATCTGCAGGCAGTGCTGCAGACCCTTGAGCGAGTCCAAAAGGAGTTCAACAGCGCGCAGTCGGGAGGCAAGAAGGTTTCTCTCGCCGACTTGATTGTCCTGGGTGGATGCGCAGGTGTCGAGCAAGCTGCGAAGAATGCCGGTTCCGCTGTGACCGTTCCCTTTGCTCCCGGACGTACGGATGCATCGCAGGAGCAAACCGATGTGGAGGCATTCGCCGTACTCGAGCCGGTTGCAGATGGGTTCCGTAACTACCTCAAAACGAAATACGCCGTCTCGGCAGAGGAGCTGCTGGTTGATCGAGCGCAATTGCTGACGCTGACCGCTCCTGAGATGACAGTTCTCGTTGGGGGTATGCGGGTTTTAAATACCAACTTTGGAGGCTCTCAACACGGCGTCTTCACCAAGCGATCAGAGACGCTCACCAATGACTTCTTCGTGAATCTGCTCGACATGAGAACGACCTGGAAAGCAAGCGCGGAAGACGATGAGGTGTTCGAGGGTCGTGATCGCGCAACCGGCGCCCTCAAGTGGACCGGCACCCGTGTCGACTTGGTCTTCGGCTCGAACTCCCGACTGCGAGCCTTGGCAGAAGTCTACGCATGTGAGGACTCCCGGGAGAAGTTCGTGCACGACTTTGTAGCTGCGTGGGACAAAGTCATGAACCTTGACCGTTTCGACCTCGCCTGATCGTAACATAAACATTTTCGAGACCTTCTGACAGGGCTGCGAAAACACAGCCAACGAACAACTGGATCAGCGGACGGCATATCGCCATCCGCTGATCCGGAAGTTTTGGGAGCTGCAGAAGTAATCCATCCGACCTTGTGTCACGCTTCAGCAGCCAGAGGAAGGCGCGAAAAACCAGCCTCCCCCCGCACGTCCATTCGCGAGCATACCTTCCAAAACCTTTGGTGGATTTAGCTATTCATTGCTATTGGCATTGAAAGCTCCCTGGCAATCTTTTTCCCTATCCCACTTGAAAATCGATTACAATCCCCCCGTTTGGGTCCAACATGCAAGAGATCGCCGTCGCCCTGGTCGTCTTCACAGCTGTCTTCACACAGAGCCTGTCCGGGTTCGGATCGGCGCTGGTGGCGATGGCTCTGCTGCCCGCCTTGATTGGCATACGCATCGCCACACCGCTGGTGGCGGTTGTGGCGATGAGCCTCGAGGCCTTCTTGCTGCTGCGCTATCGCCGCTCCCTCAACCTGCGCCTGGTATGGCGGCTTGCAGTTGGTTCGCTGGTCGGCATCCCGCTGGGCATGCTCGCCTTGCGGCGCATCGACGAAGATGTCGCCTTGACAGCCCTGGGGGTGGTGATTATTCTCTACGCCCTGTATGCCCTGTTCGAGCTCAAGCCGCCAGCGCTCAACCATCCCGCCTGGGCGTATACTTTCGGGCTTGTAGCAGGTATGTTGGGCGGGGCGTACAATACCTCAGGCCCGCCGGTGGTGGTGTATGGCAACGCCCGGCGCTGGTCTCCTCTGGAGTTCAAGAGCAACTTGCAGGGTTTCTTCTTCCTGAACAGCGTGTTGGTTGTCACCGGGCACGCTCTAAGCGGCAACTTCAGCCCCCAGGTATGGCGTTATTACTGGATCGCCCTGCCGGCGCTGGCGCTTGGGGTGCTGGTGGGGGTGAGCCTGGACAGGCGCGTCAATCCGGCGACATTTCGCAAGATCGTGCTGGTGCTGCTGCTGGTGATGGGGGTCAGGCTGGTTTTGTAATCTATCCGTTCAGGATGGTCAAGATCGAGACCGAAGACGAACCAGGTGATGGCGCTCATCACCAGCATCTCCCCCGTCTCCTCGATCATTTTCATGATCTCGGATATCCCCGGCCGTTTCAACATATCTCATCCATATCCACCAGCACGCCGAACAGCGCCAGCAGGACTACCAGGCAAGCACGGTCCTGGCCACTGCCCGTGCGAGGGTCGCTCATGCAACTTGCAGCAAATCATCATTGGTCTTTAAAGAACTCATGAGCTGAATTCTGGTGCTTGCAGCAATAATGATCATGCGGGCGCATACGCCCGCATGATCTTTTTACTGCTATGGTTGGTTTACCAATCGTTACGCCTGCCCCTGCCACCCTGACCGCCCTGGCCGCGCCGGTCGGAGTATCCACCGCGCCCGCGGTCACTCCTTTCCTCACGTGGCCTGGCTGGGTTCACGGTCAGGCTCCGACCTTTGAAATCGGTCCCGTTCAAGGCCGTGATCGCACTCTGCGCGGCTGTATCGTCCGCCATTTCAACGAACCCAAATCCGCGTGAGCGACCGGTGATCTTATCCCGGATCACCGCCGCAGAGGCGACGTCTCCATGGGTGGCGAACAGCTCCCGAAGTTCGTCCTCGGTTGTGTCGAAGTTCAAATTGCCGACATAGATATTCATCTTCTCCTCAATCTCCTGTTTGCAAAACGAGTATTCTTCACACTATTTCGAGGCCGAACGTAGGAGCGCGCACTGATCGTCATCGAACGGTAAATCGATATTCGGTATTATACACCTGTTTTGATAACAGGTATTTGATACAATTACACCAATTTATGAAGGCTCACAAGGATTCCCACTCCCCTGAAAGTAAAGACAATCCCACGCATGAACATAACCCTGCCGCAGATGGATGGCTGAGACGCATTGCAAATGCCATCTCACCCCACGAACATGGCCATGGCGGGGTGGCGCTCGACCGCGCACTCGCAACCGAGCGAGGGATCTGGGCGCTAAAGATCTCCTTGGGGGGGTTGCTGGCGACGGCGATCTTTCAGGTGGGGGTGGTGGCAATCAGCGGCAGTGTGGCCCTGCTGGCTGATACGCTGCACAACTTCTCCGACGCCCTAACAGCCATCCCGTTGTGGCTGGCCTTCAGCCTGTCACGGCGCTCGAGCAACCGGCGCTACACCTATGGCTACGGGCGTGCCGAAGACCTGGCTGGAGTTGCTATTGTTGCCATGATCCTTATCAGCGCCTTAGCGACCTTCTACCAATCCTATCTGAAGATTATTAACCCTCAACCAATAGCCAATATCGGATGGGTGGCTGCTGCGGCGCTGATCGGCTTTGCTGGTAACGAGCTGGTAGCGCTCTTCCGCATCCGTGTCGGCAAGCAGATCGGCTCTGCAGCCTTGATCGCTGATGGCATGCATGCCCGCACTGACGGGCTAACCTCGCTGGGCGTGCTGGCTGGTGTGATCGGGGTGTGGTTGGGCTTCCCCATGGCCGACCCGCTGGTGGGATTCGCCATCGGTCTGGCAATCCTGTGGATAGTATGGAACGCGAGCAGGGAGATTTTACTGCGCGCCATGGACGCAGTCGACCCGACACTCTCTCGGCAGATCGAATCGATTACTCGCTCAGTGGCAGGGGTGATGGATGTGCACGATGTGGCGTTACGCTGGCTGGGGCACCGCCAGCGAGGGGAGCTGCACATCACGGTGGACTGTCAGTTGCCAACCTATGCCAGCCACCGCATCGCCGAAGAAGTGCGCCATGAGCTGTTCCACGCCCTTCCGGCCCTATCGACCATGACCGTACACGTGGACCCGTGCGAGTGCGAGTTTACTCACCAGCACCACCCGGCGGAGCATCACGGGGGTTAGTTTAGGATTTGAAAATGGGTCGGATTGCCAATCCGACCCATCAATGAGAATATAGCGCGGTCTGAAAATGCAATTGTGCACTTTTTCATTAATTTGATTTTGCTACAATAATCCTCTATAAATATAGCAAAACCGATCTTCATCCTCGTAATAGCGAGCGCTGCTGAATGAGGATCAACGCAGCCGGCTGACAGGGTCTGTCTGATTGAGCCGTTTTGGTGTCTGCTAACTTGACTCCAGGAGAGATCAAAATGGATATAAAACTTTCAACCAGCTATTCGTTCAAACGTATATTTGTGAAGATCCTGCGTATAAGTGCCTTCCTGGCGCTTGCTTTGGTGAACACAGGGTTCGTGGGTGATAGCACGCGGGGAGATAAGGCTGGCAACTGGGATGAATTATTTGTGCAGAAGCCGAGCGTGCTCCGTGAGAAGAGCGGTTACAAGATATGGTATGACGGTGCTGATTTCGACGGGAATACGCAGGTTGGTCTGGCCAAATCTAAGGATGGGGTGAGCTGGAAGAAAGCTCCGCAGAACCCTGTGTTAGATGGCAAACCAGGTGCCTGGGATGCCACCAGCGAGCATGCGCCGTTTGTCATGAAACAGGGCAACCTGTACAAGATGTGGTACGAGGGCTCCGATGGCAATGTGAGGCAGCTGGGCTATGCAACCAGCCACAATGGAATTCACTGGAAAAAATATCCAGGAAACCCGGTGCTTATAGCCGGACCGGAGAATTACGATCAGTTTGTTGCCGGGCATGGTACGGTTCTCTACGAGCATGGCCTCTATAAGCTTTGGTACCATGCCATCGGCGACCTGGACGGTGTTGGCGATCTGGACGCCATTATCGCCTATGCCACCTCACCGGATGGGATCAACTGGACCAAGCACGGACCCGTATTAGTGGGAGAAACAGATGGCTGGGATACAGGGCTGTGGGGACCAAGCGTGCTGAAGGTGAATGGCACCTACTGGATGTGGTACTCCGCAGGCGGTCCAGTTTATAACATCTCAATCGGTGCTGCCACCAGCCCAGACGGGGTGACATGGACGCGTGTGGGAGATACTCCCGTCATTACCGATCCTGCTTTTATCAATCACTTTTCGGATCCACACGTGATTTTCGATGGAGGACTCTTCAAAGTGTGGATCGGTAACTTTAGTGATAACGCAATCTATTATGCAGAATCTGGAAATGGAGTTGACTGGAGCGAGCCGACCCCTAGCCTGTTTCCTGGAACCAGGTAGCCGATCTGTCGTGACCTTACCTATGATCAACTCGGGCTGGTTTCTCCCAGGACGACCTGCACCTGGATGGTTTGACCATCTCTCACCACCTCTACGACCACCTGGTCCCCCGGGTTGTACTGGAAGAGCGCATTGATATATGAATGGTTCTCATCGATGGTAACATCCCCAATGCGCGTGATCAAATCGCCCGGTCGCAGGTCTGCCAGGCTGGCTGGGCTATCTGCTACGACCTCCGTCACGTAGATCGCCCAGTCAACGGGTAAATCGTAAGCTCTCGCGACTCTGGGGGTGATGAGCTGCCAGCGGATGCCCATATACGGACGGGAGAAATAACCCTTGGCAATGATCTGCTCCGCCACTGCTTGGGCTGTGCTGACAGGCACGGCAAACCCCAATCCCTCCGCCACTGTCCCATATCCAGAGCCCCGTACCACCAGTGTGTTGATCCCGATCACCTCCCCAGCCAGGTTCACCAGCGGACCCCCTGAGTTGCCCTGGTTGATGGCAGCATCAGTCTGGATCAAGTTTTCAATCTGGTAGCCCTTCCCGGTGTCGATCGAACGTCCGGTAGCGCTGACAACACCGACCGTCACTGTATTCCTGAAATCTCCCAGGGGTGAGCCGATGGCAATCACCATCTCACCCGGATTGAGTACATCCGAGTTACCCAGAGTTGCAGTAGCTGGTGCGGGGCTGTCGGTTTTCAGCACCGCAAGGTCGGCAAATGGATCAGTCCCAACGATGGTCGCTGGCTGCTGGCTCCCATCCGAAAGGATGATCGCCACTTCTGTTGTACCCTCCACCACGTGGTTATTGGTCAGTAAGTAACCTTCGGACGAGATGAACACCCCGCTACCACTCACCGTCTCTGGGCTTGTACGCCCGAAGAAGGTCACCTGCCCTGGGATGGTGCCCACGACCGTTACAACCGCCGGGCCGATCTTCTCCACCGCCTGGGTTATGCTCGTCTCGACCTCGGTCGTGTCCACTTGCAGAACCTGGTCTTGCCCGCCATCGTTACTGGCAGTTGCTTCGATCGCTGGAGAAGGGAGCTCGATTACGGCTCCCTCGCCTGGGCGCAAGGCCCGGTAGACGGCGATGCCGCCGGCTATTGCACCCCCAGTGCGGCTAAGCCAGCCACGCTGATTACGAAGAGCACATAGATCAGCCGTTTCCAAGACATCCTCGCCTCCCCAGGAATGTTCAGGGTGTACGCTTGTTAACTTCGTCGATTTTCGAGAGCAGCATTTCCCGCAGCTCTCTTGCAAGCGATTTGTCCTTCAAATATAAGTTTTTCAGCTCTTCGGGATCATCTTCCAGCTGGTACATCTCGTACTTCTGCTTTTCGTCCATATTGTAGCCGTGATAATGGATCAGCTTTTGTTTGCCTTTGAGCAGGGCGAACGATGCCAGGGTTAGGGGAGCTTGTTTTGGGTTGGTTTTAGCTTCCATGCTATAGATAACCCGCTCGGGGTCTTCCCGGCTTCCATCAAAAGGCGGCAAGATCTCCCCTTCACTCCCGCTGGGAGCATCCAGACCCGCCAGCCTCAGGACGGTGGGAAGCAGATCCACGCTGCTGGTGTTGATGTGGATATCCTGGCGCTGAGTCTGTCCCGGCTTGAGGATCACGAGCGGTGTGCGGATGACAGGCTGGTATAACGTGGGGGTCGTATGCGCCTGAATGCCGCGTTCAAACATCTCCCCGTGATCGGATGTTAGGATGAAATATGTGTTATCCAGCTGCCCTGACCGTTCCAAAAAATCAACCAGCCGTCCCAATTCGGCATCTATGTTGGCGATAAAGGCATCATAACTGCGCCGATTTCTATTCAAGGCCCTTTGGGTGTGACCTTTAGAAAAGGGATTTGAGCGTTTACGTACAGGTTTCCAACCATCATTGAACATATCCTTAAATTCAATGCGAGGGCGGTAGGGTGCGTGCGGGGGTATGAGATGGATGTAAGCAAAGTAGGGCTGCCTGATACGGGTTACAAGCTCCATCAGCCCATCGAGTGTATCTTCAAGCTTAAAGTAAAGGCCGTGATGGAAGGGTAAGCCATCCGGATAGCGGTCTTCCAGGGATACTTTCAGATCGCGCTTTTGTACGCTGGTCGACCAGGCGCGAATCAGAGATGAGAATAATGAGCCCGGGATGGTTCCATCATTGGGCAGCATCAAATTTTCGGCGAAGTTAGCAATGTTGAAATCATCCTGGAAGACCAAATCAGAGAATTCCAGATCGATCGTTCCAAACGACCGGGGCCACTGGAAATATTCGATTTCGTCGATGAACTGATACAGCAAGTTTACAGCAAGGGAGTTATGCGTATACCCCAAGCGAGTGTAGCCTTTCGGAGCCAGTAGACGGAATATATTGTTCCCTACCAGATGCTGATCGACCATCCCACGCAATTGGAGGGCGCGATGCGTCCATGGGTAGGTACCGGTCAGAATGGAGCCCACGCCGGATGAAGTGAAGTTGGATGCAGAATAGTGGTTGTGATAGACAATGGCTCGCTCGGCAATGCGTTCCAGGTTGGGGGTGGTCCGCCGAGGATAGCCATGGAGAGATGCATGTGGAGCGGAGAAGGCGTCGAAGAGTAGCACCAAGAAATTTGGAGGGGTAGCTGCCTGGTCGCTCTGCGTTGCTGGCAATGACCGCCAGTCCCGCGCCAAAAAGGGCAAGACGGTGGAAAACTTTAAAAAATCACGTCGAGAGATTGTTGGTTTCATAGTTAATAGTTGCGCAAGAATGCGATCAGCAACCCTGCCAATCCCGTAAAAATGTAAGCAGATGCCAAAATCGATATCTGGCTAACCAGGCGCTCGACCCAAACTCCAAAAATCTTGACCTTCCACAGGACGAATTCAGCCGCCAGGAGGGAGAGTAAATAGGCGGGAACCCAAGAAACCACGCCCGTGCCCCAGGCATAAACCCCCTGCGCATTAATGTGGATCACGACCGCCCAGATCGCAGAGACCCATACAATGACGGTCGAGTGTATAACAAGCCTGTCACGCAAATAGGCGGCAGGTAATAGTCCTGCGACGAGAACAAAAAACAGCCACAGCAACAGGCTCTCAATCAGGGTATAGGCGAGGGTATAGGCTATGATGCTGATCACCTCCCAGATGCTGAGCTTGATCGCCCAGGAGGGAATCAGATCGAATAAGCGGAAAAACGTCCACAGGAAAAGCGGGAATGAACAGGTCACGAACGTATGGAACAACTCCTGTCTTGCCGGCAGTCTGCGCGTAAAGAACGTCATATCGGTTCCCAAGATCGAGATTCCACAAACATTCTAGGGAGGATACCTGTAGGGAGTGCCGTATGTCAAGGGATCACAGGAGCAAATCGATTGGATGCCTGCTGCAGCTGCCCTCCTTGGGGCAGACAGAAAAACCAGGGCTTGATGAGTTAAGCCTCAAGCTGCGGCGCGGCGACTTTAGCTGGTCATCTGCCGATGATCGGAAGTCCTTGCTTTTCCCACTCCACCATGCCACCTTTCAAATTCCACACATCGGTGTAGCCCAGCCCTACCAGGGTTTCGGCGGCGATGGCGCTCATGCGCCCGCTCCGGCAGTACAGGACGATCTTGGCGCCTTTATCAGCTGGCAGCTGGTCAAGGTGCTGGTCAATCTCGTCAAAGGGGATCGATACGTCGGTCTTGGCGATGTCACCTTCGAAGGGGATGTGCACATTGACGAAGGTGAAGTCCTTATTCTCCAGCATGGGCTCGAACTCTGACACGCTGACATCCGTATAAGCGCCGCCTTCCACGGTGACGGGCTCGCCCACCGGCGAGGTCGCCGCGCCCTCCGCAGGCTGCTAGGGCAAGGGCGAGAAACAGCACAGAGAAGAGCAAAATGCGCTGTTTATTAAAGGGGTTGATTTGGATTGTCTTCATAAGCGTATTGTAACCAATGCCAGCGAGAATGGGAATATGCGATATCGTCCAATCGCCCAGGCCATAAAAGCCCGCGTAGGACGGGCCTCCTGCCTGCCGGCATGCCAAACCCGACCTCAACGTGTACCAGCCTACCTCACGAAAGGGATGCTCAGCGAGGTAGTGGATAGGTTTCTCGGAGAGCGCCCGCATAGCATTGACCACCCCCTGGTAAGTGCTGAATATGCCGATCAAAATCATCGGCGCGGGCGCGCACAATATCATGAGTTCTAATATCCCAAGCTTCATCATCCCAACGCCCCCTTGCGACTCCCCGACCAGAGTGAAAACGGCGGGCAAGAGCATGAGCAGGAAGCCGCTTAATAACATCAGAAGCACCATTGTGATCTGGAAGTTGAGCACCAGGCGTCCCTGCTGGTCAATTTTATAGCTCTGATTTTTCTTCCACGACCACAACAGCAGCGGGATAACCACCAGCGGGATGCTGCTGCTCAGGTGCAGGACGGCAAGCCAGAGCGGCTCGTTTTGGGTGTTCTCCTGCCCAAAATCAAAATCGAGCGCCTGGCTCAGGCACTGTAAGGTATAGAGGCGAGGGTCCACCTCGCCGCTTTCGATGCGCTGGACGGTGCGCGCGCTGACTTCACATTTCTCCGCCAGTTGCTCCTGTGTGAAGCCCTTTTGCTGGCGTAGTTCATTGACTTTGAGTCCGAGATCGGGTTGTTTCATGGCTGTCTCCTCATTAATTCTTCCCACATTATAGAAGAAGCCATCAATTCCACAATGTCATATACACGACACTTACACGACATTTGCTTTTCCGCTGCGGGCGAGCGAGGAAAAGAACTTACCTCACACTTCGCCCCTCACTTCTCCTCCTCCACCTCCACCTTCAGCCTGCCCAACCCTGCCTGGATGGCCTCCAGCCCGTCTTTCGCCTCGCTCAGCTTGCTCTGCTCGGCGCGCACGAAGCGCGTGTAAGGCGCCATGGCCTCCCCGATGCGCCCCAGGCTGCGCTCGATCTCGCTCTCGAACTGCCCGCTCAGCGAGCGCACCAGCTGCTCTCGCAGTTGTCCGATCTTCTCCCGCATCTCGATTTTGGCCTGGCGTTTTTTGGCGGGGATCAAGAACAACCCCAATGCAGCCATCAGGCTGGCAAGTAGCACACCGGTCACGTCGGCAGCCGCGGTAGTGGCCAGCACGGCTACCAGCGTGCCCAGCCCCACAGCGCCCACCTCCACCGCAGCCAGGGCGGCTACTGCGTTGCGCGCCCCATCGGCGATGGCCTCGGCTTCCTGAGTTTTGTCGTAGCTCTCAACAAGGCGGCGCGCCTCTTTCCCCACACCCTCGATTAAGCGCTGGCGGTCGTGGTGGAAGGTCCCTCCGGCGGTGTCACCCACGATGCGCTCGGCGTGCCGGCGGCGCCGCTCTGCCAGGTGCTCGTCCACCGCCTGCCACTGGCGCAGATCGGAATCTACCAGCCAGTCGATGATCTCAGCGGCTTTCGCCTCGATTTTCTGCGGGGAGTCGCCCACCACGTGGCTCTCGAACTCACGCTGGATCTTGGATTTGTTGAGCAGGTCGAAGACCCTCCCTAGGCGCAGGGTCTCGTCGAAGTATTCCTGTCCACGCTGCTCCATCTCGAGCAGCACGTTCTCGATATCGGCCATGCGGAAGTGGAAGTCGCGGCCCATGTCGCCTTTGTAGACGCCAAGCTGAGCTTCTACATCCTCCAGGGTGGTGAAGTCGTCCTTGAGCAAGCCCAGGCGGTCGTCGATCTCGTCCAGGTACTTGCCGGTCAGGTGCGTACCCACACCCAAGGGGTTGAGGAACTTGAGGCGCAGGCGGCCTTTCTCGTCGAGGGTGTCGTGGATATAACTCTCCAACGGCTCGAAGCGGCTCTCCGCCCATAGCTCAGGCTCACCGTTCTTGGCGCGCAGCGCCAGGCGCGAGCTGACCGGAAAGATCTCAGGGGTGATGCCCAGCAGGGAGCGCGTGTTCTCGGCGATGAAATCCCGCACCTGCACCAACTCATCCTCATCCTGAAACAGGTCGATTTTGTTGAGCACCACCACCACCTTCTTGCCCCAGTCGCGGATCTTCTCCAGGAATTGGCGCTCGCTCTCGGTGAAGGGGCGGTCAGCGGAAGTGATGAACAGCACCAGGTCGGAACGGGGTACGAACTGGGCAGTGATTGTCTCGTGCTCGCGGATGATGGCGTTGGTGCCGGGCGTATCCACGATGCTGATCTCTGCCAGCATGTCCACCGGGGCGGTAACCGTCTGCACGTTCTCGGTCTCATATTGGCGAGCGGGTGCGTCAGCGTAGCGCAGGATGTTGATCTGCGTGGTAGTGGGGGTGACGCCCTCTTTGAGCACTTTCTGCCCCAATAAGGCGTTGATGAAGGCCGATTTGCCGGCGTTGAATTCACCCACCACCACCAGCAGGAACAGCTCGTCTAAATTGCGGATGGACTGCCCCAAGGTCTCCTGGTCGTTATCGGCTGCGCCAAACTGCACCAGGGCGACGCGCAGGTCGTTGAGCAGGGCGCGTTCTTCAACGAGCAAGTCTTCTTGTTTTTTGGTCAGGATGCGCATATTTGTAAATCCCTTGGCTACCGAACAGTTCTTGTTGAAATACTTTTTGACCCCAGAGATACACGGATCTACGGATCGGGAGGGTGTGCTTATCAGCGTCGTTCGAGTTTATCCGCGCGACGAAAAAGCGTGCCTGGTAGCCGGTTTATCCCAGTGCAAATTATAGCATTCTTGGGCATGAATAATTGCAGGGGAGATAAAGATGCCGAAATCAGGGGAGTGCCTGGCGAAATCTCCCGCACTTACCTGTTCTCAAGATAAGGCCTGTTCACCTGCTCCAGCTTATCATCCAATTCAGCTTGGAGGTCCTGGACCGCTGGGTGAGCATCGATGAGGTTCTCGCGTTCTTCAGGATCGTTCTCCAGATCGAAGAATTCGTCTTCATCATATGTGCGATAACCAAGATAGCGGATCAGCTTATACCGCCCGCGCATAAGGCAGATGGTGGCTTTAGTCAGCGGCTCGTGGGCTGGATTCTTCTTCGCCTCCAGGGAGAACACACTGCGATCCGTATTCTCCTCTCCCCCAAATCCAGGCAAGAGCTGACCTTCACACCATTCCGGTTGCTCTACTCCTGTGATCTGAGCCAGGGTGGGCAGCAGGTCCACGTTGCTGGTGAGGGCATGGAAGTCACGGCGCTCCCTCTGACCCGGAGCTGCGATGAGCAGGGGGACGCGGATGACAGGCTCGAAAAGAAACGGGTTGACGTGCCCGTGTTCCCCTCTTTCGAAAAGCTCGCCATGATCGGAAGTGACAATCAGGTAGCTATCTTCAAGCACACCTGACACCTCCAGGTGATCGATCAGCTTCCCGAACTCGAAATCCAGGTTGGCAATATACTCATCGTAGTTCTGCCTGCGCTCATTGAGTCGCTCTTCGGACAGCCTGGTCGCCAGGGGATGCCGTTTCTTCCGCTTGGGGGTCCAGCCATCTGAGAACATGCCCCTGAAATCGCGGGCGGGCAAATATGGCGTATGCGGCGGCATCAAATGCACATAGGAAAAAAACGGGGCTGGCAGGCTGCTGAGCAGCTCCTGCACGCCGCTCATCACCTCTTCGATAGCGAAATAGATTTCCACGCTCGAGAGGTCAGGCAGCCCGTCGGGGTGCAGGTCAGACATCCGCGCGTCGACCAGGCGCCTTGCCATCTGTGTGCGCACGTCGTTCAGGATAGACAGGAACAACGACCCGCGCCGGCTTTCGGGCTTGAACAGGAACTGGTCGTAGCTCATCAATCCATTGATGGCGTCATTTGGGAAGAGCTTGTCGAAGATAGTGTTTCCGGCAGCGCTGAAGCTGTCCGGCCCGAGATGGCGCGGCATGCGCTCGTTGAACTGGTAGAGCAGCAGGTCTGCATATGTATTCTGGGCGAATCCAGCCTGGTAGTATGCGCTATCGAGCACCTGCAACAGATTATTCGAGCGCACCTGAGGCCTGACCAAACCGCTCAATGTGAACGCTCGGTGCGTCCAGGGATACGTGCCGCTGAAGAGCGAGGCTGTGCTCGGCGTGGTGAAGTTGGCCGCGGAGTGGTGGTTGTGGTACACGGTGGCGCGTCCCGCCAGGCGCTCGATGTTGGGGCTGGTCTTACGTGGGTATCCATACAACGAGAGATGCTCTGCGGACATAGCATCGAAGATGAGCACGATCACGTTCGGCCGCGCTTGTTCCTGGGTGCGCGCTTCCTCCAGCTCGGCAGGCAGTGCTCGCGCCAGGGGCGCCAGGCAGACTGCCGAGCCCAGCTTTAGGAAATCGCGCCGGGTGAGTTTCGTGGACATTGGTCTCAATGGATCATGCATGGAGATATAACCTGGACTAGAACAGGTTGCGCAAGATAACAACCACCCATCCAGCCAGGCTTAGTGGGACATAAATATAGGTGAAGACCGTCATCCGGTCAGCAAATCCGTTCAGCTGGCGGGACAAGAACGGAATGCGATCAATCAACCATGAAGTCACGTCGACGCAGATGGTGATCGCTAACAGGCCAAGTACAATGGTGCCCAGGAGCATCTGCAGATCCATCTTCGGGATAATCTCCAGCCTGCCCTGCATCAGAATTGCTCCGACGCTGAACAGCAGCAGCAATGCTATCCCCACCTCGATAAACTTATCTCTGAAGGTGCGGGGTGGGAAGATCAGGCTTAGGGCAAACAAGACCCCCAGGAGCGCCAGGCTTTCGACCAGGGCGAAGGATAGGATGTAAGCCGCCAGGATGAGCACGTTTAACAGGCTCAGGGTATACAGCCAGCTGGCCATTTGCCAGAAGAGATGGTAGATCGTCCAGCTAAAAACGACAAAGACGATGGTCGAGAAGACTGGCAGAATTTGCCCCCATGAGGGCAGGCGGGAGGTGAGCCTCTGCCTGAGGGCAGGCAGGGCTTGTGGTTTTGTGTCGATAGCGTCCATTTCGTGGGGGAATTATAGCTTAAGAAAATGCGTGACACTTTCAAAGTGCCACGCAGACGGTAAGTCCATTCAGGTGTTGGAACACCCTTCCGCTAGCATTTCTAGGTCACAAGCCTCCCATCTCTTGAGCCAGCTGTTCAAAATACGCCACCATCACGTGGTGGCGATCTTCTGCCAGCGCCCGCCCTGCGGACGTGAACATGCGCTCCTTGATGTGCCGCAGCTTGAAGATGTATTCGTGGTAGGCGGAGTGGGGCTCGCCGGGGGCCAGCTCGCCACTCTCGATGAACTGCTGCGATGGCGTGGCGTACGCCGGCTGCCCGGCTTGAACTGCGTAGCCGATGGCGCGCGCCACCCCGATGGCCCCGATGGCGTCCAGCTTGTCGGCGTCGAACAGGACCTGCGCCTCCAGCGTGGCGGGTGGCTCACGTTCATCGCGGAAGCGGTGGGCGCGGATGCAGTGCTCCACGCGGGCGATGCGCTCCTCGGGCCAGCCCTCCCCTTGCAGCACCTGGGCAGCGAAGGAGGCCGAAGCGTGATGGTGATTTTCACGCAAGCTGCTCGTATCAGCTTGCGTATAGCGTATAGCGTTTTGCGTATCGGGGTTGGCGTCATGCAGGAGAGCGGCGAGGCGCACGATCTCCAGGTCGGCGCCTTCCAGGCGCGCCAGGTGTTCAGCCAGGTGGTAGACGCGCAGCACGTGGTCGAAGCCGTGTACGGGGTCGTTGTCAGGGTACCAGCCGCGGGCAGTGTCAATAGAGATCATGGATGCTCAAGGTCACAAACCAGATAAGGGTAGGACACGGATGGACGCGGATCGATCCGTGATTTCCGTGTATATCCGCGTCCTATCTTTTACACCTAACGGAAAACGAATTGTTTCTGCGATTCTCCACCTCATCCACATCCTATGTCATGCATGTGGATAGACCACCCCTTTTTTGATCACCGTCCCTACTAAGTTGCTGCCGAAGCGGTAGCCCAGGTGGCGGTAATCCGAGACACTTAAAATTAGGAGGTCCGCCTGCTTGCCGACCTCAATCGAGCCGACTCTGTCTGCGCGGCCGATAGCTGTAGCAGCGTTGATCGTCGCAGCAGCGATGGCTTGCGCCGGGGTCAGGCGCATATAGCGGCAAGCCAGGGCAATGGCAAATTGCATCGACTCGCACCAGGCGGTGCCGGGGTTGAGGTCGGTAGCGATCGCCAGCAGGCCGTTTGCCTGCAGGAATGCTTTGGCAGGGGTGTAATCCCTCTCAGCCAGCCCAAATGGTGTGCACGGCAGCGCCACAGCCACCGTATCGCTGGCGGCCAGGGCTTCGATCTCCTCCGGGGAGGTGGTCACCAGGTGGTCGGCAGACACAGCGCCCAGTTGCGCAGCCAGCCGCGTCCCTCCCAGGTTGCCAAACTCGTCGGAGTGGATCTTGAGCGGGAAGCCCAACCCTTTGGCAGTCTCCAGGATGCGCCGGGATTGCTCCAGCGTGAAGGCGCCCTGCTCGCAGAATACATCCACAAAAGGCAGGGGGTGATGCGGGGCATGGTGCGGCCACCAGTCGCGCAGCATGGGCAGCATGGTCTCGCAGATCAGCGTGGTGTAGCCGTCAGGGTCGTGGCGGTATTCGGGGGCGATGGCATGCGCTGCCAGGAAGGTGCTGGCAATCTCCAGCGGGCCCTCGGCGTCCAGCCCGATCAGAGCCTGGAGCATGCGTAGCTCGGTGGCGCTGCGCAGCCCGTAACCGGTCTTCACCTCGGCGGTGGTGGTGCCATGCCGGAACATACCCGCCAGGCGCAGGCGCGTTTGGTCGAGCAGCTTCTTGAGCGAGGCGGCGCGTGTGGAGCGCACGGTGGATAAGATCCCGCCGCCCTCTGCCAGGATTTCCAGGTAAGGCTTGCCCTCCAGGCGCAGCTCGAATTCGGCGGCGCGGTCGCCAGCCCAAATGGCGTGGGTGTGCGGGTCTACAAAACCGGGCATGACCACTTTGCCCCCAGCGTCCAGAGCTGGCTCGTCTGGATAGGAGTTCAGCAGCTCATCGCTTGGGCCTACAGCAGCGATCTTGCCGTCGCGGAAAAGCACGGCGCCATCGGGGATAATGCCCAGGCGCCCCAGTTTGCCCCCGCGCTGTGGCCCGCCGGTGAGTGTGAGCAGTTGGGAGGTGGAGTGAATGAGCATGGGCAGTGAATAGTGAATAGTGAGTTGTAAGTGATTAATGCTAATTCCTATTATATCCAGTTTGGCTTGATGCTATCGGGCGATTAAATCAGGTAAAATACCTCCACAATGAACCCACTTACACGCATTGAAAGAGACTCGTTGGGTGAAGTCAGCGTTCCTGCCCAGGCGTTGTATGGGGCGCAGACTCGAGCGCGCTGTGCACAACTTCCCCATTTCAGGTCTCAAGCCCTGGCGGGCGTTCATCTGGGCTATTGCCACCATCAAAAGAGCCGCTGCCGAAGTCAACCGCGACCTGGGGCTTCTGGATGCCGGGCGAGCCGACGCCATCGCCCAGGCTGCCCAGGAGGTCATCGATGGGCACTGGGATGAGCATTTCGTCGTCGACCCCTTCCAGGCGGGGGCGGGCACCAGCCATAATATGAACGCCAACGAGGTCATCGCCAACCGCGCCACGCAGCTGCTGGGTGGCGGGCTGGGTGAGTATCTGGTGCATCCCAACGACCATGTTAATATGGCCCAATCCACAAACGACACCATTCCCACTGCCATCCGCCTTGGAGCTCTATGGCGCCTTGAAGAGCTGCTGCAAGCAGTAGGCGACCTGGCGGGGGCATTAAGCCAGAAAGCCGTTGAGTTCGACGAAGTGATCAAATCCGGGCGCACCCACCTGCAAGACGCCGTGCCCCTGCGCTTGGGCCAGGAGTTCGGAGGGTACGCCCGCGCGGTGGAGCGGGACGCAGCGCGCATCCGCCGCGCTGCCGAAGGTCTGCGCCGGCTGGGTATTGGCGGCACCGCCGTTGGCACCGGGCTGAACGCTCACCCTGAGTACCACATGCGCATGGTGCAGCGCCTGTCCGAGCTTACCGGGCTGGAGCTGCAATCCAGCGACGACCTGTTCGAGAGCATGCAATCCCAGGCCGACGCCGCCGATTTCTCTGCCTCGTTGCGTACCCTGGCTGTGACGCTGACGCGCATTGCCAACGACTTCCGATTGCTGGCCTCCGGCCCGTCCACCGGGCTGGACGAGCTGCGCCTGCCGGTCGTGCAGCCGGGATCCAGCATCATGCCAGGTAAGGTTAACCCGGTCCTGGCAGAGATGCTTAACCAGGCGATGTACCATGTGCAGGGCTGCGACCATACCGTGGCGCTGGCTGCACAAGCCGGGCAGCTCGAGCTCAATGTGATGATGCCCGTCATCGCCCACAACCTGTTCGAGGCCATGCAGGTGACCATCGGGGCAGTGCGCGCCTTCACCGAGAAGTGCGTGCGCGGCCTGCAGGCAAACACCGGGCGCGCCGAGGGCTGGCTGGCGAAGAACGCCATCGTGGTTACAGCCCTGAACCCATTGATCGGCTACGCAGCCGGAGCGGCGCTTGTGAAAGAGGCGCTCTCGCGCGACCTGACCATCCGCCAGGTTGCCCTGGAGAAAACCGCCTCGGGAGAGCTCAAGCATCTCGACCAGGATCGCCCGGTGACCGCTGAAGAGATTGATGCCGCCCTGGGCGACCTGCGCCGCCTGACAGAGGGAGGGTTCGTAGGAGGACCGTCCGGCGGAGGGTAAGGGGAGCTGATAGGAGTTTAAAAGCGATCAATAAATCTTGCTACTTTGCGGCAAAACGTGATATGATCTGCACTGCAAGCCCATTGCAGCGTTTGATTTTAGCCTGACGCTCACACCGGGGAGGTCTCCCAAATGTATCCCCCATCGGACCAATTGCGTGTCCTGATCTCAGCCATGGCCATCCAAGCGCGCGTCAAGGAGCTGGCAGACCAGATCTCGAGCGATTTCAGCGGGGTAGAAAGCCTTTACCTGGTCGGCATCCTAAAAGGCGCCTTCATCTTCCTTGCTGACCTGGCCCGGGAGCTCTCCGTCCCGCACAGTGTCGACTTTATGGCCCTCTCCAGCTACGGCCAGAGCACCACTTCCGGCGCCGTGCGAATCCTTATGGACCTGCGCGAGCCGATCGAGGGTCGCCATGTCGTGATCGTCGAGGATATCTTAGATACCGGCAACACGCTCCACTACCTGTATGGCATCCTGAAAGGCCGCAAGCCGGCTTCGATCCACACCTGCGTCCTGGTGCGCAAGCGGCGCGAGAGCGTCGATGTGCCGCTCGATTACCTGGGTTTTGATATCCCCGACGTGTGGGTTGTGGGGTACGGGCTGGACTTCGCTGATAAATTCCGCACACTGCCTTATATCGCCGAGCTAAAACAGCAATGAAGCGAGCTGCGCTCATCCTGGTGGAGTTACTTATCGTAGTGCTGGCTGTTGGGGTTCGCTGGCCTGCGCCGGTATCCGCCGCTTCACCGCCGCCTTTTGAAGACCTTTTCCTGGCGCCTCTGGCGCAAAAGCCGCAGAACAACTGGCGCGTGTGCCGCGACCTGGGCATCGGGAATGTGCCTGGGTTGGGCATCCGCCGTCAACGCTTTCGCCTGTGCCACAACGAAGGCTGGGAGGTTCTCGCTTATTGCTTGGAGCCCAACCTGCCCGCGCCGGCTGTGGGCACTCGCTGTACGCGCACCAGCGCTAACACATACGCCTGCGGCGGCGGTGTTCAGCGCCTGCGCGAATATTCCGTGGTAGAGACCCCTGGCCCTGAAAGCACACCAATCCCGGTGCCTACCGCCACCCCACAGCAGACCACCGCGCCTGCTCCAACAACCCCTCCGTCGGATACGACGCCACCTGCCGAACAGCCTCCCGAGGAGAACCAGACCCCGGTTAGCCACCAGACCACTCCCCGTGTGCCCACCGGCGGGCGAGGCAACTTCGATTTGGGCTACCTGTTCAGCCTGGATTGGCTGGTGGAGCCCACCAGCACGCCTTTCCAGCCGCTGATTAAATCCCCCACACCTTTCCAGCCGCACGCTCCTACCCAGATCCCACCCACCCAGGTCCCTCCTACCCCCGAGCCGCTGCAAGGGTTCTACGGCCTGGACCTGGCCGATCCTGGACATCGCGTGCGCATCCTGATCTACCCACCGAAGGCGGACGTCAACGCTGGCAAGCCGATCTCGATCTCGTTTTTACCCGGGCAATCCTGCAATTATGGCGACAACCGCGGCTGCGTGAACACCTACCAGTCCGAGGCAGGGGGTGAGATCACCTTTGTATCTGTGCATTCGGGGATGGGTGGAGAGGGGCAGGCTTTCCGCCACGCCGTAGAGGGAACGGGGATCAACCGCGCTGGTCTTTCACTCAAAGAAGTGCGCCAGAACCTGCGGGCGCTGCACGGCGCTGAAGTGGTCATCCTGCAGGGCAAGCGCCGTTATGAGGGATTCACCCTCAGTGTGGCCTCGCGCCTGCCAGCCAAATCCATGCGGGCTTACTTTAATTCCCCGATCTGGGATGCCCTGGACTTCGCTGCCCGCTTCGATGAGAAGCTGCTGGCGCTCTCCTACAGCGATCTTCCCCTGCTGGTGTTCGAGACTTGCGGCTGGAGGATGCCCGGTGAACCCATCGGTCGGGGGGTCACTGATACCACAGCTTCGGTGTACCTGGGAGTCATCCACAAAAAGCCCTGAACAAAAAACCCCTCTCCAAAAGGAGAGGGGCAGAGGATAGTTACATATTCCGGCGGTTATTAGACTGGCGTGACGTTCGCAGCCTGTAGCCCCTTGGGGCCTTCCTCAACGGAGAATTCCACTTTCTGGTCTTTCTCCAGGCGACGGTAACCGCTCATCTGGATGGCGGTGTAATGCACGAAAATATCGTCGCCGTCATCGCGCCCAAGGAAGCCGTAGCCTTTGGCCGCATTGAACCATTTGACTGTCCCAATAATTCGCTCGCTCATTTCTTCGATCTCCATCTTCTTACATGATATTACAGCCTCACAGGGCTGCACGACGCCGGTAAGATTATCATTTAAAAAGCGGCATGTCAAGTGGGAAATTAGGGTGAGCCACAGCCTGCTTAAAGTCCCCCTTCCCTGAGGGAAGGGGGCAGGGGGATGGGTAAAGAACAGGGCTTACTCGACTTAATAAAATCCGTGTAGGGTGAGTTAAGAGACGCGCGCCAGGGCAGTTAAAGCCAGGATCACGATCCCCAAGATCAAATTCAGGCGTACCAGGCGCACTTCCTGCTGCTGAAATCCTTGCAGAGCGCCACCCGCTGGCTGGTCCAAGCGTTGCAGGGCGAGGCGGCGCAGCCGGGGTAGTAATCCCCAGGTCAGGTAGGCGCTGGTGGCTGCCAGGGCGGCAAATACGATGTGCTTCAACAATATGGCAAGCGCCCAGCGGCTCTCTATCGCCAGGAAACCGGAGTAATTAGGGCTGGCGGTCATTTGGAATAGTCCCGTGAAGAGAAGCACCGCCAAACATAGCCAGCCCAGTGGATCCAGGCGGCGTTGCATGCCTTCCAGCAGGCGGCTGTAGCTACCCGCCTCCAGGCTGCTGCGCGCCGCGGGGAGCACGAACAGCGCCAGGGCTGCCAGCCCGCCGATCCAGACAACGGTGGCGAGCATATGCAGCCAGTAGATCACGGTGAGTGCCCAATCAGGGGGCTGGGCCATACGCTAGGGGCTGGGGGTTCCCTCAGGGGGTGGCTCTGTGGAGACGACTTCAGTCGTCGGCGTGGGTTGGGGGGGTGGTTCCGTGGTTGCAGCCGGCTGGGTTTCCTGGGTAGGCTGACTGCCGCCGGTGTCGGTCTCCTCGCCTGAGTCCCCATCGCAGACACTCGCCGCCTGATCGTACAATGCTTGCCCTCGCTCGTCGGGTCCCATCGAGAGCGCCAGCTCAAGTTGGGATTTGGCGCTGCACCATTCGGTCTGCTCAATCAGGTCCTCGCCATACCCGATCAGCGCCAGGCGGTAGCGCTGGGCGGCAGTCCAGCCGGAGCCGTCGCTCAGGTTGGGTAAAGCCGGGGCGATCTGGGCGAAATAGAACACCGCTTGGGACCAATCCAGCTCCCAAAAGCTTGCCCCTGTGAGATACAGCCGCGCCCAATCCTGAAGGGAGCGCGAATCAAAATCCAGGTAGCCGAACTGCGCCGCGATGGTCAGGTCGTAGATGCCGCCTTCCAGGTCCGCACCAAGGATCTTGTCCTTGCCGCGGTTGCGGAAGGCGACGAAGAGCATATCGTCCACCCACACAGGCTGGAAGTTGGGATCAGCCTTGCGCAGCGCCAGCAGGGTATCGATGGCAGCGCTCCAATTTGAATTCGCCAGGTCTTGCTGCGCCTGAGAAAAGAGCTGGTCGACATTGCGCGTATCCGGTGTGGGCGTCAGGGTGGGCGTGGGCACAATCGTGGGCGTGGCTGTGGCGTTGAGCAGCATGAGCACGTCTGCCAGCTTCTCGGTGACGCCTGGGAATCCTGGGTCGAGCTCGATGACGTACTCGAAGCGCTGGCGGGCTCTGTCGTAGTTCCCGGCTTCCATGTCTTGTAACCCCAGCTGGAACTGCTCAGCAGCAGTCGATGATTTCTGGACGATTTCGGCCTGTTTGCGCAGGCGGATGCCTTCGTTGTAGCCGCCAAAGGCGCTCAGTACGCCGATCAGGAGCAAACCCAGCAGCCCCAGCAGTGACCAGCTCGCCGCAGGTGGGAGGCGGAAGCGTCGTTTGGCCTTCTCGACGGGTGGAGGCGGGGGCGGGGGTTCCTGGCGGGTCTGAACTGGCACGGTGGCGTCATAGTCTGGCTGGCTTTCTGAAACAGTGAAAACCTCCACCGGCTGGGTAGGATCGAAAGCCGGTCCATCCTCTTGCGGTTGCTCTAAGCTGGTAGGCTGCGTATCGCTGAGATCGAATGGAACGGATTCTTCAGGTTGTACAGGCGTAGGCCTGGTCTCATCAGGGTTGGAATTTTCCATGGCGATCATTATACCGCAGAGCAGCGGCAGGATTGGGGAGTAGAGAATGGATAATGGAGAATTGTCATACCACTGGATGGTGTTCTGGTTTCTACTCTCTAATCTCCACTCTCCTATCTCATCCCCCCGACCCCTAAATCCCGCCTTACCCCTCACCATTCACTCATCTGGTATATAATTTCTGCATGCCTCAATACCGCTATTACCATCCCATCGAAGTGCGCTACGGCGACCTGGACCCGCAGGGGCACCTCAACAACGCCAGGTACCTGACCTTCATGGAGCAGGCCCGCATCCACTACTTCCAGCATTTGGGCTTGTGGAACGGCGGCTCCTTCATGAACTTGGGCGTGATCCTGGCGAGCATCCAAATCGACTTCCGCAACCCGGTGCAGTTCGGGCAGCCGGTGCGGGTGGGCGTACGCACCTCGCGCCTGGGTGAGAAGAGCCTGGAGACGCAGCACGTGATCGAAGACGCCCGCAAAGGGCAGGTGCTGGCAGAGGCTTCTGCGGTGCTGGTGGCGTACGATTACCATAAAGGCCAGTCGATTCCTGTCCCGGATGATTGGCGTAGGGTAATTCTTGAGTTCGAAAATCTTCCAAGGAACGAATCTGCATGACCCCTCTCCCTCTCATAGACAATGACTATCTCCTCTCCACTCTCACCGATCTTCTCAACACCCCTAGTCCGACCGGCTACGCCCAGCGCGCCATCGATCTGACCCACGCAGCGCTGGAAGCCTTCCCACCTCTGAAGCTGAGGCGTACGCGCAAGGGCGCCCTGGCAGCCACGTGGCCCGGCGCTCGCTCCGATGCACCCCGCGCCCTGACCGCCCACGCCGACACGCTGGGCGCTATGGTGAAGGAGATCAAAGCCAACGGCAGGTTGAAGCTGACCAAGATCGGCGGCTACGCCTGGGGCACGGTGGAAGGCGAGGGTGTCACCGTATTCACCCGCGCGGGGAAGACGATCCGCGGGGCGCTGCTGCTTACCAAATCGTCGGTGCACGTGTTCGGCGCGAAAGTGAAAGAGACCGAGCGCGAGGATGAGAATATGGAGGTGCGCCTGGATGCCCGCACTACCAGCGCGGCGGACACGCGCGCATTAGGCGTCGAGGTGGGCGACTTCGTAGCCTTCGACCCGCGCCTGGAGCTGGTGGATGGCTTCGTGCGCTCGCGCCACCTGGACGATAAGGCCTGCGTGGCGTGCATCCTGGCGGCGGTCAAAGCGCTGCACGATGCCAACCTGCAGCCATCCCAGGACACGCATCTATTGATCAGCAACTATGAGGAGGTCGGGCACGGGGCGGCGGCGGGCATCCCTCCCGAAGTGACCGAGCTGCTCACTGTGGATATGGCTGCTGTGGGCGAAGGGCAGACCTCGGACGAATTCCACGCCTCCCTGTGTGTGAAGGATTCGGGAGGACCGTACCACCACCTCATGAGCCAGCGCCTGCGCCAGCTTGCCGAAGCGCACGGCATCCCATACAAGGTGGATATTTATCCCTCTTACGGCTCCGACGGCGAAGCCTACTGGCGCGCCGGCGGCGACGTGGCGGTAGCGCTGATTGGGCCGGGCGTGGACGCATCGCATAACTACGAGCGCACGCACATGGAGGCGCTCGAGGCGACGACGAGATGGTTGGTGGCTTATTTGCTGGAAGAGGGAGAGTAGAGAATTGAGAGGAGTCAGGGGAGAAGGCGATAAGTTTATTGATGGGTCTTCCTGCATGCGGGTTTGATTTGATATTTGTGTACACAGTAGACACTATTGACCTTGTGGTCACTTTGTGCTATACTCCACTCCGGATACGAAGTGGAGGTGCCATATGACCATTGTGATTGGCGCACGTGAAGCCCGGCGCCGTTTTGCTGATTTGCTCGGACGTGTTGGTTACGGTGGAGAGATTGCCATCGTTGAGCGCTCGGGTAAACCCATGGTAGCGCTCATTCCTGTAGATGTCTATGAACGATTAATTGCTGAACGAGAAAAACGTTTCCAGGTACTTGACCGCATTCGCAGTAAATTAACGGACTTTCCAGAAGAAGAAGTTGAAAATGACATCAACCAGGCAATCGATGCTCTAAGAGGGCGCGATGCTGCGAGCGGTGATTGACACAAACATAATCGTCAGCGGCATATTGAGTCAAAAAGGAGCGCCTGCCGAGATTCTAAATGCCTGGCGTGAAAGACGCTTTTTGTTGGTTTCTTCACCTGCCATCCTGCTCGAGGTTCAAGCCGTCCTGCAGTATCCACGTGTTCGCAAGAAATACCTGCTGGTAGATGAAGAGATCGTTCAAATCATTCGCCTGCTCGAGCACGATGCCTTACTCGTGCCAGGAGGAGTAGATGTCGCTGGGAGCATCCCAGCTGATGCGAAGGATGAGATGTTCCTTGCATGCGCCCTCGACGGTCAGGCGAATTTGATCGTAAGTGGCGATCACCACTTGTTAGACCTGGGCGTTTACCAGGATATCCCGATTGTCTCTGCCCGCCAGTTTTTAGAGCATTTGGAACCAGAATAATTTCAAAATCAGGTTATCGATAATTTGCTACCAAAGCGTTCAGGGAAATTCTAATGACTTCTCTATTGATCGACGCCACCCTCCCCCCGGTTCCCATTTCTGATGTCCCTGCGCTGGCGCGGGCTGCCGAGGCGCTGGGCTTCGATGCCCTTTGGTCCACAGAGACTCTGCATGATCCCTTTCTGCCGGGAGCGCTGATCGCAGAGCACACCCAGCGCCTGCACTTCGGAACTGCAGTAGCCATTGCCTTCGCCCGCAGCCCGGCAACCCTGGCATATACCGCCTGGGACCTGGCGCAGGCCTCTGGCGGGCGCTTCATCCTCGGCTTGGGGACGCAGGTGAAGGCGCATATCGAACGGCGCTTTGGCATGCCCTGGCCCGAATCGGTGGTGGGCAAGCTGCGCGAGCAGATCGAGGCGCTGCGCGCCTTCTGGCACGCCTGGCAGAGCGGCGAGCCGCTCAACTACCGCGGGGAGTATTACAAGCTCACCTTGATGTCGCCCTTCTTCAACCCCGGTCGGATCTCTAACCCGAATATCCCCATCTACATCGCAGGGGTGAACACAGGGCTGGCGCGCCTGGCTGGGGAGAGCGCGGATGGCTTTCACGTGCACCCATTGCACACGCAGCGCTATCTGCAAGAGGTAATCCTGCCAGCGATCCAGCAGGGCGCCGAGAAGTCTGGGCGCGGCCGGGCGAAGGTGGCGGTCTCGGTCACGGCTTTGGTCGTTTGCAGCCCGGAGGATGACCTGTTCGTACGCTCGCAGATCGCCTTCTACGCATCCACACCTTCCTATCGTGCAGTGATGGCGCTGCATGGCTGGGAGGAGGTCGCCGCGCGACTCTCGAAGCACGCCTCGCGAGGCGAATGGGGCGAGATGCCCAGCCTGATCAGCGATGAGATGCTGGCGACTTTTGCAGTCGTCGCTACACTGGACGAGCTCCCCGCTGCTTTGAGGCAACGCTACGCGGGATTGGCGGACCGCCTGGGGCTGTACATTCCCTTCCAGCCCGGCCAGCGGGATGAGCTATGGAAGAGGTTTGTTTCACTCCGGCACGAGGTGTAACGCCAATCGCGCGAACGAGACGAATATTACACCTCCCAACCTGAAGCAAAGACGACCTTGGCATTATCCGTTTGGTGTAGGAACTCGCGCAGGGGAGAGTGATTGTGGACGAAGAATTAATGTACACCAAGGAGCGCCAGCGCATGGTGGATGAGCAGCTCGTCGAGCGGCATCTCAGCGATGAGCGTGTGCTTCAGGTGATGCGCGAGGTGCCTCGCCACCGTTTCGTCCCTCCAGAGTACCGACATCATGCCTATAGCGATGGCCCACTGCCCATCGGAAGCGGGCAGACCATCTCACAGCCCTACATTGTCGCCTTGATGACTCAGCTGCTGAACCTGAAAGGGGATGAACGCGTGCTGGAAGTGGGCACAGGCTCTGGCTACCAGGCGGCAGTGCTGGGACGGCTGGCGAAGGAAGTGCACACCATTGAGCGCCACGACAAACTGGCCGAGCAGGCCGGCGCTGTACTGCAGGAGCTGGGCTTGAGCAACGTGCACGTACATATCGGAGATGGCTCGATGGGTCTGCCCGAGCTGGCCCCTTTTCAGGCTATCCTGGTTACCGCGGCTGCTCCGGATGCGCCTAAAGCCCTGATGGAACAGCTCGACCAGGGTGGGCGCCTGGTTGTGCCAGTAGGAGGGCGAATGAGCCAGTTCCTGGAGCGCTGGGAGCGCCGCGGCGCCAGCTTCGAGCAGGATACGGGCGTGCCAGTCGCATTCGTGCCCCTGCGCGGCAAATATGGGTGGAAAGAGGATGGGTGGGAAGTATATTAATAGGGAAGTGTGATGAGTGAATAGTGAGGGTTTGGATGTCGGGAGTGTCCTACCAGAAGCATGATAGGACTTAGGAATTATCAGGGTGCGGTTAGACGTGACGAAATTGGAGTAGTGAAACTTGAACCTGACAGGAGTTTATTTTGGGCTTTTCATGCTGTTTTGTATCGGCTTCGGGTTCCTGTGGGTGATCCGCTTGGAGTACGCCGTGGGTGCGCGAGCCTGGAAGGCGGTGCTGGCGATCGGATTGCTGATTTGCCTGGGGTCGCTGCTGGCGCCGACGTTCGTCATCTCAGCGATGATGGGCGTCTTCGGTGGGTCGGTGGTTTGGGGCGCCACCGAGCTGCCAGCCCAGACTGAGCGCGTGCGCCGCGGTTTGTTCCCGGCGAATCCCAGACGCAAGGATCACCAGGAGTACAAGTACCCGCCGGGAGGCTTTGAGCCATGAGCTTGCACTGGGCTGGGCTGGTCCTCGCCTCGGTCACCTTTGCCACGATTGCCATCGGGCACGTGATGGTGAGATGGCTGCACGCCCGTTTTGGCACTCGTCCGGCCCTTCCCCTGTTTCTGGTTGGGACAGCAGTCCTGGTCGCCTCTCTGGCGGCGATCGATGACCTGCTCTCCGCCGCATTAGGAATCACTGCCATCACCCTCCTCTGGGATGGGGTGGAGATCTTCCGCCAGGAAAAGAGAAGCAGACGCGAATGAACCTTGTGAGTGTTACGAAAAAAGACACCGACCGGCAGCATTGCTGCCGGTCGGTGTCTTTTTTCGGTCTCTTCCCCGCCCTTGGGGGCGGGGGTAAGGGGGTGGGGGCTAAATTACGCCTCGCTCATGCTGACGAACACCATTGGCCGTCGTTTTGTCTTACTATATAGGAAGGACTTGAGCGTCTGCTCGATGTCTGACTTCATGCGCCCGTTGCTGGCACAGTTGATCGTCTCCACGACTTTCTGGCGAGTGGCGTGCAGCAGCTCCTCAGCATCGGCGGCATATATAAAACCGCGGGTGATGATCTCAGGTTCTTCCACCAGGTGACAGGAGTTGCGCTCGAGTGTCAGATTCACCAGGACGAAGCCATCCCGCGCCAGCACCTCGCGCTCGCGCATCACATCCGGGCCGATCTCTCCCACGCCAGCGCCGTCCACGAAGACATAGCCACCGGGTAATCGCTCGCCGATGTGCATCTTGCCGTCTTTGAATTCGACCACCTGTCCATTTTCCACGATAGCGATGCGCTCATCGGGGATGCCTACCTGGCGGGCGAGGTGAGCGTGCTGCTTGAGGTGGCGTAGCTCGCCATGGATGGGGATAAAGTGTTGCGGACGCACCAGGTTGAGCATCAGCTTCATCTCCTCCTGGCTGGCGTGCCCGGAGACATGCACCGGGGCGATAGCTTCGTAAATTACGTCGGCGCCGCGGCGGAACAGCCGGTTGATCGTGCGGTACACGCTCTCCTCGTTGCCCGGGATGGGGTGTGAAGACAGTACCACCGTGTCGCCAGGGATGATATCGAAATGGCGGTTGGTGCCGGTAGAGAGCCGCCCCATAATCGAGGTTGGCTCCCCTTGCGTGCCAGTGGACATCAACACCACTTCTTTAGGCTTCATCTTCAGCGCCTGATCGATGCCCACCACAACGCTGTCCGGGATTTCCAAATAGCCCAGCTTGCGCGCCATGCGGGCGTTCTCAACCATGCTGGTGCCTACAAATGCCATCTTGCGGTTGTGGCGCATGGCGGCGTTCGCCACCTGCTGCATGCGAGAGATGAGCGAGGCAAAGCTGGCGATGATAATGCGCCCCTGCGCGTTGCGAAAGACCTGGTCGAATGCCGGGTCAATGACACGCTCGGACGGCGTCCAGCCGGGCTTGTCGGAGTTGGTTGAGTCCGCTAGAAGCGCCAGCACGCCGCGCTCCGAGAGCTCGGCCAGCTTGGCGTAATCCGTCGGCCAGTTGTCCACCGGGGTATGGTCGAACTTATAGTCTCCGGTGTGGACCACCAGACCGGCGGGGGTGGTTATGCCCAACCCGACGCCATCGGGGATGGAGTGGCACACGTGGAAGAACTCCACGCTGAAGGGACCAATCTCCACCTGCTCGCCAGCCTGCACGGTGATCAAGTTAGCGCGACTGAGCAATCCGCTCCGCGAGAGCTTGACCTCCAGCAGGCCGCGCGTGAGCGGCGTGGCATATATGGGAGCGTCGATCTGCTCCATCAGGTGGCGGATTGCGCCGGTGTGGTCTTCGTGACCGTGGGTGACGATCACACCGCGAATCAGGTCGCGGTTATCAATCAAGAATTGAAAGTCGGGGATGATGTAATCGATCCCTAGCATATCGTTGTCGGGGAACATCAGACCAGTATCCACAACGAGGATATTGTCCTCGTACTGGTAGGCCATCATATTCTTACCGACTTCCCCTAAACCCCCCAGGGGGATAATCCGTAGTTTGCCGTTAAGGCTGTTTTTCTTGTTACTCATTACTTATTCCTTAAATATGTCAAAAATAAAAGCAACACCCCGGGGTGCTATAATCACCTGTGCAGCCGGCCGGGGTGTGGAAATCAAACTTGCATTGGGACAATGCTGATTGGGTTTTCCCCTCGCATACCTTCTGGTCATTAAAACCATAGCGCAGGACAGGGCCGGGATTCCGGCCAAATTATCACTCGACAAAGAGAATTGTAGCATGTGAGACAGGTTTTGTCAAAGATAGATTGGGGGATTATCTATATATTTCTAACACAAAAAGTACAAATCTCCCCGTAATTCTATTTCACCGATATTTGTTTTACTTTTTGGAGCCATAGCCCTGCCTGGCACTCTTCGAAGAGCTGCCGTGCGCGAGACATGGATTGCCTGGCAGCCTGCTCTTCACCCCACCCAGCCTGCGCCTCGCCCAGAGTATAGAGAGCTTTGCCCAGCTCCAGGCGGCTCTCCAGGCGTTCGAAGATTTGGATGGACTGCTCGAAGAGGGCGGCCGCTGCATCGCGCTGGCCCTGCGCCGAGCGGACCTGTGCCAGGGTGAGGGTAGCCTGACCTTCGGAATATGCAGAGTGCGCCTCCCGGGTCATCGCCAGGTTGTTCTGGATGATCTCATCGGCTTCATCCAGCCTGGAGCGCTGGAGCAAGATCTGGCCGTAGAAGCCAAAGTAGGTCAAGGGGACCACCCTGCTCTCCGATTTCTTCAAGGCGAGGGCGACTGCATCCATCCACACCTCCGCCTGCTCCCATTCCTTGCGACTGGCAAGGTAGTAGGCCAGGGCGTTATTGCCTGTCGCCAGCATATACATATCGTTCAGCGCCTGGCCACGTTGCTGAGCGTGCCTGGCAGCCGCTTCCAGGCCATCACTATCCCCTCTGTCACTCCGGATCAACACCAGCCAGCTTTCAGTAAGCAAGGTCAGGCGGTTGTCTTGAAGGGTCACTGCCAGGGCTAGCGCGTTTTGAGTGCTCTCGGCAGCGCGCCCCAAGTCTCCTTGAGCGTAATATGCATATCCGAGCGAAAAATCTGCCCAGGCGATGCGGTTCAGAGCGCCGGTTTTGACGCCGATGAGGCGGTTTTGCTTGCCGAAGCGCAGGCCATCAGGGAAATTCCCCAGTAAATTCGAGCATTCAGCCAGAAATTCATAACCCAGGGCAACCGCTGGAGGGTAATTCATGCGCTCGCCGAATTCGATTGATTGCCGTGCCCACCCCATGCTGGTCTCGAACTCCGCCAGATGCTGGTAGGCTCCAGCCAAACTGCTGTAGATAGTGGTGAGCACATACGGATCCTGCAGCGGCTCGGCAAGCTCATGGGCATGTTGGAGTTGTTCGACCGCCTGGCGATACTGGCCTCGGTAGTGATGGAACCTCCCGATGCCGGAAATAGCGTGAGCGAGCTGGTTTGGCTGGGTTTGGGGATCAGCAGATTGAACCACGGTGTTGAGGTATTCCAGGCCACGGTCGTCCTGGGACCATGTGTAGATCACGCCGATCTTGGTATTTATAACGACGCGCTTTTTAGGGTCTTCGGTGAGCTCCAGGGCGGATTGGTACGCCTCAACGCCGGGTTGCGTAGCCCCCTGCAAAAAGTACACATCGCCCATCAATTCATGAATTTCGATGAGCTGTCCCGGCTGATTGAGATCTTCGGCCGCGTCTCGGGCATGTCCTGCATGGCGCAGGGCTTCGTCCAGCGCATACAGCTGGTAAGCCTTGCGAGCCGCCTGCAACGAGTAGCTGGCGCCTTTCTCTAGATCGCCGCTCTCCAGGGCGTGATAGGCTAAGGCTTCCAGATCGTCCGGTCGTAGCGCCTCAAGCGCCGATAGGATGTGGCGGTGGTGGCGCCGCCTGCGGGGGATGGAGAGCACATCACGAAGGATAGGCGGGATGAGGGCATGCGTGAAGCGGTAGGTGCCGCCAAGCCTCGCGCTCACCTCCTCCACCAATTGTGCCGAGATGGCTTTCTCCAGAGCCTCGATTAGCTCATCCTCAGAACTCGCACTGGCTTGAGTCAGCAGCTCGTAATCGAATTGCCGCCCAAGGATGGCGGCAAAGCTGAGTACCTCCTGGACCGAGTCCGGCAGGTTGCCCAACCTGGATTGGATGGCAACGCGCACGCTTTGGGGGATCGCCAGGGAATCCGTATCCGGGCGGTGCCAGCGCCCATCTGAGTAGGACAGTATCCCACTCTCTACCAAAGCTTTACATACCTCTTCGATGAAGAACGGGTTGCCCTCCGTCTCGCGGTAGATTGGCTCAAGGAACTCGGGGGTGATTTCTTCGGCGAAGAGCGCCTTCAGCATTGCCTGTGTGGCAGTTTTATCCAGGCGTTCGAGCTTCAGACGCCCACCCAGGCGCTCGCGGTTCAGGTTGTGGAGTAGGGCCTGCAACGGCATGGTCTGGTCCAACTCCACCTCGCGGTAGGTAGCGATCAGCAGTAAGGGCATCTCCGATGACCGACGCGCCAGGTGGTGCAGCAGGTGCAGCGTGCCGCTGTCAGCCCAGTGCACGTCTTCCAGCAGGAGTAGCAGGGGGGAATTCTGTGAAAGGATCTGGCAGAAGGCGGCTACGTTCTCGAACAGGCGCGCCTGGTCGGATTGCGGGTCGAGCGGAGGGTTGGGCAGGACGCGCGGGGTATACAGGCGCAGGTCGGGTGCCAGCAGGAGCAGGTCGGCCATCACAAAGTCTGGCACGCTCTCCGGCTGCGTTCCGTCGCGCAAGGCGCTGCGCACAATCTGTGCGAAGGGAGAGAACGGGGCGCCGCCTTCGGCGTAGCACTCGCCGGTGAACGCCAGCCCTCCAGAGACTTCGGCGCGGGTGACGATCTCACGCACCAGGCGCGTCTTGCCCACACCCGGCTCGCCGCTCACCAGCAGCAGCTGGCCCTGCCCGTGGCGTGCCCGCTCCCAAAGCAGGCTGGCTTCAGACAGCTCAGACTCGCGGCTGACAATGCGCCCGCGCACGATCCGCTCAAGCAAGGAGAGCGCCGGGACGGGCGCTTGTGTGGGGAGGGCGGGCGCATGAATGATCTCGTCCAGGCGTTTCAGCACCTCTGCTGCCGATGCAGGCCGCTCCTCAGCGGACTTGCTCATCAGCTGCTGAATGAGAACATCCAGGGCGGGTGAGATGGATTCATTCCTGGCACGTGGGGATACGAGCGGGGCGTGCAGGTGCTGGGTGATGACGGCGAAGGGGTCGTCTCCGCTGAAGGGAAGCTGCCCGGTGCATAACTCGTAGAGCATGGCGCCCAGGGCGTACAGGTCGGCGCGCCCGTCAATCTCCTTACCCAGAGCCTGCTCAGGGGCAAGGTAGAACACTGTGCCGACGATGGCGCCATCCAGCGAGAGGCGCGAGGCCACCGAGCGCGCCAGACCGAAATCCATCAGCTTGGCGCTGCCATCTGGGGCGATGAGCACGTTTTCGGGCTTGAGGTCGCGGTGGATGATGCCCTGGCTGTGGGCGTGTTCCAGGGCTTGGCACAGATGGCGCGCGATCGCAAGAACTTCCTCGTTTGTCTTTGGTCTTTGGTCATGTAAAGATGCCCCTTCCACGAGCTCCATGACGATGTAGGGGAGCCCCTCGGCTTCGCCAGCGTCGTAAACAGCCACGATGTTGGGGTGGTTGAGCTTTGCCGCAGCCTGGGCTTCGCGCAGCAAGCGCGCTTTGCCCTGGGACCCCAAACTGGTATCGTTGAGTACCTTGACCGCCACCGCGCGCTCCAGCAGCGCATCTTGGGCGCGGTAGACCGCGCCCATGCCGCCGTGGCCAAGCTCGGCGATAAGGTGATAACGGTCGTTGATCAAAGTACCGATAGAGATCATGCTGAGCAGGTTTTCCTCTTGATGATTAATTGGATAAAACTTAGTTGATTATACCGATATTCTAATGCACCGGGTGGATAATGGCAGTTGCAGAGCACGCACACGTCTGGCGTGATAGGTGCTGACGCCGGTCCCCTGGTTCGGTAAGCTACTTATCGTGTAGAATCAAATTGGATAAACAAGCAAGGGATGAAGAAGAGGCGCCGCAGTCGTCGTGTATCTTTCGGGGGCTGGCTGAGCGGTGGGTGGCAGTCGGTATCCTACCGTTACAGGCGGCTGCTATTTAAGTTGTTGGTCGGCCTGGTTGCCAGCCTGCTGGCTGTGCTCTCTGCATGGGCTGTTGTGAGTGTGCTCTACTGATTACTGTGTGTAGTGGTTAGAGTACGCTCCCTGGAAAGAATCTGTTGCGTCAGCGGCTTGCCTGCTTGAAGACATGCGACCAGCCCGCCCCGTTGCACATCTTACAGCGGTCCTTGAACTCGCCGGCGTCGACGGCGCCCTGCCCATTGCACCACGGGCATTTGCGCGAAGGCTGCGCCACTAGGACGCTCCCCTGTCCTCCGCATACTAGGCAAACATCTTGATAAGTCCCAAATTTGCCGGTGCCTTCACACCAGGCACAGTCCTCCGGTGCGTATTGGATCACTGGCATGACCATAACATTGTTCCTCCGTGTTTGTGCAATTGATAGCTTCATACTGATTATACTGCTGTTCCCTCACCTGTAATTTATTCGTAAGATATCCTTGTTATAGTTTGCCATTGGCCCGCGCCAAAGAAATTGAGATGAGGCGCATGCGCGATAGGATCAATGATCTTGGAGGTGGAGTGTGCTACGATTGGTATTAATGGCCTTTCTTGTGGCTGTGCTGTCTGGTTGCGCGGTTGCCAACCTGGGCATGCAGGAGGATCCAATGCAGGCAGATAATGAAGAACAATCCCAACCAGCGCCGTCCACCGAACCCGAACCTCCTGAACCGGATCCCACCCCGCAAGCAGTGAGGGCTGACCTGCAAGACCTGGGAGAAGCCCCAGAGCTGAACAACGAAATCTGGCTGAACACCGAGAGCCCGCTGCGCCTGGCAGGCTTGCGCGGCAAAGTGGTGCTCCTGGATATGTGGACCTTTGGGTGAATTAACTGCCGGAATGTGATCCCCTCGTTGAGGGGATGGCACGAAGCATACAGCCCCCAGGGGCTTGTGGTCATTGGTAACCATTATCCCGAGTTTAGCCATGAAGAGGACCTGGACAACCTGAAAGAGGCTATTGTCCGGCTGGACGTTCCCTACGCAGTCGCCCAGGACAATGACGGCGCTACCTGGCGCGCCTATAAAAACCGCTATTGGCCTTCGCTCTACCTGATCGATAAGCGCGGCCACATCCGCTACCACCATATCGGCGAAGGGGCTTACGAGCAGACCGAGGCTGCCATCCAGGCTTTGTTGCAGGAAAGCTATCCATAACATACATCCTCATCCCCCTTGCCCCCTCTCAGGGGTGATGGGATTAGCTCTGGAAATTAGGAGCGGCGAGCGCAGAGTGCTCGCCGCTCCTAATTTCCTATTTCACTGAGAGGGGGGTATGGGAATACAAAGTGATAGAATTGGAGAAATGAGCACAACAACAATACGATCGAAAGGGCAATCCATTATTGAGCGCATCAGGCGCAACCACGGGCTCGAGCATGCAACGCTGCACGTCCTCGCCGAGCGGCTGCCACGGCGCAGCATGGCTGGCTATTCCGACTGGCGCGGCTTTTGGATCCTGGGCGAGCTCTCATTAGATGATTTATACGCTGCAGTACAAGAAGCTCAAACGCGCCTGCAGAACGGGCAGGCGGAGTTGGCTGTGCACCCGAATTGCGGCACAAACTTCGTCGTTTCTGGCAGCCTTGCCGGACTGGGAGCCGTCCTGGCCCTCTTTGGGGTGGGCCGGCGCAAGCGGGATTGGCTGGAACGCCTGCCGCTTGTCGCCTCCTTGGCGACACTGGCGCTCATCCTGGCACAGCCGCTGGGTTTTCTCCTCCAGGAGCGCCTGACTACTTCGCCCGATGGCGGCTCAATGCAGGTGCTGGAGATCACTGCCGGTCGCCAGGGCACTATGCCATCTTTCCGCATCCTGACGCGCGGCTGAACATGGCAGGCGACCCTCCTGTCGTTTATTTGCTCCATGGCCCGGATGAGTTCGGTATCTCTGGTTTCCTTTCCGAGCTTGCCGGTAAATTTGGGGACGCCACGACAGCGGCGCTTAATACTACGCGTCTGGAGGGCAACGCATTTTCAGTCGAGGAACTTCGCATGGCTGCTATGGCAATGCCTTTCCTCGCCCCACGGCGATTGGTCGTTGTCACCAGCCCGCAATCGCGGCTGACCACTCCTGATCTGCAACGGAAATTTATCACCCTGCTCGACGAGTTGCCCGCAACGGCTGCTGTCGTGCTGGTAGAATATCGCACCCTCCCAGAAAATGACTGGCTGCTGGCTTGGGCGCTCCGGGCTGGTGCCCGCACCTTTATCCGCCAATTCACTTTGCTCAGTGATGGGGACATGGCGCGCTGGCTGGGTGAGCAGGCGCGCAACGCTGGATGTGAGATCACTCCCGAGGCAGCGTGGTCCCTGGTGCGCATGGTTGGGTTGAATGCGCGTATGGCCTTCCATGAGCTGCAAAAACTGCAGGCTTATGTCAATTTCACGCGCACGATCGATGTTGACGATGTAGAGGCGCTGGGGATACCTGTTTTTCACGAGCGCATCTTCGCCCTGGTGGATGCGCTGGCAAAGCAAGACGCCAAAAACGCAAGCCGGTTGTTGCGCCAGTTTCTAGATGAGGAAGCCCCGCAATACATCATGTCGATGATTGCACGGCAAATCCGCTTATTGTTGCTGGCCAGGGATGTTTTGGATCAAGGGGGATCGGACAGGGAGCTCCAGTCGGGAGCTAGGCTGAAAGCCTTTGAAGCGCGCAAGGTCATGGAACAGGCGCGGCGATTTACTCAGGAAAAGCTTGACAGCTTGTATCGCAAGTTGCTTGAGATGGATACGGCCATAAAAAGCGGATTGATCGAGGACGAGGTCGCTTTGGACAGCCTGGTGGCGAGTATCACGCTTCAGTAGTTTGCAGTGTCCCATTCACGCCAATCCAGAAATGGTTCGGGCGGACGGTGGGGGAAATGCGCACTTCAACGCTGCCACTTTTGATGAGATTTTTTCCATTGGATGTCGCTGGAAGGTTCAGCATGCTTGGGTGCACAAAGCACACATTGGGCAGTTTGCCATACTTGTTGCGGTAATACGCTGAGGCGCGCTCAATCTTGGCGCCGATCTCGGTTTTAGGATCGTTGTCAAACCAAAGCATTCCAATGTTCATAATCCCTCCTCGGGCTAGTCCTGCAGGCTCCAGAAATGAACCCGCTCATCTCCAAGATGTGTAGCGAAGAAACCCAGAAGTGCCTCATTATCAGTTGTCTCTCGATCTACCAACAAGGATGCAGGTTTCGTGCTACCTGTCAGATATGTTCCAAAGGCTTCGTAATATCTATTGTGAATACGCCATAATTGCGAAGATTTAACGCTGGCGATGGTCCAAATGGAAGATCCTGGACCGTGCTCGATTAGCCATTTAAGGTAAGCGTTGACTTCGTAATCATTGTTCTGGACGAAAACGGGTAGGTCATGCAGAACAAGCAGCTCAACTGGTCCAGGATGTCTCCCATACTTGCGCTGCTCTGCCAGAGCGGAAAATTCGACAACCAGCTCACTGGCATCGCGCTCGTATGCAGAAAGCACTGCCCGACAATTGGGAAGTTTTTCAATCTTCTCAAACAGTCCAGGAACTGGACTGATCACGCTCATGGCTACTCGATCTGGGGGGTTGAGATAGCCAACGGATAGCAGATAAGATTGCATGAGACGAGCTTTGCCTGAATGCGCATCACCCTGGATGAGGATCGATCCAGGGGAGGGATCCCTGAGATCGACAAGTAGGGGGAGCCCATCTTTGCATATCCCGAGGACAGAGGTAAATGGAGGCAGTGGACCAAGCCCCTCTAGCACACCCGAGAGCGTGGTATGTGCCGCATTCTCAATCTGCGAATCTTGAGATGAAAGCCGGGGCCTCAGTTCTGGGGCTCCGCGTGCTCGAACGTCATAATAAATATCCATGCGCTCTCTTGTGCTGAACATGGTTCACCTTCTAGGAGAATAATTAAATCATACCAGAACATTTGTTCTATGTCAAGAGGAATTCATCCGCTTTTGTCAAGTACTCATTGACATTCGATTTTCTTGTGCTATATTGAAATTACTCATTGATGGGTTGCTCATCACACTGGCAAATCCCAACTGTCTTTATTACCGATCAAACGCCGAATAATCTTGAAGACGTAACGTCCGGACAACTCCGGGGGGAGGGTGCGATGAAGAAGTGGAAGATGACACCTTGGATCTGCCTGATCGCAACCATCTTCTTCCTTACTACTTTAAGCTCTGCTGCTGGAGCCACGGCAACAAGCCAGATCGTCGTCAAGACGATCGAAGACGACGCTATCCCCAACGGTAACTGCACCTTGCGCGAGGCGATCCTGGCAGCCAACTCTGACATGCCAGTGGACGCTTGTCAAGCCGGCTCTGGTGACGACGTGATCCTGTTACCAGCAGGTGTGTACTCGCTGACCGTTGTGGGCAGTAATGAAGATCTCGGTATAACCGGCGATCTGGATATCAGTGCCTCGGTTACCATTCGCGGGCAGGGATCGGATGTATCGATCATCCAGGGTTTCATTGATACGTTATATGATACCGATCGTGATCGATCTATCCATATCTTGCCTGGCGCTGGGATCGTGAAGCTGCACCATCTTGCGTTGAATAACTCCCCAGCTCTGATGAATGGAAAAGCCGTTTTCAATGAAGCCCAGCTCATCCTTGAAGATTGCGTTTTAAGCAATAACTCCTCAGGCGATTTCGATGGCTTCCGGGGAGGCGGCATTAATAATGCGGGTACGCTTGAGCTGCGCCGCTGCCAGCTCAGCCATAACCAGGCAACTTATGGAGGGGCAATCTTCAATGCTGGGAACGCAACAATCGAGGAAACCAATTTTCTGAATAACGCTGCCGATGACGACAGTTATGCTGGCGGAATATATAACGATGGGGATTTGACCATTACCGGCAGCACCTTTAATGGAAACTTCAGTGGTGTCGGTGCAGCAATCTACAACCGCGCAAACCTGGTCGTTCTGGATAGCCACCTGGATCACAATAACAGCCGCTTCGTCGCTGGTGCGCTAGGGAATACTGGGATGGCACGTCTGGAAAACATCACTGCCAATCAAAATGGAACCGGGCATGCTGTGGGGGCGATCAGCAACAGTGGCACATTAATCCTGACCCACAGCACCATCGCAGGCAACCTGAGCTACGATTATGCTGGAGCCATCTACCAGTCGAGTGGGCATATGACCATCGAGGATACGGATATCTCTGGCAACCAGACAGATGGTGATGGTGGAGCGATATTCGTTTCCGGTGGGCAGGCCAGCTTGATCCGTGCGACCCTCAAGGAGAACATCAGCCGGTACGACGACGGGGGTGCGATCTATTTGTCCGCAGGCGAGCTCATCTTGCAGGATAGCGTCCTCGAAGGGAACGAGGCCAAGCTTGCTGGTGGGGGGGTGTTCGCCCTGGGTGGATCTGTCACCCTGGAGCGCTCGGAGATAATCAAGAACAAGACCGGTCAGAATGGTGGCGGCATCTTCCAGGAGGCAGGCCGATTGCAGTTACGAGACAGCCAGGTAAACCAAAACTATGCTGCTAATCACGGGGGTGGAATTTTCAGCTATGCCGAGCTCGATATCCAACAATCAGAGATCAATCAAAACGAGATCGAGAGGGATGGGGCTGGCATCTATTTGACAGGTAGCCTGTCTTTGGTCAATTCGACCATTTCGAGGAATAATGGCTACGGCACCGGTGGGGGCATCTACAATGAAGGGAGATTGGTTGCCCTTCGCAGCCGGGTGGTCGGCAACTGGGGCTGGGCATTCTCGTCCAGTGGTGTGGATGGTGGCGGTGGTATTTATAACCTGGGTGCTGCGGAGATCCAGGAATGTGAGATCGGCGGGAATTTCACTATCGCGGATGGCGGTGGCATCGCCAATGCCGGCAGTCTGGTCCTCCGCAATAGCACCGTTAGCGGGAATTGGGGGCGCAGTTGGGCTGGCGGCCTCAAGCAAAGCGATGGGGGCACATCGAACATCGAGAATGTAACCTTCACCTACAATCAGGGTGACCTGGGCGGTGGCGGCGTGGGGATCGCAGGCGGCACCGCCAGCCTCAACCATGTGACTATCTTCAACAACATCGATGCCATCGGCTTTTTAGGCAATATTGGTGGGGCGCTCGAGGTCTCTAACAGCGGCGCGCTCACCATCCAAAACACTCTGGTCGCGGGCAATAAGGTATATGGCGAGGGTCCTCTGCAACCGACAGTAGATTGCAACCTGTGGCCCGGCGCCAGCGTTACCAACCTGGGATATAACCTGATTGGTATCGTCGATGGATGCAATTGGACCTCGGCGCCTGGCGACCTGACCGGCACGCTGTCGAATATCCTGGATGCGCGCCTGTTCAACCTGGGGCCATTCGGTGGCTTGACCAAAACAACCCCTCCAAAATTCGGCAGCCCGGCAATGGATGCCGCCAATCCAGTCTCCTGCTTGCCGGCTGACCAGCGAGGAATACACCGGCCGCAGGGTGGTGGCTGCGACATCGGCGCTGTGGAGGCAATCCAAATCGACGCTGCCATCGATATCAAGCCAAACTCATTCAGCAATGTCATCGACCGCAACAGCTCGCATCGCGTGACGGTTGTAGTCTTCTCAACACAACTTTTTGATGCAAGCAACCAGCTGGATCAGACGACATTGACATTCGGTCATACTGGAAACGAAGCTTCGCTTTTCCATACGAGGGGGAAGATCGCCTGCTTCCCCAGAGATATCAACCAGGATGGCATGCCCGATTTGGTTTGCGAATTCGTGATCGCCCACACCGGGTTCCAATGCGGCGACTCGATCGGCATTCTGCGCGCGTATGGATTTCAAAAGGAACTGATCGAGGGTCAGGATCGGGTCAGGATTGTCCCCTGCCCGTAACGGTCTAGAGCTCTGAGCTTATCCTCAACCACAGACTGATGCTCTCGATATGGTAGGTTTGGGGGAATGCGTCAAAAGGCGTGATTTCGTCGAGCTGGTAGCCCGCGTCGATGAAGGTTTTGCCATCCCGCGCCAGGGTTGCCGGGTCGCAGGAAACATACGCGATGCAGGCTGGCTGCATAGCTGCCACCCGTTCTGCGACATCTTTGCCCCAGCCTGCGCGTGGCGGGTCGACCAGGATGATCTCCGGGCGCAGGTCCAGGTTGGTGATCACCTGCTCGACCTGCGCCTCGTAAAGCTCAACATTCTCAAATTCTTCGAGATTGGCTTCGAAATCGGCGCAGGCATATCGGGATGCCTCCACTGCTACCAGCCTGCTGACACGCTCTGCCAGGAAGGCGCTGAAAAGGCCCACGCCGCTATACAGCTCTAGGAGGGTGACTCCAGTGTGCAGTGGCAGTCTCTCCAGCAGGTGGGCGACCATTGCTCCGGCAATGCCAGTATTGGCCTGGAAGAAAGCCCCTGCTGAGACGCGGAATGTGCGCTCGAGCACGTCAATCTCCACAGCCTGGCTGCCCGCCAGCACAAGCGGTCCTTCAGGCCCCAGGTGGACCACCGAGAGCGGCAGCTCCTCCACGCTGAGCTCAGGCGTGTCGGGCGTGCTGCTTTCCAGCATGACCTGAATATCCTCGCCGGCACCCTGGCGAATTCCGATGCGCTCCAGGTCAGGGATGTACTCGAGATCGAGCTGTGGCCACACCGATCCGATCGCTGTCTCGGGCAGATGACATTCCTCGATCTTGAATACCTGGTCGGAGCGCGCTTTATGGAATCCAAGAGCGCCTGATGGCGTTAGATGAAATTGTATGTGATTGCGGTATTCCCAAGGTTGGGGCGAGGGGACGGTCTGGCTAACCAGCGGATCCGGGATTCCGCCGATGCGCTGCAACTGCTGGCGCAGGATCTCTTGCTTGGCTACAAGTTGAGCCTCGTAAGTCAGGTGTTGGTAATGGCACCCACCGCACATGCTGTAATGTTTGCAGCGCGGCGTGATCCGATGCGGTGTACTCTCCAGCACTTCCAACAGCTCGGCCCGGGCATAACTGCGCTTTTCCTCCACCAGGCGCACAGACACCCGCTCACCGGGGATAGCAAACGGGACGAATACAGCCCGCCCGTCAGGCAGCCTGCCGAAGGCCTCTCCGCCGAAGGCGTGGCTCAACAGCTCAACTTCGATGTAGGATAATGAATTCATCCAGCGCCTCGAGCAACCGCTCGATGTCTGCCATGCGCGTCTCGCCCATGTGAGCGATGCGGAAGGTTTCGCCCTTCAATGGACCGTAGCCGTTGGCGATGCGCATCTCTCGCTCGAGTAAGAACTTATTGAGCTGGGCGATATCATACTTGCGGGAGTTCTTTACGGTTGTCACAGTTTGCGAGCGGAAGCCCTCTGGTGCGAACAGGCTCAGACCGGATTGCAGCGCCCAGTCTTGCACGCTGCTCGCCATGGCGCTGTGCCGTGCAAAGCGCTGTTCCAGCCCCTCAGCCAGGATATGCTTGATCTGTTCGTCCAGGGCATAAATGAGCGAGAGCGCCGGCGTGGCAGGGGTGGAATCCTTCAGGCGGTGCTTCTCCATGCGGACAAAATCAAAATACCAGCCCCGGTTAGGAACATCCTCGGCGTAAGCGAGTGCCCGGTCTGAGACCGCCCCCAGCGCCAGACCAGGAGGCAATGCAAGGCACTTCTGAGACGACGTGAGCAGCATGTCGATGCCCCAGGCGTCCATCTCGATTTTGGCGCCGCCCAGCGAGGAGACGGCGTCTACGCAGATCAGCGTATCTGGGCTTGCCTGTCGAGCTGCTTCAGCGATCTCTTGCACAGGGTTCTGCACACCGCTAGACGTCTCGTTGTGCACCACGGTGAGCACCTCATAACGCTTGTCATGCAGGGCACCGGCGACGAGTTCCCCAGTGATGGGGTGGTTCCATGCTGTCTCCAGCAAGTCGGCATGCTTGCCGTTTGCCTTCGCTGTTTCATACCAGCGTTTGGCGAATGCGCCGTTGACGCAGGAGAGCACACTCTCCCTGGCCAGGTTGCGCACGCTGGCTTCTTGCAGCCCGCTGCCAGAAGCAGCGAAGATGAAGACTCGCTGCTGGGTGTAGAAAAGCTGGCGCGCCTGGTCGGAGACGCGTTGGAAAATGGCCTCAAATTCTTTACTGCGGTGAGGCAGCATGGGGCGGGTTTGGGCAGCCAGGATTTCGGCATCAACGTCTACTGGACCTGGGACGAACATGTGGGACATAAAACCTCCAAGGGCGGAAAGTGAACAGTGAATAGTGAGCAGTGAGGTGTCAGTAAGGAACGCAACTCTTATTGTTCCTTCAATCTAATATTTTACTATCCTCTTTGTATCTCTTCACTGTCCACTCATAACTACTCTCTCGTATCTACTCTCTATTCTCCAACATCGTATAATACAGCCTATGCGCCGCCCTCTGATCATCCTATTCGCCATCCTGCTGCTCGCCTGTCAGGCAGTCACTCAGTTGCCGGCACTCATCGCCCCAGAAATGCCTACCCCTGCTGTGGCGCCATCTGCCACAGTCATTCCCAAGCCAACAGCCACCGGGCAGGCGCCAGCAACCGTTCTTCCAGATGGAGCGCCCTTCAATGTTCGTTACCACCCGGATGGCGGCTTGTACACCGGCGACCAGGTGAGCTTCGAGATCATCGCCCCGCCGAGCATCGATGTTTCCGGAGACAGCGCCACGGTGCAGGTGGCAGGTGTGCAAGAGATCTTCGGTCCGGAAGAATTTGGAAATTTTGGTATTGCCAGGCGCAAGCAAGCCACCCTGACCTGGGCCTGGGATACACGCGGCTGGGAACCTGGTAATTACGATGTGACCTTTTCCATCCAGCCTGAAGGCGTGCAATGGACGGAGACGGTGGCCCTGCTCCCCAGGAGCGAGCTGCCGAGGGAGCAAGCTGGGGCGCGCTGGGCTCAGGCGGAGAGCGATTGCTGCCTGCTGTATTACATTACGAATACAGATGCTGAGCGCGATCTGGAAGAGCTGCTGGAGCTGGCCGACCGCCAGGCGGCAATTGTGGAAGGGCGCTACCTGGCTCAGCTGCCTCTGGGCGAGAGCGCCCGCAGGCGCGTGCAAGCCGGCTTTCCCCAGCCGGTGAAGTTGGTGATCTTGCCGCGCGTCCTGGGACACGGTGGCTTCACCAATAGCGAGGTGATTGCAATCTCCTATCTTGACCAGCGCTATTCCGGCGGTGACCCGGGGATTGTCTTGCGCCATGAGATGGTGCATTACCTGGATAACCACCTGGGCGGCGAACTGCGCCCGACGATTCTCGTGGAAGGCTTAGCGGTGTACCTCAGCGGCGGGCATTTCAAGGAAGAGTCCATCTTGCCACGCGCGGCGGCGCTTCTTGAGTTGGGATGGTACAAGCCGCTGGCATCTCTGGCAAAGGACTTCTACCCATCACAGCACGAGACCGGATACCTGCAAGCCGGAGCGCTGGTGGATTACATGGTGGAGCGCTGGGGGTGGGAGGCTTTTGAAGAATTTTACCGGGGTATGCTCCCGGATTCGTCCGGCTCGGGGCAAGTGCAGGTCATGGATGCCTCCCTGCAGAAATATTTCGGCCTTCGCCTGGACCAGTTGGAGACAGGCTTCATAGGCTGGCTGCAAAGCCAGGCCTATACCCAATCAGACCTGGACGACTTGCGCCTGACGGTGGCTTTCTATGACACCGTGCGACGCTACCAGCAAGAACTTGATCCATCCGCGTATTACCTCACCGCCTGGCTGCCCGATGGCGAGCAGATGCGCCAGCGCGGCATTGTAGCGGATTACCTGCGCCATCCGGAAAGCAGTGCCAATGTGCTCATCGAGATGCTGCTGGTCTCCGCAGACGGTCACCTGCAAGAAGGGGAATATGAGTTTGCCGAGCGTTTGCTGGATGCTGCCAATGGCGTTCTGGATGGGTTCGGTGGGTGATAGCCTTATTCGAATTTTGTCTAAGGGGGTGAACGGGCGAATTAAGAAAACAGTGTGCTGATCGCCAACAGACGTCAGGACTCGTCCTGATTCGCCATTTTTTTCAGCCGGTACCTGCCCTTGCCAGTCTTCCACTGGCGCTCCAGCTTCATAGCCTCCTGGCGGGAGCCAACCTGCTCGTAGTGCAGGATGCGCTCAGCTTTGTGCTTCTTCGTCCAGCGGGCAGCTTTGCCTGCCTGGTGCTGCCGGAAGCGCCTGCTGAGGTCGTTCGTCCAGCCGATATAAATGCTGCCATCCTCGCACAGCAGGGCGTACACGCAGTGCTGTCCTGGCAGCGGCAGTGGATTTCCCAAGCCCACCCCTTTAGCCCCGGTAATAATAGCCGGAATGGGTGGCGTGCGCGCGCACGCCACCCATTCCGGCTTTCTCCCCCGCTCTCCATTTTGGAGAGCGGCCGAAGGTCTGCGACCGCCGCGTGCGCCTGCTGCGCAACCAGGCAGGTAGGGAAGCAGAGTGGGGGGTGAGGATAAATAATCTCAAGGGCAGGGCACGCCTCCGAGTAATGGATACAAGAAGCTGATCCAGCTAAAGGGCGGCTCGCACCATAGGCGGAAGGAGTCCACCACGAACAGCCCGCCGACGCCGACACACAGCGCGATCACCAGGCAGCCGCAGCCGGCGATGATCATGGTGCGCCGGTTGAACCTGCCCCCTTCGGGTTCCTCTTGATAATAAGTCTCCGCAGGACCTTCGGGGATCTGACCGGTGTATGCCGGTGCGGGGGGACGCTGGGATGCGGCAGGTTGCTGAGGAGGGATGTAGGTCTGCTTGGGAGGTGGCGGGGTCGGAGGATACGCTGGCACCTGGTGCGGCGCGGCAACCACTGTGGCGTCGGCGTCGTATCCAGCTTCATAGGCCATGCTCACGTTTTCGCCGACCATGACCAATTCCCCTGGGCGCAGGATGTGCGGTCCCATCAAGCGCTGCCCATTGACAAAGGTGCCGTTGGTGGAGCCAAGGTCCTCCAGCATGTATCCGGCGGCTTGCAGGATCAGGCGGGAATGCTTGCGGGAAACTTCCGAGTTGTTGACGACGATATCGTTGTTTACATCGCGGCCAATGTAAATTTCGCCTTTGGCGAGCTCAAATACTTTCCCTGGGGTCGGTCCCGTCCGCATGATCAACTGAAAGGATTGTGAAGCCATGTTGTTCCTCCTCGTGTGTCAGGCGCTATCACTCCCATGATTGGCCTTCCACCCCATAGTGTAATAACTTTTGGGGATTGTGTCAAACAAATTCAGTCGCAATCTGTGCCTGAATTAGGGGTGCAAATTTCGGGCCACGGGCGCCTGCCTGCACTTGGGGAGAGCTCGTCCGATATTGGGGATCTCATCATTAGAAGGGAGCTTCGACCAAGGCATATTCGAAGACCTGGGAGAATGCCCTGACCACCTCACCCGTTACCACGTGGATTAGCGGTGGCGTTTCGAGCAGCTCTGCCAGGCTGGTCACCGGATAGCCAACCAGACCGCAGCCAATGATGCCCTGCCAGTACTCCATATCGGGGTTCACGTTCAGGGCAAAGCCGTGACGGGTGACGCCGAGCGCGTCCACCTTGACGCCGATGGCGGCAATTTTAGCAAGGGAGGGGGAATCGATCGTTGAACTATGAGATTCGTTCTCTCCATCATCCAACTTTAAACCTTCTACCTGCGACCCTGGCTCTACCCACACTCCGGTCATGCCCTCCACAGGGTGAGCGGATACTCCCAGTCTTGCCAGCGCCAGGATGAGGACCTCTTCCAGCCTGCGCACGTAGCCAACATAGTCGGCCTGGGGCAGGCGGGTGGAATTGTTCTCGGGGTTGGAATGCATCACTGGGGTGCCCAGCGGAATTAAGGGGTAGCCAACCAGCTGACCGGGCCCGTGGTATGTCACATCGCCGCCGCGGTCGACCCAGTGGATCGCCACCCCGCGGCGCTCTAGCTCGGCTTCATCCCACAGCAGGTTCTCCGGATGGCCGCGCCGCCCAAAGGTGTAGGTGTGTGGGTGTTCCAGCAGCAGCAGCGCTGGCGGGCGGCGCCCCTCACCGATCTCTGCTGCCAGCTTGTTTTGCAGATCCCAGGCTTGTTGGTAGGGCACCAGCCCAAGGCGGAAGATTTCGCAGTGTTGGCTCATGCTTGAAGTATATTGGAATTTTCTCGGATGTGCCAGTAGTTAGGAAAGATGATCCGAGATCATCCTCCAAGGGTGAACGCTCACGGATACGCCAGCAGTTGAACTGCTGGCGCAGCGAATTGATTCTATTTCTCGAGCGTTGCTCGCGCCTCTTCCATCTGCGCCTGGACTGCCAGGGGGGCAGTGCCGCCATAGATAGAGCGGCGGCGTATGCTGCGCAGCGGGTCGAAGACGGAGAATATGTCTGCATCAATCGACGGGTGCAGCGAGCGGTAATCTTCCAGGCTGAGGGCATCCAGGCTCACGCCTCGCTGTCCGGCGAGCTGCACAGCTTTGCCCGCCATTTCGTGTGCCTGGCGGAAGGGCACGCCTCTCTCCACCAGGTAGTCTGCCAGGTCGGTAGCCATCATGCCGGGGTCGATGGCAGCCTGCATGCGCTCCGGGTGGGCGGTGATGGTGCGGATGGCGCCTGCCAGCACAGGCAGCAGGGAGGTCAACGTGTCGTACGCCTGGAAGACAGGTGCTTTATCTTCTTGCAGGTCCTTGTCGTATGCCGAGGGCAGCCCTTTGAGCGTCGCCAGCAAGCCTGCCAGCCAGCCCAGCAGGGCACCTGCCTTGCCGCGCGCCAGCTCGAAGACATCCGGGTTTTTCTTCTGTGGCAGCAGGCTGGAGCCAGTGGCGTATTGGTCGGAGAGCTCGAAGAAGCCAAACTCAGCTGACGAGAACAGGATTGCACCCTCCGCCAGGCGGCTGAGATGCGTGCCGCACAGCGCGGCGCAGAAAAGGAATTCAGCGGCGAAGTCGCGGTCGGAGACAGCGTCGATGCTGTTGGGGGATGGAGCGCGAAAGCCCAGCTCCTGCGCCAGCGCCTGGCGGTCGATGGGGAAGGGCGCCCCCGCCAGCGCGCCTGCCCCCAGGGGTAGCACAGCCGTGCGCTCTGCCAGTGCTTCCAGGCGCTGGCGGTCGCGGGCGAGAGGCCAGAAATGCGCCAGCCACCAGTGCGCCAGGGAGACCGGCTGGGCGCGCTGGAGATGCGTATAGCCGGGCATGAGGGTTTCCATGCTCTCCTCTGCGCGCTCCAGCAAGGCAGCCTGCAACTCATGCAGTGCCGCGTGCAATGCTGGCAGGTTCTCCAGCAGCCACATGCGAAAATCGGTTGCCACCTGGTCGTTGCGGCTGCGTCCGGTGTGCAGCTTGCCTGCCAGCGAGCCGATCAGCTCTCCCAGGCGGCGCTCCACGGCAGTGTGGATATCCTCGTCGCTCTCCTGGAAAGCAAAAGCGCCGCTGCGTAGCTCTTCCCGGACACTTTGCAGCCCCTGGCGGATTTGAGTGCCCTCCTCAGGCGTTAGCACGCCGGCTTTCTCCAGGGCTGCAGCCCAGGCCTGGCTGCCGCGCACGTCCTGGTCTGCCAGTCGACCGTCGATGCTCAGCGACGCGTTAAGCTCCCAGGCTGCGGGATCGAGTTTGCCTCCAAACCGTCCTCCCCAAAGTGTCATCTCATACCTCCGTTCTCCATCGCGCCTCCGCCTCGCCTATTCCCAATACACCTTCATTTCACACAACACTTTTAACTCCTCACGCCTCACTCCTCTCCATTCTCTACGCTCAATTCTCCTCAATCTAATCTCTCTTAAACCTCGAATAATCCGGCTTGGGCATGTTCAACCCTGACACCGGCAAGCCATTCAGGGCGCGCACCTGTAACGGCAGGCCGAACAGGTGGATAAACCCCTCCGCATCCGACTGGTCGTAGACGTCTTCCTGCCCGAAGGTGGCAAAGTCCTCGCGGTACAAGCTTAAGCTGCTCTTCCTCCCGGCGGGGATGATGTTGCCCTTGTAAAGTTTCAAACGCACTGAGCCGGTGACGGGTCCCTGCGTGGCGTCTACGAAAGAGTCCAGGGCTTCGCGCAGTGGCGAGAACCACATGCCATTGTAAACCAGATCGGCGTACTTGAGCGCCACCTGGTCCTTGTAACTGATCGTCTCACGGTCCAGAACGATCAATTCAAGCTCGCGGTGTGCTGCCAGCAGGATGGTGCCTCCCGGGGTCTCGTAGACGCCGTGAGATTTCATGCCCACCAGGCGGCTCTCCACCAGGTCGGCGCGCCCGATGCCGTGCTTCCCGCCCAAGACGTTCAAATGCGCCACCACCTGCGCCGGGGAGAGCTTCTCGCCATTGATTGCTACTGGCGTTCCGCTATCAAAAGCGATCTCCACATATTCAGCCTGCTCTGGGGCGCTCTCAGGTGAGACGCTGAGCTGGAACATGTCCTCGTCTGGTTCCATCCATGGGTTTTCCAGCGGGCCGCCTTCGTGCGAGATGTGCCACAGGTTGCCATCGCGGCTGTAGATCGACTTGAGGGTCGCCTTGATGGGGATGCCGCGAGCGCTGGCATAAGCGATGGCATCCTCACGCGATCGGATATCCCACTCGCGCCAGGGAGCGATCACCTGCAAGCGAGGGTCCAGGGCGGTATAGGTGAGCTCGAAGCGTACCTGGTCATTGCCCTTGCCGGTGGCGCCATGGGCCACAGCGTCGGCGCCAACTTCGTGGGCAACCTCCACCTGGTGCTTGGCAATCAGCGGGCGTGCGACAGACGTGCCAAGCAGGTATTTGCGCTCGTATACCGCCCCAGCGCGCAGCATAGGGAAGAGGTAATCCTGGGCGAACTCCTCTTTCAGATCGTGCTGGACGAACTGGCGGGCGCCACTTGCCAGGGCTTTGGCTTCCAGCCCTTCCAGCTCCTCTCCCTGGCCAACATCCGCGGTGAAGCACACCACTTCGCAGCCGTAATTCTCCTTGAGCCAGGGCACAATAATCGACGTGTCCAGCCCTCCGGAGTAAGCCAACACCACTTTTTTAACCGCTGGTTTGATCATTTCAGCCTCCTCGTTACAAAATAAAAAGCCCTCCTGGGAAGGAGGGCTGTGGATAACCGATGCGCTAGTAGCTACTATTCGTGCACGTGCGCGCCTCTGACCTTCCAGTGGGAGGGCATGAGCGTACGACGAGCGCGAAGCTGAGCTACTATTGCGGACATATTGGGGGGCAGTTTATCATCCCATAGCGCTAGCGTCAAGGTGTGTATCATGGGTGTTAGCGCAAAGTAGTAGAGTCCCCTTTTCGCAAAGTTAAAATGTCCCCTCTGAAGGGACACGAAATGGACGAACTACTGAGAATGAGCAACCGAGAAATCACACGATTGGAAGCGATACAGCGGATCAAGGACAAACGCCTGACGCAGAAGGAAGCAGCCCGGATACTAAGTTTGAGTGTGCGGCAGGTCAAACGGCTCTATCGAGCATATAAAGTCCAAGGAGCGAAAGGGTTGGTCAGCGCCCGGCGAGGGAAGCCGAGCAACCATCGCCTGGATGCGGAAACGCAGCAGAAAGCCATCGACCTGATCTATGAGCACTATCGAGACTTTGGACCCACCTTAGCGCACGAGAAGCTGACGGAGAAACACAAGCTACGGATATCGCGGGAAAGTGTGCGCAAGATCATGATTGCAGAAGAGATGTGGAAGCCGAAGCGGGCGAAAAAGCCGTCGATGCACCAGATGCGTGAGCGGCGAGCTTGTTTTGGGGAATTGGTGCAGATCGATGGCTCGGATCACGACTGGTTCGAAGGGCGCGGGCCGAAGTGCACCCTGCTGGTGTATATTGACGATGCCACGGGGCAACTCTTGGAGTTGTGGTTTGTGCCGGACGAGACCTTTTTCGGCTACTGCGAAGCTTCCCGGCACTATTTTGAGCGGTATGGCAAGCCGGTGGCCTTCTACAGCGACAAGCACGGCATCTTTCGGGTCAATCAAGTGCAAACGATCGGTCTAGGGAGTGGTCTTACCCAGTTCGCACGAGCCATGCAGGAGTTGGACATCCAAATCATCTGTGCCAACACCCCCCAAGCCAAAGGGCGCATCGAACGCGCCAATCAGACCCTCCAGGACCGCCTGGTCAAGGAGCTGCGCCTGCTAGGTATTTCCGACATCGACAGCGCCAATGCCTATCTACCCGTGTTCCGCCTGGATTTCAACCGCCGCTTTGCCGTGGCTCCCCGCAGCAACCATGATGCCCACCGCCCCTTACTCAAAACCGAAAACCTGGATATCATCTTGACCCGCCAGAAAACCGCTACGCTCTCCAAGAACCTCACCGTGCAAGCCAACAAGGTGATCTACCAGATCCAATCCAACCGCCCTGACTATGCTCTGCGCAAGGCTCAAGTCACCGTCTGTGAGAATGCCAAAGGAGAAGTCACCATCCTCTACCGAAACAAACCCCTATCTTACACGATCTTTCACAAGCCTACTCGCCAGGCTCAGGTCGCCGATACCAAAACCCTCGATCGCCAGATCAAGCCGCCCCCTGTCCCCGCCCCCAACCACCCCTGGCGCCGATACGGCCGTCATCTCAACGGCAAACCTATCCAGGAAACCACTCCCCATGGCGCAGACTGATATGGATCGGCCTGTGAGTTTATCGCTTTCGGCCAAAAACTGGGCAGAAACCAAAGAACAGAGCGATCTCCGCTCTGCCCAGTCTTCGGCCTCGTGTCGGCGCTCGGGTCGCTCTCCAGCGTTGCCCTATCCTCCGCACGAGCGCCTCGAGTCTACCATATCCGATTATTCATCCCTGGCAAAGGGGACATCTCTACTTTGCAGAAAAAGGGACATTTCTATTTTGCATTGACAGGTGTGTATCATGGGTTAGGATTTGCCATGCACAGGATGCAGCTTTTTCCTGGTCGTTCCTTTGGGTGGGTTATTGGTGGATTTTGTAGACCCGGGCGTAATCCAGCCCATTGATCCACACCGTGTGCTCTGGGGTGAGGTCGGCGACATAATCCAGGATGGGTGAGGCGATTTCGCGCTGACGTTGGGAGATATAGATGACGACGTAATCTGAGTCGAGAAATTTCTGCCAATCATCCTCGGTCAAGTCCTGCGCAAACGACACCTGCCTGACCCTCCCGTTGAAGTAGTAAGAGAAACAACCGGAAGCATAGTAGGAGAGTACCTCCAGCTGGCTCGCCTTATACTTTTTATTCAGGTAATTTGCGGCCTGGTCCAGACCCTCCCCCCAGCCAATCGGCAATACATACTGAGCCTGGCGAGCCCCTCCCATTAATGGATTGTAATAAGACAGGTAGTAGGGATAGGTGCTCAGCGACAGCATGCCCTGAAGTGCAACCGCCAGCAATGCCATGAATGGGGCAGCGTAGCGCCAGAAGCTGCGCCTTGTCTCCCCCGATAGGAATAAGATCAAAGCCGACCAACCCAGCCCGGCGATGATATCGAAGGGGGCGTAGACCGGCAGCAGATAACGGTCATATTTGCTGTCGCTGGTTGTCATGGCTGCCGTGAATACCCCAATAAAGAGCAGCAAACCCAGCAGCACGAAGCGAGACTTCGGAGATGCCAAAGGCTGGCGTTTCTTCACAATCGCCCAGGCTGCCAGGATCAGACCGAAGAGCACGACCGGGCTGCTGCGCATGAGATAAGTCACCGGGTAGAAATCCCAGTACTCGAGACCAAATTGATCGCTGGTGACGATCTTCCCCATGAAGAAGCGCGGCGTGCCTGCGTCTGTTTCGTAATGGGTCGAACCCTGGATGGCAATTTTCTGGAGTGTCTGGATTGGACTGACCCACATGGCAGGCCACAATGCGACAAAGGTGATCGCCATGATCAACCCCCAGATCACGGAGATTCGGATCGTCCTCCCAAGCAGCTTCGGAATCCAGGCTCCTAGATGGGCCTCTCGATCCTTCCACAGCGCATACAGGATCAACATCCCCACAACCGGTATGGTCAATACAGCCGGCAATTTGGTCAGCAATCCTAACCCGGCCGCAACGGCCGAAACCACCAGGTCACGTGTCCGTCGTGTTTGCAGATACCCCATAATTGCCAGTAAGGACAGCAGCATCAGATTGCCTACCAGACCGTCCAGGTGGAGCACGCGCGTCAGCGCGATGTGATAGGGTTCGAGGGCGATAAGCAAAAAGGCAAGGGTTGCCGGGAGGGCTCCAATCAGCCCGATAGCATATCCGTAGCTGGCCAGCAGCACCAGTGTGTGCCCGATGATCATGAAGATGCGACTGGCTACCAGCAGATCTAAGGCGGTAACCCCTTTGGCGTTGCTGAGATAGCGATTGAACTCATTGGAGTCAACTTTATCCGGACCGTCCAGGCGATACTCAGGGTGCTGGACAAGAAAACCTGCCGTGCCAGCCCACATCACGGTCACGCCCGGGTGTTCGCTGCGGTATGTCCACGCCGGCTGTCCCTGGCTGATCGCCATGTAGTAATTTGCGGAGCGCGCCAGCCATAAGTGTTCGTCGGGCGTCACCAGGCGATTCAAGGCAACCAGTCGGGGCAAGGCGATGGCAATCGCCAGGATGATCCACGCGGACCATCCCATCCAGCGCGAGCGGAAGCCGGGCGTATTGCTGCGAATGTTGGAAAAGATATCCATAGGATTCATCAAAGCGCAGGATGAATTTCAGCGAATCTTGTAAATGCGCACATACTCAAGGTTGTTGATCACGACGGTTTCTTCGGGTGTCCTTTCAGATACATAGTCAAGCACGGGTTTAGGGAGCTGCCTTTGCCACTGGTTGATGTAAATGACCGCATAATCGGCGTTGATAAAATTCTCCCACTCGCGTTTTTTCATCTCCGGCGTATACGGAAAACCACGCGTGTGTCCTTTGAAGATGAAATTGAATGAGCCGGCAGGATACCAGGAGATTACGTGCAAGTCTTCGGCGGCCGGCTTTTGATTGAGGTACCTGGCGGCTTGATCAATCCCTTCTCCCCAGCCCACGGGTAGCACCTCAGCTGCTTTTTGGCTGCCTCCCATGATTGGATTGTAGTAGGTGAAATAATACGGGTGGGAGCTCAGAGATAAAACCGCCTGGATGGCAAGCACGGCTGCTATCCCAACAGGTAACAGAAACCGCCCTGCTCTGGCGCCAGCCTTGGAGGAGAACAGCCCTGCCCATCCCAACCCGGCAATCAGGTTGGCAGGGAGGAAAGCCGGCAATAGATATCGATCCGCCATTTTCTCGCTGAGAGTCAATCCCATTACGAATATTCCAATGAGCGAGATGACCCCAAAAAGCGTCAGGCGTGTGCTGGGCTCCCGAAATGGCCCGAACTCTTAACCACCCCCCCGGCAAGGCGAGCAGTATTCCAAGCAGGATGATTGGTGTTGTCCGCCACAGAAAAGTCAGGGGGTAAAACTCGACAAATTGGGGTCCGATCCTGCCTTGCTCATAGACCACACCCTTAAAAAACATGCTGGCGAAATGACCCTGCTCGGCGTATCTTTGTGCCCGGCTGAGCACCAGGAGGAGTGTATTGGCTGGATCAATCCACATCGCGGGCCAAAACGCCACGAATACCAGCATGCCGAGCCCAGCCCAAAGCATCACTGGCCAGGCAGCGCGCCTGATCAATTGCCATAAATTCCCCGTTGTAGAAAACGTCAACCTCTTCCAAAAATCTACAAGGGCCAACACGCCCACTACTGGGATAAGCAAAAGCGCCGGCGACTTCGTCAACCAGCCCAGCCCTGCAGCGATGCCGGAAACCAACAGCGAGAGCAGGCTGTTCCGCCGCAAGTAGTGCAGGAAAGCCAGGAGTGCGAGAAAAACCAGATTGCTGGACAATCCATCCAGGTGAAATACGCGCGTCAGCGCCAGGTGGAATGGATCGAAAGCGATGAACATGAATGTCATCAGCGCGGGACCCAGCCCAATCAGCTGTCGTGCAAAAAGGTAACCCAAAGCCAGAACGATTGTGTGCCCGATCACAAGGATCAGTCGCGCTCCGGCTAGAAGTTCTAAGGAGGACAACTTTTTTACGCGGGTGATGTAATAGTGGAACTGGTCGGGTTCTAGCTGCCCCACACCGCTGCCGCGATAGCCCGGGTATTGCAGCAGAAAAGCCGCCGTGCCCGCCCACATAACTGTTACACCTGGATGCTCTTTTTGGTAGGTAGATGGTAAATCGGCATGCGTCAGCGCGTAGTAAAAGTTGGCAGAGCGGCTGAGCCAAAGATGTTCATCTGCAGTTACGAAGTGGTCTAACGCAATGCTGCGGGGGATAAAAATGGATAGTATGACGGCTGCCAGCGCCAAAACATCTCGCCAGGAGCGCCAGGAGATTTGAAAGCGTGTAAATTCAGATAGAGCCATCGGTTGTGGGCAAGGACGGACATGTTCTCGCAAAGCAGTTAGGCTATTATAATCCAGCCTCGCACGGCAGATCTGTCCTGGCGCTCAAGTTGCTCTCCGGAGAGTTTCACGAAGGCGAGCTGATCCGGGTGGAGCGCGGCGAGCAGGGGTTGGTATTCTCGGCGAGCATCCCAACAGGAGTAGTGGAAGTATAAGCAACAGTTTTCGATATTCTTCCCCCTCGCCGCCCCTGGTGGAAGGGAGGGGGACCGAGGGGGCGAGTTATATTCCAGATCCCTTGTCTAACCCTATGTGAATAAGAGCAGTCCTCCAGCTATCCCTCTTCGTCATCCTCCTCCTCAGCCAGGCTGGCAGGGATGGCTTCCCCTGCCGCCGGTGAGCTCTGAGCTGCTCTGGCGCGCAGGGCGACCACTTTTTTCCCGGCTACCGTCATCGGTTGCGGGTAGAGGGTGATCCGCTTGCCGAGCCAATCGTCCGTCTCTTCGCTACAAAGAAAATCAGAAATCTGGTACGCCATGGTACGGTTGAGGACAACTCCCTTGTGTGCCTCCTTGAAGTAAAGCACCCATTTCTCCACTTCGGGGGCGTTTGCTTGGGGGTGCATTCTCTCTCGGGTTATCTTGGTGATTGTCAGGGTGACCGCCTTGCCCTGTAGGTCTTCCCCCGTTGCGTAGCGGCGCGGGAACATCTGGTCCAGCTTCATCGTCGATTGCCTCCCCTTGAATATTTTTCCTGCTACCCGAACCTCATTCTGAGCACGATTAAAAACACGAACGCCATCGCAGGGGCCATCATTGTGGGCACCCACAGCACACTGGCAAGCTCGAAGAGCGGCTGGCTGGGGGCTGCCTGCACAGGCTCGGAAACCGCCGCTGCTCCCCGGGCGCTTCCAGGCTCGCCTCCATCGCGGTCAGATCGGTTGCGATGGCAACTCCTGCCTCTGTTCAACCCTTGGTTGGCAGTTTCCTCAACCAACCCTTTATTTTCTCCGGAATTAGCCATCTCTGGAGATGCCTGGGCTGGGTTGGCATCGACCGCAGCCTGCTCTGCATTCAAGGAGACCTCGATCTGGTTCGATTTCGGTTGGGTCGGAACCCCCCCCTTAATGCCCAACGCCTGCGGGATGGGCCGTTCAGAGGCGATGATTGATTTGTCCTGGCAAATTAATTGAGTGGATCCACCGCCGTCAAGCATCATGATCTTGTAGGCTCCGAAGCTGCGTAGCACCGAAGCGGCGTCCACCTGGCGGGCACTGCGCGTCGAGAAGATCAGCACCGTCTCAAAACGCTCATCTCCGTTCTTGTCTACCACGCCTAAGAAGGTGCGACCAACATATTTTTTGATGTTCTTTGGGGCATCCTCAGCCAGTCCGGCAACAATATTCGGAGCTGATGAGGAGTAAAGCGCCTCTTTGCTAAGCTCGCGGATATCGGCATGGTCATCCCAAAGCTCAAGCATGAGCTTCTTGCCTTTGAATTGATCCTTGCCATAGCCGTCGCTGACGATCTCCCCTTCTACCTTAAGGGAGAAGGGCAGGCGTGTTGGGCTCTCCGGCATGTAGAAGAACTGCCCATTCACCACGCAGAAGGGTGTTGCGTGGCTGGAGGCGAAGTCGTTCCAGAACTGTTTGAGTGACCAGGAGTTGATGCGTGGGTCATCGCCTCCGTATGCTCCCTTTCCCTGGCGTTGTTCCTGTATTGGACCATGCAACAGCTCGATGGCAGCGCCTTCTGAAAAATCGACCACCTGGACGAAATCGGGCGTGCCGCCTGAATAGTCCTTGCGGTACAGGTCCACACCAAACGTTCTGCTGACCTCATCAAAGCCATCAGGAATGACCAACCCGGAAGGGCGCATCCCAGGGTTTGCCGGGCTCTGTGCCTCAACAGTCGCGAGAGTAGCTGCTCCCAGAGCGAGCACGGCGATCAAGATGAAGAGCAGGCGTTTGAGCATTGACATTTTTATTGAACAAGATCAAGAAGGAATATATGCAACCCAGTTAATGGAGCATGGCAATTTTATCAAAGGTATCGATAATATTATAGCACAATTGTTCTAATTTGCAAGGAGGTTAATCAAATCTTTACAGATTTACTGGTGTTCCATTTAGTTGCAATATATATGCCGGGTGGAGATTATTAATAACGCAAGTGGGATCGCAATGGCGGCATCCGCCATTGCGATCCCACTTGGAGGTTGAGACCCCGCTTCCTATCTATGCTAAGAAGCGGTTGGGAGTTTTATTGCCCAGTGATCGCGCCCGCGAATCCCAAGACTATGCCGATGGCGACGTAGCCAATGATCAGAACGATAAAACCGATCAGGGCAGTCAAGAAGGCTTTGCTGTTGTCCAGGTCCAATCCCTGCCGGATGGCAATGAAGCCGGCAATCAGGCTCCAGATCCCGCCAACCAGAGCACCCAGGCAGGGTATGATCGCCAGCAGTTGCGGAGCCTGGGCAAAACCGATTACACGCAGCATTTCGCCCATGGTGGCTTTTCCGCCGAACACCGATGTGCCCACACCATAGGAAACAGCCGACCACAGTAGCCAGCCAAAGATTGCCCAAATGAGTGAGCTGATGAAAGTCGAGACAAAATTGCCATTCTGCATGCTGGCTCCGATCCCGCTCCCTAATCCGGTCAGCACCGCAACCAGCGCAACAACCAGCACTGCCTGACCCGTGGCGGATTCGTCATGCTCGATTTCCTCGAAGGTGTTGATATCTAACTTGAACACGCCAATGATTCGTTTAATCATTAGAGTTCCTCCTCTCACTCAGTTAACCCCCCATAACGGAGAAAGATACAGATCCGCTGTACCTGCGCCTTTGTCCAGGTATGAACTAGCCGTTTGGCGGATGCGCACGCGGCGAAAAGCTCCTATACTCTTAATCGCCGGTTTAATTACCGGGTGAATACGATAACGTAGACAATACTTTAATGGAGGGTACTCATGTCCAATGAAAACAATCCCCTGACCGCTCTTTCAGACGCGATGGCGGACGCTGTCGCCCGCGCCGGTTCGGGAACAGTTATGGTGAACGCTCGGCGGCGCTTCCCGGCTAGCGGCATTGCCTATGCCAAAAATATGATCCTGACTGCCGACCATGTTGTCGAGCGTGATGATGATATCAATATACTCCTGCCAGATGGCAGTGAGATGAAAGCCAGCCTGGTGGGGCGCGACCCCGGCAATGACCTGGCTGTGCTCAAGGTGGCTGGCGCTTCGCTGTCGGTTGCTGAGTCCGCGCCATCAGACGCCCGCGTGGGCCAGCTGGTCCTGGCGCTGGGGCGGCCTACATCCGAAGGCATCCAGGCCAGCCTGGGGATCGTCAGCGCCATTGGCGGACCGGTTCGCACCGGACGTGGCGGCTTGCTCGACCGCTATTTGCGCACCGACGCTACACCCTACCCCGGTTTTTCTGGCGGGCCTCTGGTGGATACCGCTGGTCGTGTGATCGGGGTGAACACCTCGGGTCTGGCGCACGGTGCTTCGTTGGCTATCCCTGTCAGCCTGGCCTGGCAGATAGCCGGCGTCCTGGCAAAACACGGGCGTGTGCGCCGCGGTTTCCTGGGGGTTCGCAGCCAGCCGGTGTCCATTCAGGGAGCACAGCAGAAAGCATTGGACCGAGAGCAGTCCACTGGCTTGCTGCTTGTCGGTGTAGAAGAGGATAGTCCTGCGGGAGCCGCTGGGCTGCTGGTGGGCGATATTATTGTCGCTATTGCCGGCGAACCGGTTTCTGACCCGGACCAGCTCTTGGCGTCTCTGGTAGGCGATGCGGTCGGTAAAGCCATACAGGTGCAGGTTCTGCGCGGCGGTCAGGCCAAGACAATCAAGGTTACAATTGGTGAACGCAAAGAGTAGAGACATCTCGGTGGGGCGCATTAGCCCCCGGATGGATCGTCCTGGAGTACCAGATTCAACCATGAACGCTTTAGAGTTATCCGATCGTGTCGCCGGCGCTCTGGCAGCCACTGCCCGGACTGTCCAGCGCAGCCTGGTGGTTGTCCAAAACGGGCGTCAGGGTGCAGGGGCAGGTGTGGTCTGGCGCAGCGCCGGATACATTATTACCAATCATCACGTCGTCGCCCAGCATCGAGGCTTCTTTGGGCGTAGAAGAGGTCACCGTGTAGCTGCAAAATCCTATCGAGTGACCCTGCCAGATGGCCGTGAGCTTCCAGCGCAGGTGGTCGCCGAAGAGCCTGAGCTGGACCTGGCGCTGCTGAAGATTGATGCCCAGGATCTTCACCCGGCGCCGGTTGCCGACTCGCGTGGGCTGCAGGTTGGACAGATTGTGCTGGCGGTGGGTCATCCATGGGGGCAGAGAAATGCTGTCACCGCAGGGATCATCAGCGGCTTAAGTACTGCCCAAACGCAAGGTCCGGCGGGAGCAGGCCGCTCCGTGCCCATCATCCGCTCTGATGTCACCCTGGCGCCCGGTAACTCCGGCGGGCCGATGGTGAACGCCACCGGCGGCGTGGTTGGGATAAACACCATGGTCGTGGGCGGGGACCTGGGCGTAGCAATTCCCAGCTACGAAGTGGACGCTTTTGTTCGGCGAGCCTTGGATGGAGGCAAAGAGGCGGTGGTGTGATTCGAGTCGCCATTGTGGCTCAGGCAGCGGCTTTACGCCTGGGATTGCATAGCCTGCTGGGTGATGGCGAAGCCGTGGAGGTGGTTGCTGAGGCCGCTTTCATCACCGAGCTTGAGATTCCATTACATGAGATTGACGTGCTGGTCCTGGCCTCGCCGCTCCTGCCTGTTGACCTGAGAGATTTGCTTGAGATCGATGGCGCGCCGGCGCTTCTTCTGCTCAGCGAGGGTGAGCGCGCCTCGACAGCGCTCGCCGGACTGGCAAGCGCTTGGGGCGCTTTGCCTTTGGACGCCAGCGCTGAGGAGCTTGTGGCGGCAGTTTCTGCTTTGCACCAGGGGCTGATAGTGGTAGCGCCTGCGCTGGCGGAGCCGGCTCTTCAGCGAGTGCTCGGCATGCAAGCTGGGGATGTAGAGGCCCTGGCAGCGCCGCTCACCGAGCGCGAATTGGAGGTGCTGCAGTTGCTGGCTCAGGGCATGGCGAACAAGCAGATCGCTCACTCGCTGAGCATCAGCGAGCACACCGTGAAGTTTCACGTCTCGGCGATCTACTCCAAATTGGGGGCGACCAACCGCACGGAGGCAGTTCGGTTAGGGGTCCAGCAAGGATTGGTAATTTTATGAGGTTCTTCCACTCAAGTCTTTGGTTCAGTGATCAATCGAAAGATTATTGAAAACCCAGGAAAATAATCCTGCGAGGCGGACGCCAGCCCACCGAAGCTGCCTGGTGACACCTTGCGTGGGGGATTGCTTCGGAACCCCTAGGGGACTTCTTTGCCATGACCTCCCCTGAGATCATATTTCGAATATCTACGCAGTCTTTTGGGAGGGTATAATGATGGTGTGGCCAATTCAGAGTATGTTGCTTTTCGGAATCGATGGGAAGCTGTAAAAAAAATCGAGATAGTGGAAGCACAAACCGCTACCGTCGAATTGCGCTGGAAACAACTCAATGGAATTCTTCGCCTGGCAAGGGGATTGAACTTGCGTCTCGACTCTTCTGATGATTCGGAGTTTATTGTCTTCGAACGTTGGGTTAAGTTAAGGGAGGCAGGTTGAAAACCCCAGATGAGCTCTCGCCACTCCTGGAACCATTATCTGCCTTACAAAAACTGATCTCACATTTTGGCGAACGGGGCATCATCATAGGGGGAATCGCCGCCAGTCTTCTAGGCAAGCCCCGCTTAACAGCAGATATCGATGCATTAATCCTCTTACGGACAGAAGAAATACATGAGTTGATTTCAGTAGCTCAGGGGGAAGGGCTGACAACAAGGATCGATAACGCAGCGGAATTTGCGCGCAAGAATCGCGTACTATTACTCACCCACCAAGCCAGTATGACGAATATTGATATTTCTTTAGGTCTATTACCATTTGAGGAAGAAGCGGTTGCCCGAAGTTTGGTTTTTGATGCTTCTGGGATATCCATACGCTTGCCTACCCCGGAGGATCTAATCATCTTTAAGGCGGTTGCTCACCGTCAGAAAGACCTGATGGATATCGAATCCATTATCGAGAGTCACCCTGATCTAGATCAGGAGCGCATTGAGAATTGGGTAAAACAATTTGCAGACGCTTTGGATATGCCTGAGATTTGGGATGATCTCGCAGATCTGCTTATGTAATGTATTGAAATTCAATCAGTGAGGATAGACAATTTCTTGAGTACTCACATGGTTAAAATCGGAGGCCCCGGCTTGCCGGGGCCTCTCTTATTTAATTGTTGCTTGCGATCTCTTTCGCTTTGCCTTCGATCACCTTGGGTGTCTCAACTTTGCTGACGGTTATGCGCTTGGGCTTGACCTCTTCGGTCTTGGGTAGGTGTAAGCTGAGCACGCCGGCCTCGAAGCGGGCCTGGATGGCGTCCGACTGCACATGCGTGGGCAGGGTCAGCCTGCGGGTGAAGCTGCCATAGCGGCGCTCGCGCAGGTGATAAAGTACGCCCTCTTTCTCCTCTTCACCTTTGAACTCGCCCTTGAGGGTCAAGGTCTTGCCGCTGAAGGTGATATCCAGGTCATCTGGGTTGATGCCCGGCAGCGAGGCTCTGACAACGTACTCGTCATCGGTCTCGGCGACGTCCAGGGCCAACTCGTCTGAAAGCGACTCCCACTCCCAGGAAGGGCCAAAGTAAGCGTCGTTGAAGAGCCGGTCCAGAGTGCTGCGCAACGACATCATTTCGCGGAAAGGATCTCTACGGGTAATGTTGAACATAGCTACCTCCTTTGCTGATCGCTCCTGAACGGATCAGCTTGATACATTAGCATCTTAAACCATAGATGTCAGAAGAAGATAGGAGGAATATATGAAGATTGTAAAAAAATACCCTTGTGGTCGCGGCGAGATTATAGCAAAATGAATTTGTGTTGATATCTGTAATCAGACCAGGCTTCAGGCAGGTCGGCGGGATCTCGTTCCTCGCAGGCGCGGCGATGCTGGCTTGCTTTGTCGGGATTTCCCGGCTACCCAGCTTGCGTGGTGAGCACATGGCGTCTTATTTGAGCTTTTTTATGCTCGCCGGGTTAGCCTGCACCATAGCAGGCTTGCGTATGCGCCGCGACAGCCTACCCGTGGCTATCCTCTGGGGGTTTGCCATCCTGTTCCGTCTGCTGCTGCTGGCAAATACTCCCAGCCTCTCGGACGATGTCTACCGCTATATCTGGGATGGGCACCTCTTGAGCCAGGGGGTGAACCCCTATTCAGAGCCCGTTGACTCGCTCGAGCTATTGAGCTACGACATTCCTACGCGCCAGATGGTGAACCATGCCTGGATGGCTTCCCCCTACCTGCCAGTCGCCCAGGTGTATTTCGCCGTCATCACCCGCATTGCCCCGCGCAGCGCCGTTGCCTTTCAGGTAGGGGCTTTAGCCATGGATTTGCTGACCGGCTGGCTGGTCATGGCAACCCTGGCGAAGCTGGGTTTGCCCCGCCAGGCAGCCTTGCTCTATCTGTGGAATCCATTGGTCGTGGTGGAGTTTGCCCATGGCGCCCATGTTGATGTGCTGATGCTGTGCCTGACCATGGCGGCGCTGTTAATCGCCGTATCAGGCTCCAACTCACCGCATCACCAGTGGGCTTCAGCGTTGTGCCTGGGGGCGGCGACTCTGACCAAGCCGCTGCCAGTGCTTCTGGTGCCCTTGCTGCTTTCTCGTTGGAGATGGCGGGGGTTGGCAGTTTATGTGCTCACGATCACCAGCGCTTGCGCCCTTTTTGCCGCAGGTGCTGGATGGGGGTTGGTGGGAGAGCTGGATGGCAGGGGCGTATTCGGCGCGCTGCGCATCTACGCCAGCTATTGGAACTACAACGGCAGCCTGTACCATTGGCTGGAAGTATGGCTGAGCGGCTACCCCAGCCCGGGGGCAGTGCCGCCGCAGGTCGCCGGTGAGGCGACCGTACGCATCCTGCGCGCCATCACTGGGGGGATGACCCTGCTGGCAGCTCTTGGCGCAGGCTTGGCTACGCAGAGGAATTTAGACGATCGCAGGCTGGCAAGATTGGTATGGATCCCTTTTGGGACTTACCTTCTGCTGGCGCATACTCTCCATCCCTGGTACGTAACCCTGGTCCTGCCGTTCCTACCCTTCCTGGTTGCTGGTGCTGCAGAGCATTCCTCCCACAGCCGCTTCGTCTGGCCATGGCTGTACTTCTCGATTGCGGTCGGGTTGTCTTACGTCACCTATCTCGATCCGCAGAACCCGCGCGAGTTCGACCTTGTCCGTCAGGTTGAATACTTCCCTCTTTATTTTGGTTTGGCATGGGCAGCCTGGCCATATGTTTGGCGGAGGGTGAGAATAAAACTTCAATAAAACGAGTGATTTTAAACGAAAACAGCAGGTTTGTATACTATACTCTAGAACACCGTGTGTATCAATCCGTGGTAAGAATGCGCAGGTTTGAACCGTCAATAAATCAGGTTTCAAAGATAGACAAGAGATGGAGGGTGATTTTATGGGTACAGTCTTCAAGGAAACGCAAACGAGAGCGCCTCTGGGATGGATTGCAGCGTTGCGTATCGTGGTCGGGGTGATGATCTTGACAACATGGTTCAGCAACATGATGAAAGGATTTTATACCCCCGAAGGATTGTTAGATTTCTTCACGCATGTTTTCCCTCAATCCGAGAACCCGCTCGGATGGTACGCGGCGTTCATTAATAATGTAATCCTGCCGATCCGGGGCGTGTTCGCGCCCTTCCAGCTGGTTGCCGAATTTGCCCTGGGGATTGCCCTCCTCCTCGGCGCCTTCACACCGCTCTTCAGCTTGGCAGGCATCTTCTTTCTGCTCAATACGTTCTTTGCCACCTATGGGCACGACTGGCCCTGGGCTTATGGGTTGCCAATTGCCATCCTGGGAGTGACTTTCCTGACGCGCGCTGGTAGGGCGCTGGGGATCGACGCGGCCCTGCTCACACGTTTTGGAGAGCGCGGGCGTCTGCTTTGGTAAGCTATGTTCATTGTTGAATCCCTGTATGGTATCGCATCTTTCATCCTGGCAGTTTACGGCCTTAACAGCCTGTACCTGATCTGGCTTTACCTGAAATCCAGACAGCCCCGCCCGTCTCCACCGACGCTGGCATTTTGGCCGCGCGTGACCCTCCAGTTGCCTGTATTCAATGAGATGCACACCGTTGGTCGCCTTCTGGCGGCAATCAACGCTCTGGAGTACCCCCGCCACTTGCTGGAGGTGCAAGTGCTGGATGATTCTACCGACGAGACATCAGCCATTGTCGCCGCGCAGGTCGCCAGGCTGAGCGCGCACGGCCTGAAGATTGCCCACCTGCGTCGCCTGAACCGGCATAATTACAAAGCCGGGGCGCTGGCTGCTGGGTTACAGAGTGCGCGTGGTGATTTCATTGCTGTCTTTGACGCGGATTTCGTCCCGCCTCCGGACTATCTCAAGCGCGCCCTGCCCTGGTTTGCAGACACTCGTGTAGGCTGCGTGCAAGCCCGCTGGACTCACACAAACCGAGAATACTCCTGGTTCACGCGCTTGCAGGCGTTGGCCATTGATGGACACTTTATCGTCGAGCAAACCGCCCGCTCGCGCCACCAGCTCTTTCTGAACTTCAACGGCACAGCGGGCATATGGCGGCGCGCTTGCATTGAAGACTCCGGAGGCTGGCAGGCGGATACGCTAACCGAAGACCTTGACCTGAGTTACCGGGCGCAGCTCAAGGGTTGGCGTATCGAATACCTGCCCGAATTGTGTGTGCCAGCTGAGCTACCGGTGCAGGTGGCTGCCTTCAAGCGCCAGCAGGCGCGCTGGGCTCGTGGCAGCCTGCAAACCGCGCGCAAGCACGCCCTTCCATTGTTGCGCGCCCGGCTGCCATTGCGGATCAAGATTGAGGCATTGCTTCACCTGACACATTACTTCGTCCACCCGCTCATTCTCCTGGCGCTCATCCTGGCTTTGCCCATGAGCCTGGCGCGTTCTCCGTTGCTGGCCTGGGCGCCTGTCCTCATCATAGCCGCCCTAGGACCGCCTCTGCTGTACCTGGTTGCAAGCGCTCCGGATGTACCCGGCGTGTGGCAACGCCTGGCATTGATCCCGGGGCTTGTGTTCCTGGGGATTGGATTATCGGTCAATAACAGCCGGGCTGCGCTATTGGGGTTGCTGTCTAATTCCACAGGGTCTTTCCAGCGCACGCCGAAGTTTGCCCTTCACAATGTAGAGGATCGCTGGCAGCTCAGCCGTTATGCCCTGCGGCACGATTCCTGGGTATGGGTCGAGCTGGTCCTGGGTATCTACGCGCTGGTCTGCGTTCTCTTCTTTTCAGTACAACGCAATTGGGGCTTTGTCCCCTGGCTGCTTCTTTATGCAGGTAGCTTTAGCTATGTGGTCTCGCTGGCGCTGGCGCAAACTGCCCAGCACGTACACTTGATCAAAAACAGGTCTGTAGGTGTTACGCCTGCGGGAACGATCGATGCCACCTGGTAGCTGCGTCCATCAGGGCAGTTTATCCAGCTCGGCTTTGGCGCGGGTGGCTGCCTGTTCTAAGGATGCATCGCACGCGGCAGCTGCTTGAAACTCTGTGTTTGCCTGATCTGCCTGCCCTATAGCGTAGTAGACCCATCCTAACGTGAAGTGTGCCTGTGCCCATTGAGGGGCGCGCTCGACAATTTTTTGGGCGAGGTCGAGTGCCAATTGAGGTTCGCTGCTATCGCCTGAGAGGCTCGTAGCCAGGTAGCTGCGGGCTTCCAGCAGGGGAACGAAAAGCTCAGCGTAGTCTCCTGAAATATTCACCCCATATTCCGGAAGCAGTTTGCCTGCTTGCTCGTAGGCGCTCAGGGCAGCTTCGCCATCCCCACGGCGCAATGCAATATCTCCCAGCAGGGTCTGGGCAGCGGCGTTTGACGGGTATCCTTGCAGTGCAAGCTGGAGCTCACCTTCTGCTGCCGTGAGATTGCCGCGCTCGAGCTGGATCACACCCTGGTCATAATGCGCCAACGATTGGAATACCGGCGGCAGGGAGCTGGATTCCAGCGCAGTCTGCAAGAGATCTTCTGCCTCTTGTAGTTGTCCATTCCCCAGATAAAACTCGGCAGCCACCAGGTGGGCGAGCATGTCATCCGGATATTTTTCCAGCAAGCTTGCCATGACTTCAGCTTGCTGTTCATAATCCCCCTGAGCGGCATAGGCAGAGGCTGGCAGCGAAAAATACAGCGCCTGGCTCGCCCCAAGCGTGGCTGCTTGGGAGTAGTTTTTCGCCATGTCACTCAGGTCGCAGCGCTTATAAGCCACCTGACCCAACCCCAGATATCCCACAGGATCATCGCCATTCAGGTCGACCAGTGCCTGGTACGTACCCTGTGCATCCTGCAGCCGACCAACGCGAGAGTACAGGCCGGCAAGCTGGTTGAGCAACAATGAATTTTCGGATGCGCTGACTGTAGCAGCTTCTAGCTCCAGGATCGCCTCTTCGACGTTTCCCAATCTGGCAAGTAGCAATGCAACCTGGGAGCGCAGCTCGGGCGAGTCCTGCAGCGCCAACGCCTTGCGGTATGATTCTACAGCGCCTTCCAAATCCCCGTTTGCCGCCAGAGCATCCCCCAATCCCGCGTGCGCCACGTACATCCCTGGATCGCCATCGATTGCCTGCTGGTACTCATGGATTGCAGTTTCGGTCTCGCCGCGCTGCGAATAGATGAGGCCAAGGTAAGCATGAACATTGGGGTCTTCCTGGATGCTGAGCGCTTGCTGGTATGCAGCGATGGCTTGATCGATCTCCCCCAGCTTTTCGTAGGCATTCCCCAATGAGACGCGTGCGCTGGCATCTTCCGGATCGTCCTGAGCCACCCTTTGGAATTCATCGCGCGCTTGGGCAAATTCGCCTTTCTCGTAATACAGCGATCCCAGCGCATACCGGGCGCTGCTCATCTTCGGGTCGAGGCTGATCGCCTGGGAGAGGGCGCTTTGTGCTTCTACATTGCGATCTTGTAGCAATTGAGTCACACCCAGAAGATAGCTGGACGAGGCGGCGTATGGTTCGAGCTTCGCTGCCACGCTGAACTCGGCTTCAGCTTGCTCATAATTGCCTTGCTCCCAGTAATACCCGCCAAGCAGCAGGTGCGGGTCTGGGTCGCAGGGCGATAGGCTTGCAGCCGTTTCAAAGGACTGCCTGGTCTTCTGCTCGTCCTCCAGCTTCAGATATGCCAGGCCCAGGAGTGTGAATGCAGAGCTATTCTCTGGTTCCAGCTCGCTCCAGCTTTTGAATTCTCGCACTGCATCTTCAAGCCGACCGTTCTGCAGGGCGATGCTGCCCAGCCCGCGGTGAACGTCAGGTAAATCGGGCTGCAATTCTTGAGCCTGAAGGAACGCCTCGCGCGCCTCGTCCAGTTTCCCGGCTTGCAGGGTTGCGTCTCCCAGGGCAATGAGGGATGCAGCTGTTTCCACATCCTGGTTGCTTTGCTGCTCTTGGAGGACTTCGATGGCTTGGTCGTACTGCGATTGCGCCGGGGCGTCTTGCCCGGATGCAGCATACAAAGAAGCCAGCATCAATAATGCATCTTCATCCTGGGAGTCGCGTTCTACCGCCGCTTGAGCAGCCTGGATTGCCAGATCGATCTGCCCAGACTGGCTGTACAGCCCGGCCAGAAGCGTGTGGTTGGCAGGCTCATTGGGTTGCAGGGTTGCCGCCTGCTTTGCCGCAGCAATGGCGTCTTCAAGGCGCACCGCGGGAGAGCACACCTGAGGATAAAGAACCGCCAGGTTGTAATAAACTTCTGGGAGCTGGGGGTTCAAGGCGCGTGCGGTTTCGAGATCTTGCACCGCCTCGATGAAGCGATTGCTTTGAGCCAGCCCCACTGCCCTTTGCATGTAGACCAATTCCGCCCCTGGTGAGGCTTGCTTGCCGCCCGTACCGTTATCCGATGTGGGTGGAGCGACCTTGGAGAGAGCTTTGTCGTACAGAATCAGGGCTGTCTCCAGGTCACCCTGCGATTGGTACGCCAGGGCTAATACTGCTTCGGTGATATAGGCTACTTGCTCCGGCCCGTTCTCTACGAAAAGATTGAGCTCGTCCACCATGCGCGGCACGCGCAGGTATTTGAAGAAGTCACCAAGATCAACCTGCGCCGGTCCGCCAGCCTCTGCCAGCCCAGCAGCTTTGGCGGTTTGCAGGAATATGTTGCTGCCCGGTGTGGCGGGGGTCGGGGCCGGTTCGAGCATCTCGATTGATGGGCTGACCCCCAGATCATCGTACCAGCCCCAGATCAGGATCGCAGCCCCCAGCTTTTTGCCGGCTGCCTTGGCCAACTCAGCATCCGTATAGGTCTCTCCCAGGCGCACCACATTCACCTGTCCCCCCAGGTCAGACAGCTCGCTCTCCAGCTGGTCGAAGATGCGCCGCCCGAAATCCACATTAATCGAAGCCTGCGAGCCGTCGAAATCTGCGATTGCCAGGGTATACCCGCCAGACTGGCTGGTTGGCGGAGGTGCAAACAGACTCAGACCACCCAGGCTCAAGAATATCACCATGCCCACTACCAACAAGAAGACCGCTCCGGCTGTCAGCCCTCCCCAGCGCGGTATCTTCCGCAAGGTTGCAAGCGTCTCATGCACCAGGCCCTTGCCTTCTGCTGCCAATTCAGGGAGCGGGACCTGCGAGTTCTGCGAGGTCTGGGGGGAGGTGGGACCATGTGCCTGCGATGGGAATTCCGTTGAGACCGTCTTGATCGCCGGCTCTGGGGCACGGATTTCCAGCGAACTATCGACCTCAGTCGCCCCTTCAAGGACGATGGGTTTGGGTTCTTCCGCCTCGAGATCGACATCCAACCCTCTGAGAGCCCGGTCAAACGATCCGGCGAACTGGCTCAGGGTTGGGTAACGCTTGGAGGGGTCTTTGTGGAGGGCGCGCAGCAAAACTGCCTCGGCTGCCAGCGGCAGGTTGGGGTTTAGCCCGCGCGGAGCGGGTGGATCTTCAGTGAGGTGCTTCATCAAGAGCGCAGTTGCCGTCTCCCCGATGAATGGCACCCGCCCTGTTACCATTTCATACGCCATAATGCCCAGCGAATACTGGTCGCTTCGCCCATCCACGCTCTTGCCTGACGCCTGCTCGGGCGACATGTAAGCCGGTGTGCCAATCACGCCGCCGGTCATGCTGATCTGCATTGATTCATGCAGCAGTTTGACGATGCCAAAATCGCTGATCACCGGCTCATCCTGGCTGGTGAACAGGATGTTTGCGGGTTTGATATCCCGGTGCACGGCCCCATGCGTGTGGGCATAATCCAGCCCTTCCGCTAGGGAAATTATGTTCTGCGCCACTAAGCCAAGCTCAGCCAGCTGGCCCTGGCGGAGCTGCTCCGCCAGGCGGTCTTTAAGCGTCCCGCCTTCCAGGTATTCCATGACCATGAAAGGCTGGTCGTTAAAGATGTCAAAATCGTACAGGCGCACGATGTGAGGATGGCGCAGTGCAGCCACCAGGCGGGCTTCCTGGCGGAAGCGGTCGGCGAAACCGCTCTCCTGCGCCAGGTGTGGGTGGATAACCTTGATCGCCACTCGGCGCTCCAATAATTCATCCGCCGCTTCGTATACAGCTGCCATTCCCCCGCTGCCCAGCGAGCGGATGACGGTATATTTGCCGAAGGTTGTGGGCTTCATGAAAAGTCTGTGGCAAACATGCTCAATATTTTTCCTTGGATCTTCTTTAAGAGCCTCAACGTACTTCCTACCGGCAGCAGGAAATCTGTGTTCTCATCGAGGCCCCCTCTTCATTTTTCTTAATTCTAATTTCAGGCGTACTTTGACATCGTTATCCACGAAAAGCGAGCCGTGGTGTTGTTGCACGGGATGGATTTCTGAGCCTTCCATCACAGTGCTGTGCTCTGGCACAGTGGCATCGCCGCACTCCTGTGCGACCAGATTGAGCTTGGTCCACTCTCCGGAGTTGCTGCGCTCGACGTTAATGCGCCCTATTGTCTTGAGCCCATAGCCAAAGACGGAAATCGAGGGGATGCTGACCCGCTTGCCCAGCTCTTTGCGGAACTGGCGCGCCTGGCGCAGCAGCGGAAGGCTGTCTTCAGGAAGCCAGCCCTCGTCGTCCAGGACATGGACGGGTTTGCCCTGCTGGTCGAAGACACAGTCGTAAACCGGCAGGATCTGGTACGTCGAAGGGAAGGAGATCAGCACGCTGCGCAGGCGGTCGCCAAGCATACCAAAGGGCAACAAGTCTGCCTTCATGGCTACGTTGGCGATCGCCTTGGGCACACCGTAGTGCGGGCCGCCCAGGAGGATCACGCGCTCTACTTTTTTCTTTCCACCTAGACGTTCGATATAATAGCGGCTGACCAGGCAGCCTAAGCTGTGGGCGATCAGCACAACCGGGCCAGGCTGCTTCCAGGCTTCGATTGTTTCTGCCAGGCGCTGGGCAGCCAGGCGCACGTCCAGCCGCCAATCGTAAGCAAACTCAAGCAAGTCATCATTGAGCTTGTACCCCAGGCTCTCCACCAGGAACTCACTCATGCGCCCATATGTATCGAGTTTAATCAAATTTGGCACGATGACCACTTCGCTGACGATGTTGCGCGCCTCGATGGGTGCCTCATCCGGTAGGGCTAGTACTTCTGGATCGCTGAATAACTTGCGCACGTTAGGCCATATGCGCTCTTCCCCAATCCACAGCTCCGATCCCATCAATCCTGGGACGAACACGACAGGTGGGTGGGCAGTCGCAACCTGAGCTGCAGCTGCGTCCACTATGGTTAGATCATCTGGGCGGATCGCTTCTTTAAACACAAGCTGGGCAGGACCAATCCGGACGGTATCCCCATTCTCCAGCCTGGTTTCAGAGATCATAGTTGATCCCATCCAGGTGCCGTTCGTGCTGCCCAGATCGCGTATCACCACCCCGCTGTCCCGGCGCTCGATTTGGGCATGTTTGCGAGACGCTTTTACATGGTCGATGACGATATCGTTCTCCAGGCCGCGACCGATGGTCAGGCGGTCCTGGATCAAGGGTAACTCCCAGGTTTTTTCGGGAGTGTGGATCACCACGCGCGCCCGGCTGGTGTCGTTGATCGTCATGGCGACCGACTCCTGGGCAATGGTTTGCTCCAGCTCGTTCATGGTATCGATCGAGACCAGGTCGAGTTCCTGGGTCTGGTGCGGCACCTCGTAGCGCAAGACGCTGTTGCCAATCCGGATGACATCCCCGGGAGAGAGCAGCGCACGCGTGACGCGCTCGCCATTCACCTGGATGCCGTTGGCAGACTCCAGGTCTACCAGGGCGGCACCTTCCTGGCTGTTCTCCAACCTGGCGTGAGAACGGGAAACCTTGCTATCCATTAATAAAATATCACTGGACGGATCGCGCCCGATGTCGATTTGGGTTTTCGCCAGCTCGAAGGCTTGCTCGCTGCCGTCGGCAGCTGTTAATACCAGTTTTCCATACGCCTGCATGGGATCCTCCTCAGTATCAATCTCTAGAAGGGGTGGTGGGGTGGCATGGGAGGAGAGTGCCCACAACGCAAACCCCAAATTGCCCCGCTTTGTCGGGCGCTTGCAATAAGACGAATCTAAGTCTATTTTATCCGAAAATTACCAGATTTCTAGTGCGCTCTTGTGTTATGGCTTTCCGTGACGAAATTGTTGACAAGACCCCTCGAATTTTATAAGATATATATGGGAACCTACTAATGGCCAGACCCAGTCCCGATCGCCCGACTACAGAAGACCGGCTGAATTTCCGCAGCTATGTTTTACCCATCACGCGCACCATCCGCGATGCCGCCCGCGCTGACCAGCTCCCGCTGACCATTGGCATCTTCGGTCGCTGGGGCTCGGGTAAGACCAGCCTGATGCGCATGGTGGAGCAGGAGCTGGGCCCCACGCCGGAGGAGCGCCGCATTTCCGACCAGCGCAGCCAGGCAGCCCAGCGCGCCTTGCGCTGGATGGTGCCCATCCTGATTGTGTGGCTGTTGCTGATCCTGGCTGGCTTGTTCTCGACCCTGGTTGCAGCGCTTTGGGTCCAGGCTTATACCGGGCTGGGTGACCTGCAGTCACAGGTGCTCTGGGCGTCAGCCATGTTTGGGGCGTTCGGGGGATGGGTAGCGGCGTTCTATGTTGTTTGGGCGCGCGCCGTTATTGAGCAAGACCTGGAACCCAAGTACATCCTGAACCTGGCGCTGCGTCCATTGACCGGTTTGTTGGCGGGCGTTCTGGTCTTTTTCCTGCTCTCAGGGGGTGATAGCCTCTTTGCTTCTGCGCGTCTCGCTGGCCTGAATCGCACAGTCTACATTCTCCTCGCCTTTGTGAGCGGATTTTCTAATTGGCTTGATTTATTACTATCCGCACGCTTATCACCCTGGATCGAGCGCCTGCGGAGGCGCAATGTCAAGCAGGCGAAGCAGGCGGTGGATCGCAAGGCGACTGCCCAACGTGTGGAAACGCGTGGCGATTACCAGGTGATCTGGTTCAACGCCTGGAAGTTTGCTAATGAAGACGAACTGTGGGCGGCACTGCTCCAAGAGGTGCTGCGCCAGATCAAGGTCAAAGCCGTCGGGCGCGAGCGCTTGCGTATCAAGTGGCAGCTGTGGAAACGCAGTATCGACTGGAGCTCCGGTTTTCGCGATGTTGCCCGCAAGCTGTTGCCCGCCGCCGGCAAGACCCTGCTGGCAGCCGGATTCGCAACCCTGGGAGGTCTGGTGGCTGCCTGGGCGGTAAGCAGCCGCTATGGTGAGCAGATCGGGCAGACTGCCGGCGCGGTGGGAGCGGTGCTCACCGGGCTGTTACCGATATCAGCCTGGCTGCGAGCTAACCTCGTCACCCCGCTGGCTGACCTGGATTTAGATAAATATCGCAAGAAAGCCTCTTACAAGGATCACCTGACTTTCCTGGCAGAGTTCAGCAATGAGTTCCGCGGAATCGCCCGCATCGCCCGCGGCGACGGCAACCCGCTGGTGCTCATGCTCGACGACCTGGACCGCTGCCTTCCGGAGCAAGCTGTCTCTGTTTTAGAGGCGATTAAGCTCTTCATCAGCGAGGATGCCCCCGTAGCCTTTATGATCGGCGCCGACCAGGAGTTCATTGAGCGCGCCATCGAGGTCAAGTACGAGAAGATGATTGCCCGCACAGATACCGACCCGGAACGCCGCGAGCGCTTCGCCCGGTTGGGTAGGGAATACCTGGAGAAGATTGTGCAGCTCTCCTTCCACCTGCCGCCCATTGAAGAGGGCTTGATCGACAGCTTCATTGACGATGTTTTTAAAGACAACACCTGGGTGGTGGATCACTCCCACATCTTCGCCGCCGGTCTGCAGCCCAACCCGCGTCAGGTCTTGCGCGTGCTCAATATCTATAATTTTATGATCGAGCTGGCTCAGGAGAAGAAGTGGCTGTATGCCAAGATCATCCAGCCAGACGTGCTTGCCAAGGCGGTCGTGGTGCAGTACCGCTGGCCCGAATTATGGCGGAGGCTGGAGTCTCGCCTGGACTTGCTCGCCGCCATTGAGAAATTCTTCCGAGAGGGAGCCGTGCCCACCGATGCCGCTCTGGCCGCGATCGTCGAGACCTTCGCCAAAGAGGCAGACCTGCGCAATTTGCTGACCGTGAAAGAAAGTGGGTCGCTGGCGGGTGTGGACCTGCGCAAATATATATATCTCTCGGAGAGCACCCAAACCCGGCCTGAACAAGAAGAGAAACCCACACAGCCGCCTGAGAAAGTTCCGGTGAAACGGGTGCGGCGTAAAGCACCCACCCAGGAAGATGAAGCTGCCGAGAGTCTAAACGTCGCCCTTGAGAAAACCACTCAGGCGTTGGGAGAGGTCAACCGCCTGCGCCCAGCCTGGCGGCAGCTGGGAATTTCTCAAAGACGGATCACGACCTACGAGAATCGCCTTAAGCGCGCCCTTACAGACAAAGATCTGCAAGCAGCGCAGACCGCCCAAAGCGAATTCCAAAAGGTCCTGGAGACCTCCCAGGCAGGTCGCGTTCAGAAGATTGAGCAGCGACGGGTTGAGCTGCGTCAGAAGGTTAAAGAGCTGGGTTCGGGTGGCGCTGATTCGGCGCTGCTTGGCTTGATGGAGGATTATCTAGAGCGCGCCGCGAAAGCCATCGAAGCTAACGACCTGGAAATGGCAAGCGTGCATCTTGAGGATGCCGAATCCCTGGCTGGCAGCGCCCAGGCAGACCTGGCAGCCCGCAAATCCGACGAAGTTGAACGAAAAATCGAAGCCAGGCTCTCCAAAGATGGGCGTCTGGTCTTCGAGCGGGCGGTGACCTACCAGCCGGTGGAGATCCGCATGGAGATTCCCGGCAGAGAGAAAGACGGTGAGATCATCGCCTACTCCCCGCGTGGAGAGAACCGCTCTCCTGTGCCTGGGTTGCGTGGCCGCTTGTGGGACGTCAAGGACCGTATCTTGCAAGGCGAAGTCCCCGCAGAGGATAGCCACTGGTTGCGCGTACAGCTTGGAGAAGCTCTGCGCCCGGTGCTGCAGCTCGCCGATCCAGCGTCACCGGATAATTTCCGCTTGCGCCTGTCTTCGGTCAACCAGACCATCGATGACCTGCCATGGGAGATGGCTCTTACCAGCGAAGGTCACGACCTGCCTCTGGGGCTAGACCCGCGCCTGGCGGTGGTGCGCGGCGCAGTCACGCCGACCAGTACCCCACCTCTGGATCTGGAGAGGCTGCAGCCGAAAATGCTGGTCTTCTACCTCGGTGCGGACGATAGCAGCCCGCTCACCCTGCTGCGCCAGATCCGCTTTCCCTTTGAGGTGCAATTCCTGTCTGGTTTGAAGCGTCCAGAGATCTACGCCATCTTTCAAAAGGAACGCCCAATCCTGGCGCACTGGATCTCCGCCGAGGTGAGCACGAGGCAAACCGGAAAAGGCAGTACGGGAATAAACTTCAACGTCAGTGGTTTCGACGTTGAGATCGATCCGCGTGATGCAGGGCTGATGGTATTTGATTTTCCTGGAGGTCAGGATATGGCGCGTGCATTGGTGGGGTATGGGATGCCTGCCGCGCTGTCCTGGCAATTGGGTGTCAATGATGCCGCCGCCGGTGCTTTCTACTATCCCTTCTACAACGCACTGCTGCGCTCCGGGCAGCCCGAGTTCGCCGTCACCGAAGGGCGGCGCGCCATAGCTGCCGCGCTGGGGGATGATTCACCCCTTGCCCTCTCGCCGGTGCTCTATTTGGCAGGTAGCGCTCAGCCGGCTTGATCTCCCGCCTGTGTAATCCCGTTAAGTTTATTTTTAGTAATATCTGTCACTTGCTTATTGTCTGAATATCATATATATATTTTTTAGCAACAATCCCCGCAATTCTTCTGCATCCCCATATTGTTGCTTAATGCCCTCCGGGCAGTTTTAAGCCCGATCAAATTACTGGTATGACAATATGCTACAACCGTAATAATGGAGAGGCCAGACGGATTGCGCCTTTCCTCAACTGATTCGCTGAAAGGAGGTGAGGGGTCCAGGACAGCATCCGAGATAATGGGGATAGTTTCTATATGGGTAAAACGAAATAGTAACGAGAGGAGATAGCTATGGCACTTGGAGGATATGCAGATCGTGTTGCTCGCATCGACTTGACAAAAGGTCAAGTCGCCTATGAGGCGATCCCAGATGAATGGAAGCGCAAATACATTGGTGGTCGCGGCGTGGGTGTGAAGTATGTATTTGATAATGGCCCGCAGGTCGATCCCCTTTCCCCTGATAACCTCCTTTGCTTTATGAATGGTCCCCTTACAGGGACAGAGGTCAACCTGAGCGGTCGTATGGCAGTGGTCACAAAATCGCCGCAAACAGGGACGGTTACAGATAGCCACCATGGCGGTTGGTCAGCTGCTCGTTTGCGTTGGGCTGGCTTCGATGGCTTGGTCTTTAAAGGCAAAGCCGAGAAACCCTCCTACGTCCTGGTTCAGAACGGCAAGGTGGAAATACTGGATGCTTCGCTTTTGTGGGGCAAGGGCATCCACGAGACGGTCAAGTACTTCAAAGAGAAGTATGGCGAAAAGGACTTGAGCGTTATCGCGATTGGACCGGCGGGCGAGAAGCTTAATCGCTTTGCTAATTGGATGAATGAGGATGATAGGGCTAGCGGGCGCGGAGGCACTGGCTGCGTTGGCGGAAGTAAACATCTCAAAGCGATTGTGATCAAGGCTGAAAAGAAGATGCCCAAAGCGGTCAATAAGGAGCTTTGGAAAGAATCGCATGCAAAAGCCCTGGCAGAGCTCAGTGATACCCGGGTGGTAACGTCGCCGCGTAAAGGTGGTTTATCGGTACTCGGCACAAACGTATTGATGAACATGGTTAATGTCATCGGCGCCATGCCTACGAACAACTCAAAAACCACCTTTTTCCCAGAGCATGAGGCAATCAGCGGTGAGCGGATTAAAGAGACGATTCTGGTTAGTGATCCTACTTGCCATGCCTGCCCAGTAGCCTGTAAGAAGGAAGTGGAGATCAAGGAAGGCCCATTTGCTGGTCTACGAATGGAGAGCTTTGAGTATGAGCCCGCATGGGCGATAGGTGCTAATTGCGGTAATGATAATGCCCCGAGCGTCGCGAAAATCATTGACCAATGTAACGATTATGGCATGGACGCCATCGAAATGGGCAATGTGCTCTCGATGTACATGGAAGCCAGCGAGAAAGGTTACCTCAATGGTAGCGATGGCTTGACGTGGGGGGATTATATGGGCATGGTGGCGCTTGTCGATAAAGTCGGTATGCGCGAGGGGATTGGTGATGTCCTGGCAGAGGGTACAGAGAGCGCAGCTAAGCATTTTGGGCATCCTGAGATCGCCATGACTGTGAAAGGAATGGCAATCCCTGCCTATGATCCGCGTGGGATAAAAGGGATGGGTCTTGGGTACGCTACCAGCAACCGTGGTGCCTGTCACCTCCGAGCCTACACACCAGCTGCTGAAGTGGTCGGAAATGTGCTTGGTCCATCGACTATCACCGATCCACTGGAATGGAAAGGCAAAGGCAAGTTGGTTGTCATTTTCCAGCACGTCCACACTGTCACAGACTGCCTGGATGTGTGTAAATTTGCCACTTTTGCCGAGTCCTTGGATACCTTCGCGGCTCAGTTCGCTGCGGTCACGGGTATGGATGCCGATGCAGGCTATCTACTGAAGGTAGGCGAGCGCGTCTGGAACCTGGAGCGTTACTACAATAACTTAAATGGTTTCAGGGAAGGGAGCGACTATCTTCCTGAGCGCTTCCTGAAAGAACCCGCCACAGGGCCAGGATCTACTGGCCAGGTGTGTGAGCTCGATCAGATGCTGGAAGAGTACTATCAAGAGCGGGGCTGGGTCGACGGGGTTGTCCCGGAGACAAAGCTAAAGGAATTGGAGATTATTTAGAGAAAAGGGTCGGGCAAGTGATAACTTGCCCGACCTTCTTACAAACCTCCACCTACAGGTGGGAAAATCGAGATTAGATCGTCTGGCGCCAGGATGGTATCTAACGTATCATCCAGGAAGGTGCTGTCGCGCCCATTAACAAAGAAATGAATGTGCTTGTAAAGATTGCCATCTGGATCAAGCATCTCGGCACGCAGGGCGGGATATCGTTTGATGATTTCATCAATTAGCTGGCGCAATGTGCAGCCATGCAGGATCGAAAAATTCGCCTGACGGCTGCCTACGATCTGGCGCAGGGTTGCGTAAAAGTTAACGATCATCTTCAAGAATTTCCTGCTTGATACTCGGCAATTGAGATCTGTTGTGGATAAAATTACATTTTGTCTGCATATGATCTCATATTACAACAGGATGATTTCATCAGTCAAGGGCTGAACTCCGACAAATCTATTACTCTTGGCTACGGATCTTGCCTAAGCCCCCTCGTATGCGCTTCGCAGCCAACCCACCAGCTCTGCATCCACCCCATCCAGCGACTCCAGCCGCACGCGATGGCTGACCATGGAGTTGAAACTTCCCGACGTTTCCAACCTCCCACTTGGTGGGGTATCCTTGAGGTTAATGCCCACATCGAAGCGCGTTTTGGTACTGGGCTGCAAGATGGCGAACTGCTTGCTGCGCCGCACGCTGACATAGCTCTTTTTGGGCGCCAGCTCCACGTCTTCCCCAAAAGCCTGCACCGCCTCGATGATCGCCTCGTAGATCGGGCGCAAGAGGGCTTTCTCCCCAGCGTATTGCGCTCTCAACCAGATCATCGCCCGTGCCGGAGGACATCACCCCCGAATCGCGGCTGGTCAGGGCGATCAGGTTGGCGTAGCCGTAGGTCAGTCCGTGCTGATCTTTCAAGAAGTTGATGATTTCACGGTGTTTCTTTGGACCGCTGGTGCGCACCAGCCTCACCCATTCTTCCAGGGATTTCCCGGTATTTTGCTGTAGATTCTTGATCATGGTGGCGCCAGCCGCGTCGATCTTGTCGGACATATAAATTTCCTCCTGAGGTTAGCTAATATGTTCTAAGTATACCAGAATTGTCCGAGTTGACCAGGGAGTATGGGGCAGATCAAATCACACCGTGTCGAAAGATCATCACTGGTCGAGATAAACTGTTTCTTAATGATACGGTCGCTCTCCATGCGAGTTAGCAAAACCGCCCTGCGGCGGTTTTTGAAATGTGCTTAAAAAAACTCAAACCTCAACCGATACCTGGCTGATAAGGGTTGCAGCCCCGGTGGTACGCCTCACTTGTAAAATCCACCCTGATGCCCCCACTTGATGAGGGGAGTAACTTAGATCCTACGCACCTTTGATTTGGAGATCTTTCTGGCGTCCTATATATTGGATTGCCTGCGCCGCCTCCGGAACAGGGCCAGAGCAGCGCCGGTCAAGACCAAGCCGCCGGCGAAAAGTGCCTCCATCCGCACCCAGACCGGGCTGCTGCCAGCCTGGAAGGACACTAGCTCGAGGGCGGTTGGGGTCCAGGCGTAATATTCGATAAAACCCATCCACCGCGAACAGGCCAGAGGAATCGTAAAGAAAACTGTCGTCGTATTCCACGGTTGCGGTGTAGACCTTGTTCTCGGAAGCATCCCACACCCGCCAGCACATTCGTTCCCCACCTAACATACCATCAACGACACCCCCTGTAGCCGTATTATCCCCCCATACAGGGAATGCATCATCCACCCCCTGCCCCTGCCAAACAATCACCCCGGCGCACAAGCTTTGAGCCAGGGTGGCGCACGTCCCCCCCACGGGCCGGAAGATGGCGAACTCGTCTCCAGCTACCGGCGTAAAATAGCCAACCGTATGTATCTTCGGAGCGCCTCCAGGGACGAACATAGTGGCATTCCCACCCGTGTTGGTCACACAGTTATCGAAGTGTACCGGATTTGGTCCCTGGGCAACCGATTTGCTAATGCTGATGAATGCAAATAGCGCGGCTGCTGCCAGGCTGACTGGTAAAATCAACCCCCAAATACGCCTCCAATGAAGTAGACAACGAGCAGTTGACTGTTGGTTTGACATAGCATCCTCCAAATTTGAATTTTCTTAACGGTATATTGTTCAATAAATCCGTGTTCGTTGCGAAGGGGGGCTCACAGGCGACACTGTGAACCCCCTCTCCCGTAGTCCAAAAATTCATTATTTTGTGATCTGGCGCTATAACCTCCGGGCCTAAGCCTCCTCAGGCAGCGTAGAAGAAGACTATTCCATCGCCATCAGCGCTACCGATCAATTCGCCGGGTAGGTGAGCGTGCCTGGGGCTGTCAGGTAGAGCTGGTAGCCCTGGCCGGGCAGCATGTTGTGGATCTGGTCGATGCCTAGGATTGGCGAGTAGATTCGCCCGGAGCCATTCTTCGCCAGGAAGAGCGAGCTGCCCAGGCTCGACAGTGCGGTTTCGATATCCAAGGGGCTATCCCGCAGGTAGCTGACCATCCTCCAGCCGGCTGCCAGGTCGATGGGCGTGCTTTCGGGAACAACCTGCGTGCCGCTGATGGTCAGCGTATGTGGGGCAGTCATGTAGACTTTGTAGCCTTCCAGCACGTTCCAATTCCCAATCTGGTTGATACCGAGTGTGGGCATATACACACGCCCGAGCCCGTTTTTCACGATGACCACATCCGAGACGATCTGGCTGAAGACGTCTACCATGTTCGGGGTAGCAGGGTCGATGTAGCTGGAGATCAGATTCCAGCCCTGATTCAGCGTGATCTCCTGGACATCCGGCAGGTTGAGGTCCAATACGCCCACCACATGCCAGGAATCTGCGGCGTAGAGACCGTCGCCCACCGTGTATGTGGCGGTGACATTGGGGTATTCCACGCCCTCCGAATAATCCCAGATGCGGTAGCGCATCTCCTCGCCGGCCTCCAGCCCGTCCACTTCAGGAGTGATTGAATTATCTCCCCAGGCAGCAATTGCGAGGATGCTCCCATCCCAAATTCCTACACCGGCGCACAGGTTGTTGCCGGAGTTGTAGATGGCGATCTCATCCCCGGCTTCCAGCGCCAACCCGTCGATGATGGTCACATCGATGGGAATGAACACTGTTGCGTCGTTCCCGGTATTCTCCGCGCAGCCCACGAAATACTGCTCCACGCTGCCACTCCACTGGCTGATTTTATTTTCGTGGCGGCGAGTTCTCCCAGGGATTGCTGGTGCCGATCTGGGCCGTGTTGCTCAGCGCTGTGCCAGCCGGGGCGTCCACCTGCACGTACACGTCGAAGAAGCTGTCTGCCCCATTGGGGAGCGTGCCCAGATCCCAAACCAGCGGGTCGTTGCTCACCAGTGGGAAGGGCGAGGTACCGCCCAGGTAAGTCATCCCTGCCGAGAGGGTATCGGTGATGAGAACATTCTCGGCAGGACCATTGCCCTGGTTGGCGTAATGGATGTGGAAGGTATATTGACCACCAGAGCTGGGTTGACCGTCAGCCCACTTATTGATATATAAGTGAGGTCTTCCAATCGAGAAAACGTTGATGATCTGGTGTTCCACAGGTTCGAAGTAGCTCACCGCTACATTCATATCCGGCTGCAGGTCATAGACACCTGCCCAACTGCAGTTGTAGCTACCCCCAGCCGGATCCACGCTGCCTTCGATTTGCTCGGGAGCATCCTCTGTCCAGACCTGGCAGGTCATGCGCAGCGTCTCAACGAAGGGCGCCGTGATGGTGCCGCTGACGCTGTCTGTATCCAGGTCCAGGTCTCCGGTGATCTCACCGATGTGCACTTCCGCAGTCCTGCCGTCATCGCTGCGCGCCTGGATCCAATCGCCCTCGGCTATGTCCGGTTGGTTAGGCGACCAGAGATGTCCCTGGCTCTCGAAGCCATCGGAACCCCAGGCCCCGCCCGCGTAGGTTATCTCTTCGTAGGTGGCTTTCTCAACATCCAGGCTGTCTGTCACCGTGATCCACACCGTATGCCCGGCGGGGTAGATGGCTTGCAGCCAGTCGTGTCCATAGTTGACTCGCAGCAGCAGGTCCTCCGCCTGGAAGCGGTGATGGAAATAAACATGGGCGTAGTCGATGGTGGTGTCGTAGCGCACCTCGCCGTTGCCCCCCGGCGGGATATCCGCAAAGGTCGCCGCGAAATTACCATTTTCGTCGGTTTGAACGTTCATCCCACCGTAGCCATCCAGATGGACATTCACGACTTCTGGTCCAGGCTGGTCGATCTGACCCCAAACCGTATCCGTGCTCGAATCAGCCTGGACGCTGAAGGGGTCGGGCGCGGTGATCACCACCGGCAGCAAGCCAGCTCCAGCCGTTACGGTTATGGTCTCTCCAGGGGTGACCCATGGAATGTCGCCGATGTTCCAGCAACCGCCGCAGCCAGGATCGGCCCAGGCGGTGAACTGCTCAGCGCCTTTGGTCACCGTCACGGTAACTCCGGGCATGGCCTCGCCCCACATGCCGTAGCTGCCCTGGCTTACCCACAGCTCGACACGCTCCACCTCCCCCAGGACTGTCTCGGTGGTGGCGATATTGTCCTCCGGGTTGGATTCGTCGGGGTGCAGGCTGATCTCGGCGGTGTTGGTGTACCAGCGTGGACGGGCGATGGGATCATCCAGGTTGGCGTTGAATTGCAGCCAGCCGCTATCACCCGGGTACATCTCGGAGAACTGCCAGCGCAGTTGCCCGGGGGTGAGCTCGGAGGTCACCAGGCGATTCCAATCGAAGCCCATATTCCACCAGCCATCCCACTGGGTATTTTCGGGCAGCGTATCCGTGATCCAGACGCCCGCGACGGTCTGGTCGCCAATATTGGCGAAATCGATCTGGTAGCCCAGCTGGGAGTCGCCATTCCACCAATAGCGCTTGCTCAAGCGCAGGTTGGGGCCATGGTCGAAGAGCGTCTCCGTCCAGGTGCTGGTGTTGTCATCATAGGTGTCCTCGCCTGGTAAGTGGCTGATCTCAACCGTGTTGACCAGGAGAGTCCCCGGTGCGGCGTCTTCGTCGGCGCGCACCGAAACCTCGTAGTGACCGACCTCACCATTTTCAATGCTACCCACCACCCACACCACCTGGTTGCCGTTTATCGATAAGGGGGTCACATCTTCAATAAAGCTCCAGTGGCGGTCGAAGCGCTGGATGTAATTGAGGGTAGTGCTGACAGGCAGGGTATCGGTAATCAATACGCCATCGACTGGCACATTGCCATTGTTTTGATATTGCATGTGGTAGCGGAACGTTCCGCCCGGCACCAGCGAGCCGCCTCCCCACCATTTGTTAACGTTTATGTTGGTGTGCGGGTTATTGATGTTCACCCAGTTGGAAGCCTGGTTGTCATTGCTTTCGAGGTCGTTGGCAGCCCACACCTCTGCAATGTTTTCGATATTCGTACCGACAGGCGCATCGACGTCCACCAGGAAGCGCAGGTACACCTGGCTGCACCAGCCTTGCGGGAGCGATGGGCGCATCACCACCAGCTCGGAAGCATCACTGGATACTTCCGTCCAGCCAGCGTGCTGCCCCCACCAGTTGAGCAGGGCCATGTGCGCCGGAAGAGTGTCGGTCAGGACCAGGGCGCTGCTGCCCGTGCTGCCATTGTTGCAGGTATTAACCTCCCAGACGAATTGACCTCCCGGTGTCGGGTCGCCTGTCCAGGCGCCCTTGCCCAGGTTGACGTGGGTATCGTTGTCCAGGACCTGCCCGCTCCAGGAGCGCTCGTTATCATCAGGATTACCCCCATCGGGTGTCCCGGCAATCCGGGCTGTACTGGTGATGGTCTCCAAGGCCGGCGCGGTGACCTGGGCGAAGACGTCGAACTGGAGCCAATTCCCAGGGGGGAGGGTGCCCAGCTGGAAGACCACATACGGGTCTCCGCTGGGGTTTATTCCGGTGACGATAGGCATGCCAGACGTGTCATCGAGATATTGCATGCCCTCCAGGGTCTGGGTGATGACCACGTTGTTGGCATCCAGCTCCCCCTGGTTGATGTACTGTACCTGCAGCTGCAGGTTGCCCCCCTCGCCAGCATTGCCATGAGAAGACACCTGTACCCCGATGTCGGGCGAGGGCGCGTGGAAAGCGTTGAAGACCGAATCGCCATCCGGCTCGTAGTACTCCACGCCGATATCCTGCCCGGCGAGCACGTCCCATTCGCTCAGCGGGTCCCAGGCACAGGTGTACACATCTACACCGTCCGGCTGGACGTAGTCCTGCTTCTGGGGAGCTTCGCCATTCGGCGAGCCCCAGGTGTGGCAGCGTAGCTCCACCGGCTGGGAGATCCACTCCGCCAGGACTGTTCCTTCGATGCGGTCGTTATCGGGGTCTACCGATCCCGTGATGCTGCCGATGTGGATGGTGCTGGTGTAGCCATTGTCCACCAGCCCGTACACCCAGTCGCCTTCCTGAATATCCGGATGGCTCGGTACCCAGTCATCGCCTTGAGGCTCGAAGCCGGGTTGTCCTCCCCACCAGGGGATGTTATAGGTCTCCACCTGGGCATGCGCTTTTTCGGTGACCCCATCGCTTTCGGTTACGGTGATCCACACCGTGTGCCCGAGTTCGTAGCGCCCCTGGACCCAATCATGGGCGACGTTGGTTGACATGAGTAGGTCGGGTGACTGGTATCTACGGTGGAACACAGCCGTCGCCAGGTCCATGGTGGTCTCGTAGCGCACGTGTCCCTGCCCGCCGCGCGGGATATCATTGAATGTGACCGTGTAATACCCTGAGGCATCCACCTGGGCGTCCTTGCCCGAGTAGCCATTCAGCTCGACGCGCAGCCATGAGCCGGGGTCCACACCCAGCTGGCCTGTTACCTGGTCGGTCTGCGAATTGCTGGCAACATCGAAGGGATCGGGCACGTGGATCTCCACGGGCATCAGCCCGGCGCCAGCCGTGACGGTAAACGTGTATCCGGGCCAAACCGGGCCGATGTCGGGCATGCTCCAGCAGCCGCCGCAGCTCGGGTCTGCGTAAGCGGTGTAGGTCTCGCCTTGGTTCAGCACGCTGACGGTGCTATCGGGTTGTGCGCTGCCCCATGCATCGGAATGATCGGTGCCCACCCACATCTCAAACTGGTCCACCTCGCCGCCGCTGAAAGCCACGTCGGTGTAGGTGTTGTCCGCGGGGTTGGTCTCGCCTTCAGGGGCGCTGATCTCGACCGTGTTGGTGTACCACACCATGCGCTGACCAGGAGTGTCAAGCGGGGCATCGAATCGGATGCGCGTCCCCCAACCCGGTTCCATCCGGTTGAGCTGCCAGGATAGTGTGTGGTTTCCCGGATCCTCCACAATCAAGTCGATCCACTCCCAATAGTCGTGCCCCCAGCCGGCAAAGGTGGTGGAGAGCGGGTAGGTATCGGTGACGATCGGGGAGTAGACGCCCTCGTCGCCCACATTGCTCAAGTCGATCTCGTAGTGCAGCCAGCCGTCGCCGTACCACTCGTGATATTTGCTTACGCGCAGGTTTGGGCCGTGTTCGTACACCTGCTGCTCGTCGCAGGCGGTGTTGTTATAGGGCGTATCCTCTTCGGCATCAGGCGCGATAGTGGCGCAGTTGAGCAGCGCCGTGCCCGGCGCGGTCGATTCCAGAATGAGCAGGCGGTAGGTCAGGCCAAAGCCCCAGCTCACGCCAATCTCGCCCACGTCCCAAACGATAACGTCATCCATCACCAGGACGGGGTCAATCGGCTGCCCGTTATAGTCGTAAGCGCTGCCCTCCACGTAAGCCGTTCCGGCGGGCAGCGTGTCGGTCAGGCGCCCGCTGACGAGGATGTTGCCGCTGTTCCAGTAATCCAGCTTGTAGCCGTACTCGTTTCCGGGCGTCAAAACGCCGTTATTGAAGTACTTGCCCAGGTTCAGGTCGGCGCGTGGGTTGCTGATGCGCGCCTCTTCATTCATACGCACGTTGTTATCCGGGTTAATATCTCCGGCGGTGCTGACCTCCACCCGGTTGGAAAGGGTCGTATTGAGCGGCAGGGCTGGGTCGGCAAGCAGGCGCAAGTTGAGATTGGTGCAGTTCTGGCCGGGCATGGAAGGGAAGTACAGCTGCAATACCCCATCATTCACGGTCTGTTCGCTCCAGAACACCTCCCCCCACCAGTTGCGCGGCTCGAGGCTGACGAAGGTGGTCGAGACCGGCAGGGTATCCGTCAGCCAGACCGGTCCGGCGGCGGCGAAGCGGTCATTGCAGTATTGCACGTCGTAGACGAACTCTTGCCCGGCGACCACATCCCCGGGGTTGGGCCATTTGTCCACGCGGATATCGATGTCATCCACCTGCACATTGGCGGTGCCCGAGCAAGCCGAATCGTTGCCGGGGTCGCTATCTCCGGATGTGCTGGTGGTAATGCTCCCGCACAGCGGCGCCAGCGCCCCATCGCCTGTGGGGTGCGCCGGGTCCAAAAGCACGGTCACAAAAACATTGCGCTGCTCGTAAGGCGCCAGCGTGCCCAGGCTCCAGGTGACCACGCCGCCCGCTCCGATCTCGGGCGTGACCCCAAAGGTGTCGCCCGCCAGGGTTGTGCTGGGCGGCAGAGTCACCACCACCTGCACGTCCTGGGCAGCCAGCTCGCCGTCGTTGCTGAAATTGACGCCGAAAGCGTAAGGCCCGCCGGGCTGGGCGCCGCCGTTGGTGTTATAAACAGAGAGGTACAGCTCTGGCCTGGGCAGGTTGATATTGCGTTCGATCTCGTGCCCGTGCCCTGCCAGGTAATAAACCGAGATACTATCACCGTTGTTCACATCCCAGCCAATCGAGCCGAAATCCAGCGTGTATGTGCCGCTGGTGCTGACTTGCACGTCCTTCAGCTCGGTCCAATTCCCCACCGAATCCCCAATCCAGCCGCGTAGCAGCGCATCCGCCGGCGCAAGTCCGGTCACCAAGTCAGTAGCGATATCCGCCTGGGCGGTGAGCTCCACGATCAACAGCGTATCCTGCAAGCCGCTGCCGAAATCCATGGCGATCAAATCACCGGGAGTGAGGCTGTAGTCGGGGAATTCCAGTGCATAGCTGGTCGCTCCCCACCACCCGCTCCCAGCCTCGGTTGTCCCGCTGGCAACCACCTCGTCCAGCGAGTTGGTAATGGTGATATAGATAGTATTGCCCGGGATGGCGTTGCCGCCGAATATTGTGCTGCTGCCATCCGGGTTGTAGCGAGCGGTCAGGTTTGGGTAGGCGAAATAAGCCTGGGCGCGGTTGCCGTCCAGTGCCTGGTAGCTGACAGCTGCCCCCGTTCCAAAGTCCATATCCATCCCGTACGCGCTGGCGTCCACCGCGTACACCTGCTCGCCGCCGGACGGGTAAGTGGGCGCCCAGGCGCCAAAGCTGCTTGCGGGATCCCAGCCATCCACGTACAACAATCCCTGTGAGCCTTTCCCTGTGATAAGGTCGGTAGCGCGGTCGATTGTGGTTGTCAGGTCTGGCACCTGCAGCCAGCCGCCCCAGTCCGAGCCGTTGGTCACACTCATCCAATCGCCCGCAGCGATCTCGCCGTCGAATTTCAGCCAGTACCACTCCGCGCTTCCATCGTTGTCGGTGGACACCTGGCGTTTGATAGTCGTCTGGTCGCTCTCATAGAGCGTGGCAGTGATGACCTCATCTGGATCGTACTGTGGGCTGCTCACCCCCCACGGCATGACGACATTGAAGTAACGCACTTCGAAATCCTTGCGCGTGGCAAAGTTATTGGCGTCGTAGTGAAGCACGCGCCCGCTGGTCCCGGCGCGCACATCCTGCCCGGGCATTGCGATGCTGAAGCTGGGGGTGGCTGGGGCAGTCCCCGATGCCATTCTGTAAACCGGATAAGTCCAGGCGGGCCAGGGGAAGGAGACGATTGTCACCTCGCCTGGCAGGTCTGCGTTGCCCAGGTAGCCGTCGTTGGTAGTATCGGCGGTCAGCGTCAGGTCAGCCACCACCATCGACCCACTCCATGTGGCTGTCTCTAAGGTGATGATATCCCCCGCCACGATATCCACTCCCAGGGCGCCGAAATCAACCCAGCCAGTGCCGTTCGTGGCATCCGTCTGCCCGCTGATCGTGTAATCCATGCCTCCCTGGTTAAGGGTGTAGGTGAAGGGCTGCAGCGGCGTATCAGCACTGCCAGCCACAGCATTCCAATCCGTGTGAGCTGTGATGCGCGGGGGGAATACCGACAGCATCACCTCTGAGCCATCGACCGCCGCGTACGCCGGGTAAATATTATCCTGCGCTGTCAGATCATAGGCAGGAAAAGTGGCGGTGTAGTTGCCGCCGGCATCTGTCGTGGTCTGCGTTTCCGTATATGTACCCAACATCCAGTTGTACAGGAACACGCGCACCGGCTGCAAGGCAGGCGCTTGTCCGGTGATCACATTGGCGGAGAGATTAACACTTGCAGTTAATAGGCTGGTATCTAGGGTTTGCAGGTTGCCCCCACCCAGGTCTACCTCGATGGTGTCCCCCGGCACGACTTCCAGCTCGGCGCCGTAATCGCCATGCGGCCAGTAGCCGTAGACAGTCTGCGAGCCGCGCACCGTGCTGGTGCCAGCCACATACACCGTGACCGTCACCGGCTGGTAAGGCTCCGCGTAGCCAAAAATCCAGTTGAAGGTATCGACGTTAAATTCATCCCCGGGGTATGCGTAGTGATAGACGTGCCCTCCTCCCACAATGGTGTCTATACGGGCAAAATTATGCGGTCCTACGTCCTCGCTGAAGCTGGCGGTAAAGTCACCCAGACCGTCGGTGGTGGCAGTTGCCCGGGGCGTTTCGGAATTGGGTTCCCATGCCCAAATGCCCAGGCTGGCAGTTACCTCGCTGTCGGCTGACACGCCTCCCAGGTTGCCCACCACCTGCTCGGTCGTTGTCTGCAGTTCACCAGAGAAGGTGGGAAGAATGATAGATTGCAGGAAAGTCCCGTTTATATAAACATCAATGCTTTCACCGCCGACCAGGTCTACCTGGCGACCGTCCGTGCCCCACAAGGGGGTAAAGTAGAATCCCACCCCATCCGCGTAGGTAGCCCCAAAGGCGCTTCCGCCAAATGCAGTGGCGGTCACAAGGTCGCCAGCACTCACGTAGCCAAATAGGACGTCATAGGCCATATCCACGTTCACACCGGCTGGAGGCGGCTCGTGCGCCTGGGGTGAGAGCAGTCTGGGAAATGCAGCCTTACCTGCCCCCTGCAGGCTGGCGACAGGAGATAGCGCTGTAAAGTCTGCGGCAGCCAGCTCGTTGAGGCGCTCTGCCGGGCTCCCAACGCTCTGTAGGGTGTTTGCTCCAGCCGACTTGTGTCTTTGCCGCGAGGGAGACTCTGGCGACCAGGTATCCCAGCCATTGCTCAGGTCCGAAGCAGTCTGGCTTGCCACCGGCGGGTGCCAGGGCGTATCGATAAATTGGCGATGAGACGCCTTTGATGTGCCAGATGGGAGATTCCCCTTCAGGCGTGTGTCTGGGCTGGTGATGGAATCCAACACGGTCTCACTGGATGGATCGCCCGAATCTTGTACAAGGGCAGGCTCATTTGCGTGCTTACCGGCTTGATCTGCAATGCTTTGTGCATCCGAGACCCGTTCTAGGTTGACTCGGCTTACAGCACTTAGCACAAGCGCGACTAAACTCATCGCAGCAACAACGACGGAAATCAGGATCAGTGAGCGCGATTTCATGTTTAACCTCTTACCTAGACTGATTGACTTACGCAAAGTTACTCCCAATTGCCGGAGAGAATTGATGCTGAGATCAACCCGTTCCGAGGGAAATCTATACCATCAAGTCAGCTTGGTAACATTAATTTTTTTCTTACCGACGATTTACCGTTTAAATCCCGCCCGAAACAATCGTTTACGACCAACACTAAGCTGCCAAAGGCTGTTTCTGCCTTGGCTGGCAAAGCGTTAGCAACGCACATCTAATATTAGTACAATTTTACACTAATGTGGACGCAAGTCAATAAACCTTAAGTAGGGGAGGCCTGTCTCATCCAGGGCGTGGTTCAGCATCAACTTCTTCCCACGCGCGCACTAAGGGTAAGTCCTGTTGAGCACAAATAAGCAGTTGCAACAGCTGCGGGTCATTTCTGCAAGCGACCACGCTGCCGGCAGTGACATTCACAACTGTCGCTAACAGCTATACTTACTGGGGAAATGTGCTTACGCCGCTACAGCTTTTGAGCGTTTGCGGAAAGCTTTTATCCAGCGCATGGCGTACTCGTCGCGACCCATTAACAGATCGCTCGCAAGCAGCATGGTCTGGATCTCGGGCACGGTTGGATCGGTGATGGCGGCAGTCATCCCCCGCGCGATTGCCAGGGCAAGGTAGGCAATATTGATCACCTTGCGGTCCGGTAACCCGAAGGACACATTGCTGGCGCCCAGGCTCAGGTTGACGCCCAGCTCGTCCCGCACCAGAGCAATCGAGTCCAGGGTGACTTGCCCGGCCTTGTAATCCGCACCGACTGTCAATGCCAGACAATCGATCAGGATATCCTCGGCGGGGATGCCGTAGTCCGCAGCCCGTTGGATCAATTTCCTGGCAACCGCCAGGCGCGCAGCTGGTGTAGCCGGGATGCCGCTCTCATCGGTGATCACCCCGATGACTGCTGCGCCGTACTCTTTCGCCAGGGGCAGCACTTGCTGCATCATGCTCTCTTCAGCGGTAGTTGAATTGATCAACGCCTTGCCGGGAAAGATCTCCAGGGCCGCTTTGAGGGCCTCAGGGTTGGCTGAGTCGAAGCACAAGGGCACCTGCGCCACTTCCATGACTGCCTGCACTGCACCCCGTAACAGAGCCGGTTCGTCCGCACCCGGTACACCCGCGTTTACATCCAGGATCTGCGCCCCGGCCTCCACCTGCTTACGGGCGTCCTCCTGGACGACGGTGAAATCACCCTGTGCCATGCTCTCAGCCAGCTTCTTTCTCCGGGTGGGATTGATCCGCTCGCCGATGATGGCAAAGGGTTGGTCAGGGCTGATGATGACCGACCGGTCCTTGAATGCTAATCTCGTTTCCATGTCCCCTCCTAACTGAGCATCTGGCGCACGGTGCGCACAGCCACAGACGCATCCGGAGCAAAAGCGTCAGCGCCGATCTGGCGGGCGAACTCCGCGGTTACCGGTGCGCCGCCGATCACAACCTTCACCTGGCTGCGGATTCCAGCCTCCTCGAGCGCCTGGATGGTGTTTTTCATATTGCTCATCGTCGTTGTAAGCAATGCCGACATACCTACCACCTGTGCGCCACTTTGCGCTGCCTGGACGAATGCCTGCGGGGAGACGTCCACGCCTAGGTCCTGCACCTCATAGCCAGCCCCTCCAAGCATCATCGCTACCAGGTTCTTACCGATATCGTGCAGGTCACCCTTGACCGTACCGATAGCAATCTTGCCAGCCGATTTTACGCCGCTTTCCACCAACTGGGGCTTGAGAAGCGCCAGCCCGGTCTGCATGGCGCGGGCTGCGACAAGCATTTCGGGGACGAAGAAATCGCCCTCCTCAAACCTGCGGCCAACTTCATTCATGGCTGCAATCAGTGCATCATTCAATATCAACTCTGCCGCCATTCCCCGCGCCAGGGCAGCCTTAACGCCTTCCTGAACCTGAGGCGCATCCCCATCGATCACGGAATTGTAGAGTCCTGTCAGATCCATTTCTTTTCCTTAGTGAGATTGGTGTTTGATCGCCAGATTGTGGTCTGTTGTCCGTTTGCTTGTGAGTTCCTGGTATATCCCGGGAAAGCGCAGCACCGTGAATCATGCGCCCACCGGTGTAATTATAAACCAGGGAGCGCCGCTATTTCCTTTGTCCCTGACTGAAGTACCACCCGCTTCTGGCGCACGCCAGCCATACATTCAGCTGATGGATTCCTGTTCGCTCCTGTCGAGAGGTTCGTGGGTCGCATGCCCCATGAGTGCTTCAATATATCCGAGGGCAGGATTAGGGCACCTCGATCGATCCGATGCACTGGCACTTAATAGATCTCTATTGAGTGCCAGCTTTTTGATTCTCCCCAAGCATAAGCCGGCGGGAGAAAAGGAGGTAACCACACAATTTGCGCAACCACAACCGGGTACATGCAACGCTCGGAACTTACTGACTGTAACGAAATGGCAGAATTGGCGCGAGCCCACCAGAAAACCGTTTGCTGCTGGATCAAGCGAAACAAACTTAAAGCAATCCAAGTTGACCCCCGTACTTTTCGTGCCCCGGTAGGGCACATCGAAAAGTTTCTGCACCAGATTGATTACTGTAAGACCGATGCGCTTCCCTGCGTTAAGTAGCCGTCACAGTGGGGTATAATTAAGAACCCAGAAAAGGGAACGAAAACCTCTCATCTCTACCCTACGAAATTGGTTTTGTAAAGTTATCTCTACCGCCGAGCGCCGGGAAACCAGGCCCTTTTCTCCGAAAGTTTGATGTCGTTAGAAAGAAGGGCAATGTTTAAACGGATCCTCGTCCCACTGGATAGTTCAAAGTTGGCGGAGTGTGTTCTGCCGCATCTGGTTGCCATTGCCAGGATCTGTGAACCAGAAGTGCAGTTGTTGCGCGTTTCGGAACCTCTTGGTGTGACAGCGCGCTTGCGCTTGATTGACCCGGTGGATTGGCTGACCCGTAAAGCTGAGGCAGGGAGTTATCTCTCGGGTATCACTGAGCGCTTACAGGATGCTGGCTTGCGAGTATCGATGCAGCTTTACGATGGAAGACCTGCTGAACGGATTATTGAAATTGCTCACACCTGGAATGCAGACCTGATCTTGATGAGCAGTCACGGTCAGAGCGGTTTAAGTCCGTGGAATGTCAGCAGCGTTGTACAGCAGGTCATTCTGCGCGCCCACCGTTCCTTCATGATCATCCGAGCCTATCAACCCGTAACTGCCGACCTGACAGGCCTGCGTTACCGCAAGATATTCCTTCCGCTGGACGGTTCCCAGCGAGCGGAAATGCCACTGAATATAGCTGAATCTCTGGCAAATGCCCACAACAGCGAGATCCTGGCAGCCCACGTTGTTCGGCAGCCGGAACTGCCTCGCCGGACATCTGCTTCGCAGGAAGACTTGCTGCTGGTCAACCAATTGACGGAGCGGAATCGAGTCGAAGCGATCAAATATCTTGAAGATCTGAGATCTCGGGTAGATGTGACTATCCATACAATACTGGAGGTCAGCCCTAGTATCAGCCGCTCCTTGCACCAGATCGCTGAGCAGCACAATGTAGATCTGACTATTTTAAGCGCCCATGGTTATTCTGGTGATACACGCTGGCCCTATGGCAGTGTAGGGCTTGGCTTTATCGTATACGGCAGTACGCCGCTGCTGATCCTGCAGGATTTGCCGACCAACGGGATCGAGCCAACCCAGGCGGAGATCGCCGCCCGTGAAAGCGGAGGCCACTAGTCCGTGCTGGATCAGGCCCCCATCATGCCGGCAGGGCTGCAGCCCGAGACCCAGCCGGACAATCCGCCAGTCGACCTGGAGAGTAAGGCTCGCTGGCTGGCAGAAGATCACCGCCGCCATACCCAGACACCCCCTGGCCTGCACACCAGCTCGACTGGTGTAGGTCAAAGCTCACCAAACCCAGCAGGGCTCTTATCGGCGCGCCTCCCCCGTTACATTTCAATACTTAAGGAAGCTGCCGGTCGCTTGCAAGCGCAAACCTCGAAAGCTGGACAGCTCTCGCTGGCCGCTGAATGGCTGCTGGATAATTATTACATTGCGTCGCAGGCGCTCCGCGATGTTCAGCAAGATCTGCCGCCACATTATGAACGCCAGCTCCCTCGCTTGCAAGCAGGGCAGGCGCGTATCTACGATCTATCCGTAGAGATTATCCAATCCGAGAATGCCCTTCTCGACCTTGGGCGTGTCGAACGCTTCGTACGTGCTTATCAAGAAGCGCAGCCGCTCACGATGGGTGAGTTGTGGGCACTGCCGACCATGCTGCGACTGGGGATTCTGGAATGCCTATTGGCGGCGGTTGCCCGGCTCACAGAGCTTCCCGGAGAGGCGATTAAGGCAAGTGCGCCCATCTTGAAGTCCCTTGGACAACTCGACGACCCGCAAACCGTGGAAAATAGTTTCCGCAGCTTGCGAGTCCTGGCTGTTTTTGATTGGAAGCATTTCATTGAATCCTTAAGTCTGGTGGATGCTACCCTGCGCCAGGACCCGGCAAGGCTGTATGCTGGCATGGACTTTGAGACACGTGACCGTTACAGGAAGGTCGTGGAAGAAATCGCCACTTCAGGGCAGGCTGATGAGCTGGCAGTCGCCCAAGCTGCCGTAAGCCTGGCACGCGCTGGGGTAGAACAGCTCATTCCCTCGCAAGAATCACCAGATCCGGATGATCATCCATATCCAGGAGATCAACTTATCGGCTGGGATCGATTCCGCTCGCAGCTTGACGAACATGTTGGGTATTATCTGTTGGATCGGGGTCGCCCGGCACTGGAACAGGCTGCTGGGAACATTTCAAAACCCGGGCAGCGGCTGCATCGCTTCACCCACGCTCACCCCACTCCAATTTACCTCGGGTCGATCGCATTTCTTACGCTTGGATTGATCATGATCGCACTGGCTTTTGCCGCTATGCTCAGGGCGCCGGCAGACGGACTCCTCTTGGTTTTCGTTCTCGCCCTGGTCCCAGCGCTAACGACCGCTGTGGACCTGGTCAACTGGGCGGTCACGCAGGTCGTCAAGCCGGAAGGCCTCCCACGCATGGATTTCAGCCAGGGATTGCCACAGGAGTGTGCAGCCTTGGTTGTCATACCGGCCTTGCTGTCTGGGCCCGATGAGGTCGATTCGCTGGTGGAACAGTTGGAGCAGCACTACCTGCGTAACGCTGACCCAGGGCTCACCTTTGCTTTAGTGACCGACTTCAAGGATGCCCCGGCAGAAAACCAACCTGGCGATGCCGACCTGGTTGGACGAGCGCAGCAAGGGATCCGCAGTCTAAATACAAAATACCAGCAGGCAGGGCAGGGGCCTTCCACTGAAGGGCGCTTCGTACTTCTTCAGCGGGAGCGGCGTTGGAATCCCTCCGAAGGCGTTTGGATGGGCTGGGAACGCAAGCGCGGCAAACTGCATGAACTGAATCGCTTGATCCTGGCAGCCCAAGGCGTCTCCTTGGGCAGTTCTTCCATTAATAGCGCATCCTCATTCCCAATTCGTGAGGGGGATCTGTCTTTCCTTAAGCTCGTGCGCTATGTGATTACCTTGGACGCAGATACAATCCTGCCGCGCGACGCCGCCCGAGAGTTGATCGCGGTCCTGGCTCATCCCCTGAATCGCGCCCATCTCAAACCAGCGGTTGCAGGGGAGTGCGGCGAAAAAATAGTCGCAGGTTATACCATTCTCCAGCCACGTACGGATATCAATCCGATTAGCAGCGCTGCATCTTACTTCACGCGCATCTTTTCGGGGGATACTGGCCTTGACCTATACACCCGGGCTGTCTCGGATGTCTACCAGGACCTCTTCGGAGAAGGCAGCTACGTCGGTAAGGGAGCATACGAGGTCGACAGCTTCGAGCGCAGCCTGGAGGGGTGCATCCCCGAAAATTCCCTGCTCAGCCATGACCTGCTAGAGGGAATTCATGGGCGGACAGCGTTAGTGACCAGTACCGTCTTGATCGAGGACCTGCCGCCTAACTACCTGGTGCATGGCCGCCGGCTGCACCGTTGGACCAGTGGCGATTGGCAGCTCCTGCCGTGGCTGTTCTCACGCCGCCTGTCGGCGATCAGCCGTTGGAAGATTCTGGATAACCTGCGGCGTAGCCTGGTGGCCCCGTCCCTTCTGTTATTCATCCTGGCCGGATGGCTGGTCCTGCCCGGTTCTCCCGGGACCTGGACGGTTATTGGAGCACTCGTCCTGGCTGTGCCGGTGATGACCGGGGTCTTCGGAGCGTTTCGCCGGCGATTGGGTGGCCAGCCGGTGCGCCAGACCGAGGCCGGCATAAGAAATAGCTTCTTCCGCTGGCTACTAGCCCTGGCATTTCTCCCGTACGAGGCGCAGATTGCCACAGACGCAATACTAAAAACACTGGTGCGGCTGGGCATCACCCATCGCGGATTGCTGCGTTGGACAACCAGCGACCAGGCTGCCCGCCGCTTGGTTGATCGGGTTGCCCTGGCGACCTGGCGGAAGATGGCCTTTTCTCCCATCCTGGCGATCGTTCTGGTTCTCCTGATCACACTGCTTCAACCGGCAGCGCTCGCCTGGGCCGCCCCCTTGTTGGCAGCCTGGACCTTGGCTCCCGGGATAGCCATTTGGGTCAGCCGGCCTCTGTCGCGGCGGGCGGCAAAGCTCGATAACAGCCAGGTGCGAGAGCTGCGCCGGCTGGCTCGCCGCACCTGGCTGTTCTTTGAACAGTTTATCAGTCCTGAAGATCAGTGGTTGCCCCCCGACCACTTTCAGGAATCACCCCTGGGGATCGTCGCCCATCGCACCTCGCCGACCAATATCGGTTTATCCTTGCTTTCCGCCATGGGGGCATACGACCTGGGCTATCTTGAGGCCCTCACGCTGTCCACGCGTCTGACCTCTTCACTTGACACACTTGAAAAGCTGGAGCGCTTCCGGGGTCACTTATTAAACTGGTATGACACACGCAGCCTGGATCCATTGCAGCCTCGCTACGTATCCACAGTGGATAGCGGCAACCTGGCAGCCTGCCTGCTGGCACTGCGCCAGGGCTGTCTGGAAGTCCTTGGTCACCCTGTATTGCGCTGGGAATCATTTGAAGGGCTGCTAGACGCCATCGACCTGCTCGATGATGTGTTCCGTGACCAGGAGGCCCCGTCTCTACAACCGGCGATCGATAAGCTGAGAAGTGCGCTCAGCTCGATCGTCCAAGCCATCCAATCCGTGAAAGATGAGCCGGCACGGTGGATAGGTTTGCTCTTCGGAATTAGGTAGCAGTGGGAATGGTCAGGTATCGCCGCGGAATTGGTCCGAGATCGACCGTCTCATCGTGGAACTGGTGGAGTCCAATGCCCCTGAGTTGGGTGCAGAAAACCTGCGCCGCCTGCGGTATTACAACCGGGGCGTGCGCCAGCAGCTCAACAGTACACAGCGCTGTATTGATTTACTCCTGCCGTGGCTTGCCGCTTTCCAGGACATCCCTGCCCTGTTCCGTGATGGAGATCTAAACTCCAGCCTGGCGGAAGACTGGCAGGCTCTGGAGATGATTTTTTCTAAGCAGCCTTCTTTGGTGGAGATCCCTGCCGCCTGCCAGGCAGGTCGCCAGGCATTAAGACAGCTCAAGGATTCCATAAAAACTCAGGATGGTGCAGGTTGGGAAGAGGCACGCCGCTGGGTACAAGGCCTGGAGAATTCGCTGGATTCTGACGGAATGAAGGCTGAGGTCCTTGTGATCAGTTTTAATGACCTGGCGCGTCGCAGCGATGCTCTCTTCCAGGCAATGGATTTTTCCTTCCTGTTCGATTCTCAGCGCCAGGTCTTCCATATTGGCTACAACGTCACCACAAGCGACCTGGATATGAATTATTACGACTTGCTGGCCTCGGAAGCTCGTCTCGCCAGCCTGGTGGCTATTGCCAAGGGGGAGGTCCCACAGAGTCATTGGCTGCACCTCGGTCGCCCCATTACGCGTGTAGACGGCCGGCAAGCACTCCTCTCGTGGAGCGCCACGATGTTTGAGTACCTCATGCCGCGATTGATGGTGAGCAGCGAACCCGGCACCCTGCTTGGCCAAACCCTGGAAGTAGTAGCCGACCGCCAGATCGAATATGGGCGTGAGAAGAACATCCCCTGGGGAATTTCGGAATCGGGGTATTACCGCTTTGATGCTAACCAATTCTACCAATATCGCGCTTTGGGGTGCCTGGGTTGGGCTATAAGCGTGGTTTGGCCGATGACTTGGTCATCACCCCGCACGCTTCGCTGCTTGCCCTGCCGCTGCGCCCACGTGAGGTTCTCCAGAATATAGAGCACCTCAAACGGCTGGGCATGCTCGGGATGTACGGTTTTTATGAAGCAGCCGACTTCACACTGGCACGCCTTGCGGTGGGCCAGGAGAAAGCGATTGTACAGTCCTACATGGCTCACCACCAGGGGATGATCATGCTCTCGCTGGTCAATTATTTGCAGAGAGATGCGATGGTACGGCGCTTCCAGCGCGACCCACGAATCCAAAGTGTAGAATTGCTGTTATTGGAGCAGATTCCAAAAGACGCACCTATCGAGCAGCCGAATGCTGAAGGTTCATCGGGGATGCGCTCTATACAGACCCGCAATCTTGCCAGCCCCTGGCAAGTGGATTCGCAAGCTCCTCAACCCAGGGTGCATTACCTCTCGAATGGCCACTACAGAGTACTGATTACCGCCGCTGGCAGTGGGTATAGCGCCTGGGAGGATGTTGATCTGACCCGCTGGCAGCCCGATACAACCCTGGATAACTGGGGGACCTGGATCTATGTCCAGGACCAGGAGAGTGGCGCAACCTGGTCGTCAGGTCTTCAGCCAACTTTAGTAGTTGGCGATGAGCATGAGGTCTTCTTTAGCAGTCACTTTGCCGAGTTCCGCCGCCAAAACGGCCTCCTGGCTCAGGTGACACAGGTCTTCGTCGCCCCGGAAGAGGATGTTGAGGTTCGTCTGGTGACCCTAACGAACCATGGGGATTTGCCGCGGCATTTACAGCTGACCAGCTATGGAGAGGTCGTCCTGGCGCCTCAGGTCGCCGACGCCCGCCATCCGGCTTTCAACAAGCTGTTTATCGAAAGTGAGCCGCTGCCAAGGGGCAATGGGTTGCTTTTCAGCCGCCGCCCGCGTTCTGGGTCGGAAGAAGAGATTTTTTTGGCCCATGCGCTGGTGACTGACTCAGGCGAGATCACGGTTGTGCGGCCCAGGCTGGAAACCGACCGCGGCAAGTTCTTGGGGCGCGGCCGCAGCGCCCGTCATCCGGCTGCCCTGGAAGCAGGCTTGTTGCCTGGAATCGGGAACTCTCTCGACCCGATCTATTCGATTAGCCAGGGAGTCTATCTACCGCCGCATACCACCCTAAGCTTTGCTTTCCTGACGGCCGCAGCACGCTCGGCGGAGAGCTCCACGGCATTAATTGAGAGCTACTCAGCCCTAAGTGCAATCCAGGCAGCCCGAGAAAAGGCCCGCGTGCTCGCTGAAGTAGAATTAGCCGAATTGGATATCTCCACCCCCCTGTTGAAAGATTTTCAAACCCTTTTGTCTTTGTTGGTTTTCCCTTCTCATGCACTCCGGGCCAGCCCTGAGCGGTTAGCTGCTAACCAAAAAGGCCAAGCAGGACTGTGGCCCTTTGCAATTTCTGGTGATTACCCCATCTTGCTTGTCGAAATTGGGACCGAGCAGGAGCTTACCCTGGCCCGAGAGCTGCTCCAGGCGCACACTTACTGGCGCAGGCGCCAGCTCATGATCGATCTGGTGTTTTTAGACAAGCAAGGCACCAGCTATAACCAGGAGCTCAGCTCGCAGCTCTACCGCCTGGTCGCAAGCACGGACAGTGAAGGCTGGCTTAACCGCCGCGGGGGTATCTTTTTGCTACACGCAGACCAGATGGGAGAGGCCGACCGGATTCTTTTGGAAACGGTGGCGCGGGTGGTGTTGGACGGCGCCCAGGGGACTCTGTCCGAGCGTCTTCAGCATACCCCGGAGCTTGTCCATAAGCCGTCCCGGCTGCCACCTTTATCTTCAGCGCTGCCCGAAGGGGTGGACCCACAGCCGACCCTGCCCCTACCTCGCCCGCAAGGCCTGTTGTACGATAACGGTCTGGGCGGTTTTAGCCCGGATGGAAGTGAGTACTGCATCTACCTGGCGCCTGGTCAGGTTACTCCTGCCCCCTGGGTTAACGTGATAGCAAACCCAAACTTCGGTTTCCTGGCATCCGAGTCTGGATTAGGCGCCTCCTGGGCCGAAAATAGCGGCGAAAATCGGCTAAGTCCCTGGGGAAACGATCCGGTTTCCAATGAGCCACACGAAGTCGTATATTTACGGGATGAAGAAACAGCCATCGTCTGGTCGCCCACCCCACAGCCCGCTCCTGCCCCGGCTCCCTATCTGGCGCGCCACGGTGCCGGATACACGATCTACGAGCACCACAGTCATGGCCTTTCCCAGCGGCTGCAGGTGTTCTCCCCGCCAGATACTCCCCTTAAAATTTTACAGCTTAATTTGAAAAACACCTGGGACCGGGCACGGCGCATCACAGCCACTTATTACGTCGAATGGGTGTTGGGCGTAAGCCGGGAAAGCTCTCAGCAGTATTTGATCTCGGAATTCAATAGCGATCCTCAGGCCTTGCTGGTCCGCAATCCGTATAATAACGAGTTCTCAGATCGCGTTGCCTTTGTTTCAGCCAGCAACCCCTTACACGGGCTGACCACTGACCGGACTGAATTCCTTGGCCGGATGGGCAACCTGCAGGAGCCAGCTGCCCTCAAGCGTATTGGCCTTGAGGGGACAGTGGAATCGGGGATGGACCCCTGGCGCGGCATTGCAACTGCACATCGACATCCAACCTGGCGCTTCGGAAGTAGTTTACTTCGTGCTGGGCCAGGCCGAGGACCGGGATGCAGCCCTGGCTTTGGCAAGCCAATACCAGGACCCGCAGCAAGTGCACGCTGCTTGGGATGCCAATAACCGGTTTTGGAATGACCTGCTCGGAGCTGTGCAGGTTCACACCCCCGAACCCGCATTTGACCTGCTGATCAACCGCTGGCTGCTATACCAGACCCTGGCTTGCCGCATCTGGGGGCGAACTGCCTTCTACCAATCCAGCGGAGCCTATGGGTTTCGCGATCAGCTCCAGGACGTTCTGGCGCTGCTGCACGTCGCTCCACATCTGGCGCGCGAGCACCTGTTGCGCGCTGCCAGGCACCAATTTGAGGCTGGAGACGTCCTGCATTGGTGGCACTCCCCTTCCGGGCGCGGCGTGCGCACCCGTATTAGCGACGATATGCTCTGGCTGCCTTATGTAACCGCCGAATATGTAAACCTCACCGGCGAAGATTCAGTCTTGAGCGAGAAGATCCCCTTCCGCCATGCGTCTCTGCTGGAACCGGGGCAGGACGAACGCTATGGGCATTACCCGGAAACCAGCGCAACTTATACCTTGTTCGAGCATTGCCGCCGTGCGTTGGTTAAAGGGATGACTTCTGGGATGCACAACTTGCCCTTGATGGGCGGAGGGGATTGGAATGACGGTATGAACCGGGTCGGAAAGGACGGTCGTGGCGAGAGCACCTGGCTGGGTTGGTTTCTTTATAGCACCCTCAACCGCTTTGCAGACCTGTGTGAGCGGCGCGGCCAGGACGAGCCAGCCGCTGGCTATCGCCATCGTGCCTCCGACCTGGCCCAGGCTATCGAAAACAGCGCCTGGGACGGCGAATGGTACCTTCGCGCTTTTTATGATGACGGCTCGCCCCTGGGCTCGTCAACGGACGAGGAATGCCAGATCGATTCAATCGCCCAATCCTGGGGGGTTATTTCCGGCGGCGGGGACCCGCAGCGCGTTGCCCAGGCCATGCAATCAGTCTCCGATCAACTGGTACGGCGCTCCCAGCAGCTGGTGCTGCTGTTTACGCCCCCCTTCGACAAGACGCTGCATGACCCGGGTTACATTTCATGCAGGATCGCACACACAACGGTGTTCCTTTCCGAATTCTCAATGTGATCGATGAGTACACAGGAGAATTTTTGACTGCTAAAGTAGCCAGAAGATTGACCCACAAAGAAGTGCTGGAACTGTTACTGGATCTGTTTCTACAACGAAGGGTACCGGTTCATATCCGTTCGGATTATGGCTCACAGTTTATAGCCAAGAAAGTACGCCGGTGCCTGCCGCTGGATGTCAAACCGCTGTTTATCGAACCGGGCAGTCCTTAGGAGAATGGCTACACTGAGAGCTTCAACGGCAAGATGAGGGATGAGCTGTTAGACAGAGATATTCTCTGTAAGGAGGCTGAAATATTGATTGAACAATAGCGAATTGAGTACAAGCCCGTTCCCCGCATAGTGCTTTGGGTTTCCGACCCCCAGTGCCCAAAATGGTTATTGAGATGACTCCCCAATTTCAACCACTTGGACTATCATTCTGAGTGGCACATATTCTTGGGGGCATCTCATGCGAGGACCCTTTGAGGTCGACGTTTAGGAAGCAGTATATTAATGTATAATTAAGACACACTCTCACCGCATGGATCGAATCCACATACTTTTCGAATTATGGAGGGATTGATATGCTACCAATATCCATGCGGCCAATGGGGGTTGTTAGACTCTGTGTATTCCTCACCGCGACCCTCCTGGGGATCAGCTCCGCGGTCCTCCCAGCTTTAGCTGCCCGATCTTATCGCCCCAGCGACGATTGCACCCCCGGTCCCCACAGCGGGGTAATCACTGTCGACCAGACCTGGTGCATGGCAGATAACCCGCACATCCTAATTGATGAAGTTAGCGTAGCAGCAGGCGTCACGCTCACGATTGAGCCGGGGGTGATCGTGCAGGCAGGCATTTACGACGGCCTGACCATCCGCGGGCGGATGGATGCGATTGGCACGATCGACCAGCCCATCCTCTTCACTTCGCTGGCAGATACAGGCCCGGAACAATGGCGCGGGCTGGGTTTTCTGGATAGTGCAGCCTCTGGTCATTTACGCTATGTCACCGTCCGCTATGGGGGCATGTATCATTCCGAGGTGAGCACCTATGCCGAGGTTGCCGCCATAAATCTGGGCGCCGGACGGCTGACCATCGAGGACAGCCAGATTCATTCAGCCGGCCACAGTACTTCTGGTCATAATTATGGCCTCACAATCTCCAACAGCCAATTCACCATGCTGCGAACTACGGTGAGTAATCTGGGCTGCTGCTCTAACGATTCTGGTGTGCACATCACCGGTGCCAACACCGTTGCGACCCTCAGCAACAATACTTTCTCCGGTATCCGATCAACTGCGCTGATCGTAGGCGGCGGGGCATCTGCCACGATCTCGCATAACGATTTTCATGGCAATACACTCGCTATGGTGATTAGTGGAGATCAGGTGCTTGTCGAAGACAATGCGATCTACGACAACACAGCCGCATGGGTTTCCGGAGATGGAGGTATTCATATCTATGGCGGTAGCCCCACAATCCGCCGGAATATCCTGCGCAATAACACCAGTGATTACTATGGTGCCATCTCGATTAGCGGCGCTGGCAGCCCGCTGCTGGAAAACAATGTGATTATCGGCAACCATGCTGACTATCAATGCAGTGCAATTTATATCCAATCCCCTGCCAATCCGATCTTTAAGCACAACACGATTGCAAATAACATGGGCGGAGACGGCAGCGCCATATGCATGTTCGGCGAGGGGCAGCACGGGAGTTTCTATAACACCATCCTGGCTAATTCAGCTGTAGGAGTAAAAACCAGCTTCGAATCCGGCAGCCTCGAGATGAATCATACGTTGTGGGACAATGTGCCCATCCGTTTAGAGGCAGGCGCAGGTAGCCTGGTAGAGAATTTCTCCATCGCTGGGCAGGCCAAATTTGACCTCGACGGCTATCACTTGACACGCAGCTCCAATGCTATCGGACTGGGGGCCGATGTGGGGGTGGCAAGCGACGTCGACGGCAATCTCCGCCCGCAGCCCCCCGGATCTCTGCCTGATCTGGGAGCGGATGAATTTCCTCGCGGCCAGACCCTTTCCTTCGAGATCGAATTTTACAGCGGGGATGTGAAGATGGAGATGACTGCGAGCGGCGGCGTGCAGATCGTCCAGGAATACTATCTTTTCTGGAATTACGGCAGCGAGGAAGAGGCCCCGCCACCCATCGCGATCACCATCACGGATACACTACCCGTTGAGATGGAGTTCGTTAAGCAGGAGACGACGGGTGCACAACAGTTTGATTTTCACCGTGTAGGCCAGGCACTCACCTGGGAGTCGCAGCAGCCCGCCGAGGTAAATCAGGCTGGATATGTACAGTTCGGTATCGCTTACTCCAATGTCGAGCCTGGCCAAACCATAGACAATACCGTTCACGTTACTGCTGGGACAACCGAGCTCGAACAAACGGTCAGCGCTCAAATACCTTTCTTTACCCCCAAGATCACTTACCCCATCGATGGCGAGGGTTGCTCAGGTCAGTTCCTCAATATGGTGGTGAGCGGCTATGCGTTGCCAGGCTCGTTGGTGAAATTATACGAAGATGATCGTTGGAAGGCGACCGGAGTCGCGAACGAAGAAGACGGCCTCTTCACAATCACTTACGACTCGGATAATGCCGGCATCGAGGATTACACGAGGATCACGGTGCGGTCGTGCAGTACCTCCAACCCTTACGACTGCAGCCAGCCCAGTGAGCCAGTTATTGTCACCAAGCAAACCGGCTTCTGGTGCCCGCGGCGTTCATCATGGGAGGGGGATCTTTAAGACGGTCCATAATGGGGAGCAGTACAACCACCAGCGTTTCGGTTTCCGCAACAATGAAGGCAAGCTGGCAACCGAAAACTGGCTGTTCTTCGCCGGGCTGGGATTGGAGAACAGCACCCTCTCGCTGCACCTGTGTATCTGCCCTGGGGGTACGGACTATCCCACGGAAACATGGGTGATCGCCGGGGGTCAGCGTTACGATCCATCCGGGGGAACGACCCATATCCCCTCATTCTCGATCCCTCAGGCCAATGGGGCGATCGAGTTCCATGCCTTATGCGCAGGCGAGGAGAAAATCAATCACGGCCTGATCCTGGTTGACCCGGACGGCTATATCTTTGATGTAACCCAGGGCTTTGACCCTGCCGAACCCACCCTGCACACCCTGGCGGGAGTCACCGTGACCTTGATGGTCTCAGAGCCCATGCTGGGCGGCTGGGTGCAGTGGCCCGCCCACCTGTACGATCACCAGACTAACCCGCAGGTGACCGGCGCAGACGGCTACTATGCCTTCTACACTCAACCGGGCCAGTTTTATGTGCAGGCGTCTGGGAAAGAGGACTACCAGAACTGGCGCAGCCCGGTGATCACGGTCACCAACCAGCTGGTGCATCTGAACGTTCCGCTCACGCCGATAACTGTCCAAAATATCCACCCTGTCAATCTGACCATCAGCGGGCCTGATAGGCCGGTCTTGTATATTAACCAGGGGGATACGGTGGAATGGCTGGCTGAGATGGTCACCAACCTGTCCATCGAATCACGCCAATTGTACACAGAAAACCCGGTCCTGCGATTGTTGAGCGCGCAGGATCCGCTCATAAATATTCTGGGCTGGGACAGCGGTATGCTGGCTCCGGGGCAGGCTTACCTGCGGCAGTTCACTCAGGATGGAGAATATCTATATAGCGATGGCCTGGGTCATACCGCCCGGGTGGTGGTTGGTGGCGTGCAGGTCTTTTTGCCCCAGGTCTGCCGCTAACCCTCGGTTGGCGAGTACCAACCCACCAAGTGATTGATGTTGGCGGTAATGTGCAGCCTAAGTCACGAATTGGCTCCACATTGACCGGCGTATATTGACAGTTTTGACTCTCGTTGACTGGCGTTGACAAGCTTATCAATAATCTTTTGCGTACAGTGGAAAATTTTATATTATTTGCTGAGTCCAACCGTAATTTCAGGGGAAAACTGTAGGTTCTCAGAGTTAGACCACCATATACGAGTAAAAAAAACCCCCCAAATCTGGGGGTTAATGAGCGCGGAGAGGCTCGAACTCTCAACCAATGGCTTACTATATTTTGCTAAGTCCATTGGACAAGTCTGAATCAAGTACACTGGATGCTTTAATAAAACCTGTCAACACGAAAGCGTCCAATGGATTTGCTTCACAAAAACTCACATCGAAAAACATTGTAGCACTCTGATGCATAGAATCGGCAGCGATTCCACACATCTATTCATGCACCCGAGTTAATCTCATAACGGCCCTCACAGTATCCGCAACCTAGACGGCGAGCTTTGGCAGTAATAGCAAGACTCGTGTACGCTGGCGTTAGCAAATGCTATCGAACCAGAGCAACCCTTGTCGATCGTCGTCGTGCAACTTCCAGATACCAAGTGCAAAACCGGAAGCAATTGCACCGCCATAAAGTTCTGAAATACGTCAATCACTGAAGCTTTGAACACAGGCGAGATTACTACTTGACTATGGTATCAGGATGCTATATAATCCAAATATAATTATTTTTTCAAGTGTAAATAATAATTATTCCTGGCAAACTTTTTCTGAAAATATCTTGCCCACGCTAAATCTCCAAGGAACCAATATCAACCTGGTAAAAGCGCATAACTTGCGTGTTGTGCTGCTTAACCTTTTGCATGATAACAGCCTCTCTCGCAGTCAACTCGCTAAACGCACAAGCCTTTCAAATACCACCATTACCAATCTCATCGCTGAGTTAATTGACCAAGGCATCGTCTCGGAGGAAGGCGAAAGCCATTCCTCAAGTGAAAGAACTCGCCCGGTAGGTCGACCACGCACAGGAATCCGGCTGGAACCAGCCGCTCGCTTTGTAGTGGGCGTTCACATCGGTATTGGCACTTTCAGAATCGGAATTGCTAATTTGCGGGATGAGATTATCCACAAGCAAAAGTATCATTTTGATATAGAGCTCCCCGCCTTGAAGGCATTGGATCAAATTGCCGACCACGTTGAAGACACAATTGCCTCAAGCCGGGTTGAGCGCAACAGAATCCTGGGCGTAGGAGTTGGCGCCTCTGGATTAGTTGATTTTCAATCAGGCATCAATGTAATGGCTCCAAACCTGAATTGGCGCAATGTGCCGATCAGAGAATATTTGCAAATGGTCTTAAATATGCCCGTTGTGGTCGACAACAACGTGCGGGCGATGGCAGTAGGGGAGACCCATTTTGGTGCCGGGCGCGATGTGAACTCTCTTGTATTTGTTTACAGCCGTATCGGTGTAGGAGCAGGTTTGACCTTCAAAGGGCAAGTGTATCGCGGAAGCTCGATGGGGGCAGGCGAGATTGGGCACACGATCATGCTTCTACAAGGAGGAGAGCCCTGCCGGTGCGGTAATAGCGGTTGCCTTGAGACTTTAGTGTCAGAAGTGGCTATTCTTCGTCAGGCCGAGGATATCGCTCACCATAATCCTGCCAGTATCCTCGCTCGAACTATGCTCGAAAGACAAGATCTGGACCCGATAGAGCAAGTATTAACATCGGCTCGCCAAGGTGACGAGGACGTTCGCCGTATGCTTGCTGAGCGTGCAAATTACCTGGGTATTGCTCTGGTCAACCTGGTGAATCTATACAATCCTGAATTAATCTTATTAGGAGGGATTTTCTCGCAAGGACAAGATTTTTTCCTCCAACCGGCTCTCAATATGGTTCGCAAGATGTCTTTTGGAGGAATGGGAAAGAGTGTCCGAGTTCAAGCAACCAGCTTTGAGTGGAAAGCGGGTTTAATAGGTGCATCTGCGTTGGCCCTTATGAGCTTTTTTTATCACTCGGAATAGTAGAGGGACTTGTATGCCTTTCCGTATAGCTTTCTTACCTCTGGTTCGGACAACATTTGATGTATCGCTGGCGGTGGAAATGACCCACCTGGCTCGTGAGCATCTGCAAGCCTCCGGATTTGAGCTGGTTGAACCAGAGCAGCCTATCACCGATCTACCAGCTGCTCAGCAATTTGCTCGTGAACTCGCAGATAACACCGTGGACCTGCTTTTGATTTATCAGGCAACTTTCGCTGACAGCACCATGGTTATGGCACTCACAGAAGCGAGCGAAGCCCCCATCTTTTTGTGGGCTGTACCGGAACCCTGGACTGGTGAGCGGCTACGACTTAATTCGTTGTGTGGAATTAATCTTGCGGCGCATGCACTTACACTTCGCCATCGCAAATACCAATATGCCTATAGCATGCCGCAAGACCCCGCGGTCATTCTAAAAATCCGCTCTCTGGCCGCCGCAGGTTCTTTACGTCGGCGACTGAGGTCAGCGCATCTTGGCGTCGTAGGTGAACATCCGACAGGAATGGATTCTTGCCATCTGGATGAGGCTAGCCTGAAAAACACATTTGGTGTGCAAATCACACCGATCGAATTAAGCGATGTTTTCACTCGGGCGCGCAATATTCCCGAGATGGCTATTGATCATGCGCGTGCCCAGCTTGATTCTCAATTAGACAATCTCTCGTCCCTTGACCAGGTTCCGTTAAGAGGCACCTTGAGCGTTTATAACGCGCTGAAGGAAATTGCAGCAGAAAAAAACCTGGACGGGTTAGCCGTGCGTTGCTGGCCAGAATTCTTTACAGATATGGGCTGCGCTGCCTGTGGCGCAATGTCTATGCTGAGTGATGGCCTGGGACTGTCTGCACCTCTTCCTTGCAGTTGTGAGGCGGATATCAACGGCACGCTGACCCAATTAATCCTCCAGTGGTTATCGGGCAACCCTAGCTTTGGGACTGATATGGTGGGGGTGGATACCGATAGGAACATGGTGGCCCTTTGGCATTGCGGACTGGCCCCCTTAGCAATGGCAGATCCAAGCGTACAAGCCCGAGGAGGCATACATTCGAACCGCCACGTCCCGCTTGTAATGGATTTTCCTCTCAAGCCGGGAGAAGTAACCCTGGCTCGTATCAGTCAGGCGACTGGAGAATTAAGGTTAGTTCTTGGAAACGGAGAAATACTGGACACCCCAAAGCCCTTCAGCGGTACAGCTGGTACGTTGAGGCTTGATTGTTCTGCAGATGTGTTCCTTAATCTTCTAATGCGGGAGGGGCTGGAGCATCATATTTCCCTTGTATACGGGAATTTTTCTTCTGAGTTAAAGGCATTTGCGGACTTGGTTGATTTGCCCGTATTGGCCTTAGCACTCTAGGAGGTGATTATCTGATAGATTCTGTCTGCAAAAACTTTGGAATACAATTGCATCAATAATTCAAAAGGAGAAAAAAAGATGAAAGCCTTAAGATTGTTAGCTTTATGCCTCGCTGTCGTATTGCTGGTCGCCGCATGCGCGCCAGCCGCCACCGAGGCGCCAGTAGCAACCGAAGCACCGATGGAAACGGAAGCACCTGCACCAACGGAGGCGCCCCCACCAACCGAGGCACCAGCTCCTACAGAAGCTCCCACCGAAGTACCCATGGAACCTGTTGAGCTACGCTTTACCTATTATGCGGACGGAGTTGAAGCGGATGTAATCAAGCCGCTGCTAGACAAGTTTATGGCGGAAAACCCGGATATCACCGTCGTCCTTGACGTCGTCCCATATCAGACCATTGATGAACAGCTCCCTGTACAGGTGGAAAGTGGCCAGGGTCCTGATCTGGCGCGGATCACCAATTTCGGCGCTTACAAAGGCAAGCTCCTGGATCTGCGTACCTACTTCGCTGATCCGGCTTACTACGAAGCTGTCTTTCCGGCACCTATTCTCGAGGCGTTGGGCTACGGCGGATACCCGGATGCACTGACGGTAACTGGCCCCTACGTCAACAAGACACTTTTTGACCAGGCGGGCGTGGAACTGCCGCCCGCAGGGACTACATGGCCAGAGTGGACCGAGCTAGCAAAGCAGGTTGCTGAGGCCACTACCGTGCAGTATGCTATATCCATTGACCGCACAGGTCATCGCTTCGCTGGCCCTGCTATGAGCATGGGTGCAACCCTGATTAACGCGGATGGAAACTTTACGGTTGACACGCCTGGTTTCCGGGCTTTTGCTGAGATTGTGAAGGGCTGGCACGACGAGGGGATTACCCCTGCGGAGGTCTGGTTGGGGGCTGAGCCCGTCGGCAGTTGTATCGCAGCTTTCAAATCCGGCCAGTTGGTAATGTGCATGTCCGGATCCTGGCAAATAAACGGACTTGCCAACGATGTTGGCGACGCGTTTGACTGGGTGGTTGTGCCCAATCCTGCTGGTGATGGCGGCTCAACAGGAATCGCGGGGGGCTCTGCTGTTGTAGCTTTCGCTGACACTACGCACCCACAGGAAGCTGCCAGGCTGATTGAATATCTGATTCAGTCTGAAAGCTATAGCGCTTTCTCGGCTGGAACACTCTCACTACCGGCTCAAAAAGATGTAGCGGCTCAGGGTGTTGAATTCGCCACCGACAATCCATCAGTCCTGGCGGCTTTGTCAGCATATACGGCTGAAGTCCCGAAATTGACAGACCAGGCCGTATCCTTGAATGTGCATCCCTACGCCTTTGCGTACTATCGCAACAGTGCGAATCGCATTGCTCAGTATCTGAATGTAGAATTTGACCTTGATGAGATGCTCATCAATCTCCAGCAAGATATTGACAAAGCGATAGCAGAAGCACAGTAAGAGTTCCTTTCGTTTGTATTGGTGGGGTGCAGATCCATGCGTTCTGCATCCCACCAGAGAGGATGAGCGTAATGTTATTGCAACCTGGGATAGAACGGACAAGGAAGGTCGTAACAGGGTTTCTGAATGGGGTCTATGATCTGATTACATCTCTTCTTGACCTAGTATTCGGATTGATTCAACGTCTGATCGGCTTGCGCAGCATGCCCTATGTCTTTGTTTTGCCCAACCTGCTGATATTTGGCATATTTATACTTTTTCCCATGCTGCTTAATTTCGTTTATGCGTTCACCGGAGGTTCGAGCTTCACGCCATTTGACCGTCCCTGGGTTGCTACTGCAAATTTTGACCGATTATTAGCCTGCGATGATTATCTAAACCCGCGTACCTGCGGAGAGGATTTGTTTTGGAGAGCGGTTTACAACACTACAGGCTATGTGGTTTTTCAAGTCGCTCTAATGGTATTGTTTGCATTGATTACAGCTTTGATCCTTAATCGTGATATCAAAGCACGCGGCTTTTTCCGGAGTGTTTTTTTCTACCCGGTATTACTTTCCCCCATCGTCGTTTCACTCATTTGGAAATGGATATTGCAGGAAAACGGCTTGCTGAATGGCATTCTAATCGGCATGGGTTATGACAAAATCCCCTTTTTGGTGAATGCCCAATGGGCCAGGTTTTGGGTCATTATGATCAGCGTTTGGGCCTTCATGGGATTTTATACGCTTATTCTGCTGGCTGGCTTGCAGTCAATTCCGGCAGATTTGTATGAAGCGGCATCCATCGATGGGGCCAATCCCTGGCATTCTTTTTCGAAAATCACCATGCCGTTGCTGATGCCAACCATGGTTGTCGTTCTGGTGCTATCTTTGATACGCGCCGTTCAGGTATTTGACATTGTCTTTGCCTTTACGGGTGGCGGACCAGGAACCGCTACCCTCTATATCGTGCAATATATCTACAATTATGGCTTTTCCAGCCCGAACAAGCAGTTTGGACTTGCTGCTGCGGCTTCCCTTCTCATGGCTGGTGTGCTGATCGTTTTGACAGTGGTCCAACTTGTCGCCCGACGTGAGGAGAGCTGAGATGAACCGCATTTTTGAAATCCTGCGCCTGACCCGGGGTCACAAAAAACTTGACATTACCGATGTAATCTCATACACATACTTGGCCCTGGGCGTCGTCATCATGTTTGGCCCAATCGTGTGGCTGGTGCTGTCCTCGTTCAAAACGTCTGGTGAGATTATCAAATTTCCGCCGCGATTTTTGCCTTACCGCCAGGAAACCGCGGTTGTAGCTGGCTATGAAGAGCCACTGCCGCTGTATCAGATTACATTTAACGATGGCAGCATACAGACTCTGGCGCAGGTGCGCCGTATTGGATTGGAAGCCCAAATGATTGACCCAGTTAATCCGGGCGAAATTATCAAAGTCAACATCAACCAGCGCCAGCCCGTTGAACGCGTTTATTTTGGCCTGAGTAACTACATCGAAGGTGTGGAGAGTTTCAATTTTGGACTCTATTTATGGAATAGTGTGGTCGTGACAGTTGTGGCAACACTGCTCACCCTTCTGGTAAACAGTATGGCCGCCTTTGCGCTGAGCAAATACAAATTTCGTGGGCGCCAAACGATCTTTCTGATCATGATCAGCACGCTGATGGTACCGCTATCGGTTGTGCTTGTTCCAGTGTTCTTGGTTATTACCAGAGTCGGGTGGAATAACAACCTGCTAGGCATTATCGTTCCTGCCGCTGCCACACCCACTGGCGTGTTCCTCTTGCGCCAGTATATGCTCACCATCCCTGACGAGCTGATTGATGCAGCCCGAATTGATGGCGCCAGCGAGTGGCGCATTTATTCACAGGTCATTATGCCTCTAGCAAAACCAGCCCTGGCTGTGTTGACCATCTTCTCCGTCATGTGGCGCTGGAACGATTTTCTCTGGCCCCTGATTGTCTTGAGCCGCAGTGAATATTTCACCCTGCAAGTTGGATTGGCATCCTTTCAGGGTGAACTCAACGTGCAATGGAATCTGATCCTGGCGATGACAGTATTGACTTTACTGCCCATCACCTTAGTATTTGGCTTCTTGCAACGGAACATCACAACTGGTATTGCAACCACCGGCATGAAATAGCCTTTGTTATTTCATCCTCGTTGGAATTTTTCAAACATTGGTGTTGTGTAATGATACTTCATCACGAAGGCATCATCCTTCAAAAGGGCTTTGAGTCCTTGGAAGCAGTCTCGCTGAAGGAGAAGTCATCCACCAGAGCGGTCTTCCGCACCATGGCTGGAGATTTTGAGATTTCTTGCTTCGCTCCGGGCGTATTACGGATGAGACTTATAGTCGAACACAGCCAGCCCGATTACGGCATCCTCGATGCAGCGCCTGAAAATCTAGAGCTGAATGTTTCCAGCATACAGCATGGCTACCGGGTTCAAGCTGGTGAGGTCGCACTTGAAATTTTTGGTGATCCCATGCGCATTCGCTTTTTTCAAGACAAGAAGCTGTTGCTGCAATCGGTCACCGATCGCACCATCGAAGGACAGCTGCGCTTTTCCCCGTTTGCCAAACGCGCCGATTCCTGGTTGGTGGCGCTGGCGTTGGCAAATAGTGAACCTGTTTACGGCTTGGGTGAAAAATGGTCGGCCCTCAACCGGCGCGGGCAACTCATTCACAGCTGGAATGAGGATGCCACCACCCTCAATTCCGAGCTTTCTTATAAGAATACCCCCTTTGCTTGGAGCCCTGAAGGCTGGGGGTTGTTTATACATACTCCATCGAAAGTAACCCACGGGGTTGGGTATCCGCAGTGGTCGCATCGCTCTTATATCTTGCAAATTTTTGACGCCGAATTGGATCTGGTCTTTATCTCTGCTGATAACCCGACGAAGATTATCGAGCGCTACACGCACTTGACTGGTAGGGCTGCTCTTCCTCCGCGCTGGAGCTATGGCATGTGGATGTCGCGCGCCTATTACCGCACGGCGGAGATTGCACTGTCGGTGGCTGAGAAACTGCGTGAACATAAAATCCCTTGCGATATGCTCTTGCTGGATGGCCGAGCCTGGCACACCATGGAAGATCGTTTTGATTTCCAATGGGACCTGGCGCGTTACCCGGATCCGGCTGATTTTGTCCAGAAACTGCGCTCAATGGGCATTCGCCTGAACCTTTGGGAATATTCCTACATCTCCACACGCAACCCATTGTTCAGCGAATTGGCCGAGAAAGGCTATCTGCTTAAGTTGCCATCCGGTGAGCCATACATCCACCGCTGGTTTCCCTGGCCGTATGACAAGAGCTGGCCACATTTGATGCCCAGCGGGATTATTGATTTCACCAATCCCGATGCGTACGACTGGTATCGTGACCAGCACAAGCAGTTGTTTGATATTGGTGTCAGCGTGATGAAAACCGATTACGGCGAGGCAGTCCCCGATGAGGTGGTGGCTTTTAACGGAGATAGCGGTAAACGCCTGCACAACGTCTATACCCATCTGTATAATCGCTGTGTGTACGAGGCAACGGAATTGTTCAGCCACGATGAACCAATGGTCTGGGGACGGGCAGCATGGGCTGGCGGGCAGCGCTACCCCGTGCAGTGGGGCGGCGACCCGCAATCGGACTGGGAAGGTCTGGCGGCTTCCATCCGTGGCGGTCAAGCCTGGGGTATGAGCGGGGGCCCATTCTATGCCCACGACATTGGCGGATTCGCAATTGGCAATCCTGAACCAGAGCTGTACATCCGCTGGGCACAGGCTGGTGTAATGTCCTCGCACACTCGTTTTCATGGGCTGGGCGAGCGGGAGCCCTGGGTTTATGGCGACGAAGCAGAGGAAATTATCCGCAAGTGGCTGGCCTGGCGCTACCAGCTTATTCCCTACTTGCAGGGCTGCGCTCTCGAGGCCAGTCAGACTGGACTTCCAGTGATGCGCTCGATGGTGCTGTCTTTCCCCGACGATCGAATTGCCTGGCAATTCGACCAGCAATATATGCTGGGAGGCTCTTTACTGGTGGTCCCTGTGGTTGTGCCAGGTGGAAAGGCGCGTTTCTATCTGCCAGATGGTAAATGGTTTGACATCTGGAACCAGACCTGGCTGCAGGGGCCGGGGCTATTCGAGCGAGATGTGCCCCTGGATCATATTCCGGTATTTGGGCGCGAAGGGACGATTATTCCGCTCGGCCCGGCTGTCCAACATACCGGAGAGCTCAAAGCCGGGTTAGACCTGGAACAAGTTTGGGCGTTTGGAACACCCCAAAACGGAATGCTGCTGCCAGGTTTAAATATAAGCATTTTATCCGGCGGTACATTATCCAATCTTCCGCCAGATGTGAAAATCCAGGTAAAGTAAAAGGAGTCGGTCATGCAATTTTTTCTTGATAGTGCTCATGTCCACGAAATTAAATACGCCCTAGATGCTTTTAACATTGATGGGGTTACCACTAACCCGCGCCATGTGCAGGTCTCAGGTAAGCCGTTTATGACGATCATCCACGAGATCGCCAAATTGGTAGAAGGCACTGAAAAGACTGTTTCAGTGGAAGTCAATCCGCATTTTATGACCTATGAAGAGATGATGCCGGAGGCGGAAAAGCTCGCCGCGATTTCCCCTAATTTTGTGATCAAGTTGCAATGTGTGGAGCCGGCTTTCAAAGCAATTGAGGCACTTTCGAAGAAAGATATTCGTGTCAACTGCACCCTGATTTTTTCAGCAATGCAGGCTTTACAGGCGATGCGCTCCGGGGCGTATTACGTTTCCCCGTTCATTGGCTGGAAGGAAGCCAATGGCGAGGACGTTAAGGCTTTTATTGATGACATCGTCACCATTCGCGATAACTATGACTTTGATTCACAAATCATTGTGGCTGCAGTGCGGAATGCTCGCCAGGTGATTGATGCCGCAGTGATGGGCGCAGATATTGTCACAGCCGGGTTGTCGGTCTACCAGGAAGGTTTCCAGCACCCATACACCCAGGAAGGGATTCAGAAATTTACCCAGTTCTGGGATAAGACCCCATACGAATAGGTTGTGTGTTTGTTAGGCGATCTGATTCAACCAACCTCAAGGAGGTAAAAAGATGAAAAAAGGTATTTTATTACACGCTGCAAGCGATGATGTCGGTGTGGCTGTCATGGACTTGAAGGCTGGCGACGAAATTGGCGTGGCGACTCTTGAAGGTAAAGATGTCAAGCAGATTAAGCTGGTCAGTGATGTGCCTTTGGGCCACAAGGTTGCCATGCGCGACTTGGCTCTCGAAAAACAGGTCATCGAGTATGGACGCGTCATTGGTTACGCCGTAGCCTCAATTGCGGCGGGCGAGCACGTGCATATTCATAATCTCAAAAGTTTGCGCTGGGCTGCCAGTAAGTCCCAGGTTCTTGAGAAATAGGAGGTCTCATGGCTACGTATATAGATATTCCCCTGACTGGTTACCGTCGTGAAAACAACCGGGTCGGTATTCGCAATCATGTTCTGATTCTCTCGGTGGATGATATTTCTAATGCGTCTGTTGAGGGCGTAGCGAATGTGATCCGTGGTACGACAGCCCTCCCCCACCCATACGGACGCCTGCAGTTTGGCGATGACCTGGAGCTTACCTTCAACACGCTGATTGGTACTGGTCGCAACCCGAACGTAGCCGCCGTGGTGGTGATCGGCATCGAGCCGAAATGGACTGATTACATTGTCACAGGAATCGCCGAAACCGGTAAGCCCGTTGCCGGATTCAGCATCGAACGATATGGCGATTTGAAAACCATCGAGAGGGCTTCCCGCAAGGCCAAAGAATTTGTCCATTATGCCACCGCACTTCCCCGCGTGCCGGTGAACTGGGAAGAAATTTGGGTATCGACCAAATGCGGCGAATCAGACACCACCAGCGGTCTGGCCTCCAACCCAACGGTTGGACGCGTCTTTGAGCGCCTGGAGAAGATTGGCAGTACACTGATCTTTGGTGAGACCACCGAAGTGACCGGCGCTGAAGACAAGATTATGGAACAGTGCGCCACACCCATCGTTGCCGCCCAGTTCAAGGCGGCTTTTGATAACTATCAGGAGCTGGTCGAATCGCAGGGTGTCAGCTTGCTCGGCACCCAACCGACGGAAGGCAATATTCGTGGCGGGCTTTCCACAATCGAAGAAAAAGCCCTGGGCAATGTTGAGAAAATGGGGCGTTGTAAAGTCGCATCATTTCTCGAACCCGCGGAGGAGCCCAAAGGCCCAGGCCTGCACTTCATGGACTCGTCGAGTGCTGCTGCAGAGATGGTGACGCTCTGCTGTGCGGCTGGTGCGGTGGCGCATCTCTTCACCACCGGGCAGGGAAACATTGTTGGCAATAAAATCGAGCCAGTTATCAAGCTTTCGGCCAACCCGCTGACTGTTGAGACCATGTCTGAGCATATCGACGTAGACCTATCAGGCCTGCTGCGCTTTGATTACAATCTGGATGGTGCTGCAGATCACGTGTTGGAAATGCTTGCCAACACTGTTAACGGCCGACTGACAAGTGCTGAAACATTGCATCACGACGAGTTTGTGATAACCAAGCTCTATCGCAGCGCATAACTTGTTTTCCACGAAACGCAAAGCGTAATGCGAGCAGTGTTCGTTTTATACTTTGCGTTTCTTTTTTGGGAAATTATTTCAAAGGTTTATTCACTTTGACACCATTCAATAATCTTTGGCAGAATTTTCTAGCCGAATTGAAACTAGCCTGGACAGGTTTGCATCTTGTTCTGGGGGTTGCCCTTGTTAGCAGGTTTCTTCACGGATTAATTTCGAACCCAACACTCAATAAATCCGTGAGCGAAATCCTGGTGGCTGTTCTGCTGGGGTTGTATCTTCGTAATCGGATTGGCTTGGGCGAAAGCACCAAGGCCGGGATAAAATTCTCCATCCAGCGCATTCTCCGGTTTGGGATTATCCTGCTGGGCCTGCGCCTTAGTCTCCAGGATGTAGCCGCTACTGGCTTGAAAGCGCTTGTGCTGGTCACTATTTGCATCACCGTGGCTTTGATCCTGGCCTATTTAGCTGGTCGCATTTTCAACGTTCCTCCTCGCCTGGCAGCCTTAATCGGTGTAGGCACAGCCATTTGTGGTAATACTGCCATCGTAGCTACTGCTCCGGTGATCGAAGCAGATGAAGAAGAGATGAGCTTTGCTGTGGCGACCATTACACTTTTTGGCCTGCTCGCCGTACTGACTTACCCCATCATCGGCCACTTGTTAGGGCTTACCGACCGCGCGTTTGGCTTGTGGGCTGGCACGGCGGTGAATGACACCTCCCAGGTGGTGGCGGTTGGGGCAATCTACAGTGGAGTCGCTCTTGATGTGGCGACGATTGTCAAATTAACTCGCAACACGCTCATGGCTCCCCTCATTGTGCTTTTCGGCCTTGTGTACACTCGCGGACTGAAAAATAAAATCAGCGCAAAAGCTGCTGATGCCTCGCGCCTGAGCTGGAATAAACTCATCCCAGGTTTTGTAATAGGCTTCCTGGTCATGTCGCTTCTTCGCACGCTGGGGGTAGCGCTAGGTATCTTGCCGCAAAATGTTTCCAATCCTGGTGATTTGCTGTTTGCCGCTAATATCTTGAATATCTTTGACCAAACATCGAAATTTGCTATTCTGATGGCGCTGGCCGGGGTCGGCTTGAACACGGACCTTTCGAACCTACGTCGGATTGGTTTCAAGCCCCTGATCGTTGGCACCTGCGTAGCTGTCATCCTGGCTATCTTTAGCTTGAGCCTGATATTGTTCACCCCGCTGGGAGCCTGAAGATGGAAATTCGCCTCCCCTACGGGCACTCGTTCCTGGTAGCCCACATTCCCGACCATTTTGGCGTGGATATCATCGAAGCGCCAAAAACCCCTCCCTCCACCGATCCATTGGGGGTCGTCCGCGCCGCACTGGACAATTTGCTGGGCGATGTGAGTTGGACTGATTTTGGACAAGCGCGCTCAGTCGCTATTGCCATCAACGATAAGACACGCCCAGTACCGCACCACCAGCTTTTGCCGCCGTTGTTGGAGCGTCTTGCCACCATCGGCATTCCTGACTCGGTAGTCACCCTGTACGTTGCCGTAGGTACGCACCCACCGATGGCGTCTAATGAATTCCCAGCCATCTTGCCGGCCGACATCATTACACGCTACAAGGTAGTCTCGCATGATTCAGAAAACGATGACCTGCTGATTAACCTGGGGGAAACATCCCGCGGCACACCCGTCTGGTCGAATAAAGACTACGTCCAGTCAGATTTCAAGATCGTTATTGGCAACATCGAGCCACACCAGTTCGCAGGCTTCTCCGGCGGCGTCAAAAGCGCGGCCATTGGGCTTTCGGCCCTAAAAACCATCAACCGCAACCATGCGCTGATGACACATCCTGATTCGCAGTTGGGTGAATACGAAACCAACCCGGCTCGCCAGGACATCGATGAAATTGGGCAGAAAATTAGGCGTGCACCTGGCGCTCAATGCTGTTCTGAATCAAAACAAGCAAATAGTCCACGCCCTGGCTGGCGACCCGCGCCTGGTAGTGCACACCGGGGTGGAACTCTCACGGCAGGTCTGCCAGGTGGCTGTCCGGCAAAAATATCAGTTGATGATTTCATCTCCTGGAGGGCATCCCAAAGACATCAATGTTTACCAGGCCCAAAAAGGACTGGCACACGCCGCTCTGATCACGCGACCTGGAGGCACGGTCATCCTCGCCGCAGCCTGCCCCGAAGGTTCGGGGAGTCAGCACTACGAAGAATGGATGCTTGATAAGCACTCCTACGCCGAGGTATTACAGCGTTTCAGCGACGAAGGCTTCCGCATTGGACCACACAAGGCCTACCAGATAGCGCGCGATGCATCCCAACTACGTCTGTTGTGCTGTTCCCAAATGGACGAGGCGCTCGCACGCGCCCTGTTGCTCAACCCCGTGCGCGACCTTCAAACCGCTGTCGACCTGGCCCTGGCTGACCTGCAACCCGGAGAGCACATCGGAATCCTACCCCATGCCTCTTCCACGATCCCATACCTTCGGAAGTGATTTCTTATATGCAATCCGCCAATTCCGAATTCCAGACTAAAATTACCATCCTGCGCAAACTGATTGATGAACATGGTGTAGATGCGCTGGTTTTACGGCGGGTGGGTAGTTTCGCCTGGGCGACGTGCGGCGCGGCCTCTTACGTAAACACCGCCACCACCGAGGGAGCTGCCTCTCTTGTAATTAGCCGCGAGCAACTCTTTTTGGTCACAAACAACATCGAAGCACCTCGTTTGGAGAATGAGGAAAAGCTGGCGGACCAGGGTTGGGAATTCCGAATTTCTCCCTGGGCTACCCCTCTTTTGGCGCTACAAAATTTGATCTCCGGCCTCTCGCTGGCTTCGGATGTACCCTTTCCTGGCTCGAAAGATATTAGCGCCGAAATTGCGCGCCTCCGCTCTCACCTGACCCCCGAAGAAGGAAAGCGCATGCGCCAATTGGGGAGGTTGTGTGTTGAAACTCTGGAAGCGGCAGCCCGGGTTCTCCGTCCTGGCCTCAGTGAGTTCCAATTGGCGGCATTGCTTGGCAGCGAAGCCCAACAGCGAGGAATCCAGCCAATCGTAAACTTGATTGCCACCGACGAGCGCATCTACCGCTACCGCCATCCACTGCCTACCGAGAAAATATTGGATAAATACGCCATGCTGGTGCTGAGCGGCCGCCGCTGGGGACTGGTATGTTCGATGACGCGGTTGGTGCATTTTGGCCCGCTGCCGGATGATTTGCGCCGCCGTATTTCTGCCACGGCTCGGGTGAACGCCGCCTTAATCGCGAACTCACGCCCTGGTCGCAGCTTGGGCGATGCCCTTTCTCTGGGGCAACAAGCCTATGCTAGGGAAGGCTTCCCGGAGGAATGGCGGCAGCACCACCAGGGCGGTGTGGTCGGCTACGAGCCGCGCGAAGTTCTTGCCACGCCCGGCTCCAACGATATCATTGCCCTGGGACAGGCGCTGGCCTGGAATCCATCCATTGCCGGAGCAAAAATGGAAGATACCATCCTGGTTGGGGCGCAGTCCAATGAAATATTGACCACCACTTCTATGTGGCCGCAGACATCAATACAAATTCCTGACCAGACCGGTGAAATTCCCTGTTCATTGGCTCTGGAACTTTAACGGTATATTTAGGAGACACGCTATGTACGGAACAACTGCAAAAGTCTTACGGGTCGACCTCTCCACCAGCGTTCTGGATGTTGAAACACTGGACGAAGATTTTTACCGTCTTTACCCGGGTGGCAAGGCGTTGGCTGGTTATATCTTGCTGAACGAAACCCCCGCTCATACTGAGCCATTTGCGCCTGAGAATGTACTCGTGATAGCCAACGGATTGCTCACTGGCGCACCAGTCTCGACAGCCACGCGCTATGTAGTGTCGGCACGCTCGCCGCTGACAAACGGCTACGGCGAATCAGAAGCAGCTGGCTTCTGGGGACCTGAGCTCAAAATGGCAGGCTTCGAAGCCATTGTCATCACAGGTCGCGCGCCGCAACCCGTTTATCTTTGGGTGCAAGACGGGCGAGCTGAAATCCGCCCGGCGGCGCACCTGTGGGGTCGCGATACTGCCGATGTCCAGGATGCAATACGCACCGAATTGGGCGACGAAAGAATCCGCGTACTGCAGATCGGTATCGCAGGTGAAAATCTGGTGCGCTACGCAGGCATCACCAATGACCTGCGCCACTTCAACGGACGCAATGGTATGGGTGCGGTAATGGGTTCGAAAAACTTGCGTGCTGTCGCGGTGCGCGGCAGCACGCGTTACCAGACCCTGGCGCACGACCCCGATTCACTTATGGCGCTGGGGCGCAAACTGGCAAAAGACGTGCGCGAAAACCCCCAAAGCTGGGATCTACAACAGCGTGGTACGCCCGGCATCGTTGAGTCGCTCAATGCTGGCGGGATTCTACCTACCCGCAATTTCCGCCAGGGCGTATTCGAAAATGTCGATGATGTCAAGTGGGAGGCTTACGAGAAGCAATTGCTCACTGCTCGGCGCAGCTGCTACGCCTGTGCCATCCGTTGCAAACGCGAAGTAGCCGTCGACGGTCGAGTGTCTCCTTATGGTGGCCCAGAATATGAGACCGTTGGAAGCTTTGGGCCAAACTGCGGCATCAACGACCTGCAAGCCATCGCAAAAGCCAACGAGCTCTGCAATGCCTTTATGCTCGATAGTATTTCTACCGGCGCCACAATTGCTTTCGCAATGGAATGTTTTGAGCACGGCTTAATCGGTTTGGACGATACCGATGGTCTCGAACTGCGGTTTGGCAACGCCGAAGCCATGCTCACTATGGTTGAGCGTATTGCCAAGCGCCAGGGATTTGGTGACCTGCTGGCTGAGGGAAGCCGGCGCGCCGCAGAAATCATTGGCGGTGAAGCACAATTTTTTGCGATGCATGTCAAAGGGCAGGAATTAGCAATGCATGAACCCCGGGGTAAGTACAATGTCGGCATGGGCTACGCCATATCTGAAATTGGCGCCGACCATCTGGTTGTCGCACACGACCCGACAATGTCTAACCCGGATTCAGCACCGTTTAAAAGTGTACGCCCTTTGGGGATTACCATCGCTCAACCGGCACGTAGCTTGAGCGACGAAAAGATGCATCACTTCTACATTCTTGAGCAATGGAACAGCATGGAAAAGGTGATCGGCTATTGTTTCTTCGGCCCGGCTCCGCGTTCCTTCATTCACCCCGATGATGTGCTTGTCTCAATCAATGCAGCCACCGGTTGGAATATGACGATGGAAGAAGCCCTTCTAATTGGTGAGCGTGCTACCAACATGGCGCGGGTGTTCAACATGCGCGAAGGTTTCTCGCGCAAAGATGATACGCTGCCCGAGCGGCTCTTTCAAGGCTTGGAAAATGGGCCCTTGGAGGGCAACGCAATCCCGCGTGATGAGTTCGAACGGGCGTTGACTGTATTGTACGGACTGAAAGGTTGGGAGACTGAAACTGGCAAGCCTACCCGGGAACGGCTGGAAGCTCTGTCGCTGGGCTGGGCAGCAGAATTGATGGAAACTTGATGAGACTGCATTTGGGAGGACAGTTTTCGTTCTATTTCCCAGGGCATCCGCGTCATGTGGAGGTGCAGTTGGAAGAACCCGCCCGGCTAAGTGACGTCCTGACCGGGTTGGGAATTCCTGTTGCGGACATTAATTTGGTCATCGTTAACGGCGAGTTAGTTGACCCACATGAAACTTTGGTCTCACACCAGGATGAAGTAAAGTTATATCCACCAGTAAGTGGCGGCTAAAGCTTTGTACCAGGTCTGATCTGTTGGGGTCCGCTTTAACCACGAACCATATCAGCGAGCGCCGAATACAACCACCTGTAGGGGTAAAAAAAACCCCCCAAATCTGGGGGTTAATGAGCGCGGAGAGGCTCGAACTCTCAACCAATGGCTTAAAAGGCCACTGCTCTACCATTGAGCTACGCGCCCGTGTGTGCCGGTATCCCCGGCGCTTTGCATTCTATCACGCCCGCGGGTTGGCGTCAACAATTCATGGTTCCCCCCCACCCGTGAACCCCAATTTATCATTCCTCGAGCAATTCCTTCAGGCGCGGATGGTCAGCGTACACGCCGCGATGACGTTCCGGCAGCATGGCAGCGATGCGGCACATGATCTCGTCTGTGTTGTGCTGCAGGATGGCATCCCTCTCTCCCGGCTTGAGCGGGAGCAGGGGCACCGGGTCGCCGAACTGGATGACAATCTTGGGGCGCCGCAGGGTCAGGATACTCCTTACTGCGGAATCTGTTCCGCTGATCGCAGCTGGGATCACGGGTGCGCCGGCTTTTTCTGCAAGATAGGCTACACCCGTCTTGGCAGGGATCAGCCCCCCGGTATGGCTGCGCGTGCCCTCCGGGGCGATGCCCAGCACACCGCCCGCTCGCAGGTACTCCCGCGCCTGGCGTAACGCGCTCAGATCGGCCTCCCCCCGGTTGATATAGATGCCGTCCACGATGCGCACCACCCGCGAGATCAGCGGGTGCTGCTTGTATTTTTCTGCCACCAGGGCAGATAAATTCTCGCGGTCGATCAGGGCAAAGACCAGCGGCGGGTCCAGCCGGCTGAGGTGATTTACGGCGATGATCACGCCGCCAGTGGCAGGCACTTTCTCGAGCCCAATGACGGTAAGGCGGGTGAGCGACTGAAAGAGGGCGGATACGATGGAGCGGAGTGTGCTGCGGTTCATTTTTGTGCTGTTCTTCACATTATTTTAACCTAATTGACAGCAGTTGCCGGAAAATAGGTATAATCACCCCGAGTATGAATAGGTTCAATTTTCACACGCTGAAGCGATCGATCCCCTTCCGGGTTTGCCGGGCTGCATGGTTTGCGTTGTTGGCGCTGGCCCTTGTGGGATGCGCCTTGCCGCAGCCGTCTGCCACCGCCACCCCGTCCACCGCCACGCCGCCTCCGCCTCCCACCCCGACCTCCAGCCCCTTGCCGCCCACGCACACGCCTGTCCCCCTGGCGGCGGTGGTCAATGGCGAGCCGATCAGCCTGGAGGAATTCCAGGCCGAGCTGGCACGCTATCAACAGGCAGTTGGCACGGAACTGGCAACTCAGGATGTGCAGCGCGTGCTGGATGAGCTCATCGACCAGGTGCTGCTGGCACAGGGCGCCAGGGAGGCCGGCTTCGAGCTGGATGGAGAGACGCTTCAAATGAACTACATTGGGCTGGTGGAGGAGATGGGTGGGGAGCAAGCTCTCGATGCGTGGATGGAACCCTACGGGTACACCGAAGATAGCTTCCTGCAGGCCCTGTCTCGCGCGACCAGCGCTGCCTGGATGCGTGACCAGATCGCCGAGGGCGTGCCGCACACCGCTGAGCAGGTTCACGCTCGCCAGATTCTGAACTATAATCTCGAAGAAGCACAGAGCGTGATCGACCAGCTGGCTTCTGGAGCGGATTTTGGCGAGGTAGCCGACCTCTACGATCCGGTGGCGGGCGGCGACCTGGGCTGGTTTCCTCAGGGCTTCTTGCTGGACCCCGCCCTGAGCGAGGCGGCTTTCAGCTTGCAGCCCGGCGAGCACACCCAGATCATCCAGACCCTGGCTGGCTACCATATCCTGGAAGTGCTGGAGCGCGACCCCGAGCGATCGCTGGAGCCCGCCGCACGCCTGGCGCTTCAGCGCCTGGCGCTGAAGGATTGGCTGGCACAGCGCCGCAGCCAGAGCCAGATTGAGATCACCACCCCGTGATTCTGTGACCGGCAAGAGGAGACTATGGACAGCTTTGATTACATCGATGAAGAGCGACCCTTACCGAAAATAATGAGTTTCGTGTGGAACGTGTTGACCATCTTCGCCCTGCTGGGGGTGGTGGGAGTGGTGACCGTCTTCGCCTTTATCTTTGACAACCCCGATACCCCCCTGAACCCGTTCCGGCCCCAGTCACTGCCCGCGCCGATGGTGATGCCCACCTCCACGTCCACCCCGCGCAGCGTCCTGCCGCCCACCTGGACGCCCGAGCCGACCCTGCCGCCTACGGACACCCCCGTGCCCACTTTGACGTTTACCCCGCCCCCCAGCGAGACGCCTTTCAGCCTGTTCACCCCCACCGAGACGACACCGCCCGAGGGAGCCCGCGGCGCGCCGTTCGAGGTGGCGCCCGAGTCGCCCATCGCCACGTCTGCGGCGGCTTTCCATTCCGAGGGCTGCGACTGGTTGGGTGTGGCTGGGCAGGTCTACGACCTCACCGGGGCGCCCATCTCGGGGCAGCAGGTGCGCATCGGCGGTTTCTTGGGCACCAGGCCGGTGGATATGTTCACCCTCACCGGGCTGTCTGGCGCGTACAATACCAGCGGCTTCTTCGAGTTCTATCTGGGCGAAGTGCCCACCGCCACCAACGGCAGCCTGTGGGTGCAGCTGCTCGACCAGGCCGGCATCGCCATGTCGGACAAGGTCTTCTTCCAGACCTACGACACCTGCGATAAGAACCTGATCCTGATCAACTTCAAGCAGATGCGCTAACCCCCAAAATTTTCAACGCGAATTTCGTCAGGGAGCGAATGAATTCGTAGGGCGGCTATTCGTAGCCGCCTTTTTTGTGAATCCGGATAGCAACCTGGACCGCGGAGATGCGAAAGACGCCGAAAAGCCCGAAAGGTGAGGTATTTTAAGGTGCGAGGGATTTATGGTGCGATTTGTTCTCAAAAAATTCAAATCAATTCAAACCCTTTCCCTGTAGATCCTATACGCCATCCGGCTCCGGGTGGGCTCAATCCCAACCCTTCTCGCGGGCGATCTCGTCGAGGACCTGATCGAGGGCGCGCTGACCATCGGATTTGGCACCGAGCACCTGCTGGGTGCGCAGCATGCGCGAGAGGCTGGTGGAGGCGGAGGCGATGACGCGCAGGAAGCTGATGGCTTCGGGGAGGGATTTTACATCATGACCCCATTCAACGAGGCGGCGCATGCAGACACGGAGCATGTCGATCTCATCCTCCATGCTGGCGAAGGGGATGTCTTCGAGGTCGTTGAGCTCGGAGCGCTTGAAGCGGCGGGAGTAGAAGCCGTGCTTGAGGGCGTTGGTGTTGCCAGGGGCGCGCCGCGGGGGTTTTTTTTGGGAGGAGGAGGAGGGGGAGTTGGTGTCGGAGGAAGTCATGGGAAGGGTAATCGTGGAGAGTGAATAGTGAATAGTGAAGATAGACCAGAGAGAGGTAAGAAGAGGGTCGCTGTAGAGTGAGAGTATTGCAGCTTATATATAGCACATATTTTCTATGAATTCAAGGGGAAAGGGCAATATCCCCCAAAATATCCCCCATTTTTGCACAGGTTGAAGGTTGAAGTTAAGAGGCGAGTAACCCCGGCAAATTGTAGGAGATGATATTAACTACATTAACAACCATAACCCTTACCCTTGCTTACATTGATAAATCATCAAGAAATTCCGATGCCGGATCCACGCTTGTCACCAGCAAATGATCCCGCGCTCGGGTGCACGCCACATAAAGCAAATGCCGTTCCGTGTTGTAAACTTCTTCCAGATCAGAGGTGTCTGTCACCGTATCGATCCGTTCCTGCAATGGGATGACCTCATCATCACAGGCCATCACGGCTACCGCCCGAAACTCCAGGCCTTTCGCCAGGTGCATGGTACACAGGGAAACATAGCCAATGGTGGTATCGATTTTCTCATCCAGGACTTTATATGCGAGCTCGGCTGTCTCGATAGCCGATGAGGCTCTGGGCAGCTCCGTCTCCGAGCGCACAAAAACGCCGATCTCTTCCGGCTCCAGACCATCGCTGAGGCGGTCTTTGAGCCATTGCCCCACAGCTTTTATTTCTGCTTCCGGGGTGTCAAAGGTTTCAATCATGGGTACGGCCCATTGAACACAGAAATCGTACCGCTGCGCTTCTCGGTGATGCCGTCAACATCGGCCAGTTCTGGATCCAAGAGTTTATCGGCCTGCATGCGGATTTGATGGAGGTGCGGTAGTTGATGCGGAGAGTGTGTGAGCGGCCGCGGATATCGACCCCCAGGGATTTCCATGAGAACGGCTGTTGAAAAATGCGCTGCCCCAAATCCCCGGCGAAGAAGAGGCTGTTAGGTCGGTTGCCAGCTAATGCCGCCAGAAATTTCAACTGGGCGATGCTGACATCCTGCGCTTCATCGACCACGATGAAATCGAAAGGAGCGATGTTTGCCCCCCTCAAAATGGGCAGCCAGCTCGCTGAACAGGCTCGCAACCGTCAGCAGTGCCCTGTGCTTTGAGCGCAGCCAGCACCTGCTCGAAGATGGCCCATAACGTCTCTCTGCGCTTCTCTGGCAGCCTGGTTTTACGGCCCAGCCGGGCGACATCCCGATAAGCTTCCCAGGTGCCCAACTGCCAGGCATCTACCACTTGTTCCCATTCGGTCAGTCAGAAAATACCGGCTGAATGAATGCTCACCGATTTTCACTGGCGGCTTCGGCCAATAATTCCCAGATGTTCTCTGGAGTGGCCAGGCGCAACTCACCAATGTTCAATTCATACAGCCGCTCGCCAATGGTGTTCATGGCATAGACTTCGATCTGATCGCCCAGGCGCGGCTGGTTATAGATCAGACGGCGCAGGTTGGTCTTGAGTGCATTGGCGAGCGTATTCGGAAAAGGTCGCCAGCAACACTCGGGAATCAGGGTTGTTTTTTGCCAGATGAACAGCGCGATGCAGGGCCACCACGGTTTTGCCCGTACCGGCGGAACCGGAGACGCGTGCCGGGCCGTTGTAATCGCCGGTGGCGAAGCGGCGCTGCTCGGGGTGCAGGAAGACGGCCCATTTTTCCCAGGGATACTCCAGGGCACGCGCCAGCTCATCGACATCGCCCATCACCCGGAAGCGGCGCAGGGCATCGGGATGCTCGAAGGGATCGGCAACTGGCACGGAGATTGGAGGCACCTGGGGGATGCCACCGGTCGCCAGCTCGAGCAGGGCCTCAGCAGCCTCCGCGGGCAGGTGATCAGCCAACTCAAGGATGGTATCCTCATTGGCACTGCGCACATCGTCTAACCATTCCGGCGGCACGCCGTACCCCAGCAGTTCATCATCGGTTCGACCGGTAAACAAGAGCGGTTTTGCTTTTTCTTCCGTCACATATGTGGGAATGACGATCTCCTGGACGGTTTCGCGGATTTCACGAGTTGCGCCGCCCCGGTGGTGGGGTGGGTTTCCAGCTTGCGGCGCTGCGCCCATTGATAGGCAGGGTCGTGGTGACCGACATAGCAGATCAGCAGGCTGCCTTGGCTGCGATGCACGATCAGGCGGACATCGCGGTTGACGCGGACGGAGGCAAAGTTGGGGTCCTTGCGCCCGATCCAGCTTGTGCAAACTCATCCCTGGATTGGCAGGGTTGATTTGCAGATCGAATACGGTGGTCTTGACCGCTTTCTGCTCCTGCGGGGTCAGTTTTCCAAGACTGTCGACAAAGGTGTCTGCAATGCGAAATTCCATCAGCGCACTTGAAATACTTTCATGACTTCATCGCCCAGATGATTGATGACTTTGACAGCAATGCGGCCCGATGCGGGCTTATCGAAGGGGCGGGAGGTATCGCTGTGGAGCGATTCCCAGGCTTCGCGGTTGATTTCGGCTTTGAGGGTGGTCTTGAGGGATTGATAAGGATCGTTGGCTCCCAGGAAGTAAGCGTGGCGCACAAAGAAGCTCTCTTCGTTGTAGTCGGTATCGATGAACCAGCAGGCGATTCCATCGGCGCCGTCGCTGCGCACCTCGCCGGTGCTGGGATGAAAGACATCCACCCCGTTGATCTTGACCTGGATCTGCCCGTCTTCGGCTTCCAGGACGTCGATATCCGGTTCGCCAAAGATGACAAACAGGTTGCCCTTGCCGGTGTTCTTCAGGTCGTCGGCCATGTGCAGGTCGGCGTTCATGCGCGCTTTGAGCACGGGGATGCGGCCCAACTGGCTGAACTCGGTGGAGCGGGCGTCGTAGTTGAAGGCGCAGGCGATGAGCACATCGAAACCGGCATCCCCGGCTTCGCGCGCCGCGGCCACCAGATCGGGACGCGCGACGGTGCCGAATTCGGGACCGATGAAGATCCCGGCTCGCTTTTCGCTGCCAGCATCTTCGCTGCCTTCGTAATAGCGCCCTTCGGCGCAGATGAAGTAGCCCGGCCAGGGGGTCAAGGCGGTAAGAGTTGATCTTATCGGCTTTGTGGGCCTGCTGCACACCAGCGGTCTTGAGATTTTCCAGGATCATCTGGGCGAAGCTTTTGACCTTTGCCATAACCCGCTTTACCTTCACTGACTATATCGATCAATTCGTCTTTTCATCTACCCGAGGATGCGGTGAGGCGACAGGCTCTCGACGGTGAAAGGCCCAGCCACGCGCACTCTTCTTGTTATCTTCATAAGGCTTGTCATACAGGTATTCGTAGTGAGCCTTGGATGCAATGGAGGCATTGATTTCATTTTGCCGGGCGTATACAAATGCCACCACTCCTCGTGCAGTTTTTGTATGAGCTTCTTTGACAAAGGTTATTTGCCTGTCGAGGAATATCCCATTCTTCCCAGGTCTCACTTAATGACTTGTTGAGCTTATTGCGCAAGGGGTCAATCTGTCCCTGGAAGGTCTCCCATATTACATCGATCTCAGCGTTATTGGCTATGGTGCTTAGTAGAATATGGGGTACACGTTCATAAACAAACCCCTGACGAATATCTTTGTGTGTTGGAGTAGTAATTGTTACTTTTTGGGCCAACTCACGTTCTTTTTGTTGACCTTCTGGTGAGTCTAAAAGCAAATAATATGGGTAACGAGTACCCATAATCCTCGCTCGAGCAAGAGCTAATGAAACTCGAGATGT
>CAVQOI010000007.1:0-127389 GCA_963714425.1 uncultured Chloroflexia bacterium
AGTCGCTCCAGCTGCCCAGGCCGGTCTCTTTGTCGGGGGTCAGGTTAGGCACGGCGAACACCGCCTGGATCGGTCCTTCGGCGATTTCCTCGACATAGCCTTGAAACGGCTTGCCTTCGGGGGAATGGCAGGCCTCTGCACACAGCATGGCCTCTTCCATCAGGTATTTGCCGCGTGCAATCCCTTCAGGACTGGTATCAGCGGTGATTTCGTACAGCGGGCGGTTGGCATAGGTAGGCTTGAATTTAACCGTCCCATAGATCGCCAGACCCACTACAGCGATTAATAGCAATCCAACCAGACCTCCCAATATAATCCCGATCCACTTCAAAACTCTCCTCATTGTCTATTTCCTCCTGAGTTAGAAAGTAATGTATTCAGCGATTGCCATGCCGGTCACGGCAACTGCCAGCAAGACAGCCAGCCAGAAACCATACTGTCCCTGTCTTCCACGCAAGGCTTGCAAGCTGGCAGCCTGTTCGGCGGAGGGCGGTCCGCCTGCCGCAGAGATGCTTTCAATCAGCTTAGACAGGCGCCGGCCTGTTGGCGCCATTGCCAGGGAGCCCACCAGCCAGGCTATCAGACCCGCCAGCGCGCCAATAGTCAGGATCAAGCCGCGCCCGCTGGAAAGCCAATCCAGCTTGAAACCGTCGGTGAGTGCAGCGTAAAGCAGGATGCCGGTTAATGCGCTCAAGGTATTCGAAACGACCATGTAAGCCAGCATGCGGTTCGAGCCCGCCATGCGCCCGAAGAAACGACCTACATCCGGACCAGCTTCGCCCACCGCGGGGATCAACGTAGTGAGCATAAAGAAGGTCGCACCTGCCCAGGCTACACCGGATAAGATATGGACGAATCGTAAAACCACAAAATACAAGGTCATGTCACCTCCCTGGCGGAGAATTATACAGCATAATAAGACATATTGTATCTATTTTAGCTAGTAACCGTCCGGATAACGTTACGGCAGCGTTACGGTTAGCCAATATTCGCGGGATGTTTGTCTCCTAATCAATTTGCAGTAAAATCTAACGCGGGGGTTGTCCCCCGACTGGGAGAAAATGGCTTGACCGATCAGGCACTTTATCTGTTAGGAGCGCCGCGCCTGGAGAAAGACGGCGAGAATATTGCATTCGATACGCGCAAGGCGATCGCCCTTCTGGCTTACCTGTCCGTCACAGGAGGGGTGCACGGCCGCGATTCTCTTGCGACGCTTTTCTGGGCCGAATACGACCAGTCCAGCGCCCGGGCGGCTTTACGGCGCACGCTCTCCGTATTGAACAAAGGGCTGGAGAAAGGTATTCTGGATATCAGTCGCGAGACTTTGGGGATGAACCCATCCGCCCCACTCTGGGTGGATGTGGTTGCTTTCGAGCAATCGCTGGCGCAGACGAAATCTCACGGTCACCCCCCCGCCGAAGTCTGCACGCGCTGCCTTGATCCCCTTGGGGAAGCAGTCGCTCTGTACCAGAACGATTTCATGGCAGGCTTCACGCTGCGCGATAGCCCTGGGTTCGACGACTGGCAATTTTTTCAAACCGAAACGCTGCGCAGGGAGCTATCCGGGGCGCTGCAGCGTCTGGCGCAAGGCCTATCTGCGCAGGGCGATTTTGAGAGCGCCATCCTGCATGCTCGCCGCCGCCTTGCCCTCGACCTGCTGCACGAGCCCGCCCACCGCCAGCTGATGCAAATCTACGCCTGGGCCGGGCAGGCGTCGGCGGCAGCGCGCCAGTATAAGGAGTGCACCCGCATCCTGGAAGAGGAGCTTGGCGTGCCACCTATGCCGGAGACCACCCAGCTCAATATTGAAATACGCGAGCACAGCTTGCCTGCAATGCCTGGCTTGATAGATACTCCCGCCCCGGCAGCTTTTCAGCCCCCCCCAGCTCCCAGCCTGCCCACCCCGACCTTACCGCTGGTTGGACGAAAGCAGGAGTTCCATGATTTGGAAAGGTATTACACAGGGACGGGAGAGGGAGGCTACTTGATGGTTGTCGAAGGTGAGGCCGGAATCGGCAAGACCCGCCTTGCCGATGAATTCCTGTCGCAGGCGCGCCTCAACGGGGTGATCACCCTCACAGCCCGCTGCTATTCGGGCGAAGCCCAGCTGGCGTACGCGCCGATCATCGCTGGCTTGCACAGCGCACTGCAGAGCAATGCTCGCCAGGATTGGCGCAGTTCCATTGACAATCTTTGGCTCACCGAAGCCAGCCGGCTGTTGCCGGAACTGGCCAGCCCGGGGGCGATCCTGGCGCCTATAGGCGAGAGCCCGGGAGCGCAAGCGCGCTTCTTCGAAGGTGTCAGCCAGGTGCTGCAAGCTGTGTGCGGCAGCGCCCCTCCCGGCATCGTCTTCTTCGACGATATCCATTGGGCAGATGAAGCCTCCCTAGACTTGTTGACCTATCTTGTCAGGCGCATGCAAAACCGCCGCTTATTCGTGCTGCTCACATGGCGGGGAGAAGAGGTGCCTCCTAACCATCGTTTGCGCCAATTGCTGGCGGAGCAGCAACGCAACAACCGGGCCAGCTTCATCGCCCTCACACGCCTGGATGCAAGCGCCGTTGAGGAGTTAGTCGGGGCGGTGGCTGCCGGATTGGGCGCCGAATTGGGGGGATTTAGCCAGCGCCTATTCCTGGAAACCGAAGGGCTGCCCTTTTTTATCGCCGAGTATCTTGCAAGCATCTCTGGCAACGACGACGGGGACCAGAGCACCTGGGCTATGCCTCCAGGCGTGCGCGATATCTTGCACTCCCGTCTAGACAGCCTCGACGCAACCAGCCAGCAGGTGATGCAGGCTGCTGCGGTTATCGGGCGATCCTTCGATTTCGACACATTGCAGGAGGCCAGCGGGCGAGGGGATGAAGAGACTGCCGCCAGCCTGGAGACACTCGTCGCTCGTGGTCTCATCCAAGAGGCAAAGCCCGGGCAGGGTGAGGTTGAACGGCAGATCATGCGCAGGCTGGAGTACGACTTCAGCCACGACAAGATCCGCTCTCTGGTGTACCTCGAGACCAGCCAGGGGCGGAGACGCCTGCTGCACCAGCGCGTAGCCGAGACGCTGTTACGTCACTCTCACGGGCGCAAAGAGCTGCGCCAGATTGCGGGTCTGGTGGCTTATCATTACCGCCAGGCAGGCCGCGCAAGGGAGGCTGCCGATAACAGCCTGATTGCCGGTGAGCACGCTCGCGCCCTGTATGCCAATGCCGAAGCTATGGCTCACTTCCAGTCCGCGCTGGCTTTGGGTCACCCCGAGTTTATCGCTCTTGAGGAGGCCATCGGCGACCTGTACACCCTGCAGGGGAAATACAAGGACGCTCTGACCAGCTATGCCAGCGCCGCAGCACATGAAAGCGCCGGAACCCTGGAGCTTGCACGGCTGCGCCACAAGATGGGGGATGTTTATCACCGCCAAGGGGAGTGGGAACAAGCTGAAATCTGCTACCGGATTGCCGCTGAATTGATGACCGGCGGCGATCTCTCCCGCCTGCATGCCGATTGGAGCCGCACCCTGCGCCGTGCCGGGCAGCCAGAGCGGGCGCTGCAAATGGCTCGCCAGGCTTTGAGCCTGGCCGAAGAAGCCGGGGATGAGCCTGCACTGGCTCAAGCGCACAACATCCTGGGGATGCTGCTGCGTCTACCTCCTGAGATCGAAGCAGACAAAAGGAGAGCCGAGAACCTGGATCAAGCTATTCGCCACCTGGAGCAGAGCCTGGTTCTTGCCGAAAGGCTGCCCGACCCAGGCGCCCGTATTGCGGCATTGAATAACCTGTCGCAGGCATATGCCGAGCATGGCGAGCTCGAGCGCGCCCTGGAGAGCGCCAACGCCGCCCTCGATCTGTGTACTCGCCTGGGCGATCGCCACCGCCAGGCCGCTATACACAGCAACCTGGCGGACCTGTACCACTCTGCGAGGATGGAATCGCCCTCGATGGCGCATCAGAAACAGGCAGCGATCATCTTAGGCGAGATTGGCGCCAGCGATTCTGGTCGTCCCAGACCGGAGATTTGGAAATTGACCGAGTGGTAGTGCTGGCTTCGGTTTGGTTTATCTAAAAGTTACAGAAATTAGGAAGCTAATTCTGGCTGGTTTTCAACTATAGCAACCAGTGGACGATAGAATTGGTAGCCATTTTTGCCCCTTTTCTTGGCTTCATACATTGCCTGGTCAGCCTGGCTTAATAACTCATCCGCGTCCACATCATTCCGGTCGAACACGCTGATCCCCACGCTGGCAGTGATCAGGACTTTTACATCCTTGATCTGGTAGGGCGCAGATACTGCCCGCAGGATACGCTTAGCAACCTGAGCGGATACGCGGGAATCTTCCAGGTCTGTCAAGATAAAAGTAAACTCATCCCCTGAGACGCGTGCAACCGTGTCAAGGTCACGCAGGCAGGCATGCATCCGAGCGGCGGCTTCTTTGAGAACCTGATCCCCAACCGCATGCCCATGCTCATCGTTCACTACTTTAAAGGCATCCATATCGAGGAAAAGTATTGCCATGTCAGTGCCCGTGCGCCTGGCGTGAGCGATTGATTCAGCCAATCGCTCTTGAAAAAGCATGCGATTTGGGAGACCGGTGAGTGGATCATGCGTCGCCATGTGCTTTAAGCGTTTTTCGGCATCTTTCAGCTCGGTAATATCTGTCGCCACCTGCAAGCGCACTAAACGCCCATCACCCCATATGATCGCACGGTCGGAGTTTTTATACCACTGTCTGGTAATCGGATTTCGGTCTTCCCACACAATATCTCCAGTTGGGTTGCCGCTGACATCCAGCAAGTCTTTATTTGTACAATGCGCGCACGGCTTTATCTCGTTGCGAAATACCAGATGGCAAAGCCTGCCAACCAGATCATTCCCGAAGCTTTTTTGCATGTGCCGGTTCACGAACAGGATCTCGTAGGTTTCCAGGTCGGCTACGTAGACATCTGCATCGATGCCATCCAGGACATGAATGAAAGAACTGTAGAAATCGCGCAGAGACTCTTCAGCGCGCTTTCGCTCGGTGATATCATGATACAAAACCAGCACCCCTGACTTTTTCCCACCTATGACAACCGGCACCCCCAGGATATCGACAAACAGGGGACCTCCATCCTTTTTGAAGCGCTGGCCGCTGGTCCGGATGGTTTCACCAAAGCGGATAATCCGCTGGGTGTAATTTCTGGCTTCATAATAGATGTCAGACGTGGTGATAAGCCGGTCAATGTGCTCGCCAGTGACCTCGGACTGAGAATAACCGAACAAGCGCTCGAAAGCCGGGTTGCACGAGGTCACCTTCCCTTCCAGGTCGAGGGTGACAATGGCTACAGGGGAGTTCAGGGCGAGGGCTTCGTAGAAACCTTCCAGTTGTTCGCTCATGCGGTAAGAATATATCAAAAAACGGTGTGTTTACGGGTAACAAAACTGCAAGCCTTTGTCCCGAGAGAGTTTCGTGAATGGCTCGCTCAAGAAAAAGGGGTTCAGCTGCTGGCAGGTAGAAATAATCGTCTTACGGATCATGCTTGGTATCGCCAGGACGGCACACTAGGCCACATCTCCGATGGGAATTGGGAATCCAACGCTCACCGCTCGTGAGTATCTTGACAAAAAGGATCAAATCCTATATAGTTAAGCCCGTTTAACTAATTAGGTTTATTAACCATTATGATGACCTCCGACCGGCTCACCCAGGTACTCCACGATTGGGCAGAAGTGTTCATGCACCGCTCGATGCGAGATTTCAGGGGTTTCATGACAGACTCCGGGCTCTCGCCCTCGCAAGTGCATGCCCTGATGCGCGTCTATCATCAGGGCAGGTGCGGTGTGAGCGACCTGGGCGACGATCTGGGGGTTACAAGCGCCGCCGCCAGCCAGCTGGTCGATCGCATGGTGCAGCTGGGTTTCTTCACTCGCCGGGAGGGCATCAACGACCGTCGCTTCAAGCAGGTAACCTTGACATCGCAAGGCGAGAGGTTGGTGCAGACAGGCATCGAGGCTCGCCGCCGCTGGATGGAGCAGCTGACCAAAACTCTGGAGCCGGATGAGCAGCAGGAGATCATCGCCGCCCTGGTGTTGATCACCGAAGCAGCCCGCCGCTTAGCGACCAACCCTGAAGGATCTTGATATTGCAAAACCATCGTGATTCAAATATGCGCCGGGCAACGCCTGGCCAATCATTGTTCCGCGCTGTGCGCTACCTGGCGCGCTACCGCAAGCAGGCAGTGCTGCCGTACATCTTCCTGGTCATCGCCACGCTTGCGCAGCTGGCTGTCCCCCGCTTGGTGCGCAACATCATCGACGCTGTGACGCAAGGTGTGGTGGCGAAGGCTGTGCTGGCGGGGATCGAACAGATTCCCCAGACATTGCTACCTCAGGCTCTGCCGCGCATCCTTGGAGAACTTAACCTGCCCGCCAGCTGGTCGCAAGAACAGCTACTCACCCGCTTGACCGCCGACCTGCAGAACGCCCCGCGATTGCTGATCACTGCCGGGATTGCAATTGTGCTCTTTGCCATACTGCGCGGCGTGTTCGCCTTCCTGCAGGTGTACTGGGCAGAGCGTAATTCACAAAGTGTGGCTTTCGATTTGCGTAATGATCTGTTCGCCAAAATTCAGCGACTCTCTTTTTCGTACCATGACCGCAATCAGACCGGACAGCTGATGATCCGCGCCACCGATGACGTGGAGAAGGTACGCATATTCATTGGTCAGGGACTGCTGCAATTGGTTGGTGCGCTGGGATTGCTGGCAGGCACCATGACCATCTTGCTCGTCACTAACGTCAGCCTGGCGCTGGTGGTTGTGCCACTACTCCCAGTGGGGGTTGTATTATTCATCATCTTCGGCTCGTTGCTGCGTCCGATGTTCACCAAGGTGCAGATCAAGCTCTCTGCAATGAACACACTGCTGCAGGAGAACCTGGCGGGGATTAAGGTGGTTAAAGCCTTTACCCGCGAGCGCTCCGAGCAGGTGAAATTCCAGCGGTCGACCGACAACCTGATGCACCAGCAGATTGCTGTCTCCCGGCTCTTTGCCTTGCTATTCCCGGTCGTCTTCACGATTGCCAACCTGGGGCAGGCTGCTGTGCTTTACTACGGAGGTGGGCAGATCATCGCCGGGACCTTGTCATTGGGCACCTGGCAGGAGTTCAGCCTGTACCTGGTTTACTTGTTCTTACCCATCGCCCAGCTGGGCTTTATCATCACCCAGTTTGGGCAAGCCTCCGCATCGGCGGCGCGCATCTTCGAAATCCTGGACGCAAAGAGCGACGTGACCGACCTGCCGGGTGCCGTCACGCTACCGCCTGTTGAGGGGCGTGTCCGCTTCGAGAACGTGACCTTTCGCTACTTCGACAGCCAGCTTGCTAATCCGGTATTGAAGAATGTGAGCTTCGAAGTGCAGCCAGGGCAGACAGTCGCCCTGCTTGGCGCTACTGGGTCGGGCAAGACGACCATCATCAACTTGCTGCCGCGCTTCTATGATCCTACTGAAGGGCTTATCACTATCGACGGCTACGATTTGCGCCATGTGACGCTGGATTCGCTGCGCTCGCAGATCGGAATCGTGCTGCAGGAGACCACTCTGTTCGCCGGCACCATCCGGGAGAACATCGCCTTTGGCAAGCCGGATGCCAGCCTCGAAGAAGTCACCGCGGCAGCCAAAGCCGCCGCCGCCCATGATTTTGTGGTTTCCTTCCCCCTGGGTTACGATACCCCGGTGGGCGAACGCGGCTCAACACTAAGCGGCGGGCAAAAGCAACGCATTGCCATCGCTCGCGCCCTGCTGGTTGACCCGCATATCCTCATTTTGGACGATTCGACCAGCAGCGTGGACATGGCAACCGAGGCACAAATTCAGGTTGCTTTGGATGACCTAATGAAGGAACGCACAAGCTTTGTCATCGCCCAGCGCATCAGCACGGTGATGAACGCCGACCTGATCCTGGTGTTAGACAATGGCACTATCGCCACCAGCGGCACGCATGCAGAGTTAATGGAGGAGAGCCCTCTATACGCCGAGATTTACAATTCGCAATTGGTTGAGGATATGCCTGGCGAAATCACTAAACGCTATACGCAATACGGAACCAATTAGCGAATAGCTCATCACTTATAACGAAAGACGATAACAATACTGGAGTATTAATCTATGTTTGGAGGACAAGACGGACTGCGCCGCATCATGAGCCAGGAGACGGTCAAACCCCGCAGAGTGGGCGATACGCTCCGGCGCTTTGGTGGCTACTTCAAGCCTTACTGGTACGCGGTGTTGATCACCCTCATTCTTGCGATCATCTCAACCTGGTCGCAAGTCATCACGCCTGAGCTGATCGGGCAGGTGGTGGATTGTTACTTAACCCCGACGACTGCAAGCTCATTCGCGGGACCCTCCACCACAGCGGCTCCCCCTACAAGCTCAGGAGAGGCCAACTGCTGGCTAGCAGCTGAGGTGTCTCCACGCGGCATCAGCCAGACAATTGTACGCAGTTTGCTAAGCCTGGGGGGCTTTCAGTTTCCAAACCTCTCGACGGCAGACTTTGGCACAGGCGGGAGGTTGGCGGGTCTGGGGGGCTTAGTCCTGCTCATTGCAGGACTCTACGTGCTCGGCTCTGCTTTGATTGGCCTGACTTTCTTCACGCTCAGCTGGGCCGGACAGCACGTTCTTCGCACCCTGCGTACCGACGTCTTCCGCCACCTGCACCAGCTGTCATTGAGTTTTTACTCCGAGAACGAATCCGGAGACCTGATGAGTCGAATCACCAACGACTCGGAAGCTGTGCAGCAAGCCCTCAGCTTCGCTCTCGTGAACGTCGCCACGGGCATTTTGCTGCTGGTTTGGATCGGCTACAATATGCTGGCGCGCAGCCTGGCTTTCGGGCTGCTTAGCCTGGTGGTGGTGCCAATCATGGCGATCACCACCTTCTGGTTCTCCGAGCAAGCCCGCAAAGCTTTCCGGCGCACACGGCTTGAGATGGGCAGTGTGAACGCCGAGCTTCAGGAGAGCATCGCGGCTGTGCGCGAGGTGCAGGCTTTCAACCGGGCTGAGGAGAATATCGAGAATTTCCGCGTTGCAAACGCTGCCAATCGCGACGCTAACATCCGCGCGGTAGCGTTCACCAGCGCTCTGGCGCCTGCACTGGAAGCATTGGGCTATCTGGCGCTGGCAATTGTGACCTGCGTCGGCGGATTGGCGTTGTTGGGTGACGGAACGCTGATCGGCACAACCGTCTCCCTAGGATTGGTGATCACCTTCCTGGGCTATGTACAGCGCTTCAACCAGCCCATCCAGCAAATCGCTGTATTGTGGACCAACCTGCAGAGCGCTATCGCCGGCGGAGAGCGCATCTTTAACCTGCTGGATGAGCACCCCGAAATCCAGGACGCCCCGGATGCGCTGACCATGCCACCCCTTCAGGGCAGAGTCGAATTCCAGAACGTGCTCGCAGCCTACGCCAAAGACCAGCCTGTTTTGCAAGAAGTGAGCTTTACTGCACTGCCAGGCCAGACTGTTGCCATCGTTGGTCCTACCGGCGCCGGCAAGACAACCATCATCAACTTGATCCCCCGCTTCTATGATGTGGTGGGAGGCGCCGTGCTCGTAGATGGCAAGGACGTGCGCTATGTCACCGCTGAATCCTTGAGGAGCCAGATTGGCATTGTCCTGCAGGACAATTTCCTGTTCAGTGCCTCTGTGCTAGAAAACATTCGTTTCGGGAGACCCCAGGCAAGCGACGAGCAGGTGACCGCGGCGGCAAAATTGGCGCACGCCCACGATTTCATCGAGCGACTGCCCGAAGGCTACCAAACCGTCCTGGGCGAGCGCGGAAGCGGTCTCAGCCAGGGTCAGCGCCAGCTGATCGCCATCGCACGCGCTGCACTGGCCGACCCGCGCATCCTCATCCTGGACGAGGCAACATCGAGCGTGGACACGCGTACCGAGCGGCTCATCCAGGGAGCGCTGGATACGCTGCTGGCAGGGCGCACCAGCTTCGTGATCGCCCACCGCCTGAGCACCATCCGCAACGCGGACCAGGTGCTGGTCCTGGACCAGGGGCGCATTGTGGAGCGCGGCCGCCATGCTGAGCTTCTGGAGCGCAAAGGCTTCTATTACGACCTGTATATGAGCCAGTTTCGCCGCCAGGAGGATACGACAGTACCTGGGGATAATGGACACGGCGCCCCCGAGTGGCGTCCGGCGCGGGCATGAAAAATTGAAATATGCCCATCCCCCCCTACCCAGTGGGAAGGGGGAACTAACCAAAATGCTGGTTTTCAGGCGGTTTCGCCGCCTGAAAACCAGCATTTTGGCATCTACTCCCTTTCCCGATACGGGGGTGGGGAATTAAATGTCAGACGCCAGGGTGAGGGGGGCACCCTGGCGTCTGACAAGATATATGATACACGAGTTTATAAAAAAAAGCAACCCCCATTTCGTTGCAAGTGCATTGCAATATATTATATATAATATAGCGCCCCAGGCGGGAGTCGAACCCACAACCACGGCCTTAGGAGAGCCTCGCTCTATCCTTTGAGCTACTGGGGCGTGCGAGGCGATTATAGCATAAATGCTATTCGATCTTCCCCGTGGCAATCGCCTGCTTCACCTCGCCAATCGCCTGGGTGACCTCGATCTCGCGCGGACAAGCCTCGGTGCAGTTGAAGATGGTGTGGCAACGGTACACGCCCCACTGATCGCTCAGGATCTTCAATCGCTCGGCGCCGGCCTGGTCACGGCTGTCGAAGATAAAGCGGTGTGCATTGACAATGGCTGCCGGGCCAACGTACTTCTCACTGGCCCAGTAGGATGGGCAAGACGTGGTGCAAGCAGCACACAGGATGCATTTGGTGGTGTCATCGAAGCGTTCGCGCTGCTCTTGGGTCTGCAAGCGCTCTTGTTTGGGGGGCGGGTCGTCGTTGACCATATAGGGCAACACCGTTCGGTAGTGCTCAAAGAACGGCTCCATATCCACGATCAGGTCTTTGATCACCTTCATCCCCAGCAATGGTTCCACGGTAATCTTTTTGCCCACATCTTTGACCAGCGCCTTGCACGCCAAGCGGTTGCGCCCATTGATGCGCATGGCGTCGGAACCGCAGATGCCATGGGCGCACGAGCGCCGAAAGGAAAGCGTGCCGTCGGTGTAGCCCTTGACGTGCTCCAGCAGGTCTAATACTCGGTCGGTGGGCTGCACGTCCAGCGAATATTTTTCGTAGTGGGGCTTTTTATCCACTTCTGGATTGTAACGAAAGACTTTCAATGTAACTTTCATGATCGCCCGCCTTTCAAAAAGCACCGCGAAAATTCTGATTGGAGTTTTTGCCAGCCTGGCGCTCACTGCCAGGAGAAGCAATCCCACATTCGAGATAGAGACTGCCCATAACGGGATCGATTTGCTGATTCATATTAATACACCCGTTCCTTAGGTTGGAACCTGGTGATGACAACCGGCTTGTAGCTCAGCCTGATCCCGCTGTCGTCCACCCAAGCCAAGGTGTGCTTCATCCATTTAGCATCGTCGCGTTTGGGGAAATCCTCGCGGGCGTGCGCGCCACGGCTCTCCTTGCGCGCCAGAGCACACACTGTGGTCACCTCAGCAAGCTCGATCAGATTGCCGAGCTCCCAGGTGTTGAGCAGCTCGGTATTAAAAATCTTGCCGCGATCGGTGATGCCCACTTCTCTGAAGCGCTCTTTTAGCTGGCGCACTTTTTCCAGTGCCAGCTGCATGCCCTCTTCGGTCCGGAAGACGCTCACATGATCGTCCATCACAGTCTTCATCTCGCTGGCGATGTCTGCGGCTTTCTCTGTGCCGCTGCCATTCAGCAGGGCGTCGAACTGAGCGCGTGCAAAGTCGGCGGCGTCCTTAGGCAAGCTCTGGAAGCTGGCTCCGAGGGAGTACGCTGCAGCCCGCAGGCCGGAATGCTTGCCAAAGACCAGCAGGTCGAGCAGCGAGTTAGTCCCCAGCCGGTTGGCGCCATGCACCGATACGCAGGCTACCTCCCCGGCGGCGAATAGGCCCGGGAGCACGCTGTTCTTCTCGTCGACGACCACCTCCCCAAACATATTGGTGGGGATACCGCCCATGGCGTAGTGCGCTGTGGGCTGCACCGGCATGGGCTGCAGCACTGGGTCTACCCCCAGATACGTACGGCAGAAGTCGATAATATCCGGCAGCTTGCTCAGGATTTCTTGGCCCGTGACCGAGTAAGGCGTGCCATCCGGTCGCTTGCGCCCATCCTGAGCCGCATACTTGTTCACTGTCTCAGGTCGTACGTCCAGGTACAAGAAGCGCCGGCCGCCGATACCACGACCCTCCTTCATCTCCAGGTACATCGCCCGGCTGATAACATCCCGTGAGGCCAGGTCTTTGACCGTCGGAGCGTAGCGCTCCATGAAGCGCTCGCCCTTGTCATTGACCAGCACACCACCCTCGCCGCGCACGCCTTCGGTGATCAAGATGCCCAGCTTGTAGATGCCTGTCGGGTGGAACTGGAAGAACTCCATATCTTCGGCGGGGATGCCGCGACGCATGGTGATAGCAATCCCATCTCCGGTGTAGGCATAGGCATTGGAGGTCAGCTCCCAGACTCGCCCGTGCCCGCCGGTGGCAAAGATCACTGCTTTAGTGTGGAAAATATGGAACTCCCCAGTCAGCAGCTCAATGGCGACAACGCCAGCGACTGCGCCGTGGGATAGGACCAGGTCCACCACTTGGAATTCGTCGTAAAAGGTAACTTTATTGCGGATGCACTGCTGGTAGAGGGTCTGCAGGATCATATGACCGGTACGGTCGGCTGCATAGCAGGCGCGGCGCACCGGTTTGCCGGTCTCGTTATTGGTGTGCCCACCAAAGGGGCGCTGAGCGATGCGTCCTTCGGGCGTGCGCGAGAAAGGCAGGCCCATATGCTCCATCTCGTAAACAGCTTGCACTGCCTCGTTGCACATGAACTCGATGGCATCCTGGTCTCCAAGATAGTCGCTGCCTTTGACGGAGTCGTAGGTGTGCCATTCAGGATGGTCTTCCTCTTCGTTTCCCAGCGCCGCGCCCACACCGCCCTGGGCTGTGCCCGTGTGGGAGCGGGTGGGGTATAGCTTGCTGAGCACGGCGATATTAGCGGTCTTTGATGCATACAAGGCCGCCATTAACCCTGCTCCCCCCGCGCCGACGACAACAACATCGAACTGATGTGTTTTCATTAAGTCTCCCCTTCTCCGGAGTTAAGATGCAAGAATGACGTAGATTGCCATAATTAGCGCAAACAACCACAGGGCGAATATCAGCCCGCGCAGCATGGGGCGCAAGAAGGACTGCCCGATGAAATCCTCCAACACAACCCGCAACCCATTAAAGGCATGCGTGACTGCGAAGAATATGATTAGCATCTGCATGATCTGCCAGTACGCCGTCGCCCAACCGACCGCCACGTCGGGGATGTTGCTGTTGACAACATGGTTGGGGTTGGGGAAGAACGCCCAGCGCATGAGGGTGGGCAGGTCCATCTGTGTGCGCGCGCCCATCAGCAGGGCTCCGCTGAGGCCGGTAATCGCCAGCACGATCATGGCCAATCCGGAGATGCGCGTAAAGATCCACATAAAGTATTCGAAGCTAAAACCAGGCTGTACAGTGCGAGCACTCATTGATTGTTCCTCCGCTCCCCTGTTATCCGCCTGCCAGCGAGTTCTGGATCAGGATGAAAACCGTTAACCCGTAGACGGGCAGGATGATGAGCCATTGCAACCACAGGGCCTCGCGCTGGTACATCAAGAATCTGGGCCAGATGTCCAGAATGGCGATACGCAGTCCATTGAGAGCGTGAAAGATAACAAAGAAGGCTACGAAAATCTGGAATATCCAGTGCTCGTAAACCGTGTTGATCCAGGTGGCTGCATCGCTACCGGTCTGTTGCATAAAAAAAGATGCCACGACGTGCAAGCCGACGAACAGCAGGATACCCAGACCGGTGATGCGGTGGAGCATCCAGGCGAGCATTGGACCGCCACCCTGGTATTTTAACCCCTGAAAAAAGCCAACTTTTCGGTTGAGAGCCATACTGCCTCCTTTGACCAGCAATAGCTTCCGAGGGGATGTTAAATCAATAGCTTATTATTGCATTCACCAGTGTATCAGGAAAAGTGACAATGATCATGGATTATTCGTTTCATGTGTCCTATGAATCTTGCTCAATTTTGTCTAAAATAGTAAGGTGCTGTGCTGTCCATTATTGTTCTGGCTGCCGGCTTCCCCGCAGTTGTCCGCTAGCCCACAGTTGTCTATTTCCCTGCAGCTGAACTGCGGGGTGCTCCGAAGCGGCTGCTAAAGGTAATCGCTATGTCTGATTCTCACCACATCGACCGGCGGCAATTTGTCAACATCGTGCTCACCGCCCTGGGAACCATCATGGGGGCTGTCATCGGGCTGCCTGCAATCGGCTACCTGATCTCTCCGGCGACCAGGGTGCAGAAGAAAGAAGATTGGATCCCGCTGGGACCGCTTGAAAACTTTCCTGTTGGCGCTCCCACCCTGATCACCTTCAACCGCAGCACGGTCAATGGCTGGGAGCGCACTGTAAACAGCTATGGCGTCTTTGTATTGCGCAAATCTGATAGCGATGTGAGTGTGCTTTCTAATCTTTGTACCCACCTGAGCTGCCGCGTGAACTGGGACGAAGCAAGCGCAGCCTATGTGTGCCCTTGCCACGATGCCGCATTTGATATCGACGGCAAAGTGCTTGGGGGTCCTCCGCCCCGCCCGCTGGAACAATACTCCGGCGAGCGCCTGCGCATCGAAGAAGGAATTTTGTCTATCCATTTCGAGGAAGGCTAACCATGCTGCAGAACATTTACACCTGGCTGGACGAGCGCCTTGGGTTCGATGGCATCTACAAGGCAGTCCTCGACCGCCCAGAGCCGTTGGGAAACTGGTGGAATACGCTGGGAAGTGCAAGCCTTTTCCTTTTCGTGCTTCAGGCTGTTACAGGCATTTTCCTCACCGTATACTATGTGCCCTCGCCCGACCATGCTTATGACAGCGTGCAGTACATTATGAACGGCGTCGCCTTCGGATGGCTGATTCGCGGCATCCATCATTGGGGCGCCTCGCTCATGGTATTGATCGTGTTCATCCACATGATCCGCGTCTTCGCCAGCGCCTCGTACAAATACCCGCGCGAGCTGACCTGGATGGTTGGGGTAGGCCTGCTTCTGCTTACGCTGGGCATGGGCTTCACCGGCTACCTGCTGCCCTGGAACCAGAAGGCTTACTGGGCTACCACCGTTGGCACCGCCATTGCGGGCGCTGTGCCTTTTCTGGGATCTTTCATTGAGCGTACCCTTCGTGGTGGCACAGAGCTCAGTGCACTGACCCTGGCAAGATTTTTCTCCGCTCATATATGGATGCTCCCGGCATTGCTGGCTGGATTGATCGGTGTGCACATGTTCCTGATTATTAAACACGGTGAGTCAGACTACCCGGATCCGGAAGACTGAGAAACATAGCTATGGTCAGCGAGCAGCATAAGAAGAAGGTTCTAAACAAGTATGAGCGCGCTCTGCAGGGTGGAGAGCGTTTTTGGCCTGATAGCATCTTTAAAGATATTCTGGTTTCCTTTGCTATCTTCTTACTTCTGGTAGGACTGGCGACTTTCGTTGGCGTGCCGGGTGAGCCCAAGGCAGACCCGTCCGACACGTCATACGTGCCCAAACCGGAATGGTACTTCCTCTTCCTTTTCAAATTCCTGGCCCTCTACGGGCAGATCCCAGTTCTGGGTAAGATCGAGTGGATCGCCGCGGCCCTGATACCGGGCGTTGCCGTTCTGGGGCTCTTCGCCCTGCCGCTGATCGATAAGAATCCATATCGCTATTACTCCAGGCGTGTCCTGGCGATTACCTGTGCCGCGGTTTCCATTGTCGCCATTGTAGTCCTGACAATGATCTCCAACATCCCCACCACCGCCGGAGAAGGCGGGGGTATGACCCTGGCGACGTTCCTGCAATTCCTGGCGGGTGTGATCGTCCCTGGTGGGGCGATTCTCACGCTGGTAGGTTTGTCTTACCTGGCGCAAAGGATGTCCTTCGATGCCAAGCGCCCCCAAATTGGGGTTGCTCTGGTTACCTCCGGCGCTATATTGGTCCTCGGTGTATGGGTGGTCATCACGGCGCCGCCAGTGGAAGCCGCCGAAGAAGCCACGGTCGCCGGATCGCTCAGCGAGCAAATTCTTATCGGACAGGATCTGTACGCCGTCCACTGCGTGGAGTGCCATGGCGGTGAAGGCGAGGGCGGCGAGATCAAGGGCGTGGAGGGGCTGGAAGGTATTGTAGTGGCAGCCATCAACGCCACTGATGTGATGTACACCTTCACCGACGAAACTCTCTACAACATCGTCGCCTATGGACAGCCCGATCAGGGCATGCCGCCTTTCGGAAAAGCTTATGGGGGCGAGCTCTCGCCCAGCGATATGGATAGCATGGTGGCGTTTATGCGCTATACCTGGGACGACCGGGCAGAGCTGCCCGCCGAAGTGGTGCAAGCCAGCGCCCTGCCTCCCCTGGCGGCCGATGAAGTGCCTTCTTACGAAGTCCATATCGTGCCCATCTTCAAGCGTTACTGTATCTCTTGCCACCGTCCCGGCAAGAAGAACAACAACTACCTCATGCGCACCTATGAGGAGATCGTGACCACCGGTGACCATGCCCCGAATCTCATCCCCGGCGATTTGAGCAGCAACAATATGCTCATGATCGAACGCCAGGAGATCGAGGCGGGAGGTCCCATGCCGCCCACCAAGGCGCTTAAACCGGAGCTGGTCGATATCATCAGGCGCTGGATCATCGCCGGCGCCCCCAATACGGCCCTGGACGCTGCGGCGCTCTCGGCCCCAACTCAACCGGCAAGTCCCGAGGAGACACCGTCACTACCAACACCGACCCCGTAGCCGCATCGTCGTTCCATCGCCAAACATCGCTGCTTGCACCGGCCCTAACACTACGAACTCTGCTGCAACATCGTTGATACATCGCTGCCAGGCTACCCCAAAACCCTCGGTTTGCACAGCCCCTCAGTCATGAGGGGCTGTTCCATCACCCTATCTTCTCGCTGATGATGACAGAATCTGGGAAAGAAGGGGTTAGCAGGTGGGGGAATATTAAGGTTGGCGCACACCTCCAATAATTGCAGTTGCCCCTATTGCAGAGAGCAACAGCCAGAAGGCAAATAACGCCCAGGTGATTCTGCTCATGGTCTTCTCATTGGGGATAAAGTCGTGGACCACCTGTCGCAGACCATTCACACCGTGTGCGAAGGCGAACGCCAACAGCAAGAAGTCGTAAACGCGCCAGCCAAGTGAGGCCCAGCGCATGGCTACATAGTCAAGGTCGATGGCGTGCACGCCCACCAGCACATCCTGGATGGCGACATGCACCCACACCAGCGGGATAAGCAGCAAGCCGCTGTAGCGCATCCATTTCCAGGCAAACACCTCCGCCTTATTTTGCGGGATTATCTGGCGATCTTGGGGTAATTGAGCCATAGGTTTTATCACATTAATTTCACTGCGGAGTAAGCGGAGATTTAGATACTCATCCGCACACTTTGCGGTGAATAATTAAAAATTGTGGATGAGCATACTCCTGCCCATCAGGAACGCAGCTGGCAGCCAAAGAACGACCGCCACCACCAGGGTGATCACAGCGGTTTTCTCCTGCGGTCCAACGCTCCACCACCTTGGTGCGAGCAGGTCGAACAGGGCAATGCGTGCCCCGTTCACGCCATGGTAGATCACGCAGAAGACCAGGATGATCTCACCCAGCATCATCGGCGTGCTGCGGTAAATAGCAATGGCGTGCTCGTATAAGTGTGGAAAAAAATAGACGGTGGATGTATCCAGGATGTGCACAACCAGGAAGAGCAGCGTACCAAGACCGGTAAAGCGGTGCAGGATGAAGCTCAGCTGACCGGTGCGCAGTCGGTAAGCGGTCAGGCCATTGACGGTCGTGCGGATTGATTCGATCAGGGAAGAAGTCTCTTGAGCCATTAGATATTCGTTAATTAGATAATATTACTCTGATTTATTTTACTATGTCTTCCTTAATCGCGAGTGAGAACCTAGGTTACATCAGCGAGGGTATAATTCGGACTAATCAAACCAGACTGATCGGAGAAGTTATAATGGCGAAGCGCAAGCTACACACCGTCGTAAAGGTCGAGGAGATCCTGTCCGGCCACAGCCCCGAGGTGCGCTTGCTGGTAGAACGCCTGCGGAGGATCATCCGCGCCAGTGTGCCTGAAGCCAGCGAGTCGGGGCACCCCGTGTGGCACAGCATCGGTTACCGTCACCCGCGCAGCGGCTATTTCTGCGGAATCTTCCCCCACGAAAACCGGGTTGACCTGGCCTTCGAGTTCGGCGTCTTGCTGCCCGACCCCAAAGGGCTGCTTGAAGGGGTTGGCAAGCAGGTGCGCTATCTGAGGCTTCGCCAGGAGAACGATTTTCAAGAAGCAGCCATTCGCGAGCTGCTCCGGGCAGCTATCGACCTGCCCGAACGCCGCGACGTCAAGCTCGCCCTGGTACGCGCTGCTGTGAGACCGGTCCAGGAAAAAGAAGGAGGGAATTGATGGCGAAAATACTGGTGCAGATCACCCACGGACCCGAACACCCCATACGGGCTGCCAGCCAACCGATGGAGATTGAGCAATGATGACAATCGATATCGAGCGTGTCACCTTGCTTTTGGAGCAGACGCGCATGTTCCATGAGATGCCACCCTCAGAGCTACGCCAGCTGGCAAGCGCTATGCGCCCGCACCTGGCGCCGGAAGGCGCCTTGCTCTTCAGCGAGGGAGAGCCGGGAGATTTCCTGTTCATCGTTGCCGAAGGTGAGGTGGAGATCATCAAAGGCCTGGGCACACCTGCCGAAACCGTGCTGGCGCGGCGTGGTCCGGGTGAGCTCATCGGGGAGATGAGCCTGTTCGCCTTGAATGGCGAGCGCACTGCCAGCGTTCGCACCACCCGCCCTTCGTTGATGATGGAGCTGAGCCGGGCGGAATTTGACCAGCTGCTGGAGCGCCACCCCAAGCTGACCAACGAGATCGTGCGCGTGCTAGGCGAGCGCCTGAACAGCCACGAAAATCAAGCTATTCGCGAGCTCACCGAGATTAACTTGCAGCTGCGCATCGCCTACGAGGACCTGAAAGCCGCCCAGGCGGAGCTGGTTGAAAAAGAGCGCCTGGAGCGCGAGCTGGAGCTGGCGCGCCAGATCCAAATGAGCGTGCTGCCCGAGGCCCCACCCGTATGCGTGGGCTACGAGCTTGCCGCGTGCATTGAGACCGCCCGGGCAGTGGGCGGCGATTTTTACGATTTCATCCCCCTGCCGCACCAACGTTATGGAGTGGTCATTGGCGATGTGACCGATAAAGGCATGCCAGCAGCCATCTTTATGGCACAGACCTACGCCCTGCTGCACGCCGAAGCCAGCCGCAATGCGCTCCCGCAGCGTGCATTATCCCGCGTTAACCGCCACCTGATGCGCATGAACGCCCGCGGGCTGTTCGCCACCATCCTGTACGGCATCCTGGACACCCACGCGCACCGCTTCACGTATTCCCGCGCCGGGCATGAGCTTCCCATCCTGTATATGCCCGATGGCAAAGTGTCGCTGCTCCCTAAAAAAGATGGCCAGCCGGTGGGCATTTTGGACGATCCGGTCTTCGATCAGCACACGATCAGCCTGCCCCCGGGCAGCTCCCTGCTGCTGTATACGGATGGCGCCAGCGACCAGAGCAACCCCGAAGGCCAGCCCTTCGGGCTGGAGCGGCTCATCCAGACCTTCAGCCAACTGGCAAGACAGCGCCCGGCGCAGATTTGCCAGGGGTTGGTCGAGACCCTGGAAGCGCACCGCGGCCCAGCCTCTCGTTTCGATGATGTGACCCTGGTGGCGATCAGGGCAGAGGATTAGGAATGCCCCCACCCCCGCCCCTCCCCCACAAAGGGGGAGGGGAGAAGATTCCAAAATCAGGGTTATCCAGCGGCTGTGCCGCTGGATAACCCTGATTTTGGCTTTTTCCTTGCTATCTCCACGGGTCGAAGAACGCCAGCGAGCCCGTGACGGCCTGCCATAGACGCTTCAGGTAAAGAGCGCTCTCAGAGAACTGCTACGCCGGCCTGGGCTGACACCAATAAAGTCAGCAGGGCTGGCAGCCAGCGTACCTTTATAATGGACATCTTTGAAATCCTCCTTGGCGGGTGAAGCTCCGCGTATAGGTTGGGATTATACCCGGCGGTATTTTTGCTTACAGGAGACGCTGGAACGGCGTGGGAGGTTCCATGAGAGGAAGAAAGTGGCGAGTGGAGAGTGATAATGCGCATAGCGTGTAGCGTATAGCGGATTGGGTGGAGATAAAGGATTTTTGAAATATTGAAAGCGAAAAAGTAAAAATTTTCCATACAATTCATCTCAGAAGTGAATAGTGAATAGTGAGGGGGAAGGGCGAGGCATGGCGGATGGTTACTGCAATATAGCGTATAGCGCACTTCGAAAGGCGAATTCGTAGAACAATTGTACGAAATATAGGGCGAAAGTAAAGGGGGATTTTTAGGGGGAACTGGATGGGGGAATGGGTTAACCCATGGCGAGTAGAGGTGAGGGTGGGTGGGAAGGGGAGTTTATTACGCGAATTACGCTAATGAGCGGATGAGGCTAATAAGCCTTGCGAAGGTTGTGTGTAGGCCAACACGATCTTTCGATAAAACCTTCGCAAGGCTCTCTTCGACAGATCACTTCCCGATAAACAAATGCGGCATTTTCGGCGTAAAATATTCATGAGGACTGGATACAGCTAAATAAACCGCAATATTGAGTTATATGCACTAGTTAGACGTTTATCTTGCAAAGTTGAATCATGGAAAACAAAAACAGAAAAACGTAATCAAGGGGTACGTTTTGTTCTTTGCTTTCTGTGTGGGCATACTCTTCATTGGGGTTGTCCTTAGCGTCCCTGTGAAGGTTGAAGTTCACTCAGTTGGCGAAAAGCCGCCTTTTCTATTCGCTTTATTTTTTGTAATTTCCTTATTGGTAACAGCAATTGGGGCAGCTTATTTATCTTTCCTTTATTGGTTTCAAGGAAAAAAGGCTCGTATAAATTTAGAAGCCACAATAGTACGATTAGCGAATAGATTTTTAATTTTTCGTTTACCGATATATAACCCTGCGTTTTTATTCTGGTATATACGGGTTTTTATGCCTATTACAGCGCTCATGGTTTTTGGTCTTTTCCTTTTGGTATTGTTCAGCGCTTTTTAATAGTAAAGTTTTGAATTGCGGTAGAACAAGATTCGGTTTGGCTTAACAGTGTTTCTGAGAGTTGGGTTCTTGGCATTTGCCAATGCTTTGTTTATGCGAAAAAATATACGTGATAGCAGTGGTGTCTCTTTTTGGCGGCGAGTCTGGCGCAATAAAAAAACGCCTTGCACAGCGTGCAGCAGACCCCGCTATGCTCGCCTTGGTGATTGTTCCCTGCTGTAGGCAGATTTGTGTTAACTGCTCCCAGGAGCTTTCATGCCTCCGGCAGACGCTCCTCATCCTTACCCGGCGGTGGAGACCCAGCGAACGCCCTGACACGGCGCAGCAGAATGAAACCCGCCAGGAGGGGAAGCCAGAAGGTGAGGCCGCGGAAGGCGATGGCGATGACGGCGGCGCGCTCGCCGGGCATACCCAGCGAGGTGAAGACCAGGGTCATGGCGCCTTCGACGACGCCGATGCCCTGCGGAGTGATGGAGACGATCCAGAACAGCATGCCCATGGCGTAGCCGGCGACGAGCACGCCCAAAGAGAGCGGCTGCCCGAAAGCCTGGAATAAAGCCGCCAGGCTGAGCAGGTCCACCATGTGCATCGCCAGGGCGACCGCCAGGATGCGCCCCAGGCTACTGGGACGGGCTGAGACGGCTTGGGCGGCCTCGGCGAATTCCTCAGTGATCCGCCTGACGTGCCGGTTGGGCACCAGTTTTGGACGGTGGAACAGCGCTCCCAGGCGTCTGGCGGGGCGCAGCAGCCAATCCAGCACCATACCCAGCCGCTGGGGAGCCCACAAGCCCAGCGCCATCAGGGCGGATAACACGAATGTCAACACCAGGAGCAGTACGGCAGCGCTGATCTGGTAAGGGCGCAAGTCGTGCGCCACGAAGAGGAAAGCAATGCCGGCAGACAGGACAAATGCGAAGGCGATGAAATCAGCCGTCAGGGCCAGCAAGGTGCCCACAGCTGCTCGGGCGCCGGATTGCCCGCGGCGCCTGGCATAGTCTACAAAGAGGGCCGCGCCGCTGACGCCCCCGCTGGGGGCGGTCACATTCAGAAAGAGCGAGGAGAAGGTCACCGGCAGCAACTCAAGGATGCGGCTCTCGACACCAATGCTTGTGAACGTAACCCGGTACAGTCCTGTGCGGACAGTGTAATAGAGCACCTGCAGGATGGCTGCGACGAGCACCCACAGCCAATCCCCTCCTGCCAGGGTTGCAGCCACGTGCTCGATCTCCGTCAGGCGGGTTAATACGATCCACAGGAAGGCGATCACGGACAGCCAGGTGAGCCAGCGGAACTTCAATTTATCCTTCCGGGATTGCGTGATCGGGTGGGGGAGAATACCCGGAAATTGGTTGTGGATGACCTTCCGGTTGAATCACCACCATTGCCTTTTGCGCGGCGAAGCGTTCCAGGTCGTGACGTGTGTAGCGCAGCGGCAGCCCTTCCAGGCGCATGAGCAGGCCGATCATGAGGGGGTGGCGCTTCAAGCGCAGCTCGAAGAAACCGGCGATTCGCTCTGGGTCGGTGACGGCCTCAGCCAGGGCGGGGAAACGCCGCCCTTTGATCTGCACCTCGACGCGCGGGTCGGCCTGGATATTGAGGAACCAGTCCGCATGGGCGCCGCGCGCCGAGCCGACGATGTATTCCCCGCTCACTTGTTCATACTGCAGCGGTGTGACCCGCGGCAAGCCGGATTTGCGCCCGGTGGTGGTGAGCAGCAGCACGACCCTGGCAGGCCCGATGCCGCGCTGGAAGTTGCCTTCCATCCAGCGATTAAACCGCCGCATCAGGCGCCAGATCGTGGGACTTTGAACCCTGCCAGATTTCATCTGTCCTCCCCACAAACGTGCGAGCTTCAATGATTCGAGAATGCACGCCTGGTCATCAGCAGTGGCAGGCCTGCAGCAACGATCAACAGGGTATTGAAGAGGACGTTAAAAATCACGTGGAATGAATAGGAGATGTAAGTATCCAAGAGATACCAACCCAGCAAGCCATAGGTCATGCAGTTCCATGCCCAGCGTTCCTTGTTCTTGAAGGGGTAGCGGGCGATGTATGCCAGGAATACTCCCCAACCAGCCGTGGTAGCCCCCAGCACGCCATAGACCCAGGCCTGGAAGAGACGAATTTCCCCAAACACAGGGCGCGCCCCCCAAAACACGGGGTCGATTCGTGCGTTGAACAGAAAGTTGAAGACAGGCGTTTGGTTGAAGAGCGCCAGAAACACGCCAAAGATACTGACGAGCACGGAAAGCGCCAGCAGCCAACGCTGCCAGAATGAGAAGCTCATTTCAGCCTCCATTGTCTTAAGTGAGGAACTCAGCCACATGGGATGATTCCAAAGAGAGACATCCCTATGCGGCTGCCTCCCAGATTATCCGTCCGGCTGGGCGCAGCGGAATCCGATGCGCGGGTCGTTGGAAGTATGCGATGAATTGCGCTTCGAGCAACGGCTCAGGTCTTCGACCAGGCTCTGCTCACCGTCTTTATCCACCCAGGCGCTGCCGCGCACTGAGTGGTTCCAGGGAGGTCCGGTCCCAACGGGATTGCGCTCGGGCAAGTCCTGGTAGCCCTGCCAGGTATACCAATCGAGCGTCCATTCCGTGGCGTTGCCTGCCATATCCAGCACCCCGTAAGCGCTGGCTCCCGACGGGTAGCTGCCTACCGGCATTGGATGTGGTCCCTCATCCCCCGCGGATGGGGCTTCCAAAAGCAGCCAGATCTCTTCGACGCTGGCTGGCCAGCGCTGGGGCAGGTGGATGCCGGTGTTTAGGCGCTGCGCATCCCAACCGTCGCCCCAGGGGTAAACGCTACCTTCAGGCCCGCGGCAAGCATTCTCCCACTCTGCTTCGCTGGGCAAGCGCTTGCCAGCCCAAGCGCAATAGGCGCTGGCCTCCGCCCAGCTCACCCCTGTGACGGGCCAATCCGCTTGCCCGTCAGGGGAATCAAGGCCACTCCAGTGTTGCGGGGGTCTACCCTGCGTCTCCAGAAGGAAGCGCCGGTACTGGGCGTTGGTGACTTCATAGCGGTCGATCTGGTAAGCATCCAGGGATATCTGCCGGGGAGGCTGTTCATCTAACGGACCCGCCAGGCTACCCAGGGTGAACTCGCCAGCGGGGATGAGGACCATACTGCTGTCCAGCGTATCCGCCAGGCGATCCAGGTCGCCACGTGCAGCCAGGCGGCGCAGGTAAACAATCTCGGCTTGCAAATCTGTTATCGCTGACCGGCAACATACCAGAAACCACGCAGCCAGGATGAATGGCACGACTGCCAGCCACCCTCTGGAGTGGTGGTTCACCCTGCTAAGACGCTGCTGCCAGCGTGCCGCCGCGTGACTCACGATCCAATCCCCTTCCATCCGTTCCCGGCGAGCACCGTTTGTGCACGCGCTGCGCCAGGAAGGTCAGCCAGGGCGAGGGCTCTTTCTTATTGGCGAACGACCAGCCCTTCCATGCCTGGTACATGGATGTGGCAGTATAGCGCCCGCCTCCGCCAGCCTGGGCTTCGAGGGCTGCCACCATCTCCTGGAAGCGAGCATCGGCATGCACAATCGGGTAACGGCTGAGCACATCCACCACGTGGAGCAGATCGTACCAGACAAAAGGATATTTGAGTTTGAGGAAATCACCCCCGATGCCAAACAAGAAGTATTTACGCTCGCCGCGATGCTCCCAATGCCTCAAAAGCATCTCTACCCCGGTTTGCACCGCCCAGCTATCCGCATACTCCGGCACGAGAGCCAGCGCCTTGAGGGCGTAGACATTGGCAATCGGGCACGGGTCGGCTTTCTTCCCCGGACCCTTGAACTTCCCCAAATCTGGGGAAGCTGCACAGTGCCAGCCCAGGTCACCTGCCAGCCCGGCCAGATGCTGGATAGCATTTTGTAAACGCCTCTCCGAGCCCCAGCCCATCGCCAGCAGCGCGTATAAGATTGTTGGCGCATCGCAAGCCATCCAGGTCCACTGGTCTTCGCCGCTCCCCCCAAAGGCTCTGGGCACATTCACCACGACCTGGAACGCCCCTTCGGGTGATTGGTGCGCCAGCACAAGCTCCACGACCCGCCCCACACCCGCATCCCCGCGGCGTAAGCCGAAATCAGCCAAGGTGGAGAGCTTGTAGAGAGGGTGGCGGGCGTCGTTATGCCGCTGGAGGGCGTAGCCAGGCCAGCCAGCCACTTCAGCCAGCATAGCCCTTACCTGGGGGTGGGCGAGCATCTCCTGGCGGGCAGATTGCACGGCGGGGTCCTCTTCCTGGCAGCCCATCAGGTCTACCAGCGTGCGGTAGCGCGTCCAGGGCTCATTGGATGATAACAGCCATTCGAGTACCGACATCCCCTCCCCTCCTGTCTCGCGCCTCCCCCGAACAGCGGGACGAAGCCGCGCTAAATTCGATCCGCGATCTTCAGTACCCTCAGAGCTCGCAGGGTCACGTACTTATTGGGCTGCTTCTTGGCGCCATACTCCACCCAGGTCTTGCTACTGTAATCATACTCCAGCGCCCAACGCCCGTGCTCGTCTTGCTTTTGGCGCACGATGTCCAAGGCATTTGCCAGGCGCGGGTCATCGACGTAGCCCAGGCGGCTCAACGCCTCCACGTTTTGCAGCAAATCGGTTACATAAAACACAGGGAATCCGAACTTCCACCAGTTGCCACTGGGTTTGGCGCTGTATCCCGAGGGATAATCAGCCAGAGCCGGGTCGGTGCTGAACAGGAAATCCACGCCTTCGTCGATGGCGTCCTGGATGAGGTCAGTCCGCCGGTGTGCGGGCAGGCTGCTGAAAGCCAGCATGACCTTGACCCCACCCCAGGCGCAGGACTGCTTGTTATTCGAGCCACAGGCAAAGCGCGGCCCGCTCTTCCCGGCATAATAGCGCAGAGGGGCATCCCGCTCCGTAGCCGGGGCGACGCCCTCGCCAGTCACGCTGCGCGCCATCCATTCAATAGCAGTCTCAAGGCGCGGGTCGTCGTAACCCAAATCGAGCAGCGCCCCACACAGGTTGCCCTGCAGGCAGTCGGCAGTGCCGGCAGGCGTGCCGGATGCGCTGAACTGTCCTCCGGGCGCCAGCGCCTGGTCCAGGATGTAGGCGCAGGCGCGACCGATGCGCTCGTCGTGGGCAGCAGATGCGCCCAGCTGCGCCAGCGTAACCAGCGACCAAACGCTGCCGCGATATTTAGGGTAATAGCCCGGTCCGGCTTCTTCCCAATACCCTGGTTCTTGCATGGCTTCTAAGATCGTGGCAATTGGGCCATGCTGATAGGCTGCGGAACGTGCATCCAGCAACTGGGGATCATCCACCGGCAGATCGAGCAGGTCGCGCAATGCCAGGTAACGCGCACCTGGATCGGTGGGCCCCAGCAGCCATTCCAGGGTCTCCTCATACACTTGGAGTTGGTGGTCCATAACTAACCTCCAGCCACATTTAGCGTCGGGTATGGATACCCGACCTACGGATTGGGGTTGGTTGAGTTGTTCCTTGGCTGACAGCCCCTTCTAATTCAACCCTTTGCGCATCTCCTCGAGCGCCCAGGCATAATGCTCGCTTGTGCAGGGGATGACGTAGTCTGCCAGCGAGTTTTGCTTCGTCCAGGCGTAGCGCCCGGTGGTGAACAGCTCGCTCTCTGGCATGCCCTGCACGGCTTGCAACACCTCGGCGTACGATCGGCGGGCATAGCGCATTACTGCTTCGAGCGACCAGCTCTGGTATTTCTCGAAGATGGCCTGGTTGAGGTCATCCATCTGAGCCCAAGTATACCCCGAGGCTGGGAGCGGGGAATTCTCGCCGCGCAGCCCAGCCTGGTACCACACCAGCAGCAACTGCTCCCACTCAGCCAGGTGGGCAAGCACGTCTTTCACCGACCAATCCGCAATGGCGCCGGGGGATTCCATCCCCCCCGGGGGCAGCTCCGCCAGGAATTGCTCAAGGGCATCGCGCTCGCGGCGGATGTCCTTCAGCAGGGCATCCTTGGTCTTGGGTTCTGGCATGCTGTGCTCCTTATCTTGTGCCAGCTTCTTTAATCACCTTACGGACACGTTTTGCCTGTGTCTCGCTCAGGTCTGGGAGGCGCTTCTCGAGGATTTGGATAAACGCATCCTTGTTCTCGGAGGTGACGGCTGCCAGGATCTTCTCTGAGTGCTGGGGCACATCCTTGGGGCGGCAGGTGCGCAGGTGCTGGAGCAGGAAGGGGAAAATCTGCTCGCCCCTTGCTGGGCTGGTAGAGGCGATGGATGCCAGGGTGATCACACCCGCATCCACGGTGATGACCGAGCCACGCTGCATGACTCGTTGGATTTCGGGAACGTGCGCTTCCAGTTCGTCCGCAGCGACACTGGCGACTGTGGCTAGAGCGATCATGCCTCCCCATACCAGGCGGTTGTTGCGGCTCCTGAGCAGCTTGATATAACTACTTGAATACCCGGCGATCAGTTCAGGTTTCAGATAGCCGATCTCGTAGAGAACTTTGATGCAGTCGGCCTGGATTTTCGCCTCTTTATTCCACAGGTTCTCGGCGATCTCGCGGATTCCCTCATGATCTTCATCCTGCGCCAGCTGGCGGGCCAGCTCCTGGTTGGGCACCTCGTCGCGCCTTCCCTGAAAGTGGGCAATCTTATTTAGTACAGACATCATATCCTCCTGAAACCAGGATAAGGAGATTGCTTCGGTCGCCCGAAGGGCTCCCTCGCAATGACCGCAATAGACAGATTATTGCTGAAGAACTTACGTTCGTTTATCTCGAACCCGCCTGAAACCCGTCATTTTGTCACCGGCTGGCGCAATACTGTCTTCAGCTTTTCAGGAGCGGTTCGCCGTGGATCACCCATGTAGATTTCGTGATGCTTGCCATGCATCCTATAGCCGTTCTCGCGAGCGAAGAGGTCCATCTTCTCCTTGGTCGCCGGCTCGTCGGCGTATGGCCCGATGTGCATGGCCTGCACGCACAGGCCTTCCTCGAATTCCTCCAGGCGCAGGCGCGAGAGCGCAGGGCTGTCGCCGCGCTTTTTCCGTATCTGCTCCAGAGCTTCGGCAAGCATGGCTGGCGTGATGTGATCCGGATGCATCATCATCAGCGTGTAGACCCAGTTGTCTTTATGGCTGAGCTCGAACAGACCATCCTCCACCCACCACAGGCCTTCCACGGCCATGACGGTGTAGTCGATGGGGTTCTCTTTGCGCAGCTTAGACATGAACTTGAGCGTATACGCGGCGCTGTAGATGGCCTGCATGGCCTCTTCAAACCCTGGAGAGTTGCCCGGCTCCATGCCCTTCTCAATGGCGCCGTCGATCATGACGAACTTGAGAAGCGGCACCTGCACCAGCTCGATCTTTTTCGGGGAGGGCAAGTAGAGGTGCTTGTATTGTTTACGCAGATCCAATTTGGTCATCGTAGTCCTCCGGTCATGATTTTTCATTCTGGTGAGCGTCCACCAGCTTAATCAAATCTTTCGGCAGCAGGTAGTGATAGGAGAGCAGCTTGCCATCCAGGACAATACCGAAGATGCCGTAGGGAGAGGGCGATCGCTCCTGCACTTCCTGGCTGCTGGATAGCTCCACGGTACGCGCCGGGATGCCGCGCTCGAGGGCAAAATCCATCACGGTGTTGGCAGCATCCTCAACATAAGGGCATTGCGGGGTGCGCACGACGGTCAAGCCCGCGCCAAAGCGCTCCTGCCGCTTCTCCCAGTCGCTAGGGAAAGCGACATCAGGGCCAGAGTTGAAGCGGTGCACCAACAACTGGAAAGGCGGCGCTTGATCCACCTCGACAAAGCCGTTCTGCAGAAAGACCTGCTTCCCAGCCAGCCACACCCGGTCGCTGGAGACCATCACCACGCCGTGCTTGTTCTGGCGGCGGGCATCTTCCAGGCATTCTTGCAGAAGGCGCGAGCCGTAGCCCTTGCCTTTGCCTTTCCCAACCACCCACAGGCAGTGAATCACCAGATAGCCTGGGGCATGGACTGCACGCCAGGCGTACTCGCCAGGGGTGTATTCAATGAAGCCCACGTCCCTGTTGCCCACTTCGTGCAGGATCTTAATCTTCAATCCCTCAGCGAAGCGCCTCTCGAGCCAGTCGTGTTTCTGCTTGTAACCGGGAGCTTTACGTTTGCTCATGTAACAGAAGAAGCCGCGCTCGTCAAGATTGTCCACATTCACGTCCAGGATTTCAAAGGTGTTTTCCACGTCATGTCTCCCATCGATCAGTTGATCTCACTTAAAAACGCTGATATCACATCAGCAAAGGTGTCAGGCTGCTCCTCGAAGCTGAAATGACTGCTGTCTGGGATGACAGCGAAGCGGGCGTTGGGGAAGGCGTCGGCATAAATGCGACTGGCGGCTTCGGATTGCAGGTCGTTGGCACCGTGCAACACCAGCACCGGGGCGGTCACGTTTCGCAGAGCAGGTCGGTAATCGTGGCGTGTGCCCATGCTCACGTACATAGCCCACACCATCCAGCCTCCTGGGTCGCCTTGCTCAGGTGCAGCTTGCTGGGAAACCATGGCGTAAAAGCGCCCGAACTCCTGGTTCAAGCCCACCAGATCGGCCTCGGATTTTTCGAACAGGGTGCTGAAATCCAGGTATTCCTCCATAAAAGCGTCAAACGCAGGACGTTCGCTTTCAGGCAGGCGGAGGCTCAGGCTGGCAAACAAGTCGCTGTCCGCGTCGGGTTGGGGCATGACCAGCGTGTTGGCGGGCGAGACCAGGATGAGGGCTTCGACGCGCTCGGGAAACTCTGCAGCGTACAATGAAGCTAAGAACCCTCCCCAGGAATGCCCGATCAGGATGAGTTTCTCCTCGCCTAATATCCGGCGAATCCGCTCGATGTCTGCTACCTGAGCGCCAATCCCCAGCTTCTGCTCCAGGGAGGTCATGTTTTCATAATAATTCGACAATTCGAAACGATCAAAAGGCCGGGTGGACTTGCCACAGCCGCGCTGATCGTAGTAATGGAAGCGATATTCAGTGGAAAGCGGTTCCAGCCCTGCCCACAGATTGGTATAAGGATAGCCTGGCCCGCCATGGACGATAAGGACGTTTTTCCCCTGACCTTGCGCAAAGTGCCACAGCTCAATATCCGCCTCAACTTTCCAAAAAGCTTCGCTCGCGCTCTGGGCTGGAGGTGCCAGTGGGGCGCTCAGGTTGGCTTCCTCCCGCACCATCGAGGGTTGGTAGAGCGGCTTTACCATGTTGTACCAAAAATAAGCGCCTACCGCAAGCACAACCAGGGCAGTGACTCCCAAGGCAATGATTACAATCTTTTTCATTTTATCGGTCTTCCTTTCCTTCGTGAGTGTATAACCCCGCCACAACCTGAGCCCACTCTTTGACCATTTTACGCAGCGCTGGCGGCTCCAGAACTTCGACGATGGGACCATAAGCCAGGGCGATGCTGGCAGCCCATTCCAGGTCAGGCGTCGAGAAGGTGACAATGATGGCGCCATCCGCTTGCATATCGACTGCCTCCCAAAATGAAAGGTTATCCTGTGCGATGTGCGCCCATTGTGGGAAGAAGTGCAAGCGCGCCTGCTGCTTGGGCTGAGCCTGGAACTCGCCCGCCAGGTATTCTTGCAGGCTGAAATCTGGCGGAGAGTCGAATGTCTGGTTGGTGAGGGCCAGCTCCTGGATGCGGTCGACGCGGAAGGAGCGCAATGCCTGGCGTAGGTGGCAGAAACCAATTGCATACCACCAGCCCCAGCGATGGACCAGGGCGAATGGATCCAGGCGCCGCTCACTAACGCCTGCCTTACCGCCGCTGCGATAGCGCATATGCACACGGCGGCGCTCGCGCACCGCTCGGCGCAACTTATCGAGAAAGGGAGCCAGTTCCTCGAGGTCGGCGCGGTGCAAGCCGGTGACAGCTAAAGAACGCTGCGCCCAGGCCACTTCCTGGCGCTGTTCGTCGGGCAGCAGGTTATCAAGTTTTGCCAGAGCCCCCTGGGCAGCCTCCCGGTACAGCCGCCCCCACATGGCCTCCACCAGGCTGGCTCCCAGATAGACTGCCACTGCCTCCTCAGGGGTGAACACCAACGGCGGCAAACGGTAGCCGCGCACGAGCGAGAAGCCGCCATACGGGCCTCGCTCGGAATAGACCGGAATACCCATCTCGTCCAGCATGCCCACATAGCGGTGCAGGGTGCGTACTGAGACGCCCAGCTTGCCCGCCAGCTCGGCAGCTTTCTGGTTGGGCTGGTGCTGCAACATCATGATCAGGGTGATGAGCCTGGTGGCGGTATTCGTCATGGGATTTCTGTCCTAATTCTTCACAATTATCGCGCTTATATATGTCAATTCCTGACATAATTATGGCACATGATTCCGCATTCAGGGCTACTGATCACGGCTGAATTGATTTTTCCAGAATTACCGAAATTAGGGCGTACAGAGGAGCTTTGCTCCCTGCGTACGCCCTAATTTCAGATTTCCGCCCCCCTTCCCGGTGAGGGAAGGGGGGCGGGAGGGATGGGTACGTGCTCAACTGCCGTGACCCTGTGCTTAGCCAGCACTTGCCTTTCCGGGGTAAAATAACCTGCATCATGATCCCATTGTCTCTGTCTATCTCCGGCTTCCTGTCTTACCGCGACCCTGTCGAGCTGGATTTTTCCACCTTCGAGCTGGCTTGTATCTCCGGCGCCAACGGCGCAGGCAAGTCTTCGCTGCTGGATGCGATCACCTGGGCGCTCTTCGGGATTGCGCGCAAGCGTGACGACACCCTGATTAACACACAATCGGATGCAGCCGAGGTGGTTCTGATCTTCGCCTATGAGGGCAACTGCTACCGCGTGCAGCGCTCCTTGCCGCGCGGCAAGACCAGCGCCCTGGAATTCCAGATACTCCAGGATAGAGAATTGAGAAGCGAGGGTCGAGATTGGTCAACTAATCTCCAGACTCGCCTCTCTGATCTCGGCGCCTGGAAGGCGTTGACAGAACGCACTCTGCGCGAGACCCAGAGGCGCATCGAGGGCACTTTGCGCATGGATTACGAGACGTTTACCAACGCCTCCTTCTTCCTGCAGGGCAAAGCCGACTTGTTCACCCAGCAGCGCCCCACCGACCGCAAGCGTATCCTGGCATCCATACTCGGGCTGGAGATCTGGGAGACATACCGCCAGAGAGCCGCAGAAAGGCGCAAGTCGCTAGAGGCTGAAGTTGCAGCCCTGGAGGGGCGCCTGGCGGAGATCAACACTGAGCTGGATGAGGAAAAGAAGCGCAAAGAACAGCTAAAAACCCTCAAAGTGGAACTGGATCGGCTGGCGAAATCACGAAAGACGCAAGAGAAATCAGTGGAAAGCCTGCGCCTGCTGGCAGCGGGGCTGGCGGAAAGGCGCAAGGGTGTTGAAGCCCAGGGGCGCACCCTGCTTGCGAGCGCACAGCAGCTCGAAGCGCTAGATGGGCGGCTGGCTGCTCGAAGCCAGGAGCGCCAGCTGCACCGCCAGACACTGGAGCGCGCCAGCGAGATCGAGGCGGCTTATAAAGACTGGCAGAAGGCACGCAATGATGTGGAGTATTGGGACGAGATCGCCGCCCGCTTCCGCGAGCATGAGAAGCGCCGCCAGGCGCCCTTGGATGAGATCAACGCTGTGCGGGCGGCTTTAGCGCAAGAGAAACAAACCTTAGATAACCAACAAACAGCAATCAACAATCAGCAAGCGACGATCAACAGCTTGGAATTGGAAATCGCCGATTCCGGCAAGGCTCTGGAGCGAGCTAACGACCAGCTCGCCCAGCGCGAAGCGCTGGCAGTGGAGCTAGAAAGCGCCCGACAAAGCCAGTCGGATGCCAGGGCAGAGAATCCCCTGCTGCGCGAGAAGATGGATGAGCTTAAGCAGCGCATCGACCAGCTCGACCGCGTGGAGGGCGCTGAATGCCCCACCTGCGGGCAGCCGCTGGGAGTAAGCGAGCGGCTGGCGCTGGTGGGGCGCCTGACCGATCAGGGCAAGGAGATGGGCGACCGCTTCCGCGCCAATGTGGCTCTGGTCAAAGAGACCGACCAGCACGTCAGCCGGCTGGACGAGCAGATCGCAGCTTTCGCTCGCATCGAAGCTGAACAGCGCACCCATGGCGAAAATTTAGCCCGTCTGACTGCTCGCCTGGAAGCCGCCCAGGCTGCCGTTAAGGATTGGGAAACTAGTGGGGCTCCCCGCCTGGTCGAGATCGCATTAATCCTTCAACAGGAAAATTTCTCTCCAGAGGCACGTAAGCGTTTGAGCGAGATCGACGGCGAGCTTAAAAACATTGGCTACGATGCAGCCGCGCACGACATTGCCCGAGGCAAAGTATCCGAAGGGCGGGCTGCCGAAGATTTCATGCGCGGGCTGGAGCGCGCGCAAGCAACCCTGGCGCCCCTTGAGCGTGAGATCGCCGACCTGGAGAAACAGGCCAGTGCACTCAGAGACCAGGTCAAGAGCCAGCAGTCTGAGTACGATCAGGCGGTTGCCTCCCTGGCAGCGGCGGAGGCCCAGGCGCCGGATATGGAAGCCGCCGAGGGCGAGCTACTGGATGCCCAGGAGCAGGAGAACCGCCTGCGCATGGATGTGGGTGCAGCCCAGCAGAAGGTGGACGTGCTGGGAGATCTGAAAGCCCGGCGCAAGTCGGTGGAAGCAGAGCGAGAAGAGAAAGCCCGCCTAGTGGGGCAGTATAAACAAATCGAGCGCGCCTGCAGCAAGGACGGCGTCCCTGCTCTGCTGATTGAGCAAGCCCTCCCCGAGATCGAAGGGCGCGCCAATAGCATCTTAGAGCGCCTGAGCGCGGGTGGGATGTCGGTGCGCTTCGTCACCCAGGCTGCCTACAAAGACCGCCGCCGCGAGGACTTGCGCGAGACCCTGGATATTCAGATTTCCGATGGGGCGGGGACACGCGATTACGAGATGTTCTCCGGGGGAGAGGCCTTCCGGGTAAATTTCGCCATCCGCCTGGCGCTGTCTGAGGTGCTGGCGCAACGGGCCGGCGCCCGCCTGCAGACCCTGGTGATCGACGAGGGCTTCGGCAGCCAGGATGCCCTGGGACGCCAGCGGCTTATAGAAGCCATCAACCTGGTGCGCCCGGATTTTGCCAAGGTCCTGGTCATCACCCATATCGACGAGCTGAAAGACGCCTTTCCCTCACGCATCGAGGTGGAGAAAAGCGAGCGCGGGTCTACGTTCAGGGTGGTTTCGTAAATTACACCGCTGAGAATGCTAAGTACAAAGAGATGGAACAACCCAAGAATATTCACCACAGAGAACGCGGAGAGCGCTGAGATCGGTCGAGGCTTGCTATGGATCATTACGAGGGCCAATATTATCATGTCTTTAACCGTGGGGCCAATCGTGAACCAATTTTTGCTTGCCAAGAAAACTACATATTTTTACTTCGACAGATTAAACATTTTCTACCCGATCATCCATTGACAATGATCGCTTATTGCCTGATGCCAAATCATTACCATTTTCTCATTCGAGTTGAAAACGATAATGCTCTATCGCCATTTATTCAACGTCTTTTCAATAGCTATTCACAAGCATACAACCGTCAACAGAATCGCAGCGGAACATTGTTTGAGGGAAGGGTAAAAAGTAAACTTGTCGAGAGAGATGGTTATCTTATTCACATTGCGCGTTACATCCACTTAAACCCAGTGCAAGCGGGCTTAGTAGAAAATCCTGAAGATTGGCCATACAGTAATTATAGGGAGTGGATAGGATTACGGAAAGGAGCTTTGTTTGACTCTGAATTTGTTTATGAGATTTTCTCCAGCTCAAAAGATTACCGCGTATTTGTGCGCTCTGAGGTGCCTTCAACTATTCAGAAGAAATTGGTGGACTATTATTTGGAGTAATGATCAGGCAACCTTGCGAAGGTTTGAAACCTTCGCAAGGTTACTGCGTTCTCCGCGGTAAAATCCCGTGACAGTCCTCGAAACAACTAACCTTACCAAACAATACCGCATGGGCGAGGTGACCGTCGCTGCCCTGGACGGGGTGGACTTCAGCGTGGCGAGGGGCGAGTTCGTCGCCATAATGGGACCCTCGGGTTCGGGCAAGTCTACCTTGCTGCACCTGCTGGGCGGGTTGGACGCGCCTACTTCGGGTGAGGTCATCCTGGCAGGGCAGCCGCTCTCCAAGCTGAGCGACGACGAGATCACGCGTTTCCGCCGCCAGAAGATCGGCTTTATCTTCCAGTTCTACAACCTGCTGCCAACACTCAATGCCGCTGAGAATGTAGCCCTGCCGCTTCTCATCGAAGGGACTCCAGCGGCGGAGTATCAGAGCCGTGTGCAGGAATTGCTTCGCCGCGTAGACCTGGAGCCGCGCTCCGGTCACCTGCCCGATCAGCTCTCAGGAGGGCAGCAGCAACGCGTGGCCATTGCCCGCGCCTTTGCCAACAACCCGGAGATTGTGCTGGCAGACGAGCCCACCGGCAACTTAGATTCAAGATCCGGCACCGCCATCCTGGAGCTGCTGCGCCTGACCTGCCGCGAGCTTGGCGCCACTATCATTATGGTCACACATGACCCGCGGGCAGCGTCCTACGCCGACCGGGTGGTCTTTCTCAAGGATGGGCGCATCGTGCACTACCTGCACGATGGGACGGAGGGGGTGCCTGTCAACAAGATCATTGATGTGATGGCATCACTCGAGTTGTAGGTTGAAGGTTGCAGGATGAAAGTTGGTGAACGTGCTAACCTTCTTGGGAAACTCGCTCCCCACCTCCAGATGCAGCAACCGTCAACACTCAACTGATAAACTTCCAACCGCCTATGAATTTTCGCTCCCTGCTCACCCCACTTTTCCTCGCCCGGCGCAATTTGCGCGCCCGGCGCTGGCGGACGTTGCTCACCCTGCTTGGCATCGTCCTGGGCGTGGCAGTGGTGCTGGCTATCCAGGTGACCAACGAGAGCACGCTGGATTCCTTGCGGCAGACTTTCAATCGCGCCACTGGGCAGGCCAGCTTGCTGGTCGTCCCCGCCAACCCCGGCGCAGAGCGGTTGGATGTGGATACGCTTTACCACATAGAAGACGCGCCTGGTGTGCTGACTGCAGCGCCCTCAGTGCGCGTACAGACACTACTCGCCAGCGAAGCCAAGTCCTGGCAGATCGCCCTTTCGATGACCGGCCTGGCGGAGGGGAATATCTTCCTGCTGTATGGCGTGGACCCCGAGCTTGACCCGCTGGTGCGTGTCTATGCCCTCAGCAGCGGGCGCATGCCGCGCCCCGGCCAGTTCGAAACCGTAGTGCCAGCCAAGTACGCCGAGGAGAAAGAGCTTGAGCTAGGGGACGATCTAGAGGTGCTTACCCCGGATGACAGCGCTCGCCTGGAGATCGTCGGCATGCTCGCCGATGAAGGTGTCGCCCTGCTCAACGACGGTGTTGTGGCATTTGCGCCGGTGGATGTGGTGCAGGACCAGTTCGAGCTTGGCGATGGAATCGACGAGATCAGCCTGCGTGTCCCAAGCGCGATCAGTGACGAGCCACCTGCGCTGGAGGACTTAAAAGATCGCCTAGATGCCCGCGTTGGGAAGGATGCTGATGTGATCTACCCGGCAGCGCGCGGCCAGCTCGTCAGCCAGATGATGGCTACCTACCAGCTCGGGTTGAACTTCTTCTCGATCATTGCAGTGTTCGTGGGAGCATTCCTGATCTATAACACCTTCTCTATGACCATTGTAGAGCGCACGCGTGAGATCGGCATGCTGCGGGCGGTTGGGATGGGGCGGAAAGGGATCCTGCAAATGGTGTTATCGGAGGCGCTGCTCTTCTCAATCGTCGGCTCGACACTGGGGGTGGGGGCAGGGTTGGCGCTGGCGCGTGGGCTGATACGCATCGTCGGCGACGTGATCGTCCCCATCGAAGAGATGGGCAGCTTACCGCTGAGCGGGCTGCTGCAGAGCCTGGGAGTAGGGTTGGGCGTGACCCTGGGCGCGGCGCTCTTCCCTGCATTGCGCGCGGCACGCATCACCCCCATGCAGGCGATGCGGGTGCGCAGCCGTAGTGTCGAGCGCATACACCCGCGAGTATGGATCGCCGGGCTGGTCCTGCTGCTTGTAGGCTATATTGCACTGTACCGCGTGGTTTGGCCGCAAGCCATCCTCTTCCCTGCAGGGAGCGCGTCAATCATGTTGCTGCTGCTGGGAGCAACCCTGACGGTAGCCCTGGCGGCGCCTCCCCTGGAGCGTCTCTCCCGCCCGCTGGCAAGATGGCTGTACGGGCGCGAAGGCGCCCTGGGTGCAGCCAATGTGCGCCGCTCGGTAAGCCGCACCACCCTGACCGTAGCGTCCCTGATGGTGGCGCTGACCATGATCATCGGGATCAACTCGCTGGCGTTTTCCTTCTCCGAGGATATGACCGCCTGGATCATCAACGCTCTGGGCGGCGACTTGTACGTGCGCTCACCCATCCCCATGCGCGAGTCCTTCGGTCGCCAGCTAGCCAATGTGCCGGGCGTGGCGGCGGTCACGCCCACCCGGTTGGTCTCGGTGCGGGCAGCGAGGCGCTCTTTGCCACCCGATAAAGAGTCCGACGACCGCATCACCTTTAACGCCCTGGAGCCAGCTACTTTCCGCCAGATCGGGGATATGGAATTCGCCACTGGTCAGGGCAACCCTGAGACCAGCTGGCCGCAGCTGATGGCGGGGGAGGCCGTGTTCATCTCCAACGTGGTCGCCGACCGCTACGAGTTGTTGCAGGGTGATACGATTTACCTGCGCACACGCCGCGGCGAGCAAGGCTTCACGATCGCCGGTGTGGTGATGGACTTCACCGGGCAAGGACAGATGGTGTATGGCACCTACCAGGTGCTGGACCGCTGGTTCGGGGAGAGCGGCGCCGACCGCTTTACTATCAAAGTGGCGCCGGGATATTCAGTGGAATCAGTAGGTCAGGAGATCGAGCGGCGCTACCAGAAGCGCCAGAATATCAGCGTGCAGACCACGCAGGACTTCAAGGACAGCATCCTCAACTTGATGTACCAGTCGTTCCGCCTGTTCGACGTGCTCAGCCTGATCGGGGTGATCATCGGGGCGCTGGGGGTGATTAACACGCTGACCATGAACGTGCTGGAGCGCACGCGCGAGATTGGCGGTCTGCGCTCGCTGGGCATGATCCGCCGGCAGGTGCTGCGCATGGTGCTGGCGGAGGCGCTGGCGCTGGGGGTGATGGGCGGCATCTACGGGCTGGGCTTCGGCTACGTGATCGCCGAGGTGATGATCCGCGGCACCAACCTGATGATCGGATACGACCTGGAGTACCTGTTTACGGCGCAGCCCTACGTCATCGGGGCGATCATCGCCCTTCTGGTGGCGCAGGTGGCGGCTTTCTACCCGGCGCGGCGGGCGGCGCACGTGAATATTGTGGAGGCGATCAAGTACGAGTAGGGAAGAGGGGGAATTTTGAAATTTTGCAAGCGGAAAAGTGGATTTTTATGGAAACAATTCATAAGGCGCACTTGCGTGTGCGACTACGATCAGGATTCTTTAACCACAGATACACACCTGCTTGACTGTCTACTTCGCCGCCTTTGGCGGCTCGTAGATGCTACGCAATGCTCCGCGACGGCTCGCAGGCGCTACGCGGCCAATGAACACGGATACGAAAAGGAAAGCCGTTAACCCTGAAGGAGGCGCCATATTTTATCGGCATTCTTGGATAACCGATTCAGATAAATAGATTTCACATGAATATTAAATGTAATATCGGCTTATTTAAGCGGTAAGAATCTATTCACTCTCTCCCAACTAGAAAATTTAGGAAGGACGGGTATTGAAACTTGACTACGCGCTACTATCGTCGGCAGTATCTGCGCTCCCGACAGGAGTGAAATCCATTAGGGACTGTCGATTATAAGTTGCCTTATTTTTTGTAATGAGGATTATTTACGTAGTGCCCCTGAACATAGGTTCCGTCTTTGCGCGTGTACCCACCTCGCCAATACCGTTTACGGGTATTAGGAGCAGGACGTGGGCTGCTGTCCGATGGGCTCGGACGATACTTATTGCTTCGTGGACGCGATGCACCCGGTATATGGACCGTGGCCCGCTCTTGAGTCCATGAGCAACTCCGATGACTACCACTACCCTTTGCCATATACTTCTTATCTCCTTGACTTAAATTCTTAATTCTTCAGCATACGTATAAGAGATTATTTCGCCATTTTGCGTGGCCTGATACCCTCGTTCTTGATGGGAAAAGTCCATGATTTGTTTCGTATTGTAATCCTTAAAGTACTCATTGACTTGTAACAATGTTTTAATTTCGCCGACAGTTAGGAGAGAATGATCGGGTTCTCCTTCATAAACAAAGTAATCCCCCCCACAATCCAAATTATCCTCTTCTTTTCGTAAAGCTGGGTCTTTAGCCAATAAACTTTCATAAAGCAACTCATATTGATCAGGTACCGGTCCATACGGTAAATGTGCATAATTTAAACCAGTGATCGATACAGTTTGATCTTTGAAATGTTTAAAATCCGCATAGAAAAGAAGTTTATTGAGTTTGGTCTTATAAACACGAAACTTATAAGTAAGTATTTGAACTGCACAGAGAACCTTTCTGAAATCCAATGGCCGATATCCATTTAGGAGATTGGGTTCCAGGGAATACCACTTTCCTCTAGATTTTAGAAGTCTCAATAATTCGGTGCTTTCAACTTCAACCCTTAATTGGTGGAGAATACGCTCCCTTTTTTCTTGAATGAGCACTTCGGGTTTTTCCTGAATAATCTTTAACAAGTTGTATGGTTCAAGAATCAAGCGAAGGGCTGTATCATGGGCTTCATCCTGTAAGGCACCTCCTTCATATCTGCTAACAGTAGCGCCACCGAATCCTAGTAAATCACACAATTCTTTCTGAGTGAGGTCATACCTTTCACGAAACGCTCGTATTTGTTCGGGTTGTATCATCCCCTTGCGACGGCGATATACTCTATAGGCAATTGCAAGGGGATCATAAGCAGGGTCGGGGTTATCAAAATCCTCTCCACATTCCAAACATTGAAATCTATCTACTTCAATAGGAATACTTTCCCCTTTTATAATAATTTCCTCCATATTGTGGATGTGAACCAGCTCCGTTTCCCTTTCGCATGTTGGGCAGAAGCCTTTCATTTCACTTCTCGCTTTCTCATATTAATATATGACAAGACAATTATTTTAGTGGATGGGAAAGTGGTTCTGAAGCCTGATGAAACGAGATACATTTAGCCTGCCGAATTATTGTTTCGGTTCCTGAGGGGACATATTCGACGATTTTGAGCTTTATATAAATTTCGACGCTATTAACTTCCTTCCCAAATACCCAAACGTGACCTGCACGATCGATGTCTGGCTCTGGGCCAGAGGAATAATCCTCCACTGCTAGAGCTAGGATTACATTTCGCCTATCATCAAATGTCAAACCCATATCAATTAGCGCCTGCTGATTGACCACTCGAGAGGCCACAAAGAGCTTGCTTTGAGCAAGGCTTTTAAAATCTCTAAGAAATCGTGCTACATTGATTTCCTCGTCCAAGGAGACTCCGCAAAGAATTATCTCGTCCGTGTTGAAGTAATTATATCACAAGATTAATATATGTCTATATCATATTATATGATATAGATTTTTGAAATAAATATATTTAATACAACCAAGGCGCTCTCAGGGAACAAGTCGTGGTGCGGTTTCCCTGCTGGGAAAAGCGGACTTTGAGCAGGCTTCCGTGAACCAACCTTCCCTGCCAGGGATGCACCGACGAGCCGACAAAGTCGCGAAGCAGGTGTGCATACTGCCTGCCGGCAGGCATGGCTGTGGATAAACAATGTAGGTCGGATTGCCAATCCGACCAACTTCCCGCCCTTATCAACATTCGTCTCATTCGCCTGCGGATTGGCAATCCGACCAACGCTCCTACCATTCGCCGTTACCTGCGAGCATTGCGAAGCAGGCATGCGCGTTGAAAAATCCACTTCGCAGCCCCCGCTGTGCAGGTTGTAGTATTAGGGATTCTTCAGGGTCTCGTCGTGTTTGCCAATAACTCGTAAGCGAAGCACATTGCCAGGAAGGAGTTCGTACGTCAAACGATAGGCTTGATCGATGCGCGCCTCGTAGATCCCCGGCGCTCCCTCTACGGGCTTAGCCTGCAAGGAAGGGTAGCGTGGGTTTTCAGCGAGCAGCCGGAGCGCCTTTTTTACTTTCTTTTGGATCTTTGCGGGCAAATTCGCATAATGACGTTTGAATAACTCGGTGAGCTCAATCGCTGGCATTTTCCAGCTGCTCCAAGGCCGATATCGCCTCGTCTACGCCTGCGTAGCGGGTTGCGCGTCCGGCATCAATATCTGCCTGGGCTGCCCGTTCCATCCGTTGCCAGCGCTCAGTCCAAAACCACGCCTGCTCAGCAGGGATGGTAATTTCACGCTCTACCACGATCCTTCCGCCCTCGATGAGGCGAAAGATGAGATCATCCCCCTCGCCAACGTTCAGCAATTCGCGCACCTCGACAGGCAACGTCACTTGACCCTTTGTGCGCAGGCGGGTTTTAAATAGTTCGTCCTTTTTCATGGAGTTTTCGCAGATTGCTACGATAATCTAAATTTCCAAATTTCTTACTTTCTAACCTCAGTATGATTTTACACCCAACCAGCCATTTGTCAAGACATGAACCTTGTGTTCGGACAAGAGTTCAGACATTTCTTGTAAGGTCGTCATCGCGTGCGATAGCGAACATGCCGTAGCCTGCCTTTGGCAGGTAGGCAGGGATGCGATCTCAGTACAATATTAGGAGATTGCCACGCCCCTTCCGCGTGCGCCTGCGGCGCAGCCAGGCAGGCGGGGCTCGCAATGACCCGTAAAGTGGATGTTGTCCGAACTTTTATCCGAGGTTCAGATAAACAGATAAGCCGCCCAGAGACCTAACTACAGCATACTCCCTCTCATACAACCTTGGGAAGGTTAGAAACCTTCGCAAGGTCTTCCCGCATCGAATCATTCACGATATTCATTCCCTTCGCGGCTTTCGCGTTACCGCAAGGATGCGGTAAAATAAGTTAGTTCAGCGGTCCCGAAATCCTATATTTAGAATAGTGAGGAGGAGCAGATGAAGAATAAGCTTTTTGTTCTCATGATGGTGTTGGCGTTGCTCCTGGCGGCTTGCGCGCCAGCAGCCGAACCACCCCCCCCGCCTGAAGAGAGCCAGGTGCTCTCGGTGTTTGGCGCGTATGCCACCGCCATCGAAGAGCCCTGGGATGGTGTGATCCACAGCGCGCTGCAAAAAGCCCAGGCAGATGGGCGCATCTCCTACGAATTTACCGATGATATCGGTTATGCCGGGGATATGGAGCGCGTGCTGCGCGAAGTGTCGGACCAGAAGAAGCCGGACATCATATTTGGCGATGCGTTTGGCAACGAAGAAGCCGTGCGCCGGGTAGCCAAAGATTTCCCCGAGATCGCGTTTGTCTTCGGATCCGGTGGCGGGCCTGCCGAGCCGAACTTCTCGGTATTCGATAACTGGATCCACGAGCCAGCCTACCTGTGCGGCATGCTGGCGGGCGGTCTGACCAAGAGCAACGTGATCGGTGTGGTGGGCGGTTTACCAGTGCCCGAAGTGAACCGCATTGTGAACGCCTTCATCGCCGGCGCCATGTCGGTCAATCCGGATGTGGATGTCAAGACGTCCTTCATTAACAGCTGGTTTGACCCCGCGGCAGCCAAGGAAGCCGCCCTGGCCCAGGTGGATGCCGGTGCAGATGTGCTCTTCGCCGAGCGGTTCGGCGTGATCGAGGCAGCCGCAGAAAATGGCTTGTTCGCCTTTGGGAACATGAGCGACCAGAAAGACCTGGCTCCTGAGTATGTGGTCAGCGGTCCTGTCTGGTACATGGAGCCCACGGTTGATTACATCATCAGCCAGGTGGCAGGCGGGACGTACACATCCCAGGATTTGAAAGACTTCAGCATGGTAGCCAAAGGCGGGGCGACCCTGGCACCGATCAATACCGGCGTCATGGGTGGCATTCCGCAGGAACTGATCGACCAGGTGAAGGCTAAAGAGGCAGAGATCAAGAGCGGCCTCTTCCGTGTTGATATTGATGAAGCTCCGCCGCCAGCCAGCTCCAAGGGAGGCTGATCGCGGTAGCTTACCCATCCCCCCTAGCCCCCCTTCCCACCTGCTTCGCCCGCTCGCAGGCGCTTCGCGGGGAAGGGGGGAAGAATTCCAAAAATTGGGCGTACGAAGGGGCTACGCCTTTTGGTTTTTCTCCCCTCCCCTGCTTGCGGGGGTGGGGGTGCGAGTAGACGTAGGGCGGCTTTCCAAAGGCACTGCATACGGAGTTAACATAGAAACGATCGCGACCGATTCTGATCCCGTCGTGGCAATGCGCACAATATGCAAGCGCTTCGGCACGGTCGTGGCGAACGACCGGGTCGATTTCACCCTGCTTGAAGGCGAGATCCATGCCTTGCTGGGTGAAAATGGGGCGGGGAAGACCACCCTGATGCGTATTTTGTACGGGCTTTACCAAGCCGATGAAGGGGAAATCCAGCTGCACGGCCAGCCTGTAACCATCCACTCGCCGAAAGATGCCATACGCCAGGGGATTGGCATGGTATCCCAGCATTTTGCCCTGGTCTCGCCCCATACAGTGACAGAAAATTTAATCATGGGTATGACCCGCGGGATGAGCCTGAACCTGGAACAGGCGCATGAAGCTGTGGGGGCATCAGCTGCCCAATATGGCATCCAGGTGGAGCCCAGAGCTGCCATTCGAGACCTGTCGGTGGGCGAGCGACAGCGAGTTGAGATCCTCAAAGCGCTGCATCGCAAAGCCCGGGTGCTGGTGATGGATGAGCCAACCGCCGTGCTGCTACCCCAGGAAGTGGAGCAGCTCTTCATCAGCCTGCGCAGCTTCAAGGAAAAGGGCTTTTCGGTGGTGTTCATCAGCCACAAACTGCACGAGGTGATGGAGATCACGGATCACGTCACCGTGCTGCGGGCGGGAAGGGTGGCTGGCGTCGTGCCAACCCGGGATACCAACCCCAACGAGCTGGCGCGCTTGATGGTGGGTCGAGCCACCTTTGGGGTGACGCGTAAAGATGATGAAGGGCCAGAAAAAACCAGGGCGTTAGTCCTGGAAGGAGTCACGGCGCTCGACAACAAAGGGCTGCCTGCCCTGAAGGCCGTGAGCCTGGATGTGCGCGCCGGGGAGATCGTGGGGCTGGCAGGCGTATCCGGCAACGGGCAGACCGAGTTAGCCCAAGTCCTGGCCGGGTTGCGTCCTGTCACACAGGGCAAGGTATTGATTTACGGCAAAGATGTCACTAATACAGATCCCCAGGCGATGATGTCAGCAGGCGTGGGACGCATCCCTGAAGACAGCCGCGCCAATATCATTGGGGAGATGACGGTGGCGCAGAACATGGTGGTTGAAAGGCTCGACCAGTTCAGCCAAAACGGGATTCTGGACCGGCATGCTATCCGCCGCCATGCGAATACATTAATCGAAGAATACCAGATCAAAGCCTCCCCCGAAGATAAAATCCGCACCCTATCGGGGGGAAATTTACAGAAGGTCGTGCTGGCGCGCGTGCTGGCGCAGAAGCCGAAGGTGCTGATTGTCGCCCAACCCACACGGGGTTTGGATGTGGCGGCGACGGAGTATATCCGCAATAAGCTGCTCGAGAAACGCCACGAAGGAGCTGCGATTCTCTTGATCTCTGAGGATCTGGACGAGATCATGCAGTTATCCGACAGGATCGCGGTGCTGTATGAGGGCAGGATCATGGCGGTGATACCCTCGGCTGAATCAACCCCCGAGGAGCTGGGCTTGCTGATGGCTGGAGTGCAACAACAATGAGAGTGCAGATCGAGCGTCTCCCCGCCCAGGTCTGGTTTCGGACGCTGATCCCCGTGATCAGCATCTTCGTCACCTTCCTGTTGACCTCGGGTTTTGTGCTGGCATATGGCGCCAATCCGCTGCAGGCAGTTTATTATTTCCTGTTAGACCCCCTTTCCAATTCGGTGCGGTTGATCGAGGTCCTGGTGAAGGCTACCCCGCTGCTGCTGACCGGCATCGCCGTGGCATTTGCATTCGCCGGAGGGTACTGGAACATCGGCGTGGAAGGGCAGCTGTACATGGGCGCCACGGCTGCAACAGCCATCGGCTTGCAGATGCATGCTGCGCCAGCCTGGGTGGCGCTGCCGCTGATAATCGTGGGGGGCTTCCTGGCGGGGATGGCCTGGGCGACCCTGCCGGCGCTTATGAAAGTAAAGTTGAAGATCGATGAAGTGGTGACGACATTGCTGCTCAACTACGTTGCCATCTTCTTCGTCAGCGCCCTGCTCAATGGACCGTGGCGTGATCCGATCTCGCAATGGCCACAATCGCCAGAGATCGCGGCCTCGGCGATATTTCCAAAGCTTATCCCACGCTCACGGCTGCACCTAGGGTTTATCCTGGCAATCGTCATCATCATTTGTGTCTGGTTTATCTTGAGCCGCACATCCTTCGGTTTGAAAATGAAAGCGGTCGGGTACAACCTCGAAGCCGCACGTTTTTCGGGGATACGCGTCGACCGGACGATGCTCATCGTCGCCCTGACCAGCGGCGGGATCGGCGGGTTGGCGGGGGCGAGCGAGGTGGCAGGCATCCATTTCCATCTGATCGATGCCATCTCCCCGGGGTATGGCTACACCGGCATCATCATCGCCACCCTGGGGGCATTGAACCCGATCGGCGTTTCACTGGCGGCGGTGTTCATCGGATTGATTGATACCGGCTCGCAGACTGTGAGCCGCGCCCTGGGCGTGCCGGCCTACCTGGGCGATGTGCTGCAGGCCACGCTGCTCCTGGTGACACTGGCGATGCTGGTGCTGCAGAGCTATCGCATCACCGTCCATTGGCGGGGGAAAGCTTCCCTGGAGTAATGGGCATGGATACCGCTCTGGTCGTCACCTTCCTGGTCGGTTTGATCGCCGCCACCCTGCGCGTGGCCACTCCCCTGGTCTTCGCGGCCATCGGCGAGGTGTTCACCGAGCGCGCCGGGATCCTCAACCTGGGTATCGAGGGGATCATGTTCCTGGGGGCGTTCGTGGGCTTTGCCGTTGCTTATAAAGCCGAGGAAGCAGGCCTGGCAGCGTATCTATGGATCGGACTATTCGGCGCCATGTTGGCCGGCATCCTGATGGGCGTGCTGATGGGGTTTTTCAGCGTGACCCTGGGGGTGAACCAGCATGTCTCGGGGTTGGGAATCACGCTGCTGTGCACCGGCTTATCTCTCTTAAGCTTCCGCATGGTTTTTGGCGAGCGCTCTGTATTGCCATCCATCGATCCCTTCGGGCAGGTATCCCTCTTCCAGGGTGTGCCAGTACTGGGGGATATCTTCAGCCAGTACCTGCTGACCTATATCGCTTTTTTGCTGTTGGTGCCGTTAAGCTGGTGGCTGCTGTTTCACACCTCCTTCGGCTTGAACGTGCGCTCGGTGGGGGAGAACCCGGAAGCCGTGGATGCCGCCGGGCTGAGCGTTTTCCGCATCCGCTATCTGGTGCTGGCGCTGGGGGGCGGCCTGATGGCGATCGGGGGCGTGTTCCTGTCGCTGGCGCAATTGGGGGCATTCACGCCGGGCATCATCGCCGGCCGGGGCTGGGTGTGCATCGCACTGGTGATCTTTGCCCGCTGGCATCCGGTGCGGGCGGCGTTGGGCGCGCTGTTGTTCGGCGGGGTATTTGCCCTGCAGCTACGCCTACAAACCATGGGCTTCAAGATGCCCTTTGAGATCTTCCTGGCGCTGCCTTACCTTGTGACGATTGCGGCTCTGGCCCTGGCCAGCCGGCAGGTCTCGTACCCGGGGGCATACCTGAAGCCCTACAAGAGAGAATAAATCGCCATGAAGCACTCCAACTTAAATCTTATCGGAGCTTCACGTCTGGGCAGAGAAACCAGAATTGGGGAGTAGAGGGCGCAGAGCGCCCTCTACTCCCCAATTCTGGAATTATCCCCACTTCCAACTGGGAAGGGGGGCAAGGGGGGATGGGAGATGAGAGGAACCTATGGATGAGTTTATGGCGGCTGCGATCAAAGAGGCGCGCATGGGATTGGCGGAAGGCGGCATCCCGATTGGCTCCGTGCTGGTGCTGGATGGGAAGATTATCGGCCGCGGGCATAACCGCAGGGTGCAGAAAGGCAGCGCCATCTTGCACGCTGAGATGGATTGCCTGGAAAACGCGGGGCGGTTGAAAGCCAGGGATTACCAGCGGGCGGTGCTGTACTCGACCTTATCCCCCTGCGATATGTGCAGCGGCACGGTGCTGCTGTATAAGATCCCCAAGGTGATCATCGGGGAGAACAAAACCTTCCAGGGTCCGGAAGAATACGTGCGCTCGCGGGGCGTGGAGCTGGTTAATCTCAACTCGGAGGAGTGCATCGCTTTGATGGAGGACTTTATCGCCGCCCGTCCGGAGCTGTGGAACGAGGATATTGGTGTGTAATTTATAAGGGTTGGCATCCCATGCGTAGTAGCGATGTCCGGATTGCCCGGCAGGTGATGCGGATGCAGCGATCCGTCCTATGCACCTAGGGAAAATAGCCTTGTGGAGGTTTCCTAGAGTTTGCTGACCCTGCAGCCACCAACCTTCGCAAGGCTTGCTTATCATAGGATTGACAATAGTGCCTGCTATGCGATCTTTGCGATAAATTACTATTATCCCCTTGTCAATACACATAAATATGTTAAAATATACACATTCTATTTGTCGGAGGTTGACATGCGCACCAACATTGTACTGGATGATGATTTGATCAAGCGCGCCCGCCAGCTCACAGGCATCAAAACCAAGCGCGCTATCATCCACGAGGCATTACGCACTCTTATCCAATTGCGCGAGCAGGCGCAATTGCGCGAACTGCGCGGGAAGTTGCACTGGGAAGGCGACTTGAACGCCTTGCGCGAGGGACGCAGCCATCTCTTGAAACAATAACACCAAATCCCATGATTCTTGTGGATACAACGGTTTGGATCGATTTTTTCAACGGGCTGCACACCTCGCAGACGGAATTTCTGGATGGCGTATTGTCTCGCCAATTAATCCTCATGGGAGATATTATCCTGGCGGAAACTTTGCAAGGTTTCCGCAGCGATGAAGGCTTCGAGCAGGCGCGCCAGGCACTCGGTAAATTGGAGCAAGCACAGATGTTAGACCCCCAACTGGCAGTCCAAAGTGCCAGGAACTATCGGTCTCTACGAAAAATGGGTGTCACCGTGCGCAAGACCATCGATTGTTTTATTGCCACATATTGCATTGAGCGTAGCCACGAATTACTGCACAACGATCACGACTTCGATCCCTTCGAAGCCTACCTGGGTTTGAAGGTGATCCATCCATGATGTGGTTCTTATTATCGTCAGCATCGAGAAATCCAAACAAGGCACCCATGTGCAGCAAAATGCCATCTTAATCCGTTAGGAACCTCTATGCCCACCCACAAAAACAAAACCCCCAAGAACAACCTTGAAGCCGAGCTTCCCGAGAAGATTGGCATCATTTACAGCGATGTGCGCCGCGAGTACTTCCCCACCGAGGCGCAGTACATCACCGAGAAAGACGCCGAAGGGGATGCGCGCCTGATCGGCGGGTACGTGGCGGCAATGGGCAGCTACGTCCAGATGCATGCCGGCAATGCCGCCCTGCCCGAGTGGCTGCGCAAGAACAAGCCCGAGATGGTGATCAACCTGGTCGATTCGGTCAAAGGCACGGAGAGCCTGGCATCTGCCATCCCCGGCGTGCTGGAGCTGCTTGAGATCCCCTACACGGGCGCAGGCATGCTGGGCTTATCCCTGGATACCAACAAATTCCTGGTTAAAAAGCTGCTGCAACAGAACGGCGTCCCGGTGCCTTACTACCAGCTTTTCAACTCCTCGCAGGACCGCTTGGACCCCATGCTGCGCTTCCCGCTCATCTCCAAGCTGAACGCCATCCACGGCTCGGTGGAGATCACCCAAGATGCGGTCTCGGAAAACGAAAAGCACTTGCGCAAGCGCCTGAAAAGCCTGATCCGCACGTACAAGCAGCCTGTGCTGGTTGAAGAGTTCATCAGCGGGCGCGAGATTACCGCCATCGTGCTCAGAGACAAAAAGAAGCGCGTATACCTGGGGGAGAAGGTCTTCGCACATACCGACAGCAAGTACGTGTTCCTCACCTTCGAGGACCAGTGGCTGTCTGACTCCAGCGCAACCTTTCATTATACAAAGTATGAAGACCTGCTCTTAAATGAATACGTAAAGAAAGCCTTCGACGTGACCAAGATGGCGGACTACGCCAAATTCGATATCCGCCTGGACCAGTCCGGACGGTACTTCTTCATCGATACCAATTGCAACCCTGCCCTGGGACCAAAAGAGCTGGACGTTGCTATCTCCCTGATCCTGGATATCTACGGCGTCTCCTTTGAGGAGATCCTTAAGCGTCTCATCCTGAACAACTTCCGGAAAGCGCCTAACAAAGAGCGCTCGCCCCGCCCTCGAAAGCCAAAGGCTCCTGATGGAAACCATCACGGCCAGGAAAAGGCAATGGTCGAAGAAAAGAAGACCAAGCGCCGCGAGGCCGAGGGGTAAAAAAATGGACATCATTAATCTAACCCAAAAATTCAGCCTGATCGATGAAACCTGGAGTCCGCGCATCGCCGGGGAGCTCAACAACTCGTATGTGAAGCTGGCGAAGCTCAAGGGAGAGTTCGTCTGGCACCACCACGAGAAAGAGGACGAGCTGTTTCTGGTGATTAAGGGCAGACTGCGCATGAAGCTGCGCGACGGTGACCGATGGATCGGCGAGGGGGAATTCTTGATCGTACCGCGCGGCGTGGAGCACTGCCCGGTGGCAGAAGAGGAAGTGCACGTCGTACTGCTCGAGCCCAAATCCACTCTGAACACGGGTACCGTGGTCAATGAGCGCACCGTCGGCGATCGGTGGATTTGAAGCCGAGGTGGCTGCGTGGGCCGCCAGCCGGGAGGACCTTCACGCTGTCTACTTGGTGGGTTCGCACGCCCGCGGCCAGGCGACTCCCGATTCGGATGTTGACCTTGTGTTGCTGACCGACCAGCCGCAAATCTATCTGCAGGACACCGCCTGGGTGAGGCACTTTGGCAAACCAATCGGGCAGCAAGTGGAGGACTACGGCAGGCTCACCGCCCTGCGAGTGTGGTATGCTGGCGGCTTAGAGGTTGAATTCGGCCTGACCACGCCGGACTGGATCGGCGAGCCGCTAGATCGTGGCACGGCACAGGTGATCGTCGGGGGATGAAGGTCATCTATGACAGGCTTGCGCCAAGAGGGTGGATAACAGTCGCGTGACGCCTCCAGCCAGACGATGACTTACGATCCCGCACTGGCCTGGCTAGGAATTAAACCTAAAACGCCGGTAACGCAGGCTTTAGCACCATCAGCACCACAGCCGCCACGGGGGTAAGCGTGGCGAACAAGCCCCACAGATCCCAAGCCCTCGAGAGGGCATGGTACTGCTCCCAATCGAGCTGCCCATCCTCGGCACCCGCCAGAGCCAGTGCTGCAAGCCTGGCTTGCAGTGGCGCGACGCGAGAACGAGAATGCAAAACCAGACAGGCTGAAGAGCACGATTGACCAGAGAATCCAGCCTGTGCCCAAGATGGGGATGCTACCGTGGATAGCGGCGGCGAAACCGCCCAGGGTGATGACGATCACGCCGGGAATGGTAAACCAGCGGTCGCTACGGATGATTCCTTGCAAAGTGTTCGCCATCATCCGGGGGTCGCGCGTTCGGTCGGCATGCGCTTTCCAGAAAAGCCCGGTGATGATGTTGCCCAAAAATAAGATTACAGCCGAAACGTGGATTAGCTTGAAGATAAGATACATCGCAAGATACCTCTAATTGTTCAGGATGCATGCGCACCAACGTGCACACAAATACGATTATTCATCGAAGATAGGTTGACAGCAAATTGCAGGTCAGTTCTGTGGCACCTGCTGGTTCCTAAGCCGCTCGATGACACTCTCCAACCACTCCAGGGTGGCTTGCGTGGAGCGAAGGCCATTCTCCAGGGTGAGCAGCCAAAAGAAGGTTTCTCGCGGCGAGCCAACCATCTCAACATAGTCCGTAATCTGCATGGGAATGTGATCGTAAACCGCCAGAATTGCGCGGTATTGGGCGGCGGCACGCTCGAACATCTCCAGCACTTCCTCGTCCGAAAGCTGTCCCGCGAAGAACACCTGGATCAGCTCGGCGTTGCGGTGGTCATGAGGAGGCAGGGGCATGACCAACCACTGGCGCAGCTCTTCCTGCCCTGCATGCGTGATGGAATAGACCTTCTTGTTCGGGCGGTCCTCCTGGGGGACCAGCTCCACCGTCGCCAGACCGTCTTTGGTCAGCTCGGACAGGGTGCGGTAGATCTGCGCCTGGTCGGCGGGCCAGAAATGGCGCACTGAATTGTCGAAGTAGGCTTTCAGGTCGTAGCCAGTTGAAGCCTGGTAGTTGAGAAACCCGAGGATGGCATGTTTCAGGGACATCACACTTCCTTATGGGACGAACAATATATAAGATATATCTTATAAAAGATTGATCTTATTATATCTGAGTGTACTCGTCTGTCAAGAGGGAATATTGACAACAGGCAGGAACGTGATACCATTCAGTTAGTTAGTTAGTTAGAGAACTAACTAATTATTGCGTGATTGCTATGCACCTGAATAAACCCCTCAGCCAACTGGTCGCCCTCCTGACCCGCCAGACCTACGACATGCAGAGCCTTTCGCTCAAGGTCGCTGGTTTCGCAGACGTCTCTCTACGGCAGATTGCCTACCTGGAGGAGATCGCCCGGCGCCAGAACCCCACACCCACAGAGCTGGCACAGGCGTTTAACCTCAGCAAGCCAACCATCTCGACCGCCCTCGACAGGCTGAAGGACGCAGGGTACATCCGCAAGGTGCGCTCAGATGAAGACCGGCGCTCCTACCACCTACACCTGACAGAAAAGGGAGAGAAATTTACTCAAGCGCACGATGAAGTCCACCGCCGCCTGGCTGATTTGCTCACTACGGGCCTTGAGGAGCACGAGATCGAGCAGCTCGCCCGGTTAGCGGAGAAGATCAGCTTACACCTGAGCCATCCGTCCGATTTTGGATAAGACCTCGAGGACCCAGAAACCAAAATGATCCTGCGCAAATTTTTCTTTGTCGATGAGCGCGTCTGCCCCTGGTGGCTGGCACCGACGTTCGATAATCCCCTACGCCCCTTGATCCAGAATGCATATAAAATACTCGAAGGGTTGGTACGGCGAGGGGATACTGTTGCAGATATCGGCTGCGGCATGGGGTATTTCACCATCCCGATGGCACGCATAGTCGGCCCGCAAGGGCAGGTCCTCGCCATCGATCTACAGGAGAAAATGCTTCAAGGTGTGCGCCGCCGCGCTCTAAAGGCAGGGATATTGAAGCGGATCTCGCTGCAGCAAGCACAATCCACGAATCTGGGTCTCGGGGAGCATCTGGATTTTGCCCTGGCTTTTTGGATGGTGCACGAGGTCCCTGACCAGCCGGCCTTCCTGGACGAAGTGCGCTCAGCCCTCAAGCCTGGAGCAAAGCTGCTGGTTGTTGAGCCGTTGATCCACGTTTCCGCTGCTGCTTTTCAAAGCACGCTTGAGGTTGCCGAGGCGCTGGGTTTTAAGTTTGAAGAGCACAGGAAAGTCAACCTGAGCCGGGCGATGCTATTGCGCGCCCCTGAAACTGAATAGAAGTTATCAATCGTGAAAAGCATAGTGGCGTTATATAATCAAAACCGGAGTTACCTTCCTTGTTGAAAGGAGCAACCAGCGCATGCTGTACGATGCCTCAACCCCCTATGGCGCACGCGTGGAGCGACGCTTGCGCGGTGAAGACGTCATCTGGCTGACCACAACCGGCCGCGATGGCACGCCCCAACCAAACCCAGTATGGTTCTTATGGGATGGCGAGTCGATCTTGATCTATTCCCAGCCGGAAGCCTACAAGGTGCGCAACATCCGCCACAATGCACGCGTAGCGCTGCACTTCGACGCCGGCGAGAGCGGCGAGGACGTGGTTGTGTTCACCGGCAGCGCAGAGCTGGACGAGAGCCTGCCGCAGGCGCACCAAAACCACGCTTATCTAGAAAAATACATCCAGGGGATCGCCGATATCGAGATGACCCCTGAGAGCATGGGTTCACAATACAGCATGCCCATCCGGGTGGTGCCCGACAAAGTGCGGGGGTTTTAGTCATGCCAATTGAAACTGTTCGCGCGGATTGGGTTGAAGAGCAGGTGTTTTTATTGCGGGATCACTTCGGCTACCCGGTGGTGATGACCCACCCTATGGGGGTGAGCGGGGCAGACCTGCTGCCGATGAGCCTGATCGGATGCTCCGCATGGGACGTGGTCGCCATCCTGCGCAAGCAGCGGCAGAACGTGACCCACCTGGAGGTGACGGCTGAAAGCGAACGCGACGACGACCCGCCGTGGCGCTTCCGTAAAATCCGGATCCTGTACAGGATTACCGGAAGCGGCTTGGAGCCCGAGCGGGTGCAGCGCGCCATAGACCTCGCCGAGCAGAAATACTGCGGCGTGTACGCCACACTGCGCGAGGCTGTTGAAATTTCCAGCCAGTTCGAGATTATTGAGGGGTAGCAGCTGCCGATTAGATAGAATCGGTCTTGGCTGCCATGATGAAATCGTTTTGGTGCAGGCCTTTGATTTTGTGGGTCCACCAGGAGACTGTCACCTTGCCCCACTCGGTGAGCAACGCCGGGTGGTGATCCTCGGCCTCGGCTAACTCACCCACTTGATTGGTAAAATCCAGCGCCTGGGCAAAGTTTTTGAGCTTAAACACGCGCTGCAAACGCAGGATACCATCCACGTCAAGAACCTGCCAATCTGGTACATCGGGATGCAACCGGGCAATCTGCTCTGCTGTTAGCGGGGGCTCCCCGCCGCGACAGGGAACGCATTTCATCTCTTTCAGTTCTGACATTTGTTTACTCTCCACCGATAAGAATTTAGCTTAGAGCGCCGCAATTAGTATTATTACAGTGCGCTATGTTTTTCCCCCACCCCCGCCCCTCTCCCCCTTCCCAATGGGCAGGGGGGATGGGAGAGCTTGAGCAAAAACACCCCGGATGACTTCACTGGGGGGCGTGAATAATCTCATTTATCGCTATCCGCCAGCTGCGCTACCTGGCGCAACAGCCCAAATACCAGCAGACCCAGCTTAATGCCCTCGCCGGTGCCCATGTGCATCTCGCCGTCCTCGCGCTCGGCGCGCTGCACGAGCAGGTAAGCAGCACCAACGCCGACCAGGGCGCCCAGGACAGCGCCTGCCAGCAGCGTGCGGGTTTTCCACTCGCCGCCAACCGTTCCATTGTTATCGTCTGCCATCTTCCCTCCTTAACTCATAGATGAGTTACACAGTTCAGGGGAAATGGGTATGTTTGGGCGTGCTCCGCACGCCCAAACATACCCGGCTTCTCCATCAAACGCATAAAGCATGTCATTATTATTTCCGTCGCAGCGCTCGCAGCCCGGCAAGCAGGCTCTGCACCCGCAGGGCTGGCTCGACGACCCCATCTGCGGCCTTCTTCACTCGAGATTCAACCAGGACAAAAAAATCCTGTACCTTATGCGCATACCCTGGCAGCACTCCGATCAGGTAGATGATCCCATAAGCAAAAGCAGCCGTCAGTAAGGTGAAGAGCAAAGTGACGAACAACATGGGCAGGATCAGCCAGATGGTGGAGATACTCGCCCAGCGGTCAACTGCGCCACGGCCCGTCGCCCCAGCGTAAATTACCCCGGCAGCAGCGAGGAGTACCAGCAGCACGCCGACTGCCAGGGGCACGCTGATCTGCCACAGCACCTCCTGGCGGTGCTTGCGTTGGGTGACGGGGTTCGGTTTCAGGATCGGGGGGCGGTAGGGCTCGCTCATGGATATATTATACACTTCCCGCTGCCAGGGCGACCCAGTCGCCCGATTGGATGCGCCTCAGCAGACGCAAGCCATGCCGGGTGAGTGCCCCTTCGACGTCGCCTGACTGTTCGTCCAGGATGCCCGAGAGCACCAGCACCCCCCCGGGATCGACCAGCTCAGCCAGGCCCTCTTCCAGCAGGTTGATGAGGACCACCGCCAGGATATTGGAAAGCACCAGCGGCGCAGCGTGTAGGCCGAAATCGCCGCGACGCACTTCCTCCAGCGAGCCCAAACCAGCTTGCAGGCGCTGGCTCACACCATTCAGCTCGGCGTTGATGCGAGTCGCCCGGACCAACTCGGCATCAATGTCCACCGCCAGGGCAGCCTGCGCCCCTAGCTTGAGGGCAGCCACGGCGAGAATGCCAGAGCCGCAGCCAATATCGATGACAGACAACGGGGGAGCGGAGATCCATGAAGACAAACGCTCATCCTCAGTGGATCGATGACCGCCGTAGAGGGCATCCATGAGCTCCAGGCACAGCTGGGTTGTGGGGTGCGTTCCGGTGCCGAAGGCCATACCGGGATCCATGCGGATGGCGGTGCGAGAGGGGTCGGGCGACTCAAGCCAGGCCGGGACGACCACCAACCGCTCGCCGATGAGGATGGGCTGGTAATGCTCTTTCCAGGCTTGTGACCAGTCCTGTTCTTGCACACTGCGGAAGCGAGGGGGCGGCAGGGGGCGGATGCGTCCCAGGAACCAAAGCGCTTCCTCGACCTGGCGGCGCGTCTCTTCCAGATGCTCATCCGCAGGTAAATAGCCGCATACACGCAGCGGGCCTACGGGATGGCCCTGGCTGTCGTCGGCACCGGCGGTGACTGCGGTGGATTCAATGACGACGCCACCCGAGACGTAGCGCCCCAGCACCTCAGCCACTGCCTCGGCCAGCTCGCCATCGACGAGCAACTCTACTTCTAACCAGGCAGCATCACTCATAGGAATAATCTTGACTCGTATCGAAAACCATCTTTGGTTCGTGTCTCTTGTCTGTGCCCATCCCCCCTACCCGCCTTCCCCTCCTGCTTCGCTCGCTCGCAGGCGCTTCGCGGGGGAAGGGGGAAGACTCCAGAAATGGGGAAATGCGGGCGCAAAGCGCCCGCATTTCCCCATTTCTGGTCTTTCGTCCTGACATGAGTATTATTTACCCGCCGAGGGTCTCTTTGAGCCAGTCCAGGAAGCTGCGCTCCTGCGGGCGCACTTCGCTGCCCAAACTGTGGGCAAGCTGCTCGAAGAGCTCGCGCTGCTCGGCGCTCATGCGGGTAGGGATATCCACATTCACCACAACAAGCTGGTCGCCGCGCCCGTCCCGGCGCAGGAACGGGACACCCTTACCGCGCATGCGCAGCACCTTACCGGGCTGCGTGCCAGCAGGGATTTTCAATGACGCCTTCCCATCCACCGTGGGCACTTCAACATCCGCTCCCAGGGTTGCCTGAGCAATATTAATGTCTAAATCGAGCACGATGTCGTTCTCGCGGCGGCGGAAGAACTTGTGCGGCTGGACATTGATAGTGATGTACAGGTTGCCGTTTGGCCCACCATTCATGCCCGGCTGTCCTTCGCCCGCCAGGCGGATCTGCGTGCCGGCATCCACACCACCAGGGATGGTTACCGTTTTGCGGCGTGTGCTTCGCTCCAGGCCGCGCCCCCGGCAGGAATGGCAAGGAGATGTAATCGTCTCACCGGCGCCGTTGCAGGCGCTGCAGGTGCCCACCTGCACCATTGAGCCGAGCAAAGTTTGGCGCACCTGTCTGACTTCCCCCGTGCCATTGCAGGAGGTGCAGCGTACCGGGGAGGTGCCAGGCTCTGCGCCGGAGCCATTACAGGTGGCGCACAACTCGTCACGCGTGATCTCGATCTCCTGGTCCACACCGAAGACGGCTTCCTCAAAGGTAAGGTCTATGCGATAAGCCAGGTCAACGCCGCGGCGCGGCGCTGTGCGGCTGCGCCGGGAAGACCGCCCGAAGCCGCCAAATCCGAACAGATCGCCAAAGATATCGGCGAAATCCGAGAAATCTACGTTGAAATCCGGGACGCCCCCCGCGCCTCTCACCCCAGCGTGACCGAAGCGGTCGTATGCCGCCCGCCGGTCAGGCTCGGAAAGCACCGCGTAAGCTTCATTGAGCTCTTTGAACTTCTCTTCGGCGTCGGATTCTTTGTTGACGTCAGGATGGAACTGCCGAGCCAAGCGCCGGAAAGCGGACTTGAGATCATCATTGGAGGCGTTTTTTGGCACGCCGAGGATTTCGTAATAATCGCGTTGAGTCATATGGGTTGGAACGTTAACACGTTAGCACGTTGGAACGTTGGAAAGTCCTAACGTTGTTTCGATTGTAAATAAGTCATAAACCTGCTGAGTTGGCGGCTGCATTTGTCCGCTAAATCAAGGATTTCGTCGAACTGCTCTTGGATCAAATATCCCGCATCCAAAGCTACATAATTCTGGGCACGCAGTTCACCAGCAGATGCTTTTGCCCTGCCCAGGTAATCAATAAAAAGTGCTCGGGTGCGGCTTTCATAGCCTTCGGCGATATTTGACATAATTGATACGGCTGCGCGTCTCATTTGGTCGCACAAACCAAAATCACGTGAAAATAAACCGGTTTTGGTGACGGAATAAATCATCTGCGTCAGCTCACGCGCCGTTTGCCATGCCTCGATATCTTCGAACTTGGTAATTGTGCTCATTAATGGCATTAGCCGGGGAGCTTAGAAACGTGTAAACGTTCTAACGTGCTAACGTTTAAACGTTCCGAAATTCTCCGTCGACCACCTCTTCGCCATCCGGACCGGGGCCGGCATCATCATCGGGCGGTTCGGCGCCGGGCGCCTCTTCACCAGGAGCACCTTGCTGGTAGGCTGCCGCACCGATCTGCTGGACCACACGGAAGAGCTCCTCAGTCTCGCGGCGGATACTGTCGGTGTCGTCTCCGTTCATGACCTCGCGCACCTTTGCAACCCGCTCTTCGACCTGGCTCTTTATATCCGCGGGTACCTTATCGCCCAGATCGGTAAGCGCCTTCTCAGCGGTGTATATGGCGTTGTCGGCGGCGTTGCGCGCCTCGATATGCTCTTTCCGCTTGCGGTCCTCTTCCGTGTGGGCCTCTGCGTCCTTGCGCATGCGCTCGACTTCCTGATCGTTCAGCCCCGAGGAGGCCGTAATGGTGATATGCTGGCTGCGACTGGTGGCTTTATCCTGGGCGGTGACCTTGAGAATTCCGTTGGCGTCAATATCGAAGGTCACTTCGATCTGGGGAACGCCGCGAGGCGCTGGCGGGATGCCGTCCAGGATGAAGCGCCCGAGTGACTTATTGTCCCCCGCCATGGGGCGCTCACCTTGCAGCACGTGGATCTCCACCTGCGGCTGGGTATCGGAGGCGGTTGAGAAAATCTGGCTTTTGCGGGTGGGGATGGTGGTATTGCGTTCGATCATCGGGCTGGCAACGCTGCCGAGAGTCTCCACGGAGAGGGTCAGCGGGGTGACGTCCAGGAGGAGGATATCCTTCACCTCACCGCCGAGCACGCCTGCCTGGATGGCGGCGCCCACTGCGACAACCTCATCGGGGTTGACGCCCTTGTGTGGGTCTTTGCCGAAGAGCTTGCGCACGGCCTCCTGTACGGCGGGCATGCGGGTCATTCCACCCACCAGCACCACCTCGTTGATCTGGGAGGGCTGCATATCAGCATCTTTGAGCGCCTGGCGTACGGGACCCATGGAGCGCTCGATCAGGTCAGCGGTGAGCTGCTCAAGCTTGGCGCGGGTGAAGTTCATGACCAGGTGCTTTGGCCCGCTGGCGTCGGCAGTGACGTATGGCAGGTTGATCTCGGTCTGCATCAGGCTGGAGAGCTCGATCTTGGCTTTCTCCGCGGCTTCTTTGAGGCGCTGGAGCGCCTGGCGGTCCTGGCGCAGGTCGATGCCGTTCTCGCGCTTGAAATCGTCAGCGATGAAATCGATGATGCGCTGGTCGAAATCGTCTCCGCCCAGGAAGGTATCGCCGCTGGTAGAGCGCACCTGAAAGACGCCGTCGCCGACATCCAGGATGGAGATATCGAAGGTGCCGCCGCCCAGGTCGTACACGGCGATCACTTCGTCTTTCTTCTTATCCATACCGTATGCCAGGGAGGAGGCTGTGGGTTCATTGATGATACGCAGCACTTCCAGCCCGGCGATCTTGCCAGCGTCTTTGGTAGCGTTGCGCTGGGCGTCGTTGAAATATGCTGGCACGGTGATGACCGCCTGGGTCACGGGTGAGCCCAGGTACGCCTCGGCGTCGGCTTTGAGCTTGCTCAGGATCATGGCGCTGACTTCCGGGGGGGAGTACTCGCGGTTATCCAACACCACGCGCACATCCCCATTGGGCGCTTCGGCTACCTTATAAGGCACGCGGGTGGTGGCGCGCTGCACTTCTGCATCGCTAAATTTACGCCCCATGAAGCGCTTGATAGAGAAGATGGTGTTCTCCGGGTTAACGACCGCCTGATTGCGCGCCACGCGCCCGATCACGCGCTCGTGGTTTTTGTTAAACGCCACAACCGAAGGGACAAGGCGCTCGCCTTCTGCTGAAGAGATGACCGTCGGCTCGCCGCCTTCCATCACAGCGACGACGGAGTTTGTGGTGCCCAGGTCGATTCCAATGATTTTTCCCATTATGATTCCTCCGAAATTAGCTGGCTACGCGTACCTGCGCCGGGCGCAGCACCCGCTCGCCCAACCGGTAGCCTCGTTTGACGACAGCGATGATCTGGCCGCTCTCCAGCTCGGGGTGCGGCTCGTTGGTGATGGCCTCATGCATGGTGGGGTCAAAGAGCTGGCCTTCAGCTTCGATGGGGCTGACGCCCTCGGACTCCAGCATGGCAGAAAGCTTACGGTAGATCAGCTCGACTCCCGACGACCAGGCCGCGCCATCACCGTCCTGGGGACGGTTTTTCAAAGCCAGCTCCAGGTCGTCCATCACCTCCAGGTAGCGGCGGAGGACGTTGGCGGCGGCGTTTGCGTTGGTCTGCGCCTGCTCGCGCTCAAGGCGTTTTTTATAATTGGCAAACTCGGCACGGGCGCGCTGCCAACCATCCAGATACTCGTTTGCCTTTTCCTGGATGGCTTTCAGCTCGCTCTTCAGGGTTTCGATGTCTCCCTGTTCCACATCTTGAAGCGCCTGCATGGCTTCCTCGGTCACAGAGGGGGTTTCCGGGTCTGCCTGTAGATCCTCAGGCTGTCTTGTTTTTTCTTCGGTCATCGTAAAGTTTCATCTCCTCTTGAAAGAGATCGGATTGCGATCAACGATTTACCAATGATTGCGCCGTCTCGCAAATCTGCTGAGGCGTCGACGGGCTCACTCGGCGTGTAAATCCACCACCAGGTCACTGAGCAGTCCGGCAACATAGCGCACTGTGGAGATGGTCTGGCCGTAAGCCATGCGGATGGGACCCAGGACGCCCAGCGTGCCTGAGGCCAGCCCAGGGACGCCATAGCGGGTGAGCACTATCGAGCAATCGCGTAGCTCGTGCCAGGTGCCCTCGCCGCCAATCAGCACCTGTACGCCGCCGATGGCGTCGTTCATGATGGTGCGCGTCAGCAGGTCTTCGAGCAGCGACCGCTCCTCAAGGATGCGGAAGGCGTTGCGCGCCACCTCCATCTCGGCGAATTCCGGCTCAGCCAGGACGTGCGTCAGCCCATCTCGGTAAACTTCTCCACCCAAAATATCATGGGAGCGGCGCAAGTCATCCAGTACCAGCTTGATAATATCTTTTTCCAGAGCGTCCATCTGGGTGGTAACGCTGGCGATGCTGTCCATAGATAAGCCCTGGCATAGGGTAGTGATCTTGGCAGCCGCCTCGCTGAGCTTCTCTTGCGAAACCGGCTCCGCCAGGCTGAGCATCTGCTGGCGCACCTCGCCACCAGAGAGCACCATCACCATCAGCACCTGCCGGCCGCGCGTGCCGATCAGCTCCAGATGCTTGAAGTGCACCTGGTCAGCATGCGGTGCTGTGACCAGCGCGGCTGCCTGGGAATGCTGCGCCAATACGGAAGCCGCCAGGCGCATCCAGCGGTCCACATCATTACCGGCCTGCATGAACTGGTGGGCGATGGTGTGCTTGGTCGCCTGTGGTAGCTCAGTTTGGCCCATCAGCTGGCGCACAAAATAGCGATAGCCTTCCTCCGTGGGCACGCGCCCGGCAGAGGTGTGCGGCTGGCGCAGGTAGCCCGTCTCGGTGAGCGCCTGCATCTCATTGCGCACAGTGGCCGAGCTGATCTCCATCTTGAAGCGCCGCACCAGGTGCGCCGACCCTACCGGCTGGGCGGATTCGATGTAGGCCCGGATCACCAGAGCCAGGATGAGTTTTTGTCGCTCGCTTAATTTGGGCATACTCGCCTCATTGAATTAGCACTCTCGTGCCGAGAGTGCTAAAAGAACGGAATAAATGATACCACGCCCACAGGAGATCGTCAAGAAATGCGCATGCTTGTGCTAACGATTCTGATATTTGGTTAACAGTCCGGATATGCCCGCTGGATGTCCTCACGTGAGATCAATGGTGGATACAAGAAACCGGTCAGTCCCCATCCCCAGTGGGCGCTTTACGTGCCCGAGCTTGACCTCCGCCCTCACCGTCTTTCGCCTGTCGGCGGTTCATAACTTTCTGCTGGAGAGCGATACTTGCGCAACTGCCGCAAAGCACCCTGGAAGTCATTTGGGTAGGGAGCGCTGAAGCTCAGCTTTTCGCCGCTGGTCGGGTGAACCAGCTCCAGCGAGCAGGCATGTAAGGCGAGGCGCCCCAGGATGGCGCACTCCTTAGCCCGATCCCCCCGGTATCCCGGTTTGAGCGCCGAGAGATAGATCCCCTCGCCCCTGCCGTACAGCCTATCTGCCACGATGGAATGCCCCAGGTGCGCCAGGTGGGCGCGGATCTGGTGGGTGCGCCCGGTTTTTGGGACGGCCTCTAGCAGCGCGTAGCCAGCCTCCCTGCCTGCCCTCAGGGTGTCTGTGAAGCGCTCCAGCACGCGCAGTATGGTTATTGCCGGCTTGCCTTGCGCCGAGACAAGCGTGCGGTGGCGCCGGTCGCCATTCACAAGCAAGGAGGAGTCCACTTGCCTGGTCTCCCAATCGGGCGCGCCGGTCACCAGGGCATGATACACCTTGCCCGTTTGGCGCTCCTGGAATTGCGTGTTCAACGAGCGGTGCGCGGCAGCCGAGCGCGCCAGCACGACCACACCGCTGGTGTCTTTATCCAGGCGGTGCACGGTCCACAGCCGCCCGTAGACGGGTTGGAACAAGCCACGCAAGTGAGGCGCATCGGGGTGGTAGCCATCCGGAATTACAGGCAACCCGGCGGGCTTGTTCACCACGAGCAGAGCCTCATCACTCCACAAGGTCATGCCGGCAGGATCGTAGGACATGCTGCGAGTTTATCATTAAGTTGGATGGTTACCGTCTCCATTTGAATGTAGTAACAATTATGATACAATTGTACCTACAACGGAGGTGAGCATGGCTCTGATAGGCATACGCGAGCTGCGCGAACAAGCCACAGAAGTACTGCGAAAAGTGCGCGAAGAAAAAGCCGAATATATCATCACCTACCAGGGCCGCCCGGTGGCGGTGTTGATGCCGGTAGATGAGCAGGCGGTTGAAGCTGCCATCGTACAGGAGAGCAAGCGTTCGGCATCCAGTGGCTGGGAGATCTACCAAACCCTGGCAGACCTGCTCCGGCAGACCTGGCCTGTCGGGGGGAGCACCCAGGAATTGTTGGACGACGTGCGCCAGGAATGAGGCATGTTCACGATCGATGCCAGCGTGCACATCAACGCCCTCAATTCCGCTGAGGCTGGCTCCTCCGCCAGCCAGGCATTCCTGGCCAGAATCCACAAAGAAGGCTTGCCAGTATATTCTCCCACCCTGCTGCTGGTCGAAGTGGCTGCCGCGGTCGCGAGGGCATTCGACAGCCCTGCGCAGGGGATTGCCCTGGCAAAGGCGCTTCGCCTGATCCCGGGGCAAGCCTGGATCGCATTAGACGAATCGCTGGCGGATGAAGCCGGAGCATTGGGCGCCGAACTTCGCCTGCGGGGCGCCGACGCCATCTATGCTGCAGTCGCCCGGCGCTATAAGACCACCCTGGTCACTACAGACCAGCAGCAAATCCAACGCCTGTCGAAAATCCTGGATGTACGCCAACCGGCGGAGGTTGCCATCTCGTCGTCGAGGTGAGCGCAAACATCAGTATCTACTAACGCCCCCACCCCCGTCCCCTCCCCCAGAAGCGGGGGAGGGGAGAATATCTTGAAATTGGGCATAGCGTGGGGCGATGCCCCACGCTATGCCCAATTTCAAGGTCCTTTCCCCCTTCACCCTTCAACTTTCAACCTTTCTTTCACCCGCGACATGAGCACTCCCGCCAGCAGCATGAAAATCGTCGAGAAGACGAACATGATGCGGTAGTTGCCGCCGGTCAGGTCGATCAAGATACCCACCACTTGCGGTCCGCCTACGGCAGCGACATTGGATGCCAGGTAGTACATCCCAGTGAAGGCGCCAATGCGCCGCTCTCCGCCTATATCGTACACCATGGGCAGAGAGTTGACGTTGATCAGCGCCCAGAAAATGCCGGCCGGCACAAGCAGGCTGATCAGCATCCACTGGTTGCGCACGAACAGCCCGTAGAAGAAAAGCACCACCAGCCCGGCGATGCCGGTCAGGATCACCGGCTTGCGCCCGAAGCGCGTCGCCAGCAGGCCGCTGGGCACGGCAAAGATGACGAAGGTCAGCGCCAGCCCGGAGGTCAGGATCGCCATGCGCCCTTCGTCGATGCCCAGGCTGAACTTTCCGAAAGACGAGATCCACGTCTCCAGGGCGTTGTAACCCAGGAACCAGCACAGGATCGCCAGCAGGATGAGCAGCCCGGAGCGGTCGGAGGCGCGCAGCACCTCCCCCAGGTTCGCCAGGAAGCTGCCGCCGGTATCCTCTTTTTCGACCTGTTGAGGTAGGTCCGGCTCGCGCACCCGCCACAGCACGAGCGTGATGGCGCTCAGCATCAGCACGCTGCCGAAAATAAAAGGCGAGATGCGCCCCATGCGGTAGAGCGCCCCACCCACCAGGAAGGCCGCGATAGCTCCCAGCCCGCCCATCAGGTTGATCACACCGTTAGCAGTGCTGCGCTGGTGAGGCGGGAAGAGATCGCCCAGCAGGGCGATGGTGGGGGCGCGGAACAGCGCCATCGACAGGTTGGTGAGCAGGATGGCGAACATCACCCCCAGCGGGGAGCGCATCAGCGGCACCAGGATGAAGAACGCTGCGGCCAGGGGCGCGCCTACCAGCATCCAGGGCTTGCGCCTGCCCAAACGCGTGCGCGTGCGGTCAGAGCGCTCGCCCACCACCGGCTGGACGAACATGTTCAGGTAGTTATCCCAGGTCATGATGAAGCCGATCAACGCAGCCGAGAGACCGAAGTCTTCTCTGAGGAAGACCGGCACGAAGTTATTGAAGATCGGCCAGATCAGGCTGATGCCGAAAAAGCCAAAACCGAGCAGCAGAGTTTTTGCGTACGGGAAGCGTTGGTTCATGGGGTTACCTCAAAGAAGCTTGAGCTCGCGCGCCTTCAGCGCGGCCTGCGTGCGATCTTCCACGTTGAGCTTGTTCAAGATAGACGAGATGTAATTTTTTACCGTGCCTTCAGCCAGGTATAGCTGTGCGGCGATCTGCTTGTTACTGGCGCCCTTCGCCAGCAGGCCAAGGACTTCAAGCTCACGCTCGCTGAGAGGCTCGGGCAAGCGTTCGACAGGGGGGTGGACGGGCTCGGCGAGGCGGGCGAATTCAGCCAGCACTTTGCGGGCTACAGACGGCTCAATCAATGCCCCGCCTCCGGCAACCTTGCGAATGGCTTGTGCCAATTCGTCGCCGGATACATCTTTGAGCAGATAGCCCAGCGCCCCAGCGCGCAACCCATCGAAAACGTAGGCATCATCGTCGAAGGTAGTCAGGATAATCACGCGCGCCTCTGGCCAGCGCTGGCGCAGTCGCTGCGTGGCTTGCACTCCGTCCAGGTTCGGCATGCGGATGTCCATCAATACCACATCGGGCCGTAATGCCTCATATTGTTCCAGCGCTTCAAGGCCGTCCTTGGCGTCGCCGGCTATTTCCAGGTCGGGCTCCAGTTCGAGCAGGGTGTGCAGCCCTTCGCGCATCAGGCGCTGGTCGTCGACGATGAGAAGTTTGATTTTTTCCACAATCCTCTCCTGGTAGGACTATATACTCACCAAATCCATTCACTCCTGCCCAGCGTAGGATGGCAGATACAGGGTGAGGGATTGGTATATATTGGAAGATTTGACATCATGCACTCGCGTCGAGAACAGGCAAACTTACCGTCAGGAGCGTGCCACCGCCAGGGTTGGATTCCAGGCGCACCTGGCCTCCCAGGGCGCCGGCGCGCTCACTCAGGCCGCGCAGGCCAAAGCCAGCACCTGCAGGCTCGCCGTTTGGCAATCCGACCCCATTATCGCGGACTTCCAGTCGCAGCTCACCCGGCTCGCCAGCCACTCGCAGCCAGGCCTGTGTGGCTTGCGCGTGGCGCTGGATGTTGGTCAAGCCTTCCTGGGCAGCGCGGAACAGCACAAGGCGCTGGGCTGGGGTAATCTCGTCCAAGTTATCTACGTTCTCCAAGGTGACACTCAAGCCGGTAGCGTCTTGAAAGCTCTCCGCCAGGCGCTGCAGCGCTTGCGGTAAGGAGAGATCCAGCTCGACCGGGGCGCGCAGGCGACCTACCGTCTGGCGCAGCTCTTGTAAAGCCTGGCGCACCTGGCCGCGAACGACACCTACCGTCTCTGCAGCTTTCTCGGGGTTGATTGACACCAGACGCTGAGCGGCTTCGAGCTGCACGGCGGAACTTGTCAGCCGGTGACCCAGAGTATCGTGTACTTCCCGCGCCAGCCGGTTGCGCTCTTCCAGGGCAGCCAACGTTTCCACCTGGCGAGCATACTCAACAAGCTGTGCATTGGACGCCTGCAATTCAACCAATAAACGCTCGGTCTCTGCCTGGGCAGCACGCGCAACGCTCAAGAGGTTAGTGACAAAACCAAAGAACAAAAAGCCGCCTAGATACAAACCGATATCGCCGAACAAACCAGCCCAACTCCCCTCCTGGTAGAGATACCATGCGACAATCGCCGAAAAACCTGCAATCCAAAGAACGGTGACACGAAGCGAATTGAATAAGGCTGCATTGACGCTGAGAATAAACAATAACAAGAAGAATGAAAAGCCCACTTCGGTGGATACCACCAGGTAGGCGACGATTAAAGTCTGCGCGAGGATAATCAGGTTGGCTGTGCGTCGCCGGACGAAGGTGCCGCCGTCGCCAGGCAAGCGGCTGTGTAAGAAGATAAAAAGCGCCAGCAAGATCGCCACTTGCCAGCGCAATAAGATACGCTCGATCTGCAACACGCTGCTGACCGCAGCACCAGCGACGGTCACATAAGCGGTCAGGCTCAGGAGGAAGTTTTGCCGGGTCGAGCGCATAATCAGATTAAACCATAAATATGGCAACCGCCATAATTAATTTCCGGATGGCTGGTTTGCTCATGCCCATCCCCCCTACCTAAACTGGGAGTTGCAGGCGCTCCGCGCCTGCAACTCCCAGTTCTATAGCTTTCCTGCCGGAGGCAGGTAAACGGTGGGGGGGTTATTCTCATGAAGCACCGCAAACATTTAATTTGAGGTGCTTCATAGATACCCTTACGCACTGGCGGCAGCCGGCGCTTGCTGGCGGCGTTCCCAGACCAGCAAGGCGATGGCGCCCAGGCCGAGCAGAACCACGGCGAACTCGAGCAAGCCGCCCAGCACGGGCAAAGCGAAGATAATGCCCAGGATCACCAAACCAACCAGCAGCGACCAGTAGATGTTGCTGGCAGCTTCAGGGCGAACACGGTTGAGCACCCAGCGCCCGCCCAGGTAAGCCACCGCCGCCTGGGGCAGGTAGCCCAGCGCAAGGAAGAAGAGCACACCTACCAGCGTGAGCACGGGCAGGCCGAGCGCCAGAGCCGCGCCCACCAGCTCGCCCAGGGTCAAGGCGCCCATCAGCACTGCCACCAGGATCACCGCCAGCAGACCAGCCAGCAAGATGAAGGGGGCAATGACGATGCCGAGGAACCCAACGCCGAGGGAGGGCAACGCCCGTGCCTGAATCTTGCTCGCCGGGGTGACGATCCACGCCGGGACCAGGCGGGCGATCAGCAAGCCAACCAACACCAGAGCAACCATGCGGCGCAGCGCATCCAGCCAGGCCGAGGTAGGGCCGTTCTGGCGGTTGAGCTCATCCCTGATCCGGGCGTCGGTGGGAGGGAACTCGTGCTGGACTTGCGCAGCCACGCTGGACGGGATGCTTATGAGGACCGGGGTGGTGTACTTGAGCAGGCCATCAACACGGGCGCCAGTACCAAAGGTCAGACCGCCCGGTACGCTGGGCATATCCGGTGCGTTGGGACCAAACCTCATCGAGCTGGGAGTGTAGGAGGTGTCGGCGTTATCCACAGCGATTTTAGCATCGCCCCCGACGGAGCCTTCGATGCGCAAGCGCGAAGCGCCCACCAGCAAGTCTTCGGCAACTGAGCCGGAGACCAGCCCCTGGAACGCGCCGATCAGCAATGTGCCGTTGATCAGGCTGCCCGGCCTGCTTTCCACGCTGGCGGCGGCGCCGAAAACGTCATCGCCAACTTTGGCATCCCTGCCCACCGTTACAACCGCAGCAGCGGCAAACAGGTCATCGCCCACTTCGCCGTTAATTGTCACGCTGCTTCCCGCAGCCCACAGGTCGCCGGTGACGATGCCATTCACGACCACGGTCTCAGCGGCGGCGAGCAGGTCGCCGGTGACGATGCCATTCACGACCACGGTCTCAGCGGCGGCGAGCAGGTCACCATTGATGGTGCCGTCCACGATCACCTCGCTGGCGGAAAGGTACAGATCATCGTTGATGACTTCTCCGGCGGGGATCACAATGCGGTCGCCACTGCGCCCGTCGAAAGCCAGCGCCGTCGAAGGGAAAATCAGTGTAGCCAAAACGAGCAGGCTAAGGAGTGTGTAGAATTTAGTACGGGTGTTCATGAGAATATCCTTTCATGGGTTGATAGAGAACTTGAAATTTCCTAACCCCCATCATATCCATGTGTGGTCATATGCTGTAGTGCCACAGGTCATCACCTGGGTCATATGACCGAAAGGATATTCCTTTACGATCAGCAGCTGCGCTCAGCAGTCAGTTTTCTTCGTCCACCCCTTGTCGTCCGGTATCGCTTAGCATCCTTCGCTCCGCCTCGGATAGCTCGGCTTTGGTGAGCAAGTCCGGGCGGCGCTGGTTGGTGCGCAGCAAGGCCTGCTGGCGCCTCCAGCGGGCGATGCGGGCATGGTCGCCGGAGAGCAGCACCTCAGGCACCTCCCATCCGCGGAACTCCGGCGGACGGGTGTAGTGCGGGTATTCCAGCAACCCGGAGGTAAACGAATCGTCCCAGGCGCCCTTGGGGTCACCCAGGACGCCGGGCAGGAAGCGGGTCACGGCGTCCACCACAATCAAGGCAGGCAATTCCCCCCCGGTGAGCACGTAGTCGCCGATGGAGATCTCGTCGCTCACCAGATGCTGGCGCACACGCTCATCCACGCCTTCATAACGACCGCACAAGAGAGCCAGGCGCGGTTGCTGCGCCAGCTCCTGCGCCACAGCATGGGTAAAGAGGCGTCCCTGCGGGGTGAGCAAGACCACCGGGCAGGCTGGCGGTGATCCCAGCACCCCCTCCACAGCGGCAAAGATCGGCTCAGGCTTCATCACCATCCCGCCCCCGCCACCGTAAGGCTCGTCGTCGGTGACGTGGTGGCGGTCGGATGTCCAATCGCGGATGTTGTGCAGCGCGACATCCAGCAGACCGCGCTGCGAGGCGCGCTGCAGGATGCTGGATTCCAGGTACGGGCGGAAGATCTCTGGGAAGAGGGTGAAAATATCAAATCGCATGGGCTCATTGTAGCTATAAGCGACCTAACTTGCAAGGAATTTCCGTGCTCAGCCCCATTCCACCATCCTTGACGCTCGTTCCTTCGGAATGGTATGATGAAACTATGTATCTCCGTGGTCAGAAATGGCGCATGACCCGCCGCCCAACGAGGCGCTCCAGACCGTTTTTCGTCCTGCTACTGGTGCTCGCCATCGGTGCTGTGGCTTATTTTGGCACGTTCGTGGCACCCACCATGCCGGCGCCTTTTATCCCTACACCGACGATCACGCGCAGCCCCAAGTCGTTCGTCAACGAGGCGCAGCAGCTCTACGAAGAAGGTAAGCTGGCTCAATCCATCTCTGCCTACAAACAAGCCATCATCGCCGACCCGAACAACCCTGCGCTCTACATCGCCCTGGCACGCGTGCAGATCTTCGCCGGTGAGCATGAAGATGCCCTCACCAATGCCCAGAACGCTCTGCTGAAAAACGCCAACAACCCTATGGCGCACGCGGTGGAAGCCTACGCGCAAAACTTTCTGGGCGATACTCTCAAGGCCGAGGCTTCCATCCAACGCGCCCTGGAGCTGGACCCTAACAGCGCCCTGGCACATGCCTATTACGCTGAGATCCTGGTGACAAGGGGCGATTTCGAAGACTTCGATAAGGCTGCCGCCGAATCGCGGCTGGCGAAAGAGCTGGACCCGAATTCCTTAGAGGTGTACCGGGCGCGCGGGCTGGTGCTGATCAACTCCGGCGCCGAGAACCTGGATGAGGCCATCCAAGAGCTGAAAGCCGCTATCGCCATCAACGACAAGATAGCCGACCTGCACCTGCTGTTGGGATTTGCATACCGCTTGAAGGGCGAGAATTCCCTAGCAGTCGATGAGCTGCTGGCAGCATATGCCCTCAATCCGCAGAACCCGGATATCCCCACCGAGATCACCTTCGCCTATTCCAACGAAGGGCAGTTCGGAAAGGCTGCCCAATATGCCGAAGACGCGGTCAGGATTGACCCATCCAGCGCCAAGCTGCGCGGCAACCTTGGCATCATGTATTATAAGAACAACGAAATGGACAAAGCTATCAACGAGCTGAGGCTGGCGGTGCGCGGCGGCACCGATCCCGAAGGAGTATCGGTGGAGGGCATGCCTCTGGACTATGGAAAGGTAGCCGAGTATTATTGGTTCTACGGCTTTGCCCTGGCGAAGCGCAACCGCTGCGCCGAAGCTGTGCCGGTCTTCCAGGCGCTAGCGTCCGGCGTCCCTGATTACGAGCTTGCGGTGGATAATGCCGTCGCCGGCTTAGAGCTGTGCAAGCAGCAGCTGGGCACGCCGCTGGCGCCCGAAGAAACACCTGAAGGAGAAGAAGGCGAAGCCACGCCGGAGGCTACGGATTCGCCATGATTGCTATTACCCATCCAAGCCCCTTTACCCGCCCCTCGAGGGGCAGGGGGTGAGGTGAAGAGTACCTATGGAACGCGACCTTATCGGTAAACGCCCTAACTTCCGCCCGGTAAAATCTGGCGTCACTGCCTTCCGGATCATGATCCTGCTCGCGCTTATCCTGGCGGGACTGGGGTTGTTGCGCGGCGTACAGATGGGCAGTGTGAAACCTCTCTTCCTGCCCACCCCGACCCCCACGCGCCTGGCTTCCTCCTTTATCCTGGAGGCGGAGGCTTATTTCCAGGCGGGCAAACTCGACGATCCAGACCCACCCCCGCCCGCTGCTCCCAACCCGGACGCCATCGACACCTACCAGATCGCCCTGGAGATCGATCCGAGCAACGCCCAGGCCTGGGCGGATATGGCGCGCATCCAGACTTACTCGATCAACATGCTTAGCAGCGACACAAACCGGCGCGCCCGTCTGGCGGAGGCGCTGGAGTCGATAGACAAAGCGGTGGCGCTCAACCCAGAGGACAGCAGCATCCGCGCCATCCGCGCCTTCGTGCTGGATTGGAACGCCTCCTACGCACCCGGGACCGAGGCTGCCAACCTGCTCAAAGATGCCGAGGGCGAGGCAGTGCGCGCTTACCAGCTCGATCCACAGAATGCCCTGGCGCTGGCTTTCTACGCCGAGGTGTTGCTTGACCAGCAGAAATGGCTGCAGGCAGAGCAGTACGCGGCCGAAGCTACCGCCCTTAACCCCAACTCGATGGATGCCCACCGCGTCTATGCGACCGTACAAGAATTGCTGGGACAGTACAACAGCGCCATCAAATCCTATCTCCAGGCAACCGAGATTAACCCTAACCTGACCTTCCTGTACGTGTACATCGGCAGGAACTACACCCGCCTGGCAAGCAGCAATCCCGATTCTCCCCTGTATGCTACTGCTCTGGAATATTATGCTAAGGCAGCCAGCATCAATGCCCAGCTTGGCGTCACCAATCCCATCCCGTATCTTGAGATCGCCAAGACATATTCACAGATGGGCGAGTTCTTTATCGCTGCCCGCAACGCGGAACGGGCGCTCTCCTTCGACCCTACCAACCCCAATACATACGGGCAGCTGGGAATCATCTACGTCAAATCGCGCAATTACGAGGGGGCGGCTGAGGCGCTGCGCTGCGCCGTGCGCGGCTGTACCGCTGAAGAGAACGGCATCGCAGCAAACCTGGTGGAAGAGACCTTGCTGACGAGCTCCGTGGCTGTGCAAGGCCTGCCGCTCACCAACCTGACGGTGGCGTATTACTACGTCGAGTATGGCACGGTGCTGGCATTCTTGAGCCGCGCCAACCAGAACAGTTGCCCGGAGGCTATCCCTGTCCTGGACGAAGTGGCAGCGCAATACGCTGATGATCCCATCCTGATGGAGATCGTGGCCGACAGCCGGGGAATCTGCGCCCGGCTGGCGTCCGGCGTGCCTACTTCCCCCCCACCCCAACCGACGCAAGAAGCCATGGACGAGGCGCCTTAAGTGACCATCGAAAAAATTTAGAAATAATGTCGTCATTGCTAGGAGGGCGCCAGACCGACGAAGCAATCTAGCGCCACTTGGAGGCTGTCATATCTTACTGAGCTACTCTTTAACCTCGATTGGTCCTAAAGCCCGTACACCGTCTGCTGGAGTAAAGCACAAAAAATAGATAGGACCAACGACTTGATTTAAAACTATTGAATTGGGGTTGCCGTCTGATGGAAACTCGTAAAAACCGACCCTTAGCGTCCAGGGAGGCTGGGCGCATCCTCTGGCCCCGCCGCGTAGTCCTCAAGATCTTTTATGGTTTTGTCTGGGTCGAGTCTCAGAATCGCTATACCAACGTTGCCTTGTTCCTTGATATTCCCAATGACCTCCAGGCTAATATCCTTACCGGATGGAATGGTTGTCGGTCCCTCCATGGTACATATTTCATCAGCTGTAAATGTGACAGTGATTTTCTTGGGTGTGGCAAGGGAGGTGCAGGCAGTTGCCAGCAGGATGACCAACACAAGCACAATTCCTTGAGTGAAAAGCTGTTTGTGGTTCATTTTATCCTCCTATCATTTTAAGTACATTTAACTGGCTGAATAACAAAAAAGCCATTGACAGATCGTCAACGGCCCGCAATGCAGCTTCAATGTCGTCTTAATAATATGTAGGGATGTAAAAGGCCACTTACAACGAAATGTACATTTACATTATATAGAAGTGGTGAGAATTTACAACAACCAATTAGTTGAGCGCCGGGTATGGTACCCGACCTACCCTTTTCGCGTCTTTCGCGTTCCTATCTCCTCGCACCACCAGCCTTGCGAAGGTTGCTTGAAGTCCCTCTAGTCCCTGACTATCCCAACCTTCGCAAGGCAAACTCGCCCTCCCCGTCTCCCAATCCGCCCAACGAAACGCCGGGCATGGAAACCCAGCCTACCCTTCCCGCGCCGGGTAGGACGCTACTTCGCCCCTCTCTGGCGTGCGTAGCGTCTGCGCATCTTGGCGCGGTTGCCGCACGCCTCCATCGAGCACCAGCGGCGCAGGTGGTTGCGGCTGGTATCCAGGAACAGCCAGTCGCAATCCATGCCATCGCACTCACTGATGCGCCGCACATCGGGCGAGACCTACTGGCAGGCGCTGAACAACTATATCCGCAACGGCCTGGGCGAGCTGATCAGCGCAGCCCTGTACCCCGAGGGCGGCGAAGGCAGGATCACCAGGATCAACTGATCCTGCTACTGTAAGATGAGACGTTCCCGCAGATGTACTGCGGGAACGTCTTTTTTTGTGAGGAGAGGGTGGAAAGGAGAGAATGGAGATTAGAAGTCATCTCAAAAATGGTTGCTTGGGGGTGCATGCGTTGTTCGCCCGTCCCCTCTTGGCGAGGCTAGAAGTATCCTTCAAAGGAGCCTATGCCTGGCGCCAGGATACCCATGAGGAAGGCGAGGGCGATTGCTCCGCCTACAAGCCAATACAGATTGCGGTTTATCTCAACAGTCGAGAAATGTTCTGTCCCATCGGATGGCTTTTTCCAGGCGGATAAATTGAACATCCACAGCAGAGCGACAAAAGACGCAAGCGCAAGAGAGATTGACCACTTGAGCCCGAGGGGGTTCACGAAGCCCATCATTATCGCAACGGTCCCTATAGTGAACGGTGGAACGCGAGAGAACAACTTCATCCAACCGTCTCTATGGGCTTCTGCTCCCCCAAATTGAAATTCAAGCGCGCGTATCGAGAGCTTGATGCCCAGGAAGGAGAGGCCGACGCCAATCAAGGTCAGGATAAGGCGCCATACCATGGAAAAAGGCAAACCGGAGACCACACTATTCCAGTCGCCAAAACCCAACAATGGCGAGCCGATCAGATAACTGCTTGCAAGAAAACAATTCAAATTCAGAACCACCCACCAGAAATACGCCGCGTGGGGTCGGTACCTTTTGATGCGGAGGAGCGCAAGGCACAACGCCAGGGTGACGAAATTCGCCAGGCCCCCGCCGACAAGCATCAATTTAACCCCCCATGCGGGGACATCTGCGAAATTGCAATAGAAATCTGTTGAAGTTACCGCAAGCGGTTGCCCGCCCACCAACCAACAAACCCCGCCATGACCGATGACTTCGTGAATGATGATTTCCAATGCATAGGCCACAACACATATGGCAACCAGGGTGGGGACATCAATACGCGGGTACGGGTTTTTGACGGGCATGGTGTCAAAGCAAGGTCTTAATCTTTTGATTGAATTCAGAAATCATCCTGTCTGCCGCCAGGCAGGCAATCAACAGTCAGAAATCCCAATGCTCCCCCGGCACGCTAAACCCCTACATACCCGTTATCCCTCTCCCCTCTCAGCCCCGCCACGAAGTGGTACAGGGCGTACAGCTCCAGGGCGAAGGGCAGGTAGCCGCCGTAGCCCAGCAGGGGCATCTCGAAGACCTTGCAGCAGCCGCCCCAGGGGATGGTGTAAATCCATTTCGGGAATGAGTAAAAATTCCACATCTCCCAGAAGAAGCCCGTGATCAGCACGCCCAGCCACAGCGCCAGCACCGGGCGCCAGTCGCGCTGCTCGGTCCAGCGCCCCAGGTTGCGATTGCCCAGCCAGGCGTTGAGCGGCTCCATGATGAAGTACACCGACAGCCACAGGAAAGGGAAGAATAGCCGCGGCCAGATCCACATCAGGGCGGTCATGACCAGCCCGAGGAGGAAGAACAACCGCGTGGTGCGTCGGTCGGGGCAGATGCGCGGCCCACCTTTCAGGCGCTGGATGAAGGCGAAGCTGGCGACCAGCTCGGCAGTGCCGAACACGGCCGGGATGACGGTGCTAAAGCTGAGCGTGGCCCAGGCCCAGAACTCCAGCGGGCTGAACAGCTCGCCGCCTTGATAGTGCCAGTTCTGCACCCGCCAGTTGATGATCTCGAAGGTCCACCACACCGGCGCGGAGAGCAGAAACAGGCTGATGTACTTGCGCCAGCTGCGCGTCAGGAGGGAGGTGCCCGTGCGCAGCAAAACCAGGGCATCTACCGTGAGACAGTAGCCCAGCCAAAGGGGAAAGAAGCCCCAGTGGGTGCGCGGCCCGTCCAGGGTCCAGTTCAGCGTCCAGAATACGGCGATCAGCCCCAGGCCAACCCATCCATGGATGGGATAGCCTGAAGCTTTTCTCTTTTTTAATACCCCAGGTGTGGTCGTGTGAGGCGCTATGTCATCCATCTCGTCCTTTGCTAATCCTCTGAGCGATATGCAGAAACCATTCGTTCCCCCATCCCCCTTTTATTCCCCCTTCCCCAAGGAAGGGGGAAATTGATTCCGGAATTGAGGAGTTTCTGGTGGGGGGATTATTCATAGAGTTCAACCAGCACACCGTTGGTGCTCTCGGGGTGGATGAAGGCGATGCGCTTGCCGCCGGCGCCGATGGTGGGCGTCTCGTTGATCAGGCGCACGCCTTTCTCCTTCATGCGCTCCAGGGTTGCGTCCAGGTCGTCCACCTCGAAGCAGATGTGGTGCATGCCGGGGCCGCGCTTGTGCAGGTAGCGCGCTACACCCGAGTCGTCGGTAGTGGGCTTGACCAGCTCGATCTCGCTGCCAGCCACGGGCAGGAAAGCCACGATGGACTTCTGCTCGGCGACGTCCTCCTGTCCATGCAGCTCGAGCCCCAGGGCGTCGTGCCAGAAACCCAGGGCGGCGTCGATGTCTTCAACGACGATGGCGATGTGATCGATACGTTTGATTTTCGGCATCATATCTCCGTTGGTTGTAAGGGCGGGGTAACGCCACCCTTACTATAACGTTGATGGCGGCTGGTACTCGCCCCACAAACCCCGCAGCAGGTTGCAGATCTCGCCCAGGGTCAGGTCGTGCTCCACGCACTCAATAAAGACCGGAAGAAGGTTCTCACTACCCCTGGCGGCGCTCTCAAGGCGGGCCTTCAGCTGGTTGGCTTTGAACTCGTCGCGCCGCTGGCGCACGGCAGACAGGCGCGTGCGCTGCGCACCCTCGATGGCGGGGTCGACTTTCAGGCGCTCCATGTCCAGGCTCTCGTCCACCTGGAAGGCGTTGACCCCCACCACCGTCTCCTCGCCGGCCTCCACCGCCCTTTGGTAGCGGTAAGCAGAATCCTGGATCTCGGCCTGCATGTAGCCTCGCTCGATGGCCTGCAGCGCCCCACCCATCTCGTCGATCACCCGGATGTACTCTCCGGCGCGGGCTTCGATCTCGTCGGTCAGGTGCTCGATCAGGTACGAGCCGCCCAGCGGATCGATGCTGTCGGCGACGCCTGATTCAAAGGCGATGACCTGCTGGGTACGCAGGGCAACGCGCACGGCGCGCTCGGTGGGCAGCCACAACGCCTCATCCATGCTGTTGGTGTGCAGCGACTGCGTGCCTCCCAGCACAGCCGCCAGCGCCTGCAGCGCCACGCGCACCACGTTGTTCTCAGGCTGCTGGGCGGTGAGCGTGGAGCCGCCGGTCTGGGTGTGGAAGCGCAGCATCCAGGAGGCGGGCTTTTGGGCTTTGAAGCGCTCTTTCATGATCTTCGCCCACATGCGCCGAGCGGCGCGGAACTTGGCAACCTCCTCCAAAAAGTTGTTGTGCGCATTGAAGAAGAAGGAGAGCTGCCCGGCAAAGCTATCCACGTCCAGCCCGGCATCCACAGCTGCCCCCACGTAGGCGATGGCGTTCGCCAGGGTGAAAGCCACCTCCTGCACCGCCGTGGAACCGGCCTCGCGGATGTGGTAACCCGAGATGCTGATGGTGTTCCAATGCGGCACCTCAGCCTGGCAATAGCGGAAGACGTCCGTGATCAGGCGCATGGAGGGTACCGGCGGGAAGATGTAGGTGCCGCGTGCAATATATTCTTTGAGGATGTCGTTCTGGATGGTGCCGCGCAACTGGCGGGGTTCCACTCCCTGGCGCTTCGCCACGGCGATGTACATCGCCAGCAGGATGGACGCCGGGGCGTTGATGGTCATGGATGTGGAGACTTTATCCAGGGGGATGCCGCGGAAAAGCGCCTCCATATCATCCAGCGAGGAGATCGAGACGCCCACTTTGCCCACCTCGCCACGGGCGATGGGATCGTCTGCGTCGTAGCCGATCTGGGTGGGGAGGTCGAATGCCACGGAGAGGCCGGTTTGACCCTGGTCGAGCAGGAAGCGGTAGCGACGGTTGGATTCTTCGGCGCTGGCGTAGCCGGCGTACTGGCGCATGGTCCACAGGCGGCCGCGGTACATGCTGGGCTGAACGCCGCGGGTAAACGGGTACTCGCCGGGAAAGCCCTGCTTTTCGAGGTACTCGGGGTGCGGGTCGGATGGGGTCAGCAGAGGCGGCAAGGGGACGCTGGAGGTTGTAAATTCAGGCTTACGCTCGGGGAAGCGTTTGAGGGTTGAGGCGAGCGTGTGCTCTGCCCAGCGTTTTCGTTCGGAATCTATTGACATACCTACCTCGAAGTAATCTCTTGGTAAGGCGACCCAGCGGATCGCCAGTCGTTGTTCGCAGGCAAAGTATACCCGAAGAGGGGTAGAGAGATAAGAGAGTATTATCCCCAAAGGGTTGTGACGAATTTCACACAATTCGAGATTCGTGAGAATTGAAGGGTAAGCTCTGCTTTAGAAAGCGAGGGAGGGGTGTGGTAGACTTATCCCCACTCGCAATTTACGATTCTCAACTCTCGAATCTCGACACTCTTCTCTCACCCATGAAAATCTTAACTGTAGACATTGGCACAGGCACGCAGGACATCTTCCTGTACGACTCGCGCATAGACCTGGAGAATGGCTTCAAGCTGGTGGTGCCGTCGCCCACCATGATGGTGCGCCGCCGCCTGCAGGAAGCCACCCGCCGCCGCCAGGCGGTGCTGCTCAGTGGCGTGATCATGGGCGGCGGTCCGGGCGCCTGGGCAGGAGAAGACCACCTGCGCGCAGGGCTGCCCCTGTATGCCACCCCCGAGGCAGCGCGCACCTTCAACGATGACCTGGAAGCTGTGGAAGCCATGGGTGTGCGCCTGGTCTCGGAAGATGAGGCGGCCTCCTTCACCAATAACGCTCGCAGGTCTTTGGCTAACCATCCAGATGCTGTGTTGCACATCGAGCTGCGCGATTTCGACCTGCCCGCCATCGCCCGCTCCTTGGAGCCTTTCGGCGTGAGCCTGGACGACCTGGACGCGGTGGCAGTGGCGGTCTTCGATCACGGCAACTCGCCGCCGGGCTACTCCGACCGGCAGTTCCGCTTCGATTACCTGGACCAGCGCATCCGGGGTGAGAACCGGCTGAGCGCCTTTGCTTACCTGGCGCAGGACGTGCCGGCGATCATGACCCGCCTGCAGGCGGTGGTGAAATCGGCCGGGGATATCGACATCCCCCTGGTGGTGATGGACACCGCCCCGGCGGCAGTGCTGGGAGCCACCTTCGACGCCTGGGTGGGGAGGCAACTGCGCGTGCTGATCGCCAACGTGGGCAACTTCCACACCCTGGCCTTCCGCCTCGGCCCTACCGGCATCGAGGGCGTCTTCGAGCACCACACCGGCGAGATTGACCGTCCCAAGCTGGAGAGGCTGCTACGCCTGCTGGCAGATGGCTCTCTGCGCCACGAGGATGTGTTCGCCGACATGGGTCACGGTGCGCTGGTGTACGGCGACCAGCCGCTGCCCCTGGGGAACGGGGATTATGACGTGGCGGTTACTGGACCGCGGCGGAATTTGATGCGCCTGGGTGGTGACGTCGAAGCAGGCAGACAGGCAGGCGCGCCTCTGCGACCGTATTTTGCGGTGCCATTTGGAGACATGATGATCGCCGGCTGCTTCGGATTGCTGGCGGCTGTGGCAGACGTGCTCCCAGAGCTGGGGGAGCCGATCCGGCAGTCTCTCAGGGGTGAGGGAGGCGCCGGCACCCCGCCGTGGGAGATTACATAAACTCTGAGCATACAATTCTTTTAACACTAAGGACTCAAAGTTCCAAGAAGGTTCACAAAGTATCTACTAATTCTTCGTACCCGTTGTGTCCTTCGTGTCCTTCGTGGCAAAAAATATTTATCGCAAGATCAAATGCACGGCGCTAGCTTTGAAGGCTGCGGTGACTGGCGCCCCCTCGCTTAGATCCAGCTCGCGAGCTGAGGCGCGCGTCACCAGCGCTACCAGGGGGATGCCGCCGATTGCGCTCTGCCTCCCATCCTGACTGGCAGGCAATGGGAGGCATTCAACCACCACTCGCACCAGCGGACCTTGCGGGGTAGTGCGCACCACGCGCCCTGTCAGGCGGTTGCGGGCGCTGGATGTGGGCGAGCCGTCGCGCGGCCACAAGGTCACATCTTCGGGGCGCAGGCAGAGCAGCACGGAACGCCCTGGGGCAGCCTCGCCTACCGCTTCCAGGCGCAGGTCACCGGCATAGACCACCAGAACCCCGTCCTGTGCGGAGAGCACTTTACCCGGAATGACCGTCTCCACGCCCACAAAGGCTGCCACAGCCTCGTCCGCCGGGGTGTTGAAGACCTCATCCGGCGCGCCGACCTGCCGCAAGCTTCTATCTAGCAACACTGCCACACGGTCACCCAGAAGCAGCGCTTCGTCCATATCGTGGGTGATAAAGACGGTGGTGAGGCGCGTCTCCCTCAGCAGGGCCTGGAAGTCCTCCAGCAGGCGCAGGCGTGTGGGGGCATCCAGGGCGCTGAAAGGCTCGTCCAGCAGCAGGATATCGGGGCGGATAGCAAAGGCGCGCGCCAGGCTGACGCGCTGGGCTTCCCCTCCGGATAGCTGCCGCGCCCGCCGCTTGCGCAGATGAGCCACGCCCAGGCGTTCCAGCCACTCGCCCACACGCAGATTGACTTCAAGCTGCGACAGCCGGCGATAGCGCAATCCCGCAGCCACATTATCGAACACGCTTGCATCCAACAGCAGCGGCTCCTGCAGCACCAGCGCGATGCGGCGCCGATAAGCCAGCTCATCCAGGACTTCCAGAGATTGGCCGCGGAAGTGGATCTGGCCGCGAGCGGGGCGGATCAAGCTTGCCAGCGCCAGAAGCAAGGTGCTCTTGCCGGCCCCGTTCGGGCCGATCACCGCCAGCGTTTCACCCTCAACGATATCCAGGCGGGCCACGGTCAAAACATCGCGCTCCCCGCGCCGGATGATCAGATCACGAATGGTTAGGATAAAAGGCTGGTTTGTGTTAATTGACATTATCCATTCACCGCAGAGAGGCGGAGTAGTTGAAATATTTATAGCTCTGCGAACTCAGCGTCTCAGTGGTGATATCCTTTATGAATTTGCCCCGCGCTGCTGGAGCCAGGTCAGCGCCAGGTTCACCAGATAAGCCAGTAAGAGCAGGATCAGTCCAAGTGCAATCGCAAGGGCGAACTCGCCCTTGCTGGTCTCGAGCACAGTGGCGGTGGTGAGCACGCGCGTCTGGTGACGGATGTTGCCGCCCACCATCATGGATGCGCCTACCTCCGAGATCACGCTGCCAAAGCCAGCCATCAGCGCAGCTAATAAGGGCAGGCGCGCTTCTCGCCACAGCGCCAGGATCATCTGGAAGCGTGAGGCGCCCAACCCAAGAAGCTGCAAGCTCAGCTGCGGGTTGATCTGCTGCAGGGCAGCCACAGTCAGGCCAGTTACGACCGGGGCGGCAATGATGGTCTGGGCAATGATAATGGCTGCGGGTGTGTAGATCAGGCGCAGGTCTCCCAGGGGACCGCTGCGCCACAGGAAGATCGATACCCACAGACCCACCACTACCGGGGGCAGCGCCATGCCGGTGTTGATCAGGCTGAGCAGGAAATCTCTCCCCTGGAAACGCCCCAGCGCCAGCCATGTGCCGACCGGCAAGCCGATGAGCAGGCTGACACCTGTGGCGATCCCGGAGACCTGCAGGGAGAGCAGGGTGATCTCGAAGACCTCCGCGTCGCCTCGAAACAGCAACGCGAAGGCTTGAAGAATGCCCTGCCAGATCAGTTCCATAATAGTTTCCTCCCATCCCCCCGGCCCCCTTCCCCGGGGGAAGGGGGTGGAAATCCCGCAATTAGGGTATGCAGGCAGGTACGTGCCTGCATACCCTAATTGCGGTGAGCGCTGTTCCGGATGGGGTGAACAAAATTAATCCAATCCCAGGTCAGCGTCGGTTTTGTCGGCGTCAGGGAAGAACAAGGGCTGGCCATACTTGTCCACGCCGAACTCGCCGATGACCTTCTGTGTCTCGGGGTTGATGAGAAATTGGGCGAATGCATTGGCGCCAGGGTTGTTGACTTTGGGCCACTTCTCAGGGTTGACAGTGATGACGTGGTAGACGTTCAGCAAGACAGGGTCGCCTTCCACCAGGATATCCAGGCCCAGGCCTTCGCGCGTCGCCAGGTAGGTGGCGCGGTCGGTCATGGTGTAGGCGGCTTTCTCGCCGGCGATCTTGAGCGTAGCCCCCATGCCCTGGCCCGATTCGACATACCAATCTCCTTCTGGAGCCAGCCCGGCAGTCTTCCAAAGAGCCAGCTCGGCATTATGCGTGCCGGAATCGTCGCCACGAGAAACAAAGCCTGTTGCCGCCACCGCAATCATCTTCAGGGCCTCGGCAGCCGAGCTGCCACCCTTGATCCCGGCCGGATCGCTCGCAGGGCCGACGATGACGAAGTCGTTATGCATCACCAGCAGGCGCTCAGCCCCAAAACCGCCCGCCATTAAATCTTTCTCAGCAGAGGGAGCGTGCACCAGCAACACGTCGGCATTACCCTCCTCGCCCATCTTCAGGGCGGCTCCCGTCCCTACAGCCACGGTCTTCACGATGTAGCCGCTCTGAGTTTCAAACATGGGGACAAGCAGGTCCAACAGGCCTGAGTCCTGGGTGCTGGTGGTGGTGGCGAGGATCAGCTCCGTGATGGCAGGCTCAGCGGAGGCTTGAGGGGCGCAGGCAGCCAGCGTGATGGCCGCGAGCAACAAAAAGATTTGCAAGGTTGGATGGGTGTGGCGTCGTCTCAATTTGTCCTCTGATTGTTATTTGGTGTTTTCTACGGAGCGTTTAGCAATTATTGGCAAGACGTGCCTGCCAGAATTCACGGGATTGCTCAGACTGCAATCTCATCGCCAGTGTGGTGGGTGTCATAGCCGCCCAGGCTTTCCGCCATCTGGCGGAACTCGCTGCTATGGATGAAATCCAGCATGAGGCTAAAATTCGCTTCTTTCAAGGAGGCAGCAGGCAGGACAAGATCGAATCGCTCCTGGAAGAGAGGGATGAATTCCAGGCTGTGCCTGCGTGCGGCAGCCGCCAGACCCAGGCCCGCATCCACCCTGCCTTGCGCCACAGCCAGGGCGACAGCGGTGTGCGTACGCGCTTCTTCGTTGTATCCACGGATGCGCGCCTTCGGAAGTCCTATGTGGGAGAGCTGCCTGTCGAGCCACAGGCGCGTCCCGGAACCTGGGTTCCGGTTAATGAAGGTGATGTCGCTGCGAGCCAGGTCCTCCAGACCCTTCAACTGGTGCGGGTTGCCGGGCTTCAGCAGCAGTCCCTGCTCGCGGTGCACCAGGGTGACCAGCTTCATTGCGCCCTCAGGAAAGAGATGGCGCACGTAGGGCAGGTTATACTCGCCGCTATCGGCGTCCAGCAGATGGCAGGCGCTGAGGTGCGCCAGGCCCTGGCGCAGTGCGATCAACCCATCCAGGCTACCGGTCGGCAAGGCGAGCAGGTCCATGCCAATGCGTTCTGCCAGGCTTTCTGCCAACAGGGTTAAGGCCAGATCGTGGCTGCCAAGCAGGATGAGTGTATTCTCTTTCTCGGGATCGGGGAGGATGGTCTGCTGCAGGATGAACAGGCGTGCGGTAGCCTGGTACCATTTCTGGATGACGCCGCCGCTGGCTTGCACGGAAACCAGCTCGATCAGCCCGGCCTGCTCCAACTTCTTCAAGTGGTGGCGCACCCAGGCGGGGTGCTCGCCCATGAGCTGCCCAAGCTGGGTGAGCGTGGCAGGGCTAGCCATCAAGCGGCGCAGGATGGTCAGGCGGCGCGGGTCGGAGAGGGTTTTAATCTGGTCAAAAGGCTTGATAAGGCGGATATCATCCACAAGACACACCTGTTATCTGGAGAGAACCGTTAAGTTTAATTTTAATGGAGGACTGGCAATTCGTCAACTGGGATTAATAATGAAACAGGGTCGCGCACCCGCTGGGTACGCGACCCTGTTTCAACTGATAGGTTCTTAGCTATTCGAAGCCCGGGTAAAGGGACAAAACCTGCTCAATTGTAGCTTCGTCCGGCGCCATCAGCCACAAATTGTTTGTGCCCTGGCTATACAGGCAGCTGGTCTGCCCGCCCGCTTGCCAGCAGGCGCCCTTGCTTAGCTGCAGCTTGCTTCCGCGAAAGCGCTGGTCCAGATAAACCAGCATAGCAGTCTGAAATTGTGTTGCATCACTCTGGCTATCCCAAACCCAGTGGGCTGACAGAACGACATCACTCGTAGTGTCGGAGATATAGATCTGGTACACGTCGCCCCCCCAGCCAGCGGCTGCATTGCTAGCGACGCTATCTTCTTGCTGAGCTGCCAGGTCGGCGCCGTACCCAAGGATCAAATAGGTCATCCATTCCCCAAGGACATCGCGTTTCAATATGCGCCACTCAGCGGAGAGCCCGTCGCTCAAAGGCAGGTCAGCCACCTCAACGGGAGTCTCGTTGGTGAGGTATTTCTCCGGGTGCATGATCTGCTCGGTGCTATCCGGCAGCTCTCGATAAGCCTGGTTGACGCGTGCCCAGTTGCCCCGGTCGTACAGGTATTGGACAAATTCATAGCCATAGGTATACGGAAAGCTGACATCCCTGCTGACAAAGGGAGGCGGGAACTCTTCTGGGATCGCCAAAAGGGGTGGGCGGTAGTTTAGGATGTCTCGATAGTCCTGTGGCGTCGCATACTGCACCAACCATTGGGACATCAATAAGGTCGCATCGCCTTCCACGAGCGCCTGGATGGCGCTGCAACGCTGGGAGTTGCTCAGGCAGTACGGGTACACGCCCAGCGCGTCCAGATGAAAGTGCTGGTCAACCAGGGCATGATCGAATTCGTGGGAATACACATAATGCTCAATTCCGGAAAAACGCAAGCCGATCACGAAAATCTCTTTTTTCCAGGGGACGTACACTCCCCCGATATTATCCACGATGCTGTTCAGAGCATATTTGACCATATCGTATGTGGGCTTGATCAGGCCAAACGCGGTGAGAATCCGGGCTTGATCACGAAGTTCCGCTTCGTAGGCGGAATCGATTAAGTAAGTGGTGAGCACCTGTTCGGCGACACCTGGATTCACAATGAAGCGGGAGACATCCCTCTGAATCTGCAGGCCGCGCAGATCGGAAACTTGTTTCTGAATCGTTTCCATTTGCGCGGCGGCGGTGGGAGCGGGTGCAGGCAAGGTCGGGGTAGGGGTAGGTTCAAGGGTGGGTGTGGCGGTAGGTGTCGATGACGGGAGCAGCGTGGGAGTATGTGTCCAGGTGGGGGGTAAGACCTGCCGGGGTTGGGTGGTAACCAGCGAGGCTACCTGGGTGCTGTACAGGGAGCTTTCCAAATTGTCTCTCAGCGCGATGATGGTGATGATTGTTGCAATGATGATCAAGAGTCCCACGAACAACCCTGCTGCCAGGATACGCCAGTCGATTTTTGCTTTTCCGCGAGCAGACGCTTGCCTGCGAGGGCCTGCGGAGGGGGGTACCGCCGTTGACGGTTTTATGTGGGGGGGCGTTGGATCGGGAATGTAGAATGAAGCTTCGTATTCTCCGCGCTCGGGGAGATCGCTCTCCATATCATCCGTTTGCAGGCTGCTGAATGGCGGGACAGTCAACTCAACAAAATCGAGACCCGCCAGAAAATCATTGTCCGGCTGGATGGAAGGGTCATCCGCAAGGGGGAATTGCTGCCTGCTCACATCGCCAGATACATCGAGCTCTGGAGGCGTGCTGGCTAGCAGCAGCGCCAGGCGATTGCGCGCCTCATCGTGATGCGGGTTGATGCGCAGCACCATCATCAGCGAATCGATCTGTTTTTGGGGGTCGTCAATGACCTGGCTAAGCAACAACCAGGCTTGCTCGGAAGACGGATTATTGCGGAGGTATTCGCTCAATACCGCCTGGGCGAGCTCCGGTTTTCCGGAACGAACCAGTTCGTCAGCCTGTATGAGAGCATCCGGCGTTGGTGATTCCATGGTCTTCGCCTGAATCCATTGTGAAGCTTAGCAGGTAGGGTTTATTATATGGGAGGAAAAGCTTCTAAACCTAATAAAACCGCAAAGCGAGCAGGTGTGCGCGAGCGATGAAGATCGGCAATTCACACGCTTCCCCCAAGTTCTGGTATCATCCCCTCCTGGTCAAGTTGTGGAGATAAATTTTGTCCAAGATGCCCAATTCGAGTTTCCTCACTTTGCTGCGTCAGTCTTCCTCCCCAGTTTTGAGCGACGGAGCTATGGGAACCATGCTGAATGCTCGCGGCATAAGCTTCGAGGATTGCTTTGACGCGGTTTGCCTGAACAACCCGGAGATGGTGGTCGAAATCCACCAGGAGTATGTCCAGGCGGGAGCGCAGATCATCCAGACCAACACTTTTGGCGCAAACCGTTATAAGCTGGCGGCGCACGGGCTGGAAGATCGAGTCGCCGAGATCAACCGCCAGGGAGTGGCGCTGGCTCGCCGCGCAGATGCGCAGGTGCTGGTGGCGGGCGACGTCGGCCCACTGGGCGTACGCCTGGCGCCCTACGGGCGCGTGCTGCCCGAGCAAGCCCGCCAGGCTTTCACCGAACAGATCGCCGCCCTGGTGGCGGCGGATGTGGATTTGCTGATCCTTGAGACCTTCAGCGATCTGAACGAGATGCGCGAGGCGGTGGCGGCAGCGCGCGCCATCCTGGTAGAGGCACGGCGGGATTTAGATTTGCCTGACCCGCCTCTAGAATCCGCCATGCCCCTACTGCCCATCGTGGCGTCGATGACCTTCACCCGCGATGACCGCACGTTGCTGGGCGATAGCCCAGCCCAGGTGGCGCGCACCCTGGCTGAGGCTGGGGTGGATGTGATTGGTGTGAACTGCTCCGGAGGCCCGTCGCAGATCTGGCGCATCTTGCGCCAGATGCATACAACGTTAAGCGAGACGGATAGACCGGATCGCCCCTACCTATCCGCCATGCCCAACGCAGGCTGGCCTGAACAGGTAGGTGGGCGCATCATGTACCCTGCCAACCCTGAATATTTTGGCGAGTACGCCCTGGCTTTTTGCGAGGCTGGCGCCAGGCTGATTGGCGGGTGCTGCGGCACCACGCCTGCGCACATCGCCGCCATGCGCCAGGCTCTGGACAGGCAGGAAGAAGGTTGTGCCCCTGCAGCCAGCGAGCTGAGCCTTCCTGCGGAAGTTGAGGAGGGCACGCTGGCGCCTGAGCTCGTATCGCGCCTGGCGCACAGGCTGAGCGAGCGCCGGTTTGTGGTGTCTGTTGAGATGGATCCGCCCCGCGGCCTTTCGCTGCACAGGCTGCTGGCTGGCGCCAGCCTGCTGGCAGACGCCGGCGCCGATGTGATCAACATCGCCGATAGCCCCATGGCGCGCATGCGTATGAGCCCCTGGGCGGTTTGCAGCCAGGTGCAGCAGCAGTTCGATATTGAGACCGTGCTGCACTTCCCCACGCGCGGGCGCAGCCTGCTGCGCGTGCAGGGCGACCTGCTGGCAGCGCATGCCCTGGGCATTCGCAACGTATTCGTCGTCATGGGCGATCCCACCGCCATTGGGGACTACCCTGAGGCTATGGATAATTACGACCTGGTGCCCTCCGGGCTGATCCGGCTGATCAAGCAGAATTTCAATGCCGGGTTGGATCACGCCGGGACGGACATCGGCCAACCCACATCCTATTTCGTTGGGGCTGCCCTCAACCTGACCCCCCTGGATAACGAGCGTGAGATGAAAGCACTGCGCCGCAAGCTGGAGGCGGGAGCTGATTTCCTGCTCACCCAACCGGTGTACCAGCCAGAAATGGCGCAGGAGTTTCTGGATTCGTACCAGGACCGGTTCGGCGCCTTGGATACGCCCATCCTGGTGGGTGTGCTCCCGCTGTACAGCGCACGGCACGCATCATACCTGCACAACGAGGTGCCGGGTGTCGCCATCCCGGAGGCTATCCAGGGCCGATTGCGCCAGGCTGGGGAGAAGGCGGCGCAAGAGGGTGTGCGCGTCTCCCTGGAGCTGGTCGGGCAGATGCGCTCCTGGGCCGGGGGCATCTACCTGATGCCCCAATTTAATCGATATGACCTGGCAGCCGAGATCATAGAGAATTGCCAAAGAATATGACTCATTCCGAATTTAATGTTCGGTCTGAGTTGGCCCTTTATTTCCCACCCCCTCGCTCCCCCTCCCTTCCGCCTTCCTGCTTCGCTCCCCTCGCAGGCGCAAGCGGCGGCGGCGGGAGGGGGAAGAAACACAAAAAAAGGCTGGTTGGCGGGCTGCAGCCCGCCAACCAGCCTTTTTTCGATCTAACTCTCCCCCGCTTTGGGGGGAGGGGTGGGGAACGATCAGATCGCCGGCGGAAGGGGCTCGTCGGAGACGATTTCGCCTGCGGGCTTTCTACGCAGCATCAGCACGCCCACCACAATTGGGATGGCGACGAAGACGATCCCCGCGCAGATGCCCCCGATGCCGAACATCAGCGCGTCCGACGGGTTGGTGCTGCCGAACATATCGATATCCGCCCCAGGAACCTGACTGATGATCGCATACATGGCGCCAAAACACAGGCTGAACAGCCCAGGGCAGCCGCAAAGCAGGGCTGTTGCTACGGTGGCGATAATTCCGGTGGTTTTCTTGTCCATGGCATTCTCCTCGGTTGTGGGATGCGGACATTATACTGCAAGCAATGCTGAGAATCTGCTCATGTTGAAGATAGTTTAAGCGTGCTATAATCGCCGAGCTTTCCCCTACAGATCGGGCCAGATTGCGCCCGATTTTCCCCCCTTCATCTCCAGCTAAAGCAAGTGAAAGACACCTGGAAACTGGCGTGTTTGTGCGTCCAAGAAAGGATTCGGGGATTCTCAGGCAGGTTGCCTGGAATATGAGAGGGCAGCAAAGGAGTATATCAATGAACGACAACTTTAACTTTATCAGCGAGCAACCAGAACAGGGTATTAATCCTGATGGGCTGGGTGAAGAGAGAGAGATTGCTGTCCGCAAGCGGATCGCGCTGGTGGCTCACGACAATAAGAAAAAGGACTTGGTAGAATGGGCTCGCTATAACCGCGATCTGCTGGTGCAACACGAGCTCTATGCCACTGGGACCACAGGCAGGCTTCTCTCGGAAATGCTGGATACCCCTGTAGTGCGCTTGCAAAGCGGACCGCTGGGAGGCGACCAGCAGATCGGAGCGCGCATCGCCCAAGGCGAGATCGACCTGCTGATCTTCTTTTGGGATCCGCTCTCGCCGCTGCCGCACGATATGGATGTGAAAGCCTTGCTGCGCATCGCTGTAGTGTGGAACATCCCTGTCGCCTGCGACAGGGCTACGGCAGACTATATCATCTCGTCTCCGTTGATGACTGAGCCCTACGAGCGCCAGCTGCCCGACTATGCGCCGCATGTCGATCGCTTTGAGCTGGGGGCGCTGGTGACCTACCCGACCGTGGAGTCATAGAACTTCAGCCCCCCATCCCCCCTGCCCCCCTTCCCGGCGGGAAGGGGGAAATGGCCAAAAAGAAGGTTATCCGGCGGCGTACGCCGCCGGATAACCTTCTTTTTGGCATCTTCTCCCCTCCACCTAATTGGGGGTGGGGAGAAAATATCCGATAAATCCCGGGAAGGACAGCTCCGGGGTAAAGCGTGTTTCTATCCCCTTAGCTTCGCACTTAGTTCTTCTTCCAGCCTGCGAACGATGCGGTTGCGAATCTGGGCGACCTCGGCGTCGGTGAGGGTGCGGTCTGGCGCAAGATAGGTCAGGCTGTACGCCAGGCTCTTTTTACCGCTTCCCACCTGATCGCCGCGATAGACATCGAAGAGATGTAATTCGCTCAGTGTGACGTCGCCAGCCTGGCGGATCACCGCCTCCACCTGCTCGGCAGGGATGGCTTCATCCAGGATAATCGCCAGATCTTCCAGCACGGGCGGGAAGGCAGGCACTGGATCGATATCATAGCGCTCGGGAACCAGGCGGTAAAGCGGTTCCAGATCCAGCTCAGCAACCAGGACCGGCGTATCGGGTAGCTCGTAATTCTGGCGCACCAGGGGATGCAGCTCGCCAAAGGTTCCAAGATGAGTCTCACCAGCCAGGATGCGCGCGCAGCGCCCAGGGTACATGGAGGCGTGTTCCCCCGGGACGGTGCGCACCCCCTTTAAGTGCAGGTCTTCCAGCAGGGCGCTGAGCACGCCTTTCAGGTCGTAGAAGTCCATGTGTCCCTGATCGCCTGCCTGCCAGCCGGGCGCGCTGCGCGGACCGGTTAATACCACGACCAGCCGCGGGGGTTCGAGCGGCAGCTCCCCTTGAGAGGTGCCATCCGTTGGGGGCAGGAAGACCTCCCCGATCTCGAACAACGCCTGGCGCGGGGATAGCCGGGCATTGCGCTCGACGATCTCGATGGCGCTTGCCAGCAAGCTCTGGCGCAGCACAGTACGATCAGTGGCGATCGGGTTTGCCAGGGTCAGGTATGCGGGCTGCCCGGCTGGAGGCTTGCCCCCGGGGTAGATGCGCCGCTCGCGCTCGGGCGAGGTCATGCGATAGGTGACGATCTCCTGCAGCCCCAATCCAGCCAGCAGGTCCCTCAATTGCTCGTCCAGCTCCAGCTCCGGGTTGCTGCGTTGCGGCGGAAGGGCATCTGCCATGCGTGTCTCGGGGATGCGGTCGTAGCCGTAGATGCGGGCGATCTCCTCCATCACGTCGGCGAAACCGACGATCCCCTCGCCGATGTCCAGGCGATGATCAGGGGGCGAGGTGCGGATAACGGAGCGAGATTCGAGATTCGAGAGTTGAGAAGCGTGATTTGTGTGTGGTGAGGGGTGAGGTGTCGGTCCGGTATCAGCAGATTGCCCAACTTCGCAGGCAAATTCTAAAGATTCCAGAATGGACACGATTTCATCGACGGAGAGGCGGATGCCCAGCCAGCGGTGGACGTCGGCGGGAGCGAACTCGATGGTGGGGGCAACCGGCGGCAACGGGTAGTTATCCACCAGGCCCTGGGCGACAGTTCCCCCACTCCACTGGCGCATCAGATCCAGGCCGCGCAGCACGCCCCTCTTGGCCATGGCAGGGTGGACGCCGCGCGAGAACCGATACGCCGCCTCAGACGGCAGGTTCTGGGAGAGCACGGTGCGGCGGGTGTTGATCATGTTCCAGGCGGCGCCCTCCAGCAGGATGTTGACCGTGGCCTCCCCCACCTCCAATTCGGCGCCGCCCATCACGCCCGCCATAGCCAGTGGACCGGTCTGGTCGGTGACCATCACGGTGAAGTCGTCCATCTGGCGCTCGATATCATCCAGGGTAGTCAGGCGCTCGCCGGCTTTAGCCAGGCGGGTGATGATGCGCGGCGGATGGTTTCCTGCGCGCTTTTGCAATACATCGTAGTCGAAGGCGTGCAGCGGCTCGCCAACTTCTAGCATGGCGTAGTTGGTGGCATCTACGATATTGTTGATGGGGCGCATCCCTGCCAGCCGCAGGCGGCGCTGTACCCAATAGGGGCTGGGGCCGATGCGCACGCCTTCAATCAACCCGACCACAAAGCGCGGGTTGACCTGCGGCTCGGTGATCTCGATGGAGACCCTGCCCTCCAGCGCCGGTCCTTGCATGAGCACATCCAGAGAAGGCAAGCGCAGTTTCTGACCGGTGAGGGCAGCCACCTCGCGCGCCACCCCCAGCATGTTGGCGTCGCGGGCTACATTGGGGGTGATGGCGATATCGAACACTGCGTCACCCATATAGTCCGCCAGGGGCGTGCCCACGGGTGCATCATCATCCAGGATGATAATGCCCTCGTGTTCTTCGGAGATGCCCAGCTCTTTTTCGGAGCAGGCCATGGAATAGGATTCCACGCCGCGGATTTTGGCACGCTTGAGGGTGGTGAGCACCTGTCCAGGCTGGTGACCATCATAGATTTGCGCCCCTTCTTTGGCATAAGCCACTTTGATGGGCGCCTCAAGCTGACCTTTGCCCTTGTAAGGGAACAGGTTGGGGGCGCCGGTCAGCACGATGTGTTCCTTCAGCCCGTCGTCCAGGCGGCACAGCACCAGGCGATCAGCGTTGGGATGGGGCATGACCTCATGGACGGCAGCGACCACGATTGTCTCGGGGTCCCACGAGATGCCGGTGATCTTGGTCTCGTGACGGTGCTCCATATCCACCACCGGCATGGGCCACCCTACGTAACGGATCTCCTCCACCTCCAGCCCGGCCATTGTCAGGCGATGAGCCAGGTCTTCCAAGGGGAGGGGGATGTCGACAAAGTCACGAAGCCAGGAGAGGGGGATTTTCATGAAGAACTCCTTCTGGTGAAGCGAGATTCGAGATTCGAGATTCGAGAATCGTTGAAGAGTTAGATCTCTTTGCCTTCAGAATCTATATGATACAGCGATTGGGATTCTTGGACGGAATGCTGAGCGCCTGGTTCGTTGGCACCCTGCTTGCTTCGCTTAAGATAAGCAATGTACCCGTTGATCAGCCGTGTTAGCTCCTTCCCTTCCAGTTTCAAGCTGTTGTATTGTTCAATAGGGATTAGACCGAGTTCATTAACCAGGACAACGTGACTAAGGGTCTCTTCCAAGGAACCCCGAGCGATATAACAGAAACGGACGTTGTCGAAATAATAAAATCGTCCATAACCCTCGGCAACATTCGCAGGGATGCTCTGTGCAGACCGCCGTAATTGCTGCGACAACCCCCATTTCTCTTCGGATGGCAGCAAAGGCAGCACCTCTCGGTAGATTCTCAATGTAAAATCTCTGGCTTTGCACCAGACATCCAGTTTCTCCAAACCTTCTATGCTCATTATCTAAACACTCTCCCTCTTAGCACAGACGAATCTCGATTCTCGAATCTCGAATCACAGTTATGATCAGAATTGCGCGAGGAACCTGAGGTCATTGCCCCAAAAATTGCGGATATCTTCAATACGGTAGGTGAGCATGGCGATGCGTTCGGGACCCATGCCAAAGGCGAAGCCGGAATATTTGCGCGGGTCGTAACCGCCATTCTGCAGGACCACCGGATGCACCATACCGCATCCGAGGATCTCCAGCCAGCCGGTGCGCTTGCAGACCGGGCAGCCCGTCCCGCCACACACGAAGCACTCCACATCCATTTCAGCGCTGGGCTCGGTGAAAGGGAAGTGTGAGGCGCGGAAGCGGGTGCGCACGTGCTCTCCGAACATGCGCCGGGCGAAGTCGCTGAGGGTGCCTTTAAGGTCGCTGAAAGTGATCGCCTCTCCAACCGCCAGCCCCTCCACCTGGTTGAACTGTGATTCGGAGCGCGCAGTGACCTGCTCGTAGCGATAGCACATGCCCGGCAGGATGATGCGCACCGGTGGGGGATTCTCTGGATTCTGGGTGGAGTACTGGCGCATGGCGCGGATCTGCCCGGGAGAGGTGTGCGTGCGCAGGAGCATTGGGTTGTCGGCAGCGTGAGGCGCCTCGATGTAGAATGAATCCTGCATCTCCCGCGCCGGATGGTGCGGGGGGAAGTTGAGCAGCTGGAAGTTGTATTCGTCGGTTTCCACATCCCGCGAGCGATAGACCTGGAAGCCCATCTCAGCGAAGATGCGGGCGATCTTGCGGTAGGTCTGGGTAGAGGGATGCAGCCGGCCGCGCGGCTGGGTTCGCCCAGGCAGGGTGACGTCCAGTCGCTCGGCTTGTAGAGAGCGCAGGAGTGAAGCCTGCTGCAGAGAGGTGGCTTTGTCTGCCAGAGCGGCCTCCAGGAGGCGCTTAACCTCGTTGGCGCCCCGCCCAATCGCCGGGCGCTCGTCCTTAGGCAGGCTGCCTAACTGGTCAAAGACGGCCATCAGGGGGGCGCTGCGCCCCAGGTGCGCCACGCGCCAGGCCTCCAGGGCGCTCTCGTCCTGCACGGATTCAAGTGCCGCCAGTGCGGTTTCTCGGAGTTGGTTGAGGTGATCGAGCATGATTCCTCCAGAGGAGAAGAGAATGGAGAGTAGAGATAGGAGAGTAGTCTTATTGCTAGCAAAGATTGCTCAACTGCCCATTCTCAGCTCTCTGCTCTCTACTCTCTGCTTCCTGATAACAAACCTCCCGTCCCATGTTGGGACGGGAGGGAATTCCCGCGGTACCACCCAATTTGGCCGCCATTGTAGCAGCCCGCTCAAGCCGACATTGCGGGCAGGAATTCGATGATCGGGGTTCGCCTGTTGGGCTAATCTCGAATCTCTATTCTCCACTCTCGCTCTTATCAGCTCCCCTTGTAACGCCGGGGTCTCGGCCTGGACTATTAAGCGTTCCAAGTATCATATTCCAAGTTCCAAGTTTGGTGTACCGATTCCTGCAACCTGATACGTAGAACGTGGTACGTTGTACGTGGAACATGGAAAGCTATTCACCCAGGCAGCTCGGGAGGGAACTTCGGCCGGATTCCACCGGGCGGGGGTCCCAGTCTGCGCCCCACACCTCCCTGTCGGCTTCGGCAGGCGTACTTTCCTCCGTTCTAGCTGTTTTATGGTCGCTTGTTGTCCTTTATTATCCGCAAAAGCGGGGTTCTGTCAAGGAGGGAGCATCGAACCCCATCCCCCCTTACCCCCCTTCCCCAAGGAAGGGGGGATAAATACCAGAATCGGGGAGTTGCAGGCGCTCCGCGCCTGCAACTCCCCAATTCTGGTTTCTTTCCCTTGACTTTTCTGGCGGGGGTGGTTAGTATGAAGGCAGAGATCAACACCTTCAGGAGGTACGCATGGCCGACTTGGCGCACATCAGCACAGCAGAGTTCCAAAAGGAAGTGCTCGAAGCCGGGCAGCCGGTTTTGGTGGATTTCACCGCAGAGTGGTGCGGGCCGTGCAAGATGCTCGACCCCATCGTGGGCCAGCTGGCGGATGAATGGGCAGGGAAAGTGAAGGTGGTGGCGCTGGACGTGGATGAAAACCCCGAGGTCGCCATGGAGTACCAGGTGATGGGGGTGCCGACGCTAATGCTGTTCGTGAACGGGCAACCCAGCGAACGCATCTCTGGCTACCTGCCGAAAAATCGAATAATTGACAAATTCGACAAGTTGATCTGAACGAAACAAAGCTGGATGCGTCCTGAGCGGGAGATTTCTCCCGCTCTTTTTGTTTAATCTTTACAAATTACCTCAAGTTTGGTACAATCTTATTGCAAATATTCGCAAGTGATAGTTTTCGCAATGTCGCACTGCCATACGCTCCTCCAATCCTTACGCAACATGGGCTTCCGTATCACTCCCCAACGAGAGATGATCGTCGAAGCGATCGCCCATACAGACGGCCATGCCTCCGCCGAGGAGGTCTACGCCCAGGTAAAGGAGCGCACCAACTCGGTCAACCTTGCCACGGTATACCGTACGCTTGATTTGCTGGTGGAAAAAGGGATGGCGTCGCGCGCCGACCTTTGGGATGGGCGCGTGGTGTACGCCACCATGCAGCACGGCCCGCACATCCACTTGATCTGCCGCCGGTGTGAGGGCATCTTCCTCGCCGATCACAGCCTGGTAGATGCGCTGGGCGAGAAGCTATCTGAACAGTACAATTTTTCAGCGGACCTACAGCATCTTTCCATTGTTGGCTTGTGCGCAGAGTGTCGCGAAAGTGAAGATCTAGACCCTAAAGGTTTTTAAATCCTTTTGGATCTGGATTGTGGAGGTAATATGCTTTACTCACCCGAACCCATGCACATACCAGATGGTTTTCTATCGCCCCTGGTTTCGTTGATCTTGTGGGCCATCTCGGCGGGCGTGGTCGCCTATGCTTTGCGGCGGGTTGGGCGCGACCTGGGCGAGCGACAGGTGCCCATGATGGGCGTGCTGGCAGCGGCAATCTTTGCCGGGCAGATGCTCAACTTCACCGTAGCAGGCGGCACATCGGGCCACCTGATGGGCGCGGCGATCGCTACCATTTTTCTGGGACCCTGGGCGGGCATCCTGGTGCTGACCTGCGTGGTGAGCATCCAGGCGCTGATCTTCCAGGATGGCGGACTGCTGGCACTGGGAAGCAACATTTTTAACATGGCAATCGTCGGCGTCGCAGTGTCGTACATGGCGTATCGCACAATACAAAAACTGGCCGGAGGTCGTCGCTGGGGAGTCTTTATCGGTGGGTTCATTTCTGCCTGGCTTTCGATCGTGGTTGTTGCTCTGGGAGTAGCTCTGCAGCTGTCGCTCTCCGGCACGTCGCCGGCGAACGTAGCCATCCCGGCAATGGCAGGCATTCACGCCATCATCGGCATTGGTGAGGGGCTGATCACTCTGGGCGCCCTGGCTCTGGTCGTCTCCGCCCGCCCCGACCTGCTCAAGACAGGCCAATCGCAACCTGCCGGGAGCCTGGTGTGGGTTTTTGGGTTACTGATCGCCCTGGCGCTGGCTGTGATCTCTCCGCTGGCCTCCAGCAACCCCGACGGGTTGGAGTGGGTGGCAGCGCAGAAAGGCTTCTTGGGGCTGGCTCAGGCTCCCACTTATAAGATCATCCCTGATTACGTGCTGCCGGGTATCTCCAGCGAAGCCTTGGCGACCATCGCGGCGGGCATCGTGGGCATGCTGCTGGTGTTCGGCGTGGCGTTGGGAGTAGCCATCCTGCGTCGAAGTAAATCAGACCAGAAGGGATACGAAAATCCTTAGGCGAAAGCACTTGACTGGTGCGAAACAGACATGAAACACCCCGATATAAGCTTTGGTTCGCTTCTTGCACTGAGCCAACCCCCACCCCCATCCCCTCCCCCCCTAAAGGGGGAGGGGAGAAAGACCGAAATTGGGGAGTTGTGGGAGCTAAGCTCCCACAACTCCCCAATTTCGCAACTAATTCCCCCCTTCCCGGTGGGAAGGGGGGTCAGGGGGGATGGGAATAGACTAGCTCCGTGCCTAGAAAATTTCATGGTATGTCATTTCTCAATCCTAAAATATGCACGTACACTTCCTTGACCCCTATGTCGCTCGCCAGAGCCCCATCCACTCCCTGGACGCGCGCCTCAAGTTTGTACTCACGCTGGCATTTATCCTGACTGTCTCACTGGTGCCCCCCCAGGTGTGGCCCGTGTATATTCTGCTTTTCTCGATCATCCTGTCCGTCGAGGTACTATCCACCCTGGGTGTGGGCTACGTGCTGCGGCGCTCTTTGCTGGCTTTCCCATTTGTGCTGGCGGCCTTGCCGGTGATCTTCACCCTGGAAGGTGTGCCTGTGTTCAGCCTGCAGCTGGGAGCGTGGACGCTGGCGGCTACTGCCGAAGGGCTGGGACGCTTCGCCAGCATCGCCCTCAAGTCGTGGATCTCGGTCCAGGCAGCCATCGTGCTGGCATCCAGCACGCCTTTCCCCGACCTGCTGGTAGCCATGCGGGCGGTGGGCGTGCCGCGCTTGATGGTGGCGGTCTTCGGTTTGATGTGGCGCTACCTGTTCGTGCTGGTGGATGAGGTGCTGCGCCTGATGCGCGCCCGAGCGGCGCGCTCCGGCGCATCCGGCACTCCTGGCACTCGCAGCGGAGGCAGCCTGCTGTGGCGGGCACGCGTGGCGGGCGGCATGGCGGGCAGCCTGTTCCTGCGCGCTTTCGAGCGCAGCGATCGCATTTACAATGCCATGCTCTCGCGCGGCTACGATGGCGAGGTGCGCGCCCTGCCCCTCCCGGCTCTCCGACCCTGGCACTGGCTGCTGCTGGCGGGCGGGCTGGGTTTGCTCAGTCTATTATTGATCATCGCCTATTTGCTTGGATAAAACTGGATCCTGATGCACCATTCTATTGAAGTCGAAAATCTTTCTTTTGCCTACCCCGATGGGCACGACGCCCTGCGCGAGGTCTCCCTATCAATTGAGCCATGCGAGAAAGTGGCGCTGGTGGGACCGAACGGTGCGGGCAAATCGACCCTGATCTTGCACCTGAACGGCATCCTGAGCACCCCTAAGGGATCGGTGCGGGTGTGCGGCATGCCATCCACGAAGGAGAACCTGGGTCGACTGCGCGCCATGGTAGGGCTGGTGTTCCAGACGCCAGACGACCAGCTCTTCTCGCCCACGGTGTACGACGACGTGGCTTACGGGCCGCTGTACCAGGGCCTGCCTGCCGGGGAGGTGAACCAGCGCGTGGAGGAAGCCCTGGCAGCGGTGCGCATGGGCGAGTACGTAAAGCGCGTCTCGCACCACCTGAGCGTGGGCGAGAAGAAGCGCATCGCCATCGCCACGGTGCTATCCATGAAGCCGGAGGTGCTGGTGCTGGACGAGCCCACCGCCGGGCTGGACCCGCGCTCGCGGCGCTCGCTGATCAACCTGCTGCGCGAGCTGCCGCTGACCATGCTGGTGTCGTCCCACGATATGCTCATGGTGCGCGAGCTGTTCCCGCGCATGGTGATCATGGACGAGGGGCGCATCGTGGCGGACGGGCCCACCGAGGCGTTGATGGCGGATACTCAATTGTTAGAGGCGCACGGGTTGGAAAGACCGTATGGGTTGCAAGTTGGAATGTTGGAAGGTTGAAAGTTGGATCCAACGCGAATGGCGCTAATCAGCGAATGACGCGAATGTTTGCTGACTAATTACTGAGTGGTTTTGTTTGCTCGGCGGGACTTTCTCTTTCGGCACAGTTGTAGGTTATATTGAGTGGCAGGTTGGGTTGAGTAATACGAAACCCTACGTTCCAACCCTCCCACGCTAGCCGGTGTTGGGTCGAGGGGCGTATCGTGAAGGATCATGGTGTCGTTTCATCGCCCCTCGACCCAACCTGCGCGGCTGCTTGTAGATGATCAAGGTGATGGGTAAAAAGCTTCAGGAATTAAATCGAAACAGGCTGATTTCGACCCTTCTTTAAGAAGATTGTAAAATTCCTCCAGAGTAAGCATTGTGGCGGTTTCCAAAGGCACTCCTCCTTTCGGGGGTGGAAATACTGGGTCCTCCCCAAACCATATGCCAACACCACTGCTGAATTGATCGGATAACGGGCAGGCTCGAATTAATTCTCCCTCCTGGGTAACTCCACTACCATATTCTACAATTATATTTTTAGATTCGAAGTATATATCCATACTATACCAGGCTTTGCCTGTCATAAAAGGGGGTTCACGAGGATAAGACACGCTGAAATATACTTCAGAAGGTGGTCCGTATTTGTTAAATAGCGTCTCTGGGGAATAAGCCTGCCAGGTCCGCGGATATGGGTCTCCCTTGAAGTTTGCCAAGCCAATCCCCAGGTTAATACTGGACACATAACCATTGTCAACAGATAATATGACTGTACCTCCCAATCCATCATTAAAATCAAATATCGTAGAATACACATCTCCGATCATTTGTCCTATTTGAAGTGGTTCCTTTAAGCGAATAAAGATATCTTGTGCCTCCTCCAGGGTTGTCTGGCCTGGGATTACTCCCCATATGCAGGGAGATTCACATTCCATCTCCTGCATGAGGAGCTGACGAACCGCCTCACTGGCCTCAGTAAGAACAGGGGTATGAAATGGGGTCTCAGTGGTAGTAGGTACAAGAGTTGGCGTCAAGGTGCGTGTGGGTGAGGCGGTGATGGTCGACGTTATCGTTGGGGTGATTTCCGGCGTCGAATATGACTCTGGGGTAGGCGTCTCAATGGCAAGCGTTCGACCTTCAGACGAACAGCCCAGCAGACCGATAAGGATGAAAAGCGTGAAGCATCGATAGGATTGCAGTAATTTCATTGGAAATCCTCGCTCGCGCGTTCTAGGACCCATCTTAATCGGTTCGACTATTGGTTAATATGCGTGTAAGCTCAATCAGACATTTCCGAGAATGGTGGGTTGGGTTAAGCTCCGCCAAACCCAACGTTATCACCCTCCCACGCTCACTGGTGTTGGGTCGAGGGGCGTATCGTGAAAGTTCAGGATATCAATTCATCGCCCCTCGAGCCAACCTATGCGGCTGGCTTTTAAAAATTATGGTAAATATGCATATACTTTATTATTCCCAAAAGGCACAATTAATAGGTCTCCTGCCAATGCAGGGCTTCGGTCAGGTTCCCGGCTCATCGGCGTATTTGCTTGAACTAGTAATTGACCTTTCTCTTCACCAGTCAACATTTCAAGTGAATATAGCGTCGTTCCAGTGTTCCGAATGAAAATTTTATCTCCGTTAATAGCGGGGTTTTCCAGCGGTCCTACAAGGTCTTTTACCCATCGAACACTCCCATCAAATTTTGAGAGCGCTACGAGTTCATACCCTGCTGCAAAAAGGGTATCCTCGTATACATATAATTGCCCCAAATCTGCACCACCAATTTGAGTACAGTCGATTTGCCATTTTGGGCTTTGGGAGTAAATATCTATCGCGATCAGGCAGAAATCTCCGGCTGGCACAGATAAAAACAATGTGTCACCATCGAGTAAGATAGAACCGATCAGGGCATCAAGCGCATATTCCCACAGAAACGATCCATCGTAGACGCTATATACCTTGAGATTCTCCCCAGCACATGTGAATAGCATTTCATTATTGGCTTCCAGGCAAAGAATCTTCCGATTTGGAGCAGGTATCTGAAATCGTCTTCGGCCATTTGTGAGATCATATGCATTGAAGTACCAATTTCTATGAGCCACGAAAACGAGACCTTCAGCAAATGCTATGTCATCTATTTGAGAATTCGTAAAGTCTTCTATTCCTGATTCGTGGTAAGAATTCCGCCATTGAAGTTGTCCCTCCTGCGTAAATGCGGCGAGACCTGAATTCTGCTCAGCTACTAAAATCAAATCCTTATATAGAGAAGGTGCAAGGCTCAACTCCGAATCCGCAAGAGATCTCGCTTTCCATAGCTGATTTCCGTCTGAAGCCTCTAACGCATAGAGTAAATTCAATGACCTGATTAGGACAGTAGATCCAAATACCGTTGGAGTTGAAGCAATTTCTTCATCTGCGTTAAAAACCCAAGCCGGTGTCGATGGAAAAGCCCCCATGGGGACTGGCTCGGCTGGATTATTGGGTATTTCAATGTATACCCAATAATAGATAACCACCGATAGGATGACAAGTCCGACTAATCCGATTTTGAGACCATACTTCTTGATTATCATATTACACATTCACGATTGGCAAATTTATTAATTGATGAATATGTGTTTACTACTTATTCTCCTCAAACAGTACAAGTCAGTCGATTGAGTCGAGCGATGCGAAACCAACCTGCCCAATATATGCCCCGCATCGGAAACGCCTCGGTGACCGTCCGCCTGGTCGAGCTGGCATCCAGACCGTTCCGATTGCCGCGAGGCGCCTATGGACACAAGCGAACCCCACCATCGAGTCCATGATAGCAAAAAATAACCCTTGATTCAAGTGCTTTTTGTCATACCCAACGAAAAGACCTCCTAAGACCTTGATGCGCCCGCAGTTGAACTGCGGGCCTATCTGTGAAAAAACGAGCGACGCACCTCGAAGGGTGCGTCGCTCGTTTTCTAACCAGCTTCGGTCGGGCTGCCAGCCCACCCAACCTTAATCGGCGGCAAGGGGCAGGGTCTCTGCGGCAGCTTCGCGCAGCAGCTCGGCTTTATCGGTGCGCTCCCAAGGCAGGTCCAGGTCGTCGCGGCCGAAGTGACCGTAGGCGGCAATCTGGCGGTAGATGGGGCGGCGCAGGTCCAGGTCGCGGATGATGGCGCCGGGGCGCAGGTCGAAGTGCTCCAGGACCAGGGCGGCGATGCGCTCGTCGGGGATCTGCCCGGTGCCGAAGGTCTCCACGTTGACGCTGAGCGGGTGCGCCACGCCGATGGCATATGCCACCTGGATCTCGCAGCGCTCCGCCAGCCCGGCAGCCACGACGTTCTTGGCAGCCCAGCGGGCGGCGTAGGCGGCAGAGCGGTCTACCTTCGTGGGGTCCTTGCCAGAGAAGCAGCCGCCACCGTGGCGGCCCATACCGCCGTAGGTATCCACGATGATCTTGCGCCCGGTCAAGCCAGCGTCGCCTTGTGGTCCGCCGATGACGAAGCGCCCGGTGGGGTTGACGTAGATCTTGGGGTCGCCGTTGAGCAGGTCGGCGGGGACCACGGGACGGATGATATGCTCGATGACAGCCGCGCGCACTTCCTCCTGGCTGATGTCCGGGTGGTGCTGGGTGCTGACCAGCACGGTGTCCACGCGCGCGGGGCGTCCGTAAGCGTACTCCACTGTCACCTGGGTTTTGCCATCGGGGCGCAGCCAGGGCAGCGTGCCCTCTTTACGGATCACGCTCAGCCGGCGGGCGAGCTGGTGGGCCAGATAGATGGGCATGGGCATCAGCGTAGGGGTCTCGTTGCAGGCATAGCCAAACATCATGCCCTGGTCGCCGGCGCCGATAGCTTCGATCTCGGCATCGCTCATGGCGCCAGTCTTGGCCTCCAGGGCCTTATCCACGCCCATAGCAATATCGCCCGACTGGCGGGCGATGGCTACCAGCACGCCGCAGGAGTTGCCATCGAAGCCCTTTGCGCTGTCGTCATAGCCGATCTCGTTGATGATCTTACGCACCAGCACATCGAAATTGATAACGGCGCGGGTGGTGATCTCACCCAGCAGCACCACGAAGCCTGTCTTAGTGGCTACCTCGCAGGCGACGCGTGAGAGGGGGTCCTGCTCCAGGCAGGCATCCAGCACGGCGTCGCTGATCTGGTCGCAGATTTTGTCGGGATGCCCCTCCGTCACCGATTCCGAGGTGAACATCAAGCTGGGGGAAGTCATAAAGGTCGTGCTCATTCAAATACCTCCGAAAAGAAATTGCCCCTTCGTGTGACGTGAAAGGGCAATTGAAATCAATTCGGTCGCCCTCTCATCTTCCAGATCAACCGTCTGCCGGAATTGGCACCTTTCATTGAAGAAGGTTGCCGAGGCTTCGCAGGGCCGGTCCCTCCGCCTCTCTGGATAAGAGTGCCTTTAGGGGTCATTCAGTTGTTGCGGTGGGATGATACCACGAATAAAAATGGCTGTCAATTCGACTGATAATCATCCCTCTGCGGCTTCACTTGGTTGAGAAGCCGAATAACAGGCTAACGGCACGAGGATTAAAACCCAGGGATGACCACCTTTTCTGTCACCAGTAGAGCGAATGTCGCCAGAACGCAAGTGATCATCAGCAGCATGCTGGCGATGACAAAGCGCTGGAAGGGGGTCATGCCCAGGAACTTTTTCTTGGGGCGTGGCGGTAGCTTAAACGGTGTTTCATCGATGAAGCCTGTGGCTTCGGCATCTTGGCGAAAGTCATCCAGCATCTCTAGCTCCTTATTCCCGATACAAACTACAAGTAGTTTTCTGAAGTCCTTCTACTGTAAGGCGGTATCCTGACGAACAACTCTTAAATCCTGACTCATTCTTCCTTACGCATCCCAACCGGCCGCACGCTTAGCTCGCCGCCGACCAGCTCGTGTTGCTCGCCCTGGCGGTCGCGCAAGCGCAGGCGCCCTTCCGATGTCAACCCCTGCACCTGGCCCTCCAGCGGGGGCTTGCCATCAAAAGCCACATCAACCCATTCACCCCGGAAAGCCAGCCGGGAGCCCCAGGCTGCCAGGAATTCCTGCGCCCCCAGGCGCTTCCGCCAGAAGAGCAGCTTCTCAAGCACGGCATGTAACAGGCCCCAGCGGTCCACTTCGGCCTCAACAACAGCCTCCACGCAGGTGGCGGGAAAGCTGAGCTGGTCGCCGGGCGGTACTGAATAAGGTGCAACATTGATGCCGACGCCAACAACAACCGCGCTCAATTGCTCGCCTCTCCAGCTGGCTTCCACCAGCACACCCGCCAGCTTCTTGCGGGCGGCGATGACGTCATTCGGCCACTTGATCTGGGCCGGTGTCATCGGCGGCAGGGCCTGGTTCAGGGCATCACACACAGCCAGCGCCCCCAAGGCGGTGTACAAGTAGGGAGGGGTGGAGTCTTGCCCGACAGAAGCCTCACCATCCACAGCGCCCGGGCGCAGGATCAAGCTGAATGCCAGGGCGGCACCCGGCGGGGTGAACCAGCTGCGCTCCAGGCGGCCGCGCCCGGCGGTCTGTTCATCGGCTGCCACCAGGGAGAGGTCGGCGGCGCCGGCATCTGCCCAGCGCAGCGCCAGGTCGTTGGTCGAGCCTACCGTGGGGAAGAAGCGCACGCTGCCCAGAGGCAGATCGGAGAGTTGAGTGTGAAGTGTGTTTTGGTCCATATTGTAATTCTATCGCATCTCACCCAAAGCAGACCAATCATCCCTTCGCCCGCCTTCCCTTAAAGGGAAGAGGGGTGAGGGGTTAGGTAAATTGACTGGCTTCTGAATTACAAGCAGCCAAGATTCGATTCAAAACACTCTGGATAGCTCGCTGGATTTCCTCATTTCGGAAACGCAAAACACGCACCCCGAGCTCGCTCAACGCCTGGTCTCGTGCTTTGTCATTTGCGGGCTGCTGCTGGTGAATGCCTCCATCAAGCTCCACGACTACATTGGCGGAATGGCAGACTAAGTCGTTCAGCCGCTTGGGGCCCAGTCATCTGTTTGTCTTCAACTTGCTTGATTACGTACAACCGCTTGAGTTCGTCTAGATTTATTGTCACTCTAGTGTTCATAGGATGACAATTTCGCTGAACAGTTTCAGGGTGTCAATTTCCCTGAATATTCACATTATATTCCAGAACCTCTCGACACCTGGGACACTTATGATATAATCCCTCCGCTCTCGCCTCGGGCGGGAGCATATCCCACACGCCTCCGGACTCTCCCGGGCGTGCCGCCAATCAGGCAGCAACAAACTGCCCGCGGTACCGGGAGGGGTTGAACGAGGCGGAAGCATAACGCAAAGGAGAATATTCAATGGCTGTAATCGCGATGAAAGCGCTTCTCGAAAGCGGTGTGCACTTCGGTCACCGCACCCATAAATGGCATCCCGCCATGAAGCCGTACATCTTCACCGAGCGCAACGGCATTCATATCATCGACCTGCAAAAGACGGTGAAAGCACTGGAAGTGGCATACAACCTGGTGCGCGACACTGTCGCTGATGGCGGCAATGTGCTCTTCGTAGGCACCAAGCGACAGGCACAGGAAACCATCCAAGACGAGGCGATGCGATCGGGCATGCCTTACGTCACCAACCGCTGGCTAGGCGGCATGCTCACCAACTGGCGCACCATCCGCCAGCGCATCAACGAGCTGGACCGTTTGGAGCGCATGCGCGATAAAGGCGATTTCGAGCGCATCACCAAGAAAGAAGCGCTGCTGTTGAGCCGCAAGATCGAGCGCCTGGAGACCCTGCTGGGGGGCATCCGCAAGATGACCGGTCTGCCCAACCTGCTTTTCGTCGTAGACATCCGCCGCGAGGCGACCGCCATCCATGAAGCCAACCTGCTGGCTGTCCCGGTCATCGCCCTGGTGGATACCAACTGTGACCCGCGCGACGTGGATTTTGTCATCCCCTCCAACGACGACGCCATCCGCGCCATCAAGCTGCTGGTAGGGAAGATCTCCGATGCAGCGCAAGAAGGCACCGCCATGCGCAAGGAAGAGGAGGTCGAAGAACTCCCCGAGGCTGTTCATCTCCCCACCGAGGAAGAAGAGCTCTCCGATGAGGAGCTGCTGGGCGAGGCCACCCTGGCTAAGCTGACCAGCCGCACCACCTTTATCGCCGCCGAGGATGAAGAGATCGACATCGAGATTGAGGAAGAGGAAGAAGTCGTAGAAGAGGTCGAAGACGAAGAGATCGATGAATGGGAAGAGGACGAGGAAGAAAAGCCTGAGGCAGTGAAAGAGTTCGAGGACGAAGACGAAGAGCTTGACGAGGATGAGGAAGAGGACGAGGACGAAGACCTTGACGAGGATAAAGAAGAGGATGAGGACGAGGACAAAGAGCTTGACAAGGATGAAGAAGAGGATGAGGACGAGGATTAGCTATGGCCATTACAATTGAGCAGATCAAAGCCTTGCGTGAAGCCACGGGGGCAGGCATTATGGACTGCCGCAAAGCTCTGGAGCAGTCGGACGGTGACCTGGACAAGGCCTTGGAGTTCCTGCGCGAAAAAGGTGTGGCAACTGCAGCCAACCGCTCCGAAAGGGAAGCCTCCGAGGGGATGCTCGAGCTCTATTCGCACGGCAACGGGCGCGTGGGTGTGATGGTAGAGGTCAATTGCGAGTCCGATTTTGTCGCGCGATCAAAAGCATTCCGCACCTTTGCCCACGAAACGGCGCTGCAGATTGCAGCTGGCGCACCTCAATACATCCGCGAGGACGACATCCCCGCTGAGGTGCTGGAGGAAGAGCGGAACAAGGCGCGTGCACTCGCCCTGGAAGAAGGCAAACCCGAGTCGATCGTCGAGCGCATCATCGAGGGGCGACTGGAAAAATTCAAAAATGAGGCCGTCTTGTTGCGCCAGATGTACATCCGCGACGACAGCCTGACATTCGAGAAGCTGCTGCTGCAGAACATCGGATCGATCGGCGAGAACATCGTCATCCGGCGTTTTGTACGCTGGGAGCTGGGTGAAGGCAACTCTCAGTGATATATTAAGAGCCAACCGCAGGGTTGGCTCTTTTTTTGCCGGGAGGATACAAACCCGCCAACAGATTGCATCGTGCAATTTGCGCAAGTACAATCCTGCAAGACCAATCGCACAGATCACCTGACCCGGGGAAGGGCGATAATAGGGAGCATCATCGATGGAACAAACACTAAAATACCGCCGCATCCTGCTCAAGCTGAGCGGGGAGGCATTGGCAGGACCGCAAGGGTCAGGCATTGACCCGTACCAGGCTGAGGAAATCGCCGAGCGTATCCGTGAGGTGCGCCAGCTCGGTGTCGATGTAGCCATCGTCATCGGTGGTGGCAACGTCTGGCGCGGGCGGGTGGGTATCGAGCGCGGCATGGATCGCGCTACCGCCGATTACATGGGCATGTTGGCGACGATGATGAACGCCCTGGCGCTGATGGACGCCATGGAGCGCACGGGGCTGGTTACCCGCGTGCAGTCGGCTGTGGAAATGCACGCCGTTGCGGAGCCTTACATCCGCCGCCGCGCCATCCGCCATTTGGAGAAGGGTCGCGTGGTCATCCTGGGAGGCGGCACCGGCAACCCGTATTTCTCCACGGATACGGCTGCTTCCCTGCGCGCCATGGAGGTCGGTGCAGATGTACTGATCAAGGCAACCAAGGTGGACGGCGTTTACGACCGCGACCCGCTGAAAAATCCGGACGCGGTGCGTTTCGACCACCTTTCTTATATGGAGGCGATTAACCGACGCCTGGAAGTGATGGACAGCACTGCTATCTCGCTGTGCATGGATAACCACCTGCCTATACTGGTGCTCAACCTGTGGCAAGCCGATGTGCTGCGCCAGGCTGTCTTCGGTGCCCATGTTGGCACGCTGCTATCGGATTAATTCAAATCACCAAATACAAAAATCCCTCCGGTGCGATATCGCACCGGAGGGATTTTGTATATCCTGAAATTACGCACCCCTCGAGGAAAAAGGTCGAATTCTAATACTCCGGCATCGGTGGGGCAGCCGGGGCTCTCTCTTTCTCGGGGACGTCGGTCACCAGCGCTTCGGTGGTGAGGATCATGGCTGCGATGGAGGCGGCGTTCTCGAGGGCGCCGCGGGTCACCTTGGCGGGGTCGATCACGCCGAACTTGATCATGTCTGCGTACTCCTCAGCCAGCACGTCGTAGCCGATGTTCTTGTTCTTCTTCTCTTTCTGAGTGCGGCGCACGGTCTCGAGGATCACGGCGCCGTCTTTACCGGCGTTCTCGGCGATCTTGCGCATGGGCACTTCCAAAGCCTTGCGCACGATGTTCACGCCTACCTGGGCGTCTTCGTTGTCCATCTTGAGGCCATCCAGGACAGCCATAGCGTTGATCAATGCTACGCCTCCGCCCGGCACGATGCCCTCTTCCACAGCGGCACGCGTGGCTGAAAGGGCGTCCTCAACACGGTGCTTCTTCTCTTTCAGCTCGGTCTCGGTGGCTGCGCCAACACGGATGATGGCAACACCGCCGGAGAGCTTCGCCAGACGCTCCTGGAGCTTCTCGCGATCGTAATCGCTGGTGCTCTTATCGATCTCGACGCGGATCTGCTCGATGCGTCCTTTAATCTGGGAGGAATCACCCTTGCCGCCCACCACAGTGGTGTCGTCTTTGGTGACCACAATCTTCTCGGCGCGGCCCAGGTCCTGCAGGGTGGTGGATTCGAGCTTGCGCCCGAGCTCATCCGAGATCACGGTGGCGCCGGTCAGGGTGGCGATATCGCCCAGCATGGCTTTGCGGCGGTCGCCGAAGCCAGGGGCCTTGACAGCCACTACGCTGAGCATACCGCGCAGCTTGTTCAGCACCAGGGTAGCCAGAGCCTCGCCGTCCACGTCCTCGGCGATGATCACCAGCTCGCGCTTGCCGATCTGCACCAGCTTCTCCAGCACAGGCACGATATCCTGGGCGGCGGAGATCTTCTTATCATGGAGCAGCAGGTAAGCGTCCTCGATCGAGGCTTCCATGTGCTCGGGGTCGGTGATGAAGTAGGGCGAAATGTAGCCGCGGTCGAACTGCATACCTTCGACATACTCGGTCTCGAATTCGAGGCCTTTGGATTCTTCGACAGTGATGACGCCGTCTTTGCCCACCTTGTCCATCACCTCAGCGATCAGCTCGCCGATGGTGCGGTCCTGAGCGGAGATGGAAGCCACGTTGGCAATCTCTTCTTTGGTGGTGATTTCGATAGCCTGGTCGCGGATTTTTTCGGCGACAGCCTTGGTGGCGGCTTCGATGCCGCGCTTGAGCAGCATCGGGTTGAAGCCAGCAGCCAGGCTCTTCATGCCATCGGTAACGATAGCGTGCGCCAGGACGGTCGAGGTGGTGGTGCCATCGCCGGCGATATCGTTTGTTTTGGTTGCAGCTTCTTTGAGCAGCTGGGCGCCCATGTTTTCAAAGGGCTCTTCCAGCTCGATTTCTTTGGCGACGGTGACGCCGTCGTGCGTGATGGTTGGGGAACCGAACTTGCGGTCTATCGCCACATTGCGGCCCTTAGGGCCGAGCGTGGTGACCACCGCAGTCGCCAGCAGGTCCATACCGTGCTGCAGGCGGCGGCGGGCTTCTTCTGAGAATACCAGTTGTTTAGCGGCCATAGATTGTTACTCCTTATCTGGGATGAATTCAGGGACTGCTGACTAGTCAACAATTGCAAGCAGATCGCTCTCTTTGAGGATGAGCAGCTTCTTGCCTTCCACCTTGATCTCGGTGCCGGCATATTTGGCGTACAGGACAACGTCGCCAGCCTTGACATCCATAGCCACGCGATCCCCCTTCTCGTCGCGGTCGCCAGGACCGATGGATAGGACTTTGCCTTTTTGGGGTTTCTCTTTCGCGGTTTCTGGGAGGACGATCCCGCCGGTGGTCACCTCTTCAGCTTCAACCGGCTCGACCACCACGCGGCTTCCTAAAGGCTTGAGTGATATTGACATACTAACCTCCTTGGAGTGTGGGTTGTGAGTATCCTGCTACGTACAGACAAGTTAGCACTCATTGTCCGCGAGTGCTAACTCGCTGCCAAATGATACCCATTTTTTCGATGGGAGTCAAGAGGGAGAAGGGAATCTAATAAAAATCTTATGGAATTCTGGGCTTATCCCGGGCATGGGCTCAATCGATCATCCCGCCGCTAAACCCACCGCCAGACTGATCAGATTGATCAATAAACCCAGTGCGAACAACCCACCAATTATGTACACCAACACCAGCCAGGGGGTTGCCTCGCGCGGCGAAGATGGCTCCTCGCCCTCCGCAAGGTGGCGCGCCATGCGCGCCGTCTGCTTTGCAAGGGCAGGCAAAGGTCGCCCGCTGCCGAATACCCACCACCAGCCGGAGACAGGCGTAGGCACCACCAGTCGGGCGCCATCGTAGCCCTGCAGCCACAGGCGCAGCGCTTCGGTTGGTCGGGTTGCCAGTTCTGCGGGCAGGATGACAGCCTTAGCAGCAGACAGGGTCTCATCGGGGGCGCCCTGGCTATAGGCGTGCACCGCCACAGGCATCTCTTTGGTCTCCCGCTCCAGGGCTGCCACTACCTGGGTGGCGAAATCACCGTCTTCCGGCGCAAGCACCAGCACGGGGAATTGGGCGTGACGGCGGAGCAGCGAACGCTCTGCCTGGCGGCGATCCTGGCGCAAGACCTGCGCGTGATAAGTCAGGAGCAGGGCGAAGAGGATAAGCAACTTGAGGGTCTGAAGAGACTCGATGAGCAGGTTCACCGGCGGGTCGCCCAGCAAAGCACGCAGCAGCGGGAAGAGCAACGCGCCTGCGCTGAACATCACCCCCAGCACAGCCGCGAAGAGCACTACATAGAGGTAAGCCAGGCGAACAACCGAGCGGCGGGCATGGTCGCCGGGCTCCCCTTCCTGGGTCGCCTCGTGAGAGATAGGGCGCCAGGTGGCGACCCACAACGGAGCTCCCACAGCCAGGGCGGAGAGAGCGCTCGCCAGGTTATCTCGCAAGCCGCTCCCCCAGACGACCGTCCGGCTGGCGGACAGATCGACAAGAAATGACAGGAGCAACTGTAGACCGATGAAGGTCGTACCCAGACCCAGCACTGCAAGCACGTACAAGTAAAGCCGCCGCAATCCTGCGGCGCGCTGTCCGGATTTGGTTTTGTCCGGGTAGTCGCGAATCTCCATCCCCAGGATACGCCCGTAATAGGTCCACACAACCCCAAAGGGGACAGCCACCGAGAGGGGCACGCTCACCTCGCCGAGCAGCGCTACCAGCCCCATGCTATCTCCCAGAAGCACCCGCAGCAAAACGTACAGTGTCGCCCCTGCTGAGCCCAGCACGGTGCCCACGCCAGCAAAGGAGAGTACATAAAGCACCACCAGGCGCAGGATCGAGGCCGCTTCGCCGGGTTCCTCATAAGCTGCCTGGATGCGCTGCCAGACAAAGAACCACAGCGGTGCGCCGACCAAAGCCAGCGCCAGGCCGTTGGCAAGCGCCATGCGCGCTCCCGTGCCTGCCGCCTCCCAAAGCGAGAGCACGAAAAACAGTAATTGCTGCACGCCCGCGACAACCAATGCCAGGCTATATAATAGCCACAGGTAGCGGTACAGGCGGCGAACCTCGGGGAAAGCCTCGCCCTGCGGAGTAGCCTTCCAATCCCCCTGCGTTACTGAGTAAAAGTAAGCGGCGAACACTCCGTTGAGAGCCATGGCGACCAGGTTGTCTGCCAGGGACTGCGAACCCCCAAAGAAGGCGCTAGACGGGGATAGGTTTAAGACCTGCAAGAATATGCGGTCAAGCAACGCCAGCAGATTCTGGAAGACGGGCGCCAGAGTTGCCAGCATAGCGCCGTACAAAAAAACGGCGCGCACCCGCGACGAGCGCTCTTCCGCATCCCTGAGCGCCCCGCGCTGTGCCAGCCACCAGTGCAAGAGGAAAACGGGCACGCCGACCAGGATGAACGACAGGGCGCTTGCCAAACGGGTGATATTGCTTCCGAGTTCATCTCCAGCCAGGATAGAGCGCGCCAGGCCAATGGCTCCCCAAACCACGGTCTCCAGGCTGACTAGGGTCACACCATACAGGTACAAGCGGCGGATGGTTTGCATCGTTTACTCCCATCCCCCCTCAGTCCCCCCTTCCCTTCTGGGAAGGGGGGAAAAGATTCCAGAATAGGGGAGTTGTGGTCGCAAAACGACCACAACTCCCCTATTCTGGACTATCTCCCATCTCCCTGCATAAGGGGAGGGGAAGCCTGCCGGGCGTAGCGAAGGCAGGTCGGGGGCGGGGGTTGGCTGAGAGCGCGAAACTCCCCAAAGCAACTCGTCGATGTGATTCATGATAAAGAAATCATTATTCGCCTGGGGTGGGCTTGATTAGTTGCGGGTTGAACCAGTCCCAACCCCAGTACGGATAGGGCATGCTCGATATCTTCCACTCATTGTTGTCATTTAGAACAAGAACGGCATTTGCCGCATCGCGGTATACGTCTTCAAAGGGTCCGCCGCCCCCGCGGATGACGGTTACATTCACGATGGCCTCCTGTTCGAAGACTTGCGCCTCACCGATCTGTAGCGAGGCGGCAAACTCAAACGAGAGGAGATCCTGGCGAAATCGCTCGTAAGTGGGCTTGCCCTCTCCTTCAATCAGATAGTTGTACGCGCGCTGGAAGTCCCTGCTCTCCAGAGCAAGCACGTAGTTGTGCACCACGCCCTGCGGGGTATCCTCGCCAGTGTACTCCTGCGTCCCCTGCCGTAGGAAGAACAGGACCACAGCCAGCGCAGCCAGGAGGGCGATGGCGCCCATGATCAACCAAAGAAAGCGGTCTTTTCCCAAAATGAAGTCTCTAGGAAATCGTATGACAAAGGATTGCTTGCAGGAGCATGCAGGTGTTCCGCCAATCTCTTCAGGGGGAATTAGCGCAGGCGCTTACCAGGCTGATAGAGTATGGTCAGGAATGGACCCAGCAAGGGCAGCAGCACAACCAGCAAGCCCCAGCCGATATATTCGGAGAGGCTCAGTTCCCGTCTGCGTAGATAGAAGACTGCCAGAAAGGTCATCCCCAGCACGCACATCAGGAGGAGCAGACGCATAATTTCAGCAGAGAGCAGCATGATAGATAGATTGTATAGGAAACCTGGGCGGAATGCAAGCAACTGTCAGATAAATAAGTTTATAGCCGCCTAGCAACCGATGAGGAGCTAGTCGATCTACATTGACAATATTCCCTGAATTTCTTACAATCTATCTACTTATCTCTGGTCTATAATCCCGGATACCGTTATACATCTTACTTTCAACCTTTCAACCACAGGAGGGACCATGGCTCAGCCTGCTGCCAAAGACAAACAACTCGAAGGCGAGGTGTATTATCCCCCGCAAGAGATCATCCAAAACGCCAACATCCAGGAATTCGAAAAGCTCTACCGTTATTCCATCGATGACCCAGCTGGATATTGGGGTGAGCGCGCCTCCGAGCTGGACTGGTACCAGCCCTGGGAAAAGGTGCTGGATGACAGCCAGGCGCCCTTCTTCAAGTGGTTCGTGGGCGGCAAGACCAATATCGTCCAAAATGCCCTCGACCGCCACCTGAAGACCTACCGCAAGAATAAGCTGGCGCTGATCTGGGAAGGTGAGCCAGGGGATACACAATCCTTCTCCTATTACGCCCTCAGCCGGGAGGTGTGTAAGTTTGGCAACGTGCTGCGCAGCATGGGCGTGAAGAAGGGCGACATCGTCACCATCTACATGCCGCGCATTCCGGAGATGGTCATCGCCATGCTGGCGTGCGCCAAGATCGGGGCCCCGCACAGCGTGGTGTATGGCGGCTTCAGCGTGGAGGCGCTGGCAGAGCGCATCGAAGACGCCCAGAGCCGCGTGCTGATCACTGCCGATGGCGGCTGGCTGCGCGGCAAGATTGTCGCCTTGAAGGACATCGCCGATGAGGCAATCGCCCGCCAGCCTACCATTGAGAGCACCATAGTGGTCAAGCGGACCCAACAGGAGATCTACATGGAGGCCGGGCGCGATTACTGGTATCACGACCTGATGAGCCTGCCGATCGCCAACAATAACTGCATCACAGAGCCAATGGACGCCGAAGACCCGCTCTTCATCCTGTACACCTCCGGCACCACCGGGCGTCCCAAAGGCGTGGTGCACACCCACGGCGGCTACATGGTCTACACCTACACCACGCTGAAGGACGTCTTCGATATTAAAGACGAAGACCGCTGGTGGTGCGCTGCAGACCCCGGCTGGGTGACCGGGCACTCCTACATCGTATATGGACCGCTGCTCACAGGCGCAACGAGCTTTATGTACGAAGGCGCCCCCAACCACCCCTACCCCAACCGCTGGTGGAAGATCGTGGAGAACTACGGCATCACCATCCTGTACACTGCCCCCACCGCCATCCGCGGGTTGATGCGCTTTGGCGACGCCTGGCCCAACCGGCACGACCTGAGCAGCCTGCGACTGCTGGGCAGCGTGGGCGAGCCGATCAACCCGGAGGCCTGGAAGTGGTACTACACCGTCATCGGAAAATCGCGCTGCCCAATTATGGACACCTGGTGGCAGACCGAGACGGGAGGCTTTATGATCTCGCCCCTGCCGATCACGCCCCTCAAGCCCGGGTCAGCCACGCGCCCGCTCTTCGGCATCGACGCTGACGTGGTGGACGAACACGGCAAGGCCGTCGCCCCTGGAGACGAAGGCTATCTGGTGATCAAGAAGCCCTGGCCGGGCATGCTGCGCACCATCCTCAAGGATCCGGAGCGCTACAAAACCCAATACTGGGGAAAATACGGGGATATGTACCAGGCTGGGGATTCGGCTCGCAAAGACAAAGATGGCTACATCTGGGTCATCGGGCGCATAGACGACGTAATCAAGGTCAGCGGCTACCGGTTGGGCACAGCCGAGGTGGAGAGCGCCCTGGTGAGCCACCAGGCGGTCGCCGAGGCGGCAGCCATCGGCTTGCCCCATGAATTGAAGGGCAACGCCATCCACGCCTACGTGATGCTGGTCGCTGGCGTGGAGAAGAGCGACAAGCTGGCCGAGGAGCTGCGCGCCCATGTGTCCCATGAGATCGGGCCCATCGCCCGGCCGGAGGACGTCACTTTCGTTGACAGCCTTCCCAAGACCCGCTCCGGCAAGATCATGCGCCGGCTGCTCAAGGCGCGCGCCCTGGGCCAGCCCGAGGGAGATATCAGCACGTTGGAGGAATAGGCGAGGGATTATTGCGTATAGTGTATTGCGTACCGTCGTAGGGGCGAATCGGTGAATCTCCAGGATCCCTGCGAGGAGTCGCCAATTTCGCCCTTTCTGTATACGCGGAATCGCCGACCACCTTCGGCACAGTTGATCGGCGCTATTTGAGCAAGCTTGGTTCTGGTTAGTCATGGTATTGAGCAAAGTCAGCGGCGGATGGATAGACCGCCAGGCGTTTACATTAACAAAAATACTAATAAAAAGGATAAGGCGTGCAGACTAACAGAGTTAATCAAACATTCCGATTACGCGACGGGCGAACACTTGGTTTCGCAGAATACGGTTCAGTAGATGGTGCGCCTGTGTTGTATTTTACAGGTGGAAATAGTTCCCGCTTTGAAGGTGAATGGTTTGAAAATGCAGCATATAAGAAACGTGTTCGACTCATTGTTCCTGATCGTCCAGGATTTGGTTTATCAACATTTCAGCCTAACCGCAAACTTCTTGATTGGCCAAACGATGTGCTTGAGTTAGCCAACTCTCTATCAATGGATTCGTTTTCAATATTTGGGTTGTCGGGTGGGGGGCCGCATGTACTCGCAACGATATACAAAATTCCGGAAAAGATAAAAAACGCTGCAATTATTAGCGGTACGGCACCACCAGAGATGGTGGATAAATTCAACGGCATGTGGCCGCCAGTAAAATTTATTTTCCTGACTGCTAAGAATATGCCCATTGTCAATCGTTTTTTGCTAAAACAAATGGCAGGGTTTTATAGCAATGAGGAACAAATGATGAAGCGGATGAAGCAAGCCTTGCCGCTTCCGGATGTTGAACTAATTGAAAGAAATCCTGATGTTATTAAAATTTTTGCTAGATCCACGAAAGAATCGCATCGCAATGGTATTGATGGCGACGCGTGGGAATGGCGCTTATATGTCAACGAATGGGGCTTTCAACTAAGCGGTATAAATCGTGAAATAAAACTTTGGTACGGTCTTTATGATAAGCAAGTGCCAATTGGAATGGGGCGTTACTTTGCGAAGGCGCTACCAAAGGCTAGCTTAATTGAAGTAGAAAATGGAGGACACTTTTCCACCATTAACAACCATATTGAAGACATTTTTGATTACCTGTCAGGCCACTCCTAACAACTCCCTCGGTGGCTGTGTAGGATTCCGCGAGATATACAGGTATTTTCAGCCCCAGCTCCGCCCGAAGTTGAACTGCGGGCGAACAAAAACCCCCGAAGCTGCATAGCCTCGGGGGGCAAGATTTAATCTTTTTGTACCAGGTAGGCGATCAAAGCCCCCGCATAGACAAGGCCAGCGATCAAGTATAAACTCTTGATTCCCCCTATAAGAGAGCCATATTCCAAAACGCCGCCCGCGACCGAGCCGGCGAGGTTCGAAGCCAGAGGCCTGGCAGTCTCGCGTGCTCTACGGAGCGAGGTCCCAAATATTAGTCCTGCAAAAAACAAAGGCAGGGAAAGCAATACCATACTTGTGATTGCCCGAAGGACGGGTTCAAGCCCGACGAGCGATTTCAAGGGGACAAAGTAATTGAATGTCAGGCTGGCGAATAAGAGAGCATAAACGACCCGCAAATCCAAGCGCCGCCATCGCAACACCACCAGATTTGCTCCCAACGCCATCATCAATACCCCCGACACCGCCAGAACGTTGACAAGCCAGGTGGTTCCAAAGAGCAAAGCAAACTCTGTGATGCTCTTAAATTCAATCAGCAGGAAGGCCGCGCCCAAAAACCAGAAATGCCATAGAGGACGTAAGGCTGATCTAAAAGACCGAGCTATAACGAGCGCACAAATCAATCCAACGAATAGTAGAGTCTGCCAATAGGCAATAGGCACGCGGCGATCCCGAAGATAAAGATAGGGCCAATCATCGGTTGCCAGGGGCACAGCCTCCCCGTCTGGGGAGGGCTGCCAAACAAGCAGGCTGTTTTCCGTTATACGGTCGGGTGAAGTCTCGCCTGCAATGAAGGTAGTGCCTGTCCAGCCTGAGTAATAATATACCTCCCCCTCTCCAAACACCTCGACCAGCATTCGTCCTAATCTTTGTTCAATCCATGGCTCACCAACAGCAAAGGTAAGCGCGAGGATTCCATCCTCTTTCAAAAGGCTCTTCGCCTGCTCAAAGCTATTCAGGGTATATACGAACGAATCAAGACGAACATTGGAGAGACTTGATAACAGGATATGTGAATCGAGCAAGCCGAAAACAATCACATCATATTTTTTGTCGCGTTTTTCGAAGAACGAACGGGCGTCATCGACGACCGCGTTCACCCGCGAGTCGCTATAGGGAGCTTCTGGGTGCAGCTCATATCCCAATTCAATTATCGAAGGGTCTATTTCAACGGCATCGACAAGTTTGGCGCCATTGCGTAATGCGGCTGCAACATCATTACCCATACCTGCGCCGACGATCAAAACTTCGGCTTGGCGATTACTTGCTTTGTAAGGGAGGTCATAAGAATGTGCTGCGTTGTCAGCTGCGGGGATATCGCCACCTAACTCTAATAGCCTGGCTGGAGACAGGTCCATAGCGATCTGATAGAAGACCTGTTGGATCGTCAGGTTGTATCCCATCATTTCTTCTTGCCCATTACTCACCCGTGGTAAGCGCAATTCGTGAACTTCCAGACGGTGGTATGGAGACCAGACAACCCCTCGCCCAAAGATGAACAAAACGACCGAGGTTAATGAATAGAGCACGATGTCGGTCCAGGACAGGAGCTTGCGATACGCCAGATAAATGACGATACCGATGATGAAAATACCAAACCAGACCACCGGTGGTGTGGTAAAGAAAGAAACTAAAGCGAACAACCAAATACCCGCAAGGCTAGCTAACAAGTTAACAATATAAGCAGGAACCGGTTCGTGGCGCGCCATCTCCTCTCCGGTCGCTTGCCCCAAAGGGATAAATAACAACATCGTAAGCATAAAGAAAACTGCTAATGTCCCCAAAAATATTGCAAGGGTTATCCAATAAGAATAATCCGCGGTAAACCAGATAAACTCGTCCTCTTTCCCTGGGTATGTCAAAGGGCGTGAAGATGTAGCGCGCCCTAAGGCGAGTACGATTCCAACAAAACAAGCGAAGAGCACCGCAAATGAAGGCCATTTGATCTTGTTTCGCCCTACTAATCCAAAACCAATTGCCAAGCCAAGAAAAGCAGCCAAAAGCGGTAAATTCTTAAAATACGCCAATAATCGTATTTCTGCAGACATCCATCGTATGATGGTCATCTCTAGAAATAGACCCAAACTACTAATTAAGAACAATGGGCTCCAGCCTACAATCTTCCGAATAGTCAAAACCCCGCCTCCAGCCCCTGGTTTAAATATCTTTTTCATTGTCTCTAGGTGAATTGTTGAGAAGCATGCGACGCGATGGGCGCTATATGCAAGATCTGGGTTTAGGTTTAGAGTGGGTTATAACAGAATACAATTGAATAGGGGTTAACAAAATTGAGATGTCGCTGCTGAGTCTGATCCTCTCGCACCGATAAAGCCGACTTTGCCTATTTTGATCCCCTCTTCGCAAAAAATATCCCATACTTGTGGCGCTGGCTTGGGTGTACCGTCGAGCTCCTGCAAACCGACGGAGGCGAATATCCCCATTGGTTCCCTCATTTTCAGCGAATATCTCTGGCGCCACCCAGGTGAGCAAGTACCCAGAATCATATCATCTTGCTTCTGGCGCATTGGATATGGAGAGATTTGACCCTTCCCGCCCTATTGACACGCTCAAAATAATGGATATACTCACTGAGTGAGTATGTCCTCCCAAAGCTCGCGACGGACCTCCGCCCTCTCACCCGAGTACGCCCTATTAGGGCTGCTGGCGCAAGGTCCCGCACACGGCTACGAGCTGCACCACAAGCTGAGCACCGACCTGGGGCAGGTCTGGCATGTCAGCCTAAGCCAGACCTACAATATCCTCAACCGCCTGGAGTTAAAAGGGTTCATCGCCGGCGCTATGCTGGAGCAGGAGAAGCTGCCCGCCCGGCGTCGCTTCCACCTGACAGCGCAGGGACAAGAACGATTCGAGCGCTGGTTGGAAGCCCCCAGCGGCAGCAGCGTGCGCTCCATCCGCCTGGAGTTCCTCACCCGGCTGTACTTTGCCCGCCGCACCGGCTCGCAGCTGGTGGACCGATTAATCGAAGCCCAACTCATTGAGACCCGCCGAAGCCTGGGACGCCTGAGCCGCTTGCACAAAGGAATGCCCGCGGAACAGCTTGTCAACCGCTTGGGGCTTGAGCTGCGCATCCGCCAGCTTGAGTCGATCTTGGGGTGGCTGCAGGACTGCCGCAAGGAGATTGACAGTGCGGTTTCGCCAGAATTAAAATGAGCCTCTTCTTCCACCCCTCTCAACCCCCCAGCCCCCTTTTCTCCCCTCCTACGGAAAGAGAAGGGGGAGGTTCAGCCAAAATTGGGTTATTCGGGGCGTCAAAGACGCCCCGAATAACCCAATTTTGGCTATCTGTCTGCCTGTGCCTGATGAGCATAAGCCTGGCTGCCTGCCAGACGAGACCCAAACCCCTGGCGCTGACGGTCTTCGCCGCAGCCTCCTTGACCGATGCCATGACCGAGTTGGGGGGTGCATTCATGGCGGAGCATCCCGGCGTGCAGGTGATCTATAACTTCGCCGGCTCGCAGCAGCTCGCACAGCAGCTCGCCCACGGCGCCCCGGCAGACGTCTTCGCCAGCGCCAACCAGGCTCAGATGGAAACCGCCATCGCGAGCGGTCGCGTGGCAGCCGGCGCTGCGCGCACCTTCGCCCACAACCGCCTGGTGGTTGTGTATCCTGAAGATAACCCTGCAGAGCTGGCTTCTCTGCTGGATCTGGCGCGACCCGGGATCAAGCTGGTGCTCGCCGCTGGAGAGGTGCCGGTTGGCGCTTATTCCATGCATTTTTTAGAAAATGCCAGTTTGGAGGGCGGTTATGGAGCAAGCTACCGGGAGGCGGTCCTGGCAAATGTGGTCTCTTATGAAGAAAATGTTCACGCCGTGTACAGTAAGGTCGCCCTGGGCGAAGCTGACGCCGGGATCGTGTACGCCACCGACATCCCCCGGGATAACCCGGATGGCGTGGGGGTCCTTGAGATCCCTCAAAACATAAATATCATGGCTGAATACCCGATCGCCGTCATCCAGGATAGCGTTCAACCAAAACAGGCTGATGCTTTTTTAGAATTCGTGCTCTCCCCGCCAGGTCAGGATATCCTGTCCGGATACGGTTTCATCCCTAAAAAATAATATGCGCCTGTCATCCTCCGTTTCCCCTCCCGCACCACCCCCTTCGCGCTCCTGGTACTCCTACCGCTGGCAGCTGCTAACACTGCCTATGCTGGCTTTCATCACGTTGCCGCTAGCTGCCCTGCTGCTGAGCACGTCCCCTGCGGAGCTGATATCCCATCTGCGGCAGCCGGTTGTCCTGCAAGCCATCTTCGTAAGCCTGCGCACCACGATCGTTGCCACCGCCATCATTGTCGTTTTTGGGACACCCCTGTCCCTGTTTCTGGCCCACCAGACGCGCGGCCCTTTGAAGCGCCTGGTAGACACCCTGGCAGACCTGCCCACAGTGCTGCCTCCCGCCGTGGCGGGCGTGGCTTTACTGGTAGTCTTCGGGCGCAGGGGCCCGATTGGCAGCCTGCTCGCCGACCTGGGTATCCAAATGGCTTTCACCCAGGCAGCGGTCGTGATGGCGCAGGTCTTCATCGCCTCTCCCTTATACATCAAGGCAGCCGCCCTGGGCTTTGCCGCTGTGGATTCTGAAACGCAGCAAGCCGCCGCCCTGGATGGGGCAAACGGCTGGCAGCTCTTCCGCTATGTGATTGTGCCGCTTTCGTGGCCGGCTTTGCTCAGCGGGGGGTTGATGAGCTGGGCGCGCGCTTTGGGGGAGTTCGGCGCCACCATCATCTTCGCCGGCAATTTCCCGGGGCGCACCCAAACTATGCCGCTGGCGATCTACATCGGCTTCGAGGTGGACCTTGAGGTTGCTCTCACCTTATCGGTGATCCTGATCGGTTTTTCTTTCCTGGCTCTGTTGCTTGTTAAGGGCTTGCTCGAGCGTGACGAGCTCCAAGGCTAGGCTTGAGCGGCTTCCAACGCTCGCGTGTACACATCAAATTGGGGTGGGTTCTCCAGGTGCTTCTTCACAGCGCACAGCTCCGCCGAGCGCACCAGTGAGGACAGGTATTTCTCCGGGAAATCCGGGGGCACCTGGATTTCCAGGTCGATCTTGCTCACCATACCATTCTGCGGGTTGGAGTGCACGCGCTGGACGATGCGGATACCTTCGGTGGACAGCCCGCGCTGCTGGCAGAACCCCAACACGTAAATCCCAGCACAGGTGCCGATCGAAGCCAGAAACGTGGCAAAGGGTGATGGCGCCGAAGCAACCGGGGGTTGGTCGGTTTCAATAGTGAACGGACCGAAATGGGCGTCAACGCGGGCGCCGCCGGGAAAATCAATGATCATTTCCATGAATGTGGACCTCCAAATTAGATTTCGACAAACACTCTGTTGGAACAGGCCTTCATTAGTATTCGTGTATTATCTCACAATCCATTAGATGCACTCTTGCCCGTAAGGTTACAATCGAGTTGTTTAAATACAGATGCCCCTTTTTACTCTTAATTGAGGGAGAAGGGGCATCTCATGGAGGAGAACGTTGATTATGCTAGGGTTCCTTGGACTCCGCCTGTAAGAACTCTCCCAGGTTGGCGAAGGTATTGTCAAACGCCTCCAGGCGCGCTGCATACAGCTTGTTGCCATCGCTATCAAGTGCGACACGCACCAACCCGGCCAGCCGCAGCGTTTTCAGGTGGTGGATAACTGTAGGAGCGCGCAGTCGCAATCGGCGGGCAAGCTGGGCAGGGGTCAGGCGCTCATCCCTGAGGTAGCGCAAGATCTTCAGGCGGGTCGGGTCTGCCAGCGCCTTGAGCACGCGCAAGCTGCCCTCCGGGATAACCTCGCCGGGGATGAGGGCTGCATCCGCAGGGCGGGCGCCAAACAGGATCATGGTAGATTGCGGGCTGATCTTATCCCATAAGATCAAGGGCGTGCTCCAGTATACGGGCGCCAGGAGCAGCTCTGCGGTATCCATCTCATCCTTCAGGTCAACCCCCTGCGAGAGCTCTACCAGCAGCTCTGCGAGGGGAAGCTGCCCGGCGAGCCGCTGAGCCCGCTCCAGGGCATCTTGGAGATAGGCGCCAATGCGCTTCTCTTCTTCGGCGAAGAAGACCTGGTAGTAGGCTTGCAAGGCAGACAGGTACAGATCGCCAAAGTCTTCCGGTCTCTTCCACCAATCCAGAAAAGCCGGCAGCGATTCGATCAGCCGGTCTATCTGGTCTGGGTCTTTGTGATACTTAACCAGCAATTCTCGCACAGCCTGAATATCTTGTTTGTCCCAGGTGCCTCGCTTTGCAACGGCGACAAATATGTGGTGGAACTCCTGCTCGTCACCCTCACAACCCTCGCATCCCTTGAATAAGGATTGCATACGCTCGGCAGGCGGGATCTGGCGCAATGACCAAAGCACGGTGGTGGCGTCTTTCGGTTCGGGCAGGCTGTTTATCCAGCGCATGGGCACCCACAGGAAATAGCGCATATCCTCGAGGAGCTTGCGCTCATCAGCCGGCATTCGCGAGCGCACGCCTGCCGCCCATGAGGCACGCAGATCATAATTATCCGGGTTGTGCAGCACATCCAGGCTTTCGAAAAAGTCGTAGGCGGTGCCGATATCCCAACTCAAGCGCGGCAGTGATGAATTTTCAGATTGGCGTTCGCTCATCGCTTCACTGCCTTATCAGGGACAATCCTGGCACAGTTCTTTGAAAGGGGGTTCGCTGGCTTGCTTGAGCCTTTGCCCCCAGGCAATCAGGACATCTCCCAGGGACTGTAAGAGGCGCTCTCTCATGCCTGGCGATCCGGTTTGGCGCGCTTGGAGGTCCATTCCAGCTGCCCTGCGGCGCTCCGAATAGTGGGAGCTCAGATAGTGGGGATCACTTTGGTATTGGCGGTCTAGCATGGCTTCCTCCTGCTCATAGACAACCATCTCTCTTAGACAAACAGCTATTGTAAGCAATGAACTAAACTAGACATTTATCTAATTAGATAATAATCTAATCTATTGGTTTTGTAAAGACCCAATTTCTGACATCAGCCAATTTAGGATTTACCCAGAAAAACCTCTCTCGCCAGGGTCTCCAAAACCCCATATACAGGCTCTTGTCCTGATATCCAACTGGTATGGATTGCTCCAAAATGTGGATAACTCGTGGAAAACTGTGGATAAACGACAGTTAATGGGGAAAACTCGATCTTTTGTGCGAATTTTTAATCTTCGCTAAACCCCAGATATGGGGGCTCACTACGAGCATCACCCAAATAGCCGTCTGCCTGCATTATTCCACAGCCTGCTCCAAAAACTTTACCGTGTCTCTCCCCAGGATGGCTGTGGACAGTCTCTCCCCACTTAACCGGCGCATACAGGCAACGGGCGTCTCCGAGCCCCATATCTTCCGTTATTCCACTCCTAAGCTGCCTCTGTCCACATATCCCCAGTGCCTACTACGATTACTATTAATTTAATTAATGAGATTGAACAATATATAGGGGGATTCTTTTGTCCAGGAATGCCCGTACTCCCTCTTTATGCTCTTCACCCTCCCGACGGGAGTGATGCTATTGTCAAAATGATGGGTGTCAGGCGGCTATTGCCGCCTGACACCCATCAACTTATGACATCTTCTTCCCACCATCAATTTAGGTATTGGGTGTTATCAGTCGTAAAGCGCATTAAAAAATATCCGGGTTGCCGGGATCGTCCTCGGCTTCATCTCCAAGATCATCCTCATAGCCCAGCTCCAATTCTACGTCATCATCGGTGAGGCGCAGCCAAAGCTCCAGCAGATGGCCTTCTTCCATCTCCAGGGAGCGGGCTGCCACGATGGGCGTCTCTTGGTCCAGACCTTCCAGGGTACGGTATTCCAGGTGGATGCCCTGGCGGTTATGCCAGGCGCGATGACAGCGTTCAACCAAAGACGGACCGTTGAAAGTGCGCAGTCGTGTGACAACGACGTTTCCTAATCTTGGGCCTTCATAGAGACCAGACACCCAGCCCTCTTCTACCGATTCAAATGTGGGAGTAGGTCCCTCGATAATGGTAATTTTGTCTTCCATTGGTTTGCCTCTAATTGGGCGAATCATACCATAAAAGGACATGCAGGGAATAGCAGTATAATTGAGGCAGGTGACCTGCGATGCATAAACTCGTGATCTTGATTGAGCCGCCCGATGACTGGGCGGCTTTCGATGAAGCCTGGCCGCAATTCCTGCATCATGCCGAGAGCATGCCCGGCTTGCGTCGTGAAGCCACAAGCCGCGTGGATACGTTCCTTTATGGCGAGCGTACGTACGCTATGATGCACGAGCTTTTCTTCGAAACGCTGGACGACGCGCAACAGGCGATGGCCTCTCCCGCAGGACGCCAAGCGGGCAAGGTGCTGCAAACCATATCCAGTGGGAATATGGTCCTCTTCTTCGCCGATCATAAAGAGGACGATATCGAAAATCTACAACGGTTTAAGAAGGGTGAAGATTAGATAGTTGCAGGTTGTAAGTTTGCCAAGGGAACCTTCGACATTCAAGCGCAATCAGGGAAACATGAGCGAGTACAAAGATAAAGTGGTCTTAGTCACCGGCGCAGGGCGTGGCATTGGGAGGGCGATTGCCATGGCGTTTGCGCAGCGTGGCGCTCGGGTGGCGGCGAACGATGTCACCCCTATAAACCTGGATGAGACGCTGCGGATTATCCACTCCTCCGGGGGGATCTGCAAAGATTTTGTTTTCGATGTAGCCGGAAAAATGCCCGTACAGGCTATGATCGAGCAGGTGCGTGACGAGTGGGAGCGTATCGATATCCTGGTGAACAACGCTGGGGTCGAGCCGCACGCCTCGATCCTGGAGATCGACGAGTGGGATTGGCGGCGCACGCTGGATGTCAACCTGACAGGGGCGTTCTTCACTACCCAATCGGTAGGGCGGGTGATGAGCGAGCAGGGCGGCGGCGCCATCGTCAATATCGCCTCCATCGCCGGGCGCGCTCATGGGCTCAAGAACCGCGCCGCCTATGTCGCCTCCAAGATGGGATTAATCGGCTTGACGCGCGAATCCGCCCGCGAGCTGGCAGCCTACAATATTCGCGTGAATGCCGTGTGCCCAGGCGTGATCGAAACGGAGATGACTGCTGCTCTGCGCCAGGATGAGAAGATGATGCGTAAATGGTTGGAGGATATCCCCCAAGGCCGGCTGGGTCAGGTAAGCGATGTGGTCGAGATGGTGCTTTTCTTGTGCAGCGACGCAGCTGCCTACGTGACCGGGCAGGCAATTAACGTGGACGGCGGAAAGGTGATGTGTTAGGGCTGCACATCCCTCCAGCATTAAAACACCACCGTTTCCGGTTGATCTGGCTGGGATTGATGATCTCCGTAGCGGGTGCCCAGATGCAGGTATGGGCGATTTTCTGGCACATCCGCACGCTGACCGACCAGCCCATTGCCCTGGGAGGGGTGGGCCTGGCGCGCATCCTGCCGGTGATCGTTTTTTCGCTCATTGGAGGCGCCGTGGCTGATGTGGCCAACCGGCGCAAGGTGATGATCGTCACGCAGATCATCTTGGCGCTGTTAGCCACCGCGCTGACCGCGTTGACTCTTACAGGAGTGCTTCAACTGTGGCATATCTACGCCCTGACCGCCTTGCAAGCCGTGGCTATGGCCTTTGACCTGCCGGCTCGCCAGGCGCTGGTGCCCAACCTGGTGCCCGCCCGCGACCTGCCCAACGCCTTCAGCATGACCTCAATCGCTTTCCAGACCGGGGCGATCGTCGGGCCGGCAGTTGGCGGGCTTGTAATCGCTTATTGGGGATTGACCTACACCTACGCCTTCAACGCCATTTCCTACCTGGCAGTGATCCTGGCTTTGATCTTGATGGGCTCGGTTGGGCAGCAGTCTGCGCCTGGGCGCAGCGCATCCATCAACCTGCCTGCGATCCGTGAAGGCGTGAGCTTCATCAGAGGACATCCGATCATCCTATCCAGCATGATCCTGGATTTCTTTGCCACTTTTTTCTCTTCGGCAAACACGCTTATGCCTATCGTCGCGGTGGACATCTTGCATGTGGGGGCTGTGGAATATGGGGCACTCTCGGCGGCCCAGTCCATCGGAGCGGTGGTCGCTGCGCTGGTAATCTCTCAGGTGCCCGTTATCCGCCGCCAGGGACCGTTATTCCTGGGATCGGTGATATTTTTCGGCGTGGCGACGGTGGCCTTTGGACTGTCTGCGGAGTTTACCTTCGCAATGCTGGCCTTGATGGTCGTGGGAGCGTCGGATTCGGTAAGCACCATCATCCGCAACACCATCCGCCAGCTGCAGACGCCGGACTATCTCCGCGGGCGCATGACCAGCGTGAACCAGATATTCTTCATGGGCGGCCCGCAGCTGGGAGAGATGGAAGCAGGGGCGGTGGCGCAAATCTTCGGCGCACCAATAGCGATCATCAGCGGTGGCGTTGGATGTATCCTGGCGGTGATGTGGATCGTGCGTAAGTGGCCGCAACTGGCTCGCTATAACGGCGACGAGCCTGTTCTGGCGGGCGCTCCGGCGGATTGAGAGCAAGCAAGCGATTTCGTTCTGCCACGCATACCTTCCTGGAGTGTCGCACAAGCGCATCCCAGGACGTGGCGCCTTCTTGAATACACCTGGTGAATGGCGGTTCCAGGAAATGTTCTTTCTGTTTGCGCTTCTCCTTACCTGGCTGTTCTGGATCCCTGCGGCACTCCTTCCAGCAGGAGAACCTGCCCTGGTGCGGATGTTTCTACACTATTTGGGCGGGGTGATGCCTCTGGCGACCGCACTGGCGATTGTTTACACGCGTCACACGCAGCAAGAGCAACGGGATTATTGGTGGCGCGCACTGGATTTCAGCCGCATCGGGGCGAGGTGGTACGTGGTCGTATTACTCCTCGCTCCTGCGCTGACTGGTCTGAGCGCGCTTGCTGATGCACTCCTGGGGGGAACAGGGGCACAGATGGATGCGGCTGCCGATTTCATCCACCTGCCGCTAAGCTTTATCCCCTTCGCTCTTTTCTTGCTCCTCTTTGGCCCCATCCCTGAGGAATTGGCCTGGCGAGGTTATGCCCTTGACAGGTTACAAGTCCGCTGGAATGCCCTGTCTTCCAGCTTGCTGCTGGGACTCTTCTGGATGGTCTGGCACCTGCCGCTGTTCTTCATCGAGGGTAGCTACCAGCACAGCCTGGGGGTATGGACCCCAGCGTTTTGGCTGTACCAGTTTGATAAGTTGCCACAGACAATTTTGATGACTTGGTTTTATAATAACAATCAGCGGAGCACGCTGGTGGCTATACTATTCCACTGGATGGTGAATTTGACAGGCGAGCTGTTTACAATATCCCTAAGAGCCGAAGCACTCTATGTAGGCCTCTGGTGGCTGGTTGCATCGCTGGGGGTTTGGGGACCCTTGGGCCTGGCCCGGCGACCTGCTTCCGCATGAGACGAATTGTACCCGAAAGCACAATAGAATAAGTGGAGGTAAAAGAGATGAAAGAAATAGTCTACTTCCTGAATATGGACGGCATTCCCGGTGAAAGCACTTCCGCGAGCCACAAAGATGAGATCGAGCTCCTGTCGTTTTCCTGGGGTGTGTCGCAAGCGGCATCCGCCTCGGGGGCAGGTGGTGCAGCAGGGAAAGTTGAATTTGCTACCATGCATGCCCTGGCTCGCAGTAGCAAAGCATCGCCCATGCTCTTCCTTGCTTGTGCAAGCGGCAAACACATCAAGGAAGCTGTGCTCACCGTCGGTCGCCAGAAGAAGAAGGGCAAAACCCAGGATATACTTAGCATCAAGCTGGCCGACGTGCTGATCAGTGATTACAGTGTCGGCGGTGAGAAGGATACTTACCCAGCAGATCACTTCGATTTGAGCTTCAGCAAGATTGAGATGGAGTACACCCAGATCAACGCCGATGGTAGCCTGGAGGCTCCCGTGAAGGCTGGTTGGGATATTAAGGCCAATAAGCCGGCGTGAGCCCAGGAGTTGGAATATGAGCATCGCCTTTACAGTTTCAGATTGGGTGCCTGCATCTCCGCAGGCGGTTTACCGCTCCTGGCTGGACTCCGAGGGTCACAGCGAGATGACCGGCAGCCCGGCAAAAGCCAGCGCTGAGATTGGCGGATCATTTGAAGCCTGGGAGGGCTACATCTCTGGGAAGAACCTTGAATTAGAGCCCGGCAAGCGCATCCTGCAGGCCTGGCGCACCACGGAGTTCGATCCCTCGGATGAGGATTCGCTGCTGGAAGTCGTACTTGAAGCAGCGGACGACGGGACAAAGGTGACGATCAACCATTCACGGCTCCCGGCGGATGGCGAACAATACCTGCAGGGTTGGATCGATTTTTATTTCCAACCGATGAAAGAGTATTTTGGTTGATCAAGTCGGGTCTTACGACCCGCAGAGGCATCACC
>CAVQOI010000008.1:0-618865 GCA_963714425.1 uncultured Chloroflexia bacterium
GTCAAGCGCGATGCGCCTCATGTTAGCGCAAAGTAGTAGAGTCCCCTTTTCGCAAAGTTAAAATGTCCCCTCTGAAGGGACACGAAATGGACGAACTACTGAGAATGAGCAACCGAGAAATCACACGATTGGAAGCGATACAGCGGATCAAGGACAAACGCCTGACGCAGAAGGAAGCAGCCCGGATACTAAGTTTGAGTGTGCGGCAGGTCAAACGGCTCTATCGAGCATATAAAGTCCAAGGAGCGAAAGGGTTGGTCAGCGCCCGGCGAGGGAAGCCGAGCAACCATCGCCTGGATGCGGAAACGCAGCAGAAAGCCATCGACCTGATCTATGAGCACTATCGAGACTTTGGACCCACCTTAGCGCACGAGAAGCTGACGGAGAAACACAAGCTACGGATATCGCGGGAAAGTGTGCGCAAGATCATGATTGCAGAAGAGATGTGGAAGCCGAAGCGGGCGAAAAAGCCGTCGATGCACCAGATGCGTGAGCGGCGAGCTTGTTTTGGGGAATTGGTGCAGATCGATGGCTCGGATCACGACTGGTTCGAAGGGCGCGGGCCGAAGTGCACCCTGCTGGTGTATATTGACGATGCCACGGGGCAACTCTTGGAGTTGTGGTTTGTGCCGGACGAGACCTTTTTCGGCTACTGCGAAGCTTCCCGGCACTATTTTGAGCGGTATGGCAAGCCGGTGGCCTTCTACAGCGACAAGCACGGCATCTTTCGGGTCAATCAAGTGCAAACGATCGGTCTAGGGAGTGGTCTTACCCAGTTCGCACGAGCCATGCAGGAGTTGGACATCCAAATCATCTGTGCCAACACCCCCCAAGCCAAAGGGCGCATCGAACGCGCCAATCAGACCCTCCAGGACCGCCTGGTCAAGGAGCTGCGCCTGCTAGGTATTTCCGACATCGACAGCGCCAATGCCTATCTACCCGTGTTCCGCCTGGATTTCAACCGCCGCTTTGCCGTGGCTCCCCGCAGCAACCATGATGCCCACCGCCCCTTACTCAAAACCGAAAACCTGGATATCATCTTGACCCGCCAGAAAACCGCTACGCTCTCCAAGAACCTCACCGTGCAAGCCAACAAGGTGATCTACCAGATCCAATCCAACCGCCCTGACTATGCTCTGCGCAAGGCTCAAGTCACCGTCTGTGAGAATGCCAAAGGAGAAGTCACCATCCTCTACCGAAACAAACTCCTATCTTACACGATCTTTCACAAGCCTACTCGCCAGGCTCAGGTCGCCGATACCAAAACCCTCGATCGCCAGATCAAGCCGCCCCCTGTCCCCGCCCCCAACCACCCCTGGCGCCGATACGGCCGTCATCTCAACGGCAAACCTATCCAGGAAACCACTCCCCATGGCGCAGACTGATATGGATCGGCCTGTGAGTTTATCGCTTTCGGCCAAAAACTGGGCAGAAACCAAAGAACAGAGCGATCTCCGCTCTGCCCAGTCTTCGGCCTCGTGTCGGCGCTCGGGTCGCTCTCCAGCGTTGCCCTATCCTCCGCACGAGCGCCTCGAGTCTACCATATCCGATTATTCATCCCTGGCAAAGGGGACATCTCTACTTTGCAGAAAAAGGGACATTTCTATTTTGCATTGACAAGCGCGATGCGCCTCAGGTCTATCGAAGCCCTAAGCCGCTCAGGAACCTGGCTAAGATCGCTGCCACCTCATCAGGTCGTTCGAGCATGACCATATGGCCTGCATCTGGGACGATCTCAAGCTGTGCGGTTGGGATTTGATCAGCAAGATGGACCGCCATTCGTGCTGGGACCATCTTGTCTTTTTCACCCGAAAGCACCAAAGTGGGGCATCGGACCATTTTTAGGATTTCGGACGAATCATACAGGTCACAGGCAACAAGATCGCCAGCCAATACCTTCGGGTTGGTGAGCTCCATTCGGTCGGCAACAAGCTTTTTGAGACGTTCAGGGTAACTGGGACTGAACGACCAAGCGATGATTTTTTCGACGGCTTGCGGGAATTTGCGTTCATCAGCGCTTTCCGCAATAAGCTCGGGATTCACTCGCAAATGAGCGGCACTCCCAATAAGCCCCAGTCCAGAGATTAATGCTGGATAGGCAACAGCCAAATGCAGGGCGATGGCGCTTCCCATAGAGTGACCAACCAGGACCGCTGACTTGAGGTCAACAGCATGCATCCACTTGGATACGCTGTCTGCGTACTCTGGGATAGACTGCATGCCTGGTCCATTTGACCTCCCGTGTCCGGGGAGATCAAGGGCAATTACCGTATTGGCAGGCAGCCTTCTGATCTGCGGTGGCCAGGAGAGGTGCGAGCCACCGGCTCCATGAAGCAAGACTACTGGAGGCTTCTCACCCGCTTCAGAGAGGGACGCATAGATTCCATCTGTGATCGGCATGAGAAGCTTTTATGCGCCGCGTCTCATTCTGTGAGCGGCACTCTCTGTAAGCGGGATGAAAACTCTGATATGGGTGCCATTTTCAGCGGACGATTCGATCTCGATTATCCCATTGAGCAGCTCAGTGCGCTCGCGCATATTCACCATACCCAAGCTACCGCGATGATCGTACCCGTTCCCTAAAGATTCCAAATTGAAACCTACGCCATCATCCTGCACTTCCACCAGGACGGTGTCTTCAGCGACCGGTTTGAGACGCACCCACACATTCGTCGCCTGGGCATGCTTACGAGCGTTATTGACTGCTTCCTCGATGATGTAGAAAATGACGCCTTGTTTGCCAGGTTCAATATTGGTGGTGGCTTGTGGATCAGCATCAATGGTCACACTCTGGTCAAACGTCCCTTTCATACTCTCTGACATCGATTCCAAGGCAGCAATTAGTCCTTCGGATTCCAGCACTAATGGTCGCAATGTAAACAACATATGGCGAATCTCTTTCACAGTGCGGCGAGCCAAGTCCTCGATCTTAAAGAGCTCTTCCGAGGCAGCAGCAGCATCGCGATCCATAAGCCGCCTGGCAAAATTCACGCGCATCGCCAGGGCAGCAATCGATTGGGTCGGTCCATCGTGTAGCTCACGTGCCAGCTTCTTGCGCGTTTCCTCCTGGAGCTCCATCATGCGTTCTTTTTCAAGCTCCAAATCCCTATAGAGCTGCGCATTTTGCATGGCAACGACAGCCTGGTTACCGATCACATCCAGGATTTCACACTTTTGCGGAGTGAAGTAGTTTTCATCGGGGTGGGCAAAGAGTAAAACACCATATGTATCCAATCCGCTGGAAAGGGGAATACAATAGGCTGCCCGGCAAGAGCGGATAGCCACAATTCGACTTACTTCAGGGTCTTTGTTGATCGCTTTCATGAGGACGGGACTACCTTCATCAATCGTTTTGCCGATTAAGCCTGAAATACCTGGCAGAGTCATGCGTAGGTCAGAAGGTGTAAAACGTCTGGCAGCACCAACGTGCAGCTCAGTCACTTTCCCGTTGGTAATTGAATAAAGCAATACACAGCTGACTAAACGATTGTCCTCGTCCTTTGGGGTTGCCAGAGCGGTATACCCCAAATCCAGGGCAGTCTCCATGACCCGCTCGTAATTCAAAGATGCGTTCATGGTGGATAGGAGCTTATAGAGCGCCTGGTTACCTGTTTGCTCCATGCTGGTAATCTCGGGTTGGCTAACTTTCTTGCTATTGGGGAGCGGGCTAATTGCCAGGAAAATGCGCCTCGCAACAAATCCCAAGGCGAGGCCGCAAGCGAGATAAAGCAACAAGATTGGAACCAAGAATACCGCAACCGTGACAAAATCCTGTCTGAGCAATCCGATTGATCCTTGCAGGAGGATCACTGCGAATGAAACTGCCAGAGTGCCGCGAGCTTGGAAATAGAGCGAGGCGGTTAATATTGGAAGCAGTCCAGCCCAGCCCAGATTGCCTTGAAGCATGCCGCTTGAATAATAGAATATGCCTGCAATCAGGACATCCCCCGCCAAAGTAATATACCGGAGGGCTACCACCCGAAAGTAGAAAATAACCAGGAATGTGAACAACAAATTCCACAGGCTGGCTACCAGCGCAGATATGATGAAGAGACGCGAGCTCTCAGGGGAAAGATTACTGCCTGTTGGAGCTGCAACGACGAAAGCAATCAATAGGAGCCACCGCAAGGAGAGCACCAGCAAATCGACAAGGGAGGGTGTTTCAACGCGCCGCATTGAAAGTATGATATCTTAAAAGTAGTGGCTGGCAAAGCATCATGCCGATCCGGTTATCAATTTTGTGAGTACAGGCCGAATCGCCTGTACAGCATGCGCTCTGTGGCTCAGAGTATTCTTCATTGGAGAAGATAACTCTGCCATAGTCTGTTCTAAATTTGGCAATAGGAAGATCGGATCATAGCCAAAACCATTCTGGCCTCGCTCAGATGGGATGACCTCCCCTGCACATTCCCCCTCGCTGAAGACAATCTCGCCATCTAGGGCAGCCAATGCAACCGTGCAACGGAAGCGCGCCACCCAAGGACGGGGTTTGTTGGATAACTGAGCAAGCAGGTGTTTGCGCCGGTCAGCGTCAGAAGCACCTGCAATTGGAGAATACCGGGCGGAATGGATTCCTGGCTCCCATCCAAGCGCTTCAACCTCCAGACCCGAATCATCCGCCAGGGTGAGTAGTCCGGTTAGTCGCCAGTACGTCCGGGCTTTAATGGCGGCATTTTGGGCGTACGTGCTTCCGCTCTCAGAAATCTCGGCTCGGAGGTTCATTTGAAGGGGGGTGACAAGCTCAACGGGTAAATCTTCCAATAAAGCGGTCATCTCAAGTAATTTTCCAGGATTGCTGCTAGCCAGGAGCAGTTTTTCCATACGCGTCTCCTTTCTCAATATCTATTACGAATTAGCTATGACAACCAATAATGTTTGTAAAACTTGACGGAGTAGATGATCTATGCTATAATTTTTGAAATTCTTAGAAAAATAAATTCATCCAATCCATCCTTTTCTCAATTCACACCCGCTGTGCCAAATCAACGCGACCAATTCCGGCTGAACGTCGGCTTTCTTATCAACCAAGTAGTCGGTTTCAGCCGGATTTTTGATTTTGACGTTCCGAACTTTCGGCTGGAAGCAGACATCAATTTACGCCAGCTGTCTGGAGCCGTTGAGTTGACTCGCACTGCCCAGGGTATCCTGGTTCAAGCGACGATGGAAGCGACCCTAATGGCAGAATGTGTACGCTGTCTGGCGGATTTTCAACAGCACCTTGCTGTCGAATTCACTGAATTGTACGCCTTTTCTCGACAATCTGTAACCGATTCGGAGCTGATTGTCCCAGAGAATGCGCAAATTGACCTGGCTCCACTTGTTCGTGAATACGTGTTGCTGGAACTGCCCATCAGCCCTTTGTGCCGAGTAGATTGCCTCGGGCTCTGCCCTGTCTGTGGAGAGAACCGCAACGATGTCCTCTGCTCACATGAGGAGGAGGATACTGACCCTCGCTTGAATATTTTGAAATCTTTACTTGATACAGAGTGACATTTTCGGGAAAACCTGACCGAAAGCATGACCGAGAACGACGTCCGGTGACATCATCCGAGGAGGCTTCTCTATGGTTCAACTGAATGAGCCAGATGTAGGACGAGCGTTATTGTTTCTTTTGTTGGAAAAAGCAAGTGAGCAGGGATTTATCACCTATGAGGATATCCTGGATTACACTGCGCAGCATGGTGGGGTTGATGTACAACCCGAGCGGTTGATGGCGATGTTACGCAGAAGAGGGGTGGAGGTGATCGATGATTCTACGCCAGCCGCCGAGGCTCAAATCCCGGAAAAGGAAATTCAGTTTGATCTATTGGTAGTGCGCGATTTCCCAGGGACCTCAACAGAAGACACAGTAGAAATATATCTAAAAGAGATGTCTTTGGTGCCTCTCTTGAGTGTCGAGGAGGAAGTCTTCCTGGCTAAACGTATCGCTCAAGGTCGGTCGGCAAAACAAATGCTGGCAAACTTGAATGGTAGGAAAAACACTCAATCTAAATCAGAGTTGAGGGAGGCAATTGAAGAAGGAATTAAAGCACGCAACCATATTATCCAGGCGAATACACGCCTGGTTGTTAGCATTGCCAAGCGATATATTGGGCGCGGCGTACCTTTCCTGGATTTAATCCAGGAAGGTAATTTGGGGTTAATGAAAGCGGTCGAGAAATTTGATTACCGCCGTGGCTTTCGTTTCTCCACTTATGCAACCTGGTGGATTCGCCAGACGATCACCCGGTCGCTCGCTGACCAGGGACGGACAATTCGCCTACCTGTGCATATGTCAGACAGAATTCGTCGAATGTACCGCCTGGCACGTGAGCTGGAACAATCATTACGACGCCCACCGACCATCGAAGAGCTCTCAGAGGGCATGAATGTGCCCTTGCGTAAAGTTCAGTGGATGTTACAGGTCTCCTGGGCGCCGCTCTCGCTTGAAAGCCCGGTTGGGGAAGAGGATGATGCTGAGCTAGGGATGTTTGTGGAAGATCGAACAACGCCGACCCCCGTCCAAGTGGTCAGCCACACGATGCTGCGCGAGCACGTCGAAGAAGTACTCTCCACCCTTACACCCCGAGAAGCGCGCATTCTGCGTCTCCGCTTCGGATTGGACGAAGGTCAATCGTATACACTCGAGGAAGTCGGTGCCAAGTTTGGCCTGACCCGGGAGCGGATCCGCCAGATTGAAGGTCAGGCTCTCCGCAGGCTGCGGCATCCTGGTTGCACGCGCCGTCTCAAGGATTATCTGTAATCGGGTTTGCCCTGGAGTATGGGGCCTCTTGACAAATCATTTCGCAACATTTAGACTCGCTCTGGAATTACCGTCGAAGGATTGTATCGGTGCACGAGTTCACACGTAGGACTATGGTCGTTAGGAGCTTAAACCAGATCATGATGTGCTTGGCATTCAATCCACGCGCCCGGAGAGCATATTGGGGTATGGCGTAAGCGACCATCCCCGAACAACAATACCTGGCTGTCCGGATGGACAGCCTTTTTATTGAAATACAGCACCTCGGAGAGCAAGATGTCCCAAAATATCCTGGTTGCAGTCGCCTGGCCATACGCCAATTCGCTCATCCACGTGGGTAATATCACCGGTTCATACCTCCCTGCGGATATCTTCGCACGTTACCAGCGATTAAAAGGCAATCGCGTGTTGATGGTCTCGGGATCTGACTCTCATGGCACGCCGGTCACCGTTCGCGCGGATGCGGAGAACACAACCCCCCTCGCAGTTTATCAAAAATATCACGAGGGTTTTTTGGAGCTATTTCAGAAGTTGGGTATTACATATGACCTGTTCACGAGCACCCACACTGAAAACCATTATAAAGTGTCCCAGTCGATCTTTTTAGCGTTGAAGCAGAACGGGTATTTATTCACGGAAAAACAATTGCAATGGTTTGCACCCGCACAAGGACGTTTCCTGCCGGATCGCTATGTGGAAGGCACTTGTTACATCTGTGGTTTTGCGAACGCTCGTGGCGACCAGTGTGACAATTGTGGGAATTTGCTGGAGGCAAACCAGCTGGTCAATCCTCGATCCAAGATGGATGGTAGCATACCCGAAATACGTGAGACCGAGCATTTTTACCTCGACCTAGCCAAACTCCAACCTGAGATCGTCGAGTTCCTACGCGAGCGTGAGAGCTACTGGCGACCAAACGTACTGCGCCAATCATTGGGGCAAATCCTGGCCAAGAATTTGCATGGAAGGGCGATCACTCGCGACCTGGATTGGGGTGTGCCCGTGCCCGTGGAGGGTTGGGATGACAAGTGCCTGTATGTTTGGTTTGAGGCTGTAATTGGATATCTCTCTGCATCCATCGAGTGGGCCCAGGTCTCAGGGGGATCCCAAGAGTGGTATGAGTGGTGGTATAACCCGGACGCGCGCTCATATTATTTTATTGGAAAAGATAACATTCCTTTCCACGCAGTTATCTGGCCTGGTCAGTTGATTGGTGTGGGAGAGTGGTTTGCCAAGCTTTTTGAAGGGCGGGCTGACAAATACCTGGCATTACCTTATGACGTACCTGCCAATGAGTTCATGAACCTGGAAGGAGAGAAAATCTCCGGCAGCCGTAATTGGGCGATTTGGGGATTAGATTTTCTCACCCGATACGATCCCGATTCGCTACGCTACTACCTGACTGCCAATATGCCTGAGAGCAAGGATTCGGACTGGGCATGGCAGGACTTTCTCAATCGGAATAACAACGAGCTTGTTGCCACGTGGGGCAACCTGGCAAATCGTGTGCTCGCCTTTGCCTATAAGCATTGGGACGGCAGAGTACCCGAACCGGGAGAGCTGCGCCCGCCTGATCAAGATATCCTGTCTCAGGTTGAAAGTGGGTTCAAGACCGTCGGCTCGGAATTTGATGCTGTGCACCTGCGGGCGGGGCTATTGGAGATCCTGCGACTGGCATCGGAAGTGAACAAATACTTGGACCAGGCTGCCCCGTGGTTTGAGATCCGCACCAACCGGAGCGCTGCTGCAACTTCGGTGTATACTGCGCTGCGGGCAATTGATTCCCTAAAGATTCTCTTCTCTCCCATTTTGCCGTTTTCCAGTGAGCGACTGCATGGCTTTCTGGGATACCGTGAGCCTCTTTTTGGTGAACAGTATGTTGAGACGTACAAAGATAACCTTGGGGAGCATGCAGCCCTGCGGTACCGTTCAGATGCTGCGACCGGAGTGTGGCAACCCAGCCAGCTTATCCCTGGGCAGGAACTGCAGAAACCCGAGCCGCTATTTCGCAAGTTGGATGAAAGCATCCTTGAAGAGGAAAGAAAACGGCTGGGTGGCTAGAAAGAGTTGGAGAGCTCTGGCGAGTTATGTGTGGGTAATTCCTTCAAGAAATTCTAACAACAGGTGCAGCGCTGCCTCAGCTGTTTGTTCTTTGACCTCCACGCGAGTCCCAGCCCAAATATTCCTTCTCGAAAGACTTTGGTTTGCCGTATCCAGCCCGATCCACGTCAGGCCAACGGGTTTATTAGGTGAGCCTCCTCCCGGTCCAGCGATGCCACTTACCGAAATGCCAATATCGGCACGCAGGGCGAGGCGAACGCCGCGCGCCATTTCCACTACGGTTTCCTCGCTTACCGCACCATAGCGTTCGAGCGTTGCAGCCTGCACACCGAGCTGCGCGATTTTCGTTGCATTCGAATAGGCGACTACTCCCCCCACAAAATAGTCTGAAGACCCAGGGATGTTCGTGATCCGGTGGCTCACCAAACCTCCGGTGCAAGATTCTGCTGCAGCCAGAGTCTTTCCTCGATTTGAGAGGATCTGGCCTATGCGGGCTTCCAGGTTTTCAGGGCTCATATAGGTATTATATCTATTGAACCCCGATATGTTAAAATAATTTTTGCGATGGACGTACCAGAGAATATCCAGCTTATATTGAATACCTTGCCTGCTAAACCGGGCTGCTACCTGATGACAGGTGACTCAGCCAGAGTGATTTACGTGGGTAAGGCGATCAATTTGCGTAATCGCGTGCGCTCCTACTTCCATGATAGCGCCCAGCACGGCCCTCGTATCCGGCAGATGGTGCGTAAAATTCGGGATATCGAATGGATCGTGGTCAACTCCGAACTGGAAGCATTGATCCTGGAGATGAACCTGATCAAGAAACACCGCCCGCATTATAACGTCCGGTTGAAGGATGACAAGCGATACCCGTACATCAAAGTGCATTGGGCTGCACCCTTTCCGAAAGTTACGGTTACCCGCCAGATGACCCAGGATGGCTCGCGTTATTTTGGACCGTATACGAGCGTATGGGCGGTTCACCAGACTCTTGATGTATTGCGCCGGATATTTCCCTACCTCACCTGCGACCGTGAAATTACGGGCAATGACCAACGTGCATGCCTGTATTTTGATATCAAATTGTGCACTGCACCCTGCATTGGAGCTGTCGATCAATCCCAGTACAGACGGATGATTGATGATTTCTGCCACTTTTTAAATGGGTACACGGAGCCGGTTGTCTCGCGCCTCGAAGAAGAGATGGCGCGTGCCTCCGAGCAATTGCAATTCGAGCAGGCTGCGGTGATCCGTGACCAATTACGAGCCATCGAAAATGTGGTGGCACGACAGAGAGTGATTTCCGCCGATTACGTAGACTCTGATGTGATTGCCATGGCTCGCGCCAATGGGGATGCATGTGTCCAGGTGTTCTTTATCCGGAATGGGAAAATGATCGGGCGGGAATACTTTCTCCTCGAAGGCACTGAAGATACACCCGACTCTGGCGTGATGGCTGAATTCATCAAGCAGTTTTACGACCAGGCATCTACCCTTCCTGAGAATGTACTTTTACCGCATGATGTCGAGGAAGCTCAGATTATCAAGCAATGGCTCAGCCAGCGAGGGAATGGGCAAAGAGTTGAAATCCTTGTGCCAAAAGATGGACCACAGCAAGAGTTGATCGAATTGGCATCTCAGAACGCAGCGGAAACCCTGGCAGCCTTGCAAGCACAATGGCAAGTGGATACGCACCGTCAGGAAATCGCTCTAGGTGAACTCCAAGCTGTATTTGAGCTTTCAGAGCCGCCCAATCGCATCGAATGTTATGATATCTCGAATACACAGGGGACAAACGCTGTGGGTAGCATGGTAGTCTTTGAGCGGGGAGTTCCCAAGAAAAAATATTACAGGCACTTCAACATCCGCAGTGTTGCTGGACCGGATGATTTTGCGAGTATGGAGGAAGTCCTCACCCGACGGTTCAACCGTTGGAAGGCAGCTCAGGAAGTATCCGTAGCCCCAGGGAAGCGACCAGATGCATCATTTTCTCTCTTACCCGACCTGGTATTAATCGATGGAGGCAAAGGTCAATTAACTCGAGCGGTTGCTGTACTTGAGAAATTTGACCTGACCGACAAATTTCCGATTGCTGGATTAGCAAAACAGAATGAAGAGCTTTTTACGCCAGATCGCAAGCAGCCCATCCTGCTCCCACGGCAATCCCAAGGATTATTCTTGATCCAACGCATCCGCGATGAAGCCCATCGCTTCGCAATCACCTCCCATCGCAAACGGCGTACGAAAGAGGGTCTGGCTTCTCAGCTAGATGCCATTCCCGGGGTGGGACCTGCTCGGCGAAAATTGTTGCTCAACCATTTTGGTTCTATCCAGGATATTAACGCCGCCTCCATGGATGAGCTGATCGCCGTTCCTGGCGTCACGCGCAAACTGGCACAGGCGATCAAAGATCACCTGGAATAATTGTTAATTGTGAGGGATGAATGACTCAGGGAAAAAAGGGTCGATCGAAACGGGAGCTCCGGAATATCCGGACTCAGCAAATCATCTTCGGACTTATCGCAGTCATCGTGATCCTGTCCTGGATCATTTCATTGGTTGCAAACTAACCTACCAACTCAGCGAACATCACTCAACCAGCAATGTATATACAGCCTGGTTAAAGATTTTTGCAGAGAACGGTTTTTGCAGCCAGGATATCCTGCCGGCCTCGAGCATGGCCTGACCATCGCCTTCCAGTGGATGACCAGTAACCAGGAGCATTTTCATCGCTGGCCAGCGGTCTTGAATAGCACGGTATAGCGCCACACCGCCCATTTGAGGCATGACGATATCGCTCACCACCAGGTCTATTTTCTTTTGGTCAAGTTCCAATAGCTGTAAAGCTTCTACACCATTGATGGCGGTCTTGACATAGTAGCGATGCGCTTCTAAGAGCGCCTGGAGGGCTTCACGGGTAGTCGGATCGTCTTCAACTACCAGGACAGTTTTTCCCACCCCATCGACGCGTACCGGGGATTCACTCTTCGGCTCATCGGGTTTTGATTCTGGGGAGATTGGGAGATAGATTGTAAACGCTGTGCCATGCCCAACCCGGCTCTTAACATCGATGAAGCCTTTGTGCTGCTTGATAATTCCATAGACCTGTGCAAGTCCTAACCCTGTCCCCTGACCAATCGGTTTAGTAGTGTAAAAAGGCTCAAAGATATGCGGCAACTGGTCTGTTTGGATCCCTACCCCGGTATCTTTCACTGAAATGCGTATCCAATCGCCAGGTACGATTTCGGACAAAGGTGCCCTTTCCTCGGGTTTAATCGTAATACGATTTAGCTCGAATCGCAGGAGGCCTCCATCGGGCATCGCATCGCGAGCATTCAGCACCAAATTCATGAATGCCTGCTGAATTCGTGTAGGGTCTGCGCGTACCAGATAAGTTCCGGGCGTATACGAGAGCTCGAGCTGGATTGTCTCCGGAAGCACGCGCCGAAGCATCTTGTCCAATTCTTTAATGAACGGGAGCAAATCGACGTCGCTTTGTTCCATCACCGAGCGATGGCTGAAATCAAGGATTTGGCGGATCAAGCTGGCAGCTCTTTGAACCTGTTGTTCGATGATCTGCAATCGTTCGCGGCTTTCATCAGGTATTTCGGGATCGTCCATAAGAAGATCAGTGTATACAAGTATCGCTGCCATAATATTATTGAAGTCATGTGCGATCCCAGCAGCCAGCTGACCTACAGTTGCCAGACGCTCTTGCATTTGTATGCGCGCCTGGCTCTCTCGCTCTTGGGTGACATCCTGTATCGTTATTACAAATAGGTTGGATTCCTCTCCGCCCGCTCTGGCCTGGGCAATGAATACCCGTCGGGCTGGTCCGTGTAGAACAATCTCAAGAGGGATGTTTTCATCCTGATGTGAGACCAATTCATCGATATCTAATGGGCCGAGTTGGGATAGCTGGCCAGCCTGGATGTCGGCGCGAAGCTCTGAGAGGATTTCTTTTCCTAATGGATTGGCCATCAATAAGCGATACTCAGAGTCAAGGAGGAGCACACCCAGCGGCAAGTGTTCTACCAACGCTTCCATGCGCTTTTGTTCGGCAGCCAGCATGGCTGTGAGTCGCTGAATGGCGCCTGTCGCCTGGTTGGCGAATGTATCCAGGATGCGCTCTTGAGCTTCGTCAAAAGCATTCGCCCTCTCGCAGCCGGCGATAAGTATGCCTACGACCTCATCTCCAATAGTGATGGGTTGGTGGATAAGAGATTCAATATTTTTGATCGGTACTAGGCTACTACTTGAAGCATCTAATGGGGAAGTCTCGATTGGAGCACTTAAGATCTCCTTATCTGGTAGCTCGCAATCTGGAAAAACATCCCCGCAGTATGCCTGCAGCTGATGCATACAGGCGAGGTCGATAGGTCGGGCAGAATCGACATAGATCACTTGCTGCCCATCCTTGAGGAGTCCACCCAAGACGATATCACTGCGTACGGCATTCCGCAGGTGGCTGAGCAGCATTTTGAGCAACTCATGATCAGAGAGTGTGTAGCCGATTTTCTGGCTTAATTCGTAGAGCTCAACGATCTCTACGGTCCGTTCATTTACGAGTACCTCAAGACCTTCAGCGTGCTCGCGTAAATGCTCGTATAGTACGGCATTTTCGAGAGCGATTGAGATCTGCCCTGCCAGCATCTCCAACAAATCTCGATCGCGGGTCTCAAGTTGACCAGGTTGGTAAATTTCGATATTGATGACGCCTACAACCATGGAGCCATGGCAAATGGGTACTACCAGCTCAGAGACTGTATCTGGATACGTGGGGAGATAATCTGGATCCTGGCTGACGTCTAAAACCACTGCAACTTGACCCGTGCGGGCTACCCTCCCAACAATCCCTTGAGAGATGTGTAGTCGATCGCTGTGAGGCTTGACACCAAAGGCAGCCCTTTGATTAAGCATCTCCCCGTCAATCAAGAAAATCTCCACCAGCGGGTAATTCAACTGGGCGGCTAACTGCACCACAACTTCGTTCAGCAATTCCTGCAATTGAAGGCGCCGGTTAAATGTCTGCGAGAGATTTTGGGAAAAGGTAATCTCAGCCAGCTGGCGCTGCACTTGCTGGTAACGCTCTGCGTTTGTGAGGGCGAGCCCAACCTCCTGACAAATTGCTTGCAGGAGTGTTTGGTGGTTTTCAGAGAAAGCTCCTTCTTGTACATGCAGTATCGACAATACTCCTAACAGGCGATCACCTGTAATGATTGGCGCGCTTAACGCTGATCGGACTTCGTTGTCTACTCCATCAATGTGAATCCAGCGCTCATCTTCTAAGACGTTGGGTAGGTACGTTGCTTCTTTGTTCTTTCCGACCCACCCTGCGAACCCTTGCCCTAGACTTAGGATTATTCGATTTTTAGGATTATCCAGCCAGCCTTCTGGACGGCCATAAATTGAATTCAGTATTAGTTTATTTGTTTCACCATGAAATCGGAATCCTTGACCGAGCAGACCATCCAGTGCCTGGCAAGTGAGTGAAACCGCACGGTTGAGGATTTCATCTGGCTCAAGACTTGCCGTCAGCTCACGCCCTAACTCATACAGCATGCTGATATGGCGCTGCTCTGCTGCTGCGCGAGAATACAAGCGAGCGTTTTCAATAGCAATAGCAGCCTGATTCGCGAATGCTTCAGCGAGATTTGCGGATTCGATAGTGTAGGCATTTGCCAAGTCGTTCTCAAGGCTCACGAAACCGATTACTTCACTGCGTACAATCAGTGGAACTCCCATCCAGCTGCGTATCTCGCTCGCTTGATCCTGGCGGCTGCGGAGATGGTTATCCGGAGCATTTTCCAAGATTAATGAGTGACCGCGGTCACGAATATTATGAAATGTCGGATCGTCGCTCGGATATTCCGTTCCAATCACGCGATCGGAGTCTGCAAATCCGCGCCCTGCAACTATCTTCAGGAAATTCCCTTCGAGCAAGTAAACGGATACGCAATGGTAGGGGACTACTTTTTCAAGATGGTTCAGGATCAATTCCAGCACCTGGCTAAGATCGAGACTTGAAGTTAAGACTGATGTGGCGTTGGACAAGGTCTCCGTCTCTTGGCGCCAGCGTCTTTCAGCCTCAAGTAATCGCGCATTTTCAATTGCTCCAGCTGCTTGGACCGCAAATAGAGTCAGTAATTCTTGATCAGCCTGAGTAAATTGGCGAATAGCGGTATCAGCCAACACCTGGAGTACACCGATCACTCTCCCCTGCCAGATCATTGGGACACTCAGAACAGCTGTGTATGGCTGTGATTCTTCGTATTGTCTCGAACGTCCCTCCCAGGTACGGTAGTCATCAATAATCAAAGGCTCTCCGCTCTGGGCTACCCTTCCAACTGCGCCTTCTCCGTACTGAAATACAAGACCCACGGGTATGTCAACACCCGGATAATGCTCCGCAACCAAATGCAGTTCCTGTTTTACTTCATCGCAGAGAGCCAGCGATCCACCTTGAGCTTTTAGTAGCCCAACAGAGCGTTGGACGATAACTAATAGCAAAGAGGAGAGATCAGTCGCAGCAGCGATTTCAATCGAAAGGGCGTGAAGCGCTGCCAACTCGTCTGCACGCTGGCGCAAGGCGATCTCTTTATTGCGCCGCAGATCGTTTGCTTGATATCTGTCGGTATCCTGGGAGGTACGACGCTTCCTATTATTCTTAACTTGATTTTGATGGGAAGCGGGGTTTTTTTCCAATGAGCGTGTCCTGGTGGTTTCTTTCTGGATTATTCCAAGTGAATTATAGAAGATAATGCAAGGGAAATGCCTTACGGTTTTATATGTTGGTTGTTAAATCAACTGGTGCTGGCTTATGTTTGCCAGCACCAGATTGACTCGCAATATTGACTCGGGTAGATACCTAGAACAGACCTACAACTCTTCCTGTCTCAAGGTCTAAGTCAACGTCATAAAATACTGGACGTGTTGGCAGTCCCGGCATGGTGCGCATCTCACCCAGCAGGGGATACAAGAACCCTGCGCCCACCGAAGCACGAATGTCACGGATCGGGACCACAAAGCCCGTGGGCACGCCCTTCAGAGTCGGATCGTGGCTCAGGCTAAGATGTGTTTTGGCCATGCAAAGCGGCAACTTATCGAAGCCCAGGCGTGTGTAGAGCTTAATCTTTTCTTCTGCCTCGGGCAGGTATTCGACGCCATCTGCACCGTAAATCTTCTTGCAAATGGTCTCTATCTTCTCCTTGATGGAGTACTCGAGCGGATAGAGGAATTGGAAATTAATCTTCTTCTCTGCAGCGTTAACTACAGCCTCGGCTAACTTTGCAGCGCCTTCACCACCATGCATCCAGTGTGTGCAAACCACAGCATCCTCTGCACCGGCATCAATCGCTGCCTGGCGGATCATTTCCACTTCAGCGGGTGTGTCGTCTTTGAATGAGTTCACAGCGACGACCACCGTAACGCCAAAGCCCAGCGCGTTCTTGATGTGATGCTTAAGATTTGGTAGCCCGGCGCGCAAAAGGTCCAGGTTTTCTTCGGTGTACGCCGCATCGAGTGGCTTTCCAGCAACGACTTTGGGCCCGCCGCCGTGCATCTTGAGAGCGCGTACTGTCGCTACCAATACGACCACATTGGGGATTAGACCTGAATAGCGGCACTTGATATCGAAGAATTTCTCCATGCCGATGTCGGCCCCAAAGCCAGATTCTGTGACTACGTAATCTGCTAGCTTGAGGGCGATCCGGTCGGCGATAATGGAGCTGTTTCCATGGGCGATATTTGCAAATGGCCCCGCGTGGACGAAGACAGGCGTGCCTTCCAGCGATTGCATTAAGGTGGGCTTGATAGCATCCTTCATTAGGACGGTCATGGCTCCAGCCACACCCAAATCTTCCGCGGTAACAGCCTCGCCTTGCTTGTTCGTCCCGATGACTATACTCCCGAAGCGTTTGCGCATATCAGCTAGATCTTTAGTAAGGGCAAGGATTGCCATGATCTCGCTAGCCACGGTGATATCGTACCCCGTTTTACGGGTCATGCCTTTTTCTTCGGGTCCCTGACCGATAGTGATCTCGCGCAGGAACCGGTCGTTCGTATCGACAACGCGCCGCCAGGTTAAGCTATCTGGATCGATGTCTAGGCGGGCGAAGCGGCTTCTCTCTTCATTGGTCAGGTCGTTAGGATCGGTCTTGTTAATTCCAAGCTTTTCCAAACGGCGCAGCATCGATGGAGAAAAGCGGCGGTTGCCCTCCTTGTCTGGCGGACAAAGTGAATTAAATAGTTTCGCATCATCTTTCTGGAAGGTCTCGTGGTAAATGCGCGCATCGATGGCTGCAGCCAGAAGGTTATTTGCAGCAGTGATGGCATGGATATCGCCAGTCATGTGCAGATTGAAGTCCTCCATGGGGACAACCTGGCTATATCCGCCCCCAGCAGCGCCGCCCTTGATTCCAAATGTCGGACCCTGGCTTGGCTGGCGAATGCAGGTGAAGACGCGCTTTCCCAGGTGCGCCCCCAGCGCCTGGCTTAACCCCATCATCGTGGTGCTTTTCCCCTCACCCAGAGGTGTGGGGGTGATTGCGGTTACGTCCACATATATACCGTCTGGTACGTCCTTGAGGCGCTCCAATACAGACAGCTTGACTTTTGCCATATAGCTGCCGTGGAGTTCGATCTCCTCTGGGCGCAGACCGACTTCGTCAGCTACCTGAGTGATCGGCTTTAACTCTGCTTCTTGAGCAATGTCGATGTCAGATGGAACTGGAAAACGCAGCTTTATCTTGGTTGGTGTAAAGCGGCGTAGACCGGGGAAATCTTTTGCAGCACTCATACTGTCTCCTTTTTGGGTTCTAATAGTTTATTCGCCTAAATATTGTGACAGATTTTCTCCCTCAAAGCAAGGGACGCAAATCATTTTCGTTTATGCCGAGTGTCACAATTATTGCACTAACTCGAACCCTTGCCGCACAGCAAGTACTGGACTGTCGATCGCCTCCGCCACCTCTGCAGTGACATTGGGCATATACAGGTGCCGCAAGCTGTGAGTGCTGTGTTGAGACCCCATGCCAGTCAGATCATATTTACCATGCCTGATTTCTTCGATAATCTCATGCACAGGGTTGCCATGCCGCACTTTGAATTCCACATCTAGAGCTGTCCGCTGCGCAAGTTCGAACGCCTGCCGTAAATTCTTCCCTTGAGGTGTATCGGTTTCCAAGATGTGTTGCCAGTGTTGGTCAATCTCCTGCGAGAGCGGATACTGGAGAGTGACAGGCTCGACGATGTGGAGGAGTGTCAGGCTGGCACCAGTAGCTTTTGCCAGGTAGAGGCTAAGACTCATTACGCTCTCTGAGTAATCCAAGCCGCCCAGGCAGATGAGCATTCGTTGGAGGGCGAGGCGCTCTTCGCGAATGTATAGGATCGGTGTGCAGACTCGCTCGAGTACCCGGCGAAATGAGCGACCCTGAAGGACTCTCTGCCATGTAGGGCGTCCCAAAGGTCCAAACACGGTGAGAGATTTCTCTGCGCATGCATGTTTAGCGATGACAACGGATCCACGACCCTCGTCGATTTGGATTGCAAATGGAATGTTCGCCTTTTCGAGTTTTTTCGCAGTCTCATCAACCAGCTGCTTTACCTGTATGGCTTCTTTTCCCGTTTCGATCACACCCAACAGTGTCACAGGGACTTGCAGTGTCTCGCTGAGCCAGACACCATAATCGAGGGCTGGTCTGGTATCCGCCCTGCCGTTCGTGCAAAGAAGGAGAGAGAACGGAGAAGCGCTCATCGGAAAAAGATAATTCCCAGGAATCCTGCGCCGAGCAGCACTAACGGCGGGGGTGCCTTTAGGAGCAGGGCAATCAGGCTTACGCCGCCTATCGCTAGCGTGGTCATGCTGATTCCAGCCTGGTCGCCTTTGAATATTTGCCAGGCGACAACTACCATAAGCACAGCGACGGCGGGGGTCAAGCCGTTTACGAAGTTGCCAATCCAGGCTTCGCCTCGCAAGCGTTGCAGCACAGCAACAACCCCCAGCATGATCACAGTGGGGGGTAGGATCGATCCAGCGAGAGCAGCCAGGGCACCAGGGAGACCACCTACGGAATACCCAACAAACATAGCCAGTTGTATCGCATCACTTCCAGGTAGGACGCTGGAGAACCCAACCAATTCAACAAACTGGCTTTCAGTCATCAACTTGCCGACAGCCTCCTTGTACAGCAACCCTACGGATGCTGGTCCGGATGTGGTCAGCAGATTGATTTTGATAAAAATCCAGAATAGATTAATCCATTGGGACAATTGGGAACTCCTCCTGAAAAATATTTTGGAAAATGCGAACTCGTGTATGCTGGTAGGGTTTATAGGTGTTTTGTTAGGTAGAGCTTTCCCCGCTCGAAACCCCGGTTAATATAATAGCGACGCGTTCCAATTGCAGAGATGACCGCCATGCGGGTAAAGCCATTTTTTAGGGCAATCCTTTCCGCTTGGTTGATCAGGCGAGTCCCCAGCCCGATATGCTGAGCAGCTCCCCGGTGCCCTTTGCCGACCTCGATGGACTGACCGTAGACGTGGACCTCGCGAATAATTGCAGCCATCTCAAGGTCTGTCAAACCTGTGTTGGGTGACCCAGGTAGCGGGAGGGAGAGGCGTAAAAATGCGATCAGCTGATCGTTAGGTGTCATGTAAGTGAGGAAATGCTCTTCTGCGCCATCCGTCGCATACACAAGTTCGTCGAAGCGAAGCTGATCACGGCGAACTTCAGCCCCGCGCACCTCACGGCAGCGGATGCACCTGCAGCGCACCCCTCTGCGTTTCATTTCCAATTGAACGTCCTGCCGCAGGCTTGTGCGCTTATTGCCTTCGACCACATGCGTGGAGGGGATATCGCGGATCACACGGTTGACCCGGCAATATTCTGGGATTGACGTTTTTATATCTGCCAGGAGATGGATCAGCTCTTGGGTTGTGTAAGGGGTATACTCGCCCTTTTGCCAATATTGATACAGGTCAGCGTTTTCCAGCAATTGGGTGGGATAGATCTTGATCTCGTCTGGACTGAGTCCGGACCAGAGTTTGGGGAAATCATCGCGATCCGAATCAAGCGTGGCACCAAGCAGATTAGGCATCCAGTGAAGTACGATCTTGAAACCTGCGGCACGTAAGAGAGCCACCGCCTGGTGCGTCTCAGCCACGGAGTGCCCGCGTTGGTTGAGTTCCAGGATACGGTCGTCCAGGCTTTGGGCGCCCATCTGGACTTTGGTGACACCCAAGTAGCGCAGCCAGGCAAGCTCCCCCGGATCGACATAATCTGGTCGGGTTTCGATCACGAAGCCAACATTTCGGTGCGCTGTGGTTTCATTGCGCTGGTGTGCCTGAATAAGATTGCTCGAACTCTGTACCGTTCAGAGCATCGAAACAGCGTAGCGTGAACCATTCCTGGTAATCGCGGCGGTATGAGCTCCATGTTCCTCCCAGGATGAGCAGCTCGATTTTGTCTGTAGGATGCCCGACAGCTTCGAGCGCCTGAAGCCGAGCTGACACCTGGTCGTAAGGATCGAATTCGTGCTGTAAAGCTCGCGCCGCTCCCGGTTCATCCGGTAGATAGCTCTTGGGCATGCGCACATCTGTGGGACAAAAAATGCACTTTCCCGGACAGGGATATGGTTTGGTCAGTACGGTCACGGTGGTTACACCGGAGAGCGTGCGGATGGGTTTCATGCGAATTCGTGCAAGGAAGGAAGGTTCAGCAACGAGCACGCCGGTATCAGTCAGGCGGTGATACGCCTGCACCAGCATGGATTTGCTCAAATAACCGCCCTCAGGTAATGGGTGGTGGCGGATCGCATCCAACACTTTTTTACCACCCTGGATTTCGGCAAGGACCAGGTGGGCAATATCAAGAGTCTCGGGGGTATGCTGGCGGAATCGGGCGGCGGGAGTTTTATTCACAAGGTTGTCTTGGTGATATTACTCTTCACAGGCATTCCCCTTATAATATGACCATGCTTACGGAAACGACTGCGCAACTGTTAGCTCTTAACCGCCAATTTTACCAGACCTTTGCTCTCCAATTTTCTGAGACACGTCAGCGGCTACAGCCAGGCGTATACCGCATCCTAACAAGTATTCCGGAGCATGCATCGATCCTGGACTTGGGGTGCGGTAACGGCGAGCTGGCTCGGGAACTGGGGAGCCGCAAACACCAAGGGCGTTATGTGGGCCTGGATTTTAGTCCCGAGCTGCTCATGGAGGCGAAGAAATCCGCTCCTAAATCCATGCAGGTTAGTTACGTGTTTGTAGATCTCGCATCCCCAGATTGGCCAGACCATATTAAAACCCTGACAAACTCGTCTACGCATACGAATGTGGCAGGTGCGTCAATCCAACCTGACTACATTTTTGCCTTCGCGGTTCTTCACCACTTGCCTGGAGATCGCCTGCGCCGACAGCTGTTGACCCAGGTTCGTAAACTGCTCTCGCCGGAAGGCATCTTTGTATTTTCAGTATGGCAATTTCTAAACAGCGAGCGATTGCGCAGCCGGGTTAAACCTTGGGAACTGGTGGCTATCAGGCCTGAAGATGTAGAGCCTTCAGATTATCTGCTTGATTGGCGTAGAGGGGGATCCGGATTGCGTTATGTGCACCACTTTTCGGAGAATGAGCTCGAGCGCCTGGCGAAAGATACGGGATTTTCTGTGCGAGAATCTTTTCCTTCGGATGGTGAGGGGAACAATCTTGGTTTATACCAGATCTGGATTCCGACCTCTCAAGTTTGAGGGTTTCTCTTAACGATATACTATTTCTGTGCTACTATTACTCCGATGCGTATCCTGGTCATCTCAGACATCCACGCTAACATAACCGCCTTGGAAGCAGTACTGGAAGATGCCGGGCAGTACGACTCAGTATGGTGTTTAGGCGACCTTGTTGGTTATGGCCCAGACCCAAATGAATGCGTTCTCCGGGTGCAGAATTTGCCTAATCTCGCCTGTACAATTGGTAATCATGACGCGGCGACATTAAACCAGATCAATTCCGAATCCTTCAACCCAGAAGCCCGCCAGGTGATCCGCTGGACACAAGATTCGCTAACCCAGTCCAGTGCTACCTTCTTACAAGCCTTACCCGAGACCGTCAGTCTGGATGGTGTGACGCTGGCTCATGGAAGCCCCCGCCATCCCGTCTGGGAGTACTTGCTCGATACCCAAAACGCCACACAAAGCTTCGAACACTTTGATTCGCCATACTGTTTCGTTGGTCATACCCACCTGCCCTGCGTGTACTACCTGGGCGAGAATCAGCACCATGCGCGCCTGATGATCCCCGAAGCTGGGACGCGCCTTGTGCTCTCACCACGCGCCATCCTGAACCCTGGGTCTGTAGGCCAACCCCGCGATCGAGATGCGCGGGCGGCTTATGCCATATTCCAGCCCGAAGAGCAAGTTTGGGAATACCGGCGGGTGAGCTATGACGTCGAAGCGGTACAGAGACGCATGCGAGACGCCGGACTACCCGAACGGCATATCCAACGCCTGACGTCTGGCTGGTAGCCTTAGCCTGGAACTAACTGACCCTCAATATCGTCTTGGGAGGGAAAGAGACGAAAGGAGTGGTAATGATGAAAAAGAACCCCTTCATATACATTTTTTTGACAGCAATCATCTTTGTGTCGGCATGCGCACAGGCTGCATCCATCGCTCCAGAGATGGACAAAGCACCAGCCTATGAACAGGCGGTAGATGTCGAAGGTAATGTCTTTCGGCAAGCCGAAAGTGAAGTCTTGCCCGGCTCATCTCCGGCGCAAGCTGAGCGCCTGGTGATCAAAAATGCATCACTCTCCATCATTGTGGATGATCCCGTTCAGGCGATGGATAGCATCACGCAGCTGGCGGACGAGATGGGCGGCTTTGTCGTCTCCGCCAACCTGAGCGAGTCCTTTTTGGAGAGTGGCGTCAAGGTACCCAGCGCCAACATCACGATCCGCGTGCCAGCAGATCGCTTCAATGAGGCATTGCGGTCCATCAAATCAGAGACGACAGAGCTGCCTCAATACGAGAACATTAATAGCCAGGATGTGACCAGCGAATATACCGACCTGGCGTCTCGCTTACGCAACTTAGAAGCCGCGGAAGTCAAACTTAACGAGATTATGGAAGATGCCATCCGAACCGAGGATGTGCTTTCGGTCTACAACCAGCTCGTGCAGGTGCGCGAGCAGATTGAGTTGATTAAAGGACAGATGAAGTACTATGAGGAATCGGCTGCGATGTCGGCCATCAGCGTTGAGCTTGTTGCTAACGAGGCTGTTCAGCCTTTGACAATAGGTGGATGGCAGCCGGTTGGCACAGCCAAGGATGCCGTGCAGTCTCTGATTAACACTCTAAAAGTCCTGGGGAATATCGTCATCTGGGCTGTCCTTTTCCTATTACCAGTTTTATTCGTGCTCTACCTGGTTTTCGTTCTGCCACTCAGCCTGGTTTGGAGAGCATGGCGTCGCCGGCGGGCAAAAAATAAGCCGCAGAGCACGCCACCAGCTCAGCCGGCTGAATAAGCAACTGGTTTTTCTAACCTAGTTATCAAAAATAACTGCGGACGGACACCGTCCGCAGTTATTTTTAATTCGTCTTAAATCGCAATACATCCAGGTTGACAAAACAAATATATCATGCTAAACTTAACTCAGAAGTTAACTATTATGGCTGATATGCACATCCCCCAAGATCTAGACAGTATATTCGAAGCCCTCGCCAACCAGCACAGGCGAGAGATCGTCTACGTTCTAAGTCTGCAACCATTTTCGATTAGTCAGTTAGCTTCTATGAGAAATCTGTCCTTACCCGCAATCTACAAGCACATTAAAGTTCTTGAGAAAGGAGGCCTGATAATTCGAAAGAAAATCGGTCGAACGAATTTTTTGGCGCTCAATCGTGAATCAATACGTTGTATTCAAGACTGGGTTTCGCAGTATCACACTTACTGGGGTAGCAACAAAGCGACCTTAGAGAACTATGCTCAATTCTTAGACAGATCGAAAACCGATAATAAGGAGAAATGATGAAGAAATTCGTACTTTTAGCCTATGGGTATGAACCACCCACCCCGGAAATTATGGATGCCTGGAACAATTGGTTTGAAGTAATTGGAGACAAGCTGGTTGACGGCGGCAATCCATTTGGACCAGGAAAAGAAATCACTCATAATGGGACAAAGGATTTGCCCCACGATCTCACCGCGATAACCGGCTACCTGATCATCAACGCAGAGAGCATGGATGAGGCATTAAAGATAGCCAGAGGCTGTCCAATCATTACAAGTGTTAGAGTCTACGAAGCTATGTCTATGTAATGCCGCTTGCTTGTGAAGAGGGAGCTCGGCTGTGAGCCCACCTCTTCATAAGCATTCGACTGCGCAGGCAAGACCGGTCGTATAGGGGATTGAAGAGCCCTTGGAGCAATTAACTTGTCCCCGCGTTGTAATTGCGATCGGTGTTAGCGCTAAGGAATTTTTAGCTTTTGTCCGGGGTACAGAATATACGGTGATTCAAGATTGTTCAACTCCGCAAGCCTGCGCCAGCTAACGTTTAATCGACGGGCAATCCCCACGAGAAAATCCCCACTTCGGATAGTATAGATTTTGCTCTCTTCAGGGGGAGAGGAAGCAAGACCACTCCCGCTGCCGAGTGCCGGTATGTAGGTTAGGCGTGTAATCTCGACAGGAAGGGGTTCCTTATCGCTTGACTGGCCAATAACCGCCATATTTCCCAGAGTATCCCAGGATCTACGAAAATTTTGCAGGCGTTTAGTTAGAATCTCGCCTGTATAAGCATCGATCAAAACAACTTCCGATGCGCTGTAACCAATCAAGATCATCGTATGCTCAAATCGAGCTACGGTCGTCCTTGGTCCGCTTTGGGGTTTGTAGCGAATGGGAATACCCCGCCAGACTTGACCGATCACCCAGACGATCACTGGACGTCCGGCGGCGATCTCGGCACGCAATTCGTCCCATCGCATCCCTTTTCGAGCTTCTGCCTGTAGGCCGTATACCTGGAGAAGAGTTGCTACTGGTGCGGCGTGTACCCCATATGATTCTGGGGGGATTTCCCCCCAGCGATCGGAAGGACGGCCAACGAATCCCAAATCCGGATTGTCTGAGCGAGGTAATTGGGCGAGGAATTCCCGTTCGCGGATGTCGACATCCCAAAAAGCTGCCCAATCAACGGCTGACCGGGACTCGCATGATAAGGTGAATCCTTGTGCGTGGCCTTCAACCCCCACGATAATGGCGGTCTCGGGTAAGGGGTCGGCTTGAACGGGAATGGGACAAAATAAACTGGCCAGAATCCCAGCGAATAAAACAGAGATGAGCATTCGAGATCGCATATTACCCATTTTAGATGATTCCAGTCAGGATCGCAAGGGACTGCGCATAGCTATATTTCCCTAACCTACAGACTATCGCGTGTATAATGCATGCGTGAGCATGCAAGAATTGAATCGATCGATAGAATCTCTCCTTGGGCTGCGCCTGACACAAGCCCAGCAGGAAGCGCTTACCTGCTACGAAAGCGAGCTGTTGTCCTGGAATGCCCGCATGAATCTGACCGCAATTGATTCACCAGAGACGATCCGGGTCAAGCACTTTCTCGATTCGTTGACCTGCCTGTTGGTGATGAGGGAAAGACCTGCGAGGCGGGTCATCGATGTTGGTAGTGGTGCTGGCTTTCCGGGGTTACCGGTCAAAATCGTCTTGCCTGCAATTCAGCTCACGCTGCTCGAGTCGGTTGGCAAGAAGGCGGATTTTTGCCGTCACATCGCGCGCAAGCTAGGGCTGGAAAACGTCGAAGTCATCCACGGCAGGGCTGAAGAGTTGGGTCACCAGCGCCAGCACCGCGAGCAGTACGACTGGGCGGTGGCTCGGGCGGTAGCTGTCCTTCCTGCTCTGGCGGAATACTTGCTGCCGTTGGTACGTGTGGGGGGTGGCATGATCGCAATGAAGGGAGTGAGCGCGCCAGCAGAGGCTCATTCGGCACAGAACGCCTTCAGGCTCTTGGGAGGTTCGCTCAAGCGTATGGTTCCAGTAGCGCTGCCAGGGGTTGCCGACGATCGCTACCTTGTCGTTGTGGACAAGGTGGTTGCGACACCTCACCAGTATCCGCGCAGGGTAGGGCAACCCACAAAAAAACCTCTATAATCTGTTGAAACTAATTAGTTCGCTGAACTCCCGAAGGATTATTCGATGTGTGCAGTATCTGCAGTCTGAATATTCCCGGGTTGGAGGACACGGGCGTACACGCGTGACCAGCCGGGGTGCAGCTTTTGAGAGATGCGGGAAATCCTCTGGTTGAGAAATGCATCTGCGATGGTCTCGCAGGGCGAGGTATAGCGGGTTATCTCAAGCATCACCTCGCTTCCGAGGCGAATCCGGACGCCAGGGATAACTAGCTCCCAATCAATGCCACTCAGGGTGATGTTTTCTCCTGCCGCGCCGGGATAGATCGGATGCCCTTCATCTTGTAATGCAAGAATTCGCTCCAGGGAATACACGCTCACCGCGCGATCTGGACCGCCATGGATGTCGGCGTTCTTTTGATGGTCTCCCACGAGGCCGAGCGCCGAAACTTCAAGATGGGGCCGGGCGAGTTTAGGCACCCCCCCTTGCGAGACGCTAATTTGAAAAATGCGACCGGAACGGCTATCAGGCATAGGTTGTGTCAGCATCCTGCGTCCATTCCTCCAGCCGCCCGTTCTGGATACGCCAAAGTGCGGTTGATTGCACAAATTCCGGGGAGAAGGCGTCCAGGTCGGTCGTAGTGAGCATCACCTGCTCGTAATCTGGGATGCGCTCGAGCAGGTCTGCGCGGCGTTGAGCATCCAGCTCAGCCAGGACTTCGTCCAACAACAGGACAGGCCATTGATCCGTTTTTTGCTTTAGCCAGGCCATCTCTGCCAGCTTGAGAGCCAGTAACGCCGTTCGTACCTGGCCTCGCGAGCCGAAAATCCCCAGGTCGATCCCATTCGCCAGGAATCTCAATTCATCGCGGTGTGGTCCGATGGTTGTGACGCCTCGAGCGATCTCTTCAGCACGTATCTGCTGTAAGCTCTCCATAAATCCGTGTTGGATTTGCTCCAGCGTCAGTCCTGAACGGTCCAGAGGCGCATCCAGCGGCAGCGCATATTGTTTTTCTGGCTGAGGCAAGGGATCATATGCTGGCATGTAGGAGAGCCGCAACACCTCTGCACTACGCGTAAGTTGCGTGTGAGTGCGGGCTGCCAGGCGTTCCAACTCCTGGATAGCTTGGATGCGGGCAAATATCAGCCGGGCGCCTGTAGAGGTGAGCATCTCATCCCAATAGGTTAACTGTTCCGGGTCGCCAGCACGCTCATGTAGCTGTTTGAGCAATGCATTCCGTTGAGACAGGCTGCGTGTGTAATCTGCCAAAGCTCCAGAATAACCTGGTAGCGCCTGGGCAAGTGTCAGATTCAGATAGCGCCGCCGGTCTTCTGGCGCGCCCTCAATGATCCTTAGGCTCTGTGGTTGGAACAGCACAGCATTAAATGCACCTAAGGCCTCGCTGAGCTTGCGCTCCAGTCCGTCGACAAGGATTTCTTTACGCGAGCGGGTATTGCTGTTTACCCCATTGGATTCCTGAATGATACGTATTTCAAGCCGGTGCAAACTGCCCTTCTTATAAACCTCATGGCGGTGGAAGTCGGCTACTATCCGGGCAACTGCCAGCGGTTCTCGGCCAGCAACGAAATTGATTAATTGTTTGTCCGTATCTGCGTGAAATGAGACGAAAGTAGCCAGGAAATAAATTGCTTCCAGCAGGCTGGTCTTACCCTGTGCGTTGGCGCCAACCAACAAGACTGGTCCTGTAGGGACGTCCACATCCAGGCGGGCGAAATTGCGGAAGTTTGTCAGCGATAGGTGCTTGAGGAACATTAATCCGCCGCAGCGATCTCTTCATCAGATGGTTCAACCTTCCAAACTTTTTGAGTCCGGTCGATAAACAGAACCCCATTGAGATGATCGATCTCATGCTGGAAGATGCGCGCCAGCCACCCTTGCGCTTTGATACGCACGGGTATACCGTGCCGGTTCAATGCTTTCACCAGGATAAACTCATGTCGCTCAACCTCGCCGGCAAATCCAGGGATGGACAGGCATGCTTCTGGTGCGGTCGCATTATTATCAGATGGTTTCAAAATCTCTGGATTCACTAATGTGTAGAGCTTCTTGGGAGCCTCGTCGTCATCCTCGTCGCCAAATTCCACCACGATGACCCGCGATAATACGTCAATCTGGGGTGCGGCAAGACCCACTCCAGGCGCCTCACGCATCGTTTCCACCATATCGTCAATCAGGGTTTGCAGCTCCGGTCCGAAGTCATTCACTTTGCGCGCTTTATTACGCAGGACCTGGGCTGGAAGGGTTTTTATCTCACGTACAGCCATTTCCTACCTCTAATTATGTTGAGCGTTTATTTTACCCTGGAAATAGATCCCAATCTGAGCTATTCGAGGATTCGTCTCGGCGGTCGTGGTGATGCTGGTAAGAGTTCGAACCAATCCAACAGACGCTCTCTCTCGAGCTCTGTCTGCTCATCTTCCTCTTTGCGACGTTTTGCCTCGATATAGTCAGCCACATCCTGGTGGACACGATCGGGATTGTGCACACCGCGGAATATAAATTTTGTCTGCCCAACATTAATGATCACATCCCCATAATTGAAGATTAGCTCGATGATCCCCTCGCGAGCGTGCTCAAGGCTGAGAATCGAGTCCAGCGGAGCAGTCTTCTTTTGCTCCTCACCGAGAGGCTTGCGCTCAATATCGATTATCTGGTCATCGGTGAGCTGGTAGATATCGTTATTCCAGTCCAAGTATTGGTAACCCCACCATAAAAAGACTGCAAAGGCAACTAAACCCATCACCGCTCCGACCGAGAGTAGAGAGACTCCCAGACCATCCCTGAATATTACTTGATAGATCACTATAGCGGCGAGGAGGAACAATAACAAAAAAGCCATGTTCGGAAGGAAAGTTTTCCCCAGAAGAACCAGCCAGTGTTTTCGGTAGGTGATGGTTCCATCGCGCTCGTAACGCACCTTTAGGAAGGTATCTATGATGTCGCGCAGGGTTGACCGCTCTTCTTCCTTGGGTTTTGGCTCCTTCTTTCGAAGCATGGGGGGGAGTTCCGTATCCCGCTCTTTTCCATTATCCAGGCGCTTGCGCAGCTCTTTATCAATGACGACCGACTCAGAAGCCCGTGTCTGCCGCTGTGCCCGCCACTGGTACCCCTCAACAAAGGAGGCGAACCGCTTTGGGTGGCTGACTTTCCGCATGGGGATGCCGCCTGTGAATGTGCGCACGTCCACATTGCCATAGTTGAAGATTTGCCCTAACAGGCTCATGGTGGTGTTAACGGAGAGGACCTGCGTTAGTGGTGCTTCCTGGCGGCTGTAATAGAAAATGATTACACGTTCTAGCCAGACGACACGTTGGCTAGTGACGATATAGAAATCATTTCCCCAGTCGATCCAGTTCCAAATACCAAGGAGAACAGCAGAGATCAGACAAAGGAATCCCCCGATCTGCCATAGGGTTGAAAAGAAGGGGGTATCGCTGGAGAAACTCAAGGCGAGCACCGGTAGTGATACAAGTCCGATAAGGACTGGGGTAATTAACGAGATCATCAGAAAAAATTCGTGCTTTCGGCTAATCAGATAAATCACCTCGCCATCGCTCAGCCAGGAAAAATTCTCTTTTTGTGCCAGGTAGCGGCTCTCCGCAGTAACCGATAAGTTCACGCGTATATCAGGCAGCAGCTCGAGCAGGTCGAAGAAATCTTCTCGCCCAAGGCGGAGGAGCACCGTTGGCTCAATGGCGGTGACGGTATCGGAGCGAGGCCGGGAGAAGAGCAGTGCACCGTCGCCAAAGTAATCCCCAGGACTGAGGATAGCTATCTGGCGTTCGCGGATGCCCTCCGTTTGGGCGACACTCACCCGGCCGCGATAAACGACGTAAAATCCGTCTCCGCTGCTTCCCTGGGAGTATACAATCTCGTTCTCATTCTTCTCCACGCGCTCAAAGCGTGCGACAACATGGGCAAGTTGGGCGTCATCCAACCCCTGGAACAAGTATTGTAGCCTTAATAAATCGGCGTATTTGGAGATATCTGGGTCCAACATCACTGTTCCTGATTTTAACATTATTTATCTGAATACGTTGCAAGAAACATGCAATGAAATTTTGACCACGCAACAATATTCCTGGGAGTAAGTAGTGATAAAATCGGGAAACATCACAAAACCAGGAGACCTCTATGCCCATCCACTTCGGCACTGATGGCTGGCGGGCAGTCATCTCGGATACATTCACTTTCCATAATCTTCGCATGGTCACGCAAGCCATCGCCGACGCAGTCAACTCCGCCCAATGGAATAATGGAACCACCCTGAATGGAAATCCAGATAGCCGGGAGATCGTGGTGGGCTTCGACACTCGCTTTCTCTCCGATCGCTATGCCACCGATGTCGCCCGAGTGCTGGCGGCGAATGGTTACACCGTGCATCTTGCCCAGGCGGACGCCCCAACCCCGGCGATCTCTTTCAACGTCAAGCACATTGGCGCGATCGCAGGTGTGATGATTACCGCTTCTCACAACGCACCCCGATACAATGGGATCAAGCTCAAGGCTGCTTACGGTGGCTCAGCTCTGAGCGAGCAGTGCCGTCGTGTAGAAGTATATCTGAACGATAACGAGGAGCGCGCTCGTGGCCCAAATCTAATGGATTACGATCTGGCGCGCAAGCTTGGATTGATCCGCCGCTTCAACCCACTACCGGATTACTACGATCACCTGCGCTCGTTAATCGATTTTGACCTGATTGCCGATTCCCCCCAGCGAGTTGTGGTCGATTCAATGTACGGGTCGGGACGCGGCGTTTTGAAAGGCATCCTTCAGGGGACGGGGTGCGAGGTTCAGGAAATCCGCGCAGAGATGAACCCGGGATTCGGTGGTGTCCACCCAGAGCCGATCGCCCGCTATCTTGGTGCGCTTGCTGGTGCGATAAGCACGCACATGGGAAATTTCGGTCTGGCAACAGATGGGGACGCAGACCGCATCGGTGCCATGGATGAGCGCGGTAACTTCATCGACCCCCACAAGATTATGGCGCTGGCGTTATGTCATCTAGTGGAAAAGCGCGGCTGGAGCGGACCTGTGGTGCGAACTGTCTCAACCACCCGAATGATTGACAGGCTGGCAAAAAAATTCGGCGTCCCGATTTACGAGACGCCGGTGGGTTTCAATCATATTGCAGATTATATGTTAAGGGAAGAGATCCTCATCGGTGGGGAAGAATCAGGAGGGATTTCATTCCGGGGACATATCCCCGAGGGGGATGGGATCTTGATGGGTCTCCTTATCGTCGAGATGCTTGCTGCCTCGGGTGCCTCGCTCTACGAATTGGTTGAAGATCTTCTGCAGAAGGTGGGGCCGGTCCACTACCAACGCAACGATCTACGTCTCAATCGACCGATCGCAAAAGGGCGAATGGTGGAATATTTGCAGGTCAATGCCCCGCGCAGCATTGCTGGTGAACAAGTCATCGAAGTATCTCCGCTCGATGGCGTAAAGTACATCCTGGCTGATGACTCCTGGCTGCTGATTCGCCCGTCAGGAACTGAGCCTGTGCTGCGTGTCTACGCTGAAGGCCGCAGTAGTGAAATGGTGCGGGCGATGATCGACTACGGCGAGCAGGTAGCAGCCAGCGTTACCTGATCAAGCAGTCCGCAGGCGCCGGGCCAGAAAGATTACAGCAACCAGCAACGCAGCCATCCCCAGCAACCCGGGAATACCCACATCTTCGACAAAGCCAGTAGTCGGCAAGGCAGTCGATGTGGCCACACTTTGCGTCCCAGCAGCCTGGGTGAGCAAGGCGGCTACAGTTGCTGTGCGCGGGTCGGGCGAGGGCACAGGAGTGTCCGTTGCCACAGCCAGTACCGGTGTCGCTGTGCGCACAGTGGTAGCAGTTGGTGGGGGGGTATTTGTAAAGGTAGGTGTCGCAAGTGCTGCTATCGCTGTCCTTGCCAGCGACGTAGCGATCTCATTCGACTGAGCAGTTAGCGTAGCAATTTCCGCAGCACGCCTGTTTCGCTGCCCAGGCAATACAAAGAAGGCATATACTGCGATGCATGCCAGTGCGAGCACAGTAATACCACCTAAGATGCCGGCAACCACCAGAAATGTGCGATTGCTGGACTCCTCTGGGGGAGGGGTTTCCTCTCCTGGAAAATCCATATCAGTGTTTTCGAGGTCTTCCATTACAATCTCCTCCTTATGAGTGGTCGGGGATTGATTACTCCACGATTTCTAGATTAGCGAGCGCCAGGACGGCTTTCTCACCAGAATCAAGCTGAATTTTGGCAGCGGAGGTGCTTATTCCGCTGGGCATAGGGATTACGCCCTCGAGGAGGTCAATGATCGAGCCATGATCTCCCAGATGGGGTGGACTTATAACACGGATGTTCTGTCCGACTTTAAAGGTATCTGCTTCCAACGGAAGTTCGGGCTCGCTGGAATGAGGCAGGGGTATCACAATCTCCGGGCGGTTTCCAGTATAAACATCCCAGGGTTGGGCGTTGAGACATACTTCCCGGCGTTCGTTCGTACTTAATAAATTGAAGGCAGCCAGATTCAAACTACGGCGTCCAAATCCTTCAATCACGATAACCGGCAAGCGCATTCGCTCCGCCCAGGGGATAAGTGCGGCGTCCATACTAGAGAGGACCAGCCCGCGTAAAGGCAAACTCGCCGCAGTCTTGAGCACTTCAACGTCATCGCAATATCCACCCAAAATAATCGAGCCACGCATACTGACGTCCAGCGTATTGGGAGTAATTTCGTCGTTTGGTGAGTCAAGCTTCGCATCCATTAAACCAAATTCAATGCGCCCATTGCCCCACACACCCTGGATTAATGCCCCAACCGCTTCGATCACTGCCCCATGTTCTCCCATTAGCGCTAAGACTACCCCATCCATTCCGGCTTTCACTTCGAAGGGAGGAGTATCTAGCTCGAGCAACACCTGGCCGCCGCCAGCGACAATGACGCGCCCATCTTTTGGAGCTCGCATCACCCGTTTTGCAACACCTACTGGTCCTGCGAGCACGTCACCCTGTGCGACTTGCATTCCCGCTCTGCATTTCAGGTGACGGTCAGCATCCGCTTCGGGAAGTCCGAGCCCACGGGCGATGTTTAACAACACATGTTCAGGATTCAGCATGGCTTCCGCAATAACATCGTTCGTGCCAACCTTTTGCCCGCGCCTTACCAGCACTTTGCCGGGGACGGGTAAAAGGCGTTCACGGCGAATCTTTGTAAGCGGAAGAATGTGTACAACAGGTGCAATCATATACTGGTTGCCTCAATAGCCAGATGGGTGCATACCCACCTGCTTGTCTGTTGCAAGGAGGGTGCCAAGATCGCACTTAGCATTCTAACATCCACCGCCATTTGTTGATCATTTCCTGCCTGCGCGCAGGGTCATCCGGCATTTGAATGGGGCGCCCACGCCCATCGACAATTACGCCTAGCATGCCTCCAACCACACGCAGCCTGCCCCCTCTCCCAGGACCGCCCATGCCAATATCGTACCGGTGAAGTGGCTGGAGATGTAATTGAGCTGCCTTGCCCAAGGGGAGTCGTAGCAATTCAAGCGTGCCCTGTTTAACGTCAAGGCTGGTTTCACCGCCACCATCGTATTCCATGCGCACACGTAAGATCGGTGTCCCAGGTCGAGCGTCGCCCACCGGAGATATCACCGTTCCAAGAGTGTGGAAGGTGTTGGATTCCAGCACCTGTACAACCACGAGGGGATTTATCGCGGATATCGCGCCCAACGAAGCGGCGATATGGTTTTTGTCCAAGACAAGAGTTGTAACTCCGGTCGGTTGGATGCCATCCAGTATGAGCAGGGCGCTTTGGGCTAAGTTTGGAGCGTGGGTTAGAACACTCCCCATCGCCAGGATTGGTTCGAACCAGGGCGCCAGCTCTTCCCCATATCGCAACGTATTTTTGGGGAAGCTGCCCATCGACTTCTGCAAGGCGGTTCGCATTGCCTGGCGAGCCAGTGCTTGCTCGATGGCGAGGGTCTCGGGTGTTGCAGGCAGGCTGGCTGGATAGAGCCATTTGTTATAGATGTATTGGCGCACATCGTCCGGGTGAATATCCAAGTGAAGCCAGCGAGTGACTGATTCTAGCGAGGTAATATCCAAATATTCACTTAAGCTTGTTCCGAGTCCCAGTTGCGGGAAGACTCGATTGATCAACTCACCATCAAACGCTGCCGAAATACTGGTCGCAGATGAGCCCACATCGACACCCAAAACGCCTTTATTTGTGCCATACACTTTGCTTAAAAAGCGGATAATCCGTCCCAAGGCAGCCGATGTTGGCAACAAACCCCCACCAGCGATGCTATCGAGTTCTTTTACCCCCTGTACCTGACGGCTGCGTATCCGGCGGTTCAGACGGGCTAACTGGTATTGTGCCGCCTCAAGCTGCTCAACCTCCAGACTAGGTCGGACATTAGCAGCGATGTGCATTGGGCTGAATCTCTCAAATGTATCCTTGATTTCGTCTGCTAACAATTGATTACCAGCGAAGAGAATCTCGGGTCGTTGGCCTTCGGGCAGAAGATAAGCAGCGAGCCCAGCTGTTTCCAAAAGCTTTATCACGGATTGTGATGCGCCGCCATCGGTCCCACCGGCAGCCACGATCAGGTCAGGGCGGATTCTCAAGATTGCGTCAAGTTGTTGCGCAGTTTTACGCCGGTCGTTCAGGCTGATTGTATCGACGACTTTGGCATACGTGGTTGCAGCCAGGTTGCGGGCACTCTCTAGGGAGACCTCGTCCAGCAAGCCCATTACAACGACTTTGATGGGTGGTCCTGCCGATACAGTCACCGCGATCATATCGACGCCTGTTCCATCCGGGGCAGTGGGGGCAATCAGTTTTTCATCAGGTCCAACCAGCTTCCGCCCAGTCACGGACTGTAATTGCTCCAATGCCAGGCGCAAACCTTCGCTAATGTCCTTATATGGTGCATAAGCGGTTGTTGGAGCTGAACCAGAAGCCAGGAAACGATAGCGCCCATCGACAACATCAAACAACGCGAACTCGAGTAGTGAGGCTCCCGATGTCGATAGCCAAAACTGAATCCGCGTCAATCAGCGAGGTGCTCATAGAGATCCGTTAGACAGCAATCAAGGTGAAGAATAAATCCTGGATGAAATGGACGCGCTCGATCAGCGCTGTCAGGGCAGCGGAATACACTCCAGCGAATATCGTCCCAAGTGTGATGGCGATAAAGATCTGACCGACCCATGCCAGGGCACCCAGCCAGGCAGGCCTGGTGGGTGGCAGGCCGGGTTGTTGGCGAGCTCCAAAGTGGAAGTAAATCAAAGTAGTACAGACGCCGACCAAGATCGTGCTACCTTTGGCAAATTGAAGTACAGCAGAATCTCCTGTGGGGACTAACCCAAGATCCAGAAGATTTATCGATGCCAGAGACTGTGGCACGACGGTCCCGAATATGGAGCCGCCGATCGCCACTGCCATGCCCACCCCAAGAAGGTACGCCATAGCAGGATTGCCGACCGCCGAGAAGCGGGGAAATACTTTGAATACGATCAAGGCGCTCATTAAGAGGGGAAGGCTACGAGCAAACGCTCATCGATTGAGCCAAAAAAAATTGGGATGATAAGTTGAGGCCAAATGACGTTATACCAGGCTATTACTGCTGCATAGCCAGAAGCTACACCTATAAAGAGATAAATTGCAATGCGAAAGAAGAGATTGTCCCCGAAGACATAGCTGAATATCATGATTGTCAAGACGAAGCCAAGGATCATTCCGCTTAGATCAGCTAGGCTCAGACCTCCAATACTCATGCGGTCTCCCCTTTCGGTTTTGCTTTACCGGGCAGATAGCCGATGAGGAAGCTCGCCAACCCACCAATGAGCATGATGAGTACAGCTACCGGCATGCCATAGCTATACGCGTCCCAATATGTGCTCACAAAACCCTGCCGGGGCATGATACTCGCGTACGCCATGCCACCGCTCAGCCCAGATATCAACCCATCTACCTGCTGGGGCTCGCCTTCATAATAAGGGCGCACAACCGGTTCTGCCTGGGCGCTCAAGATCATAAGCATTGGGACTTGCCCAATCAATGGGCTGACTTGTTCGATCCACGATCGGGCAATCTCCGGATTTCCAGTAATTACAATGAACATCGCAAAATCGGTCAGCCTTTGAACACCGGCTAAGCGACCATCTGCCCAAACCCCTGCACTATCTGGGTTATCATTCAAGGCAAAAGGTAAAGCGCTGCGTGGTGATTCTGCAAATCTGCGAATCCCACTCATTCCTCCGGCAATATATCCCAAATTTGCGTACTGGTCGATATTCTGGTACTGATGACCCATCTGGGAATTGATTCGCTTGACTAAACGCTCTGCTTGCGCAGGACCCGATGTGGTCGTGGAAACCAGTGTCAGATAAGTTCCCTTGATCATTAAGTTGTCGATAAGCGAGGTGGAGGCCGATTCCATCTCTCCAGAATAACCAGGCAGGTAATCGACTGCTATAAGTACATTCCCACCACTCGGGATTGAATTGACAATATTCCGAGCAGCCAGTACCTCGGTTGGGATTTCGGCCACTGGTGTGCCAAGGTCACCTGAAAATATTGGCCAGGAGACAGCTAACAGGAGTAAGAACAAGATCACGAGCCGCTGGGCTAATTGCTGCGTGATCGCTGCTGGACGTGGCAGAGGCTTGGCAATTCCTTCTGACCTGACCATCTCAGAGAGTAATGCAGCATTTGCTTGTTGTTTCTCTGAGACATTCAATTTAACCGAATAAGTTTCCGGTATTTTTTGCTGGACGATTTCTGGCTCAGCCGGTAAGATGCCCCGCAGTCCTGCCAGGGGACCACTACTCTCAATCGCCCTTTCATTCTCATCCAGGATTGGGACACTCGATGCTGCCGCTTCAACGGGTCGCATGGCTTCCAACCATGTTGGTAATTCTGCCGGTGAAATTTCTTCATCGCCTCTTATAACGTTGGTCGCTATCCGGCTGGTCATCCGTGTGGGTAAACTTTCTTAGCCATTCCGGCTCGTCCTCTTCGACAGTATCCTGGGTTTCCTCATCGAGGGTGAATGGTGCTACTACAAGATCGCCAGAAACCTCCTCATCACTCTGTGCGAAAACCGGGGCCTCAACGTCGCCCGCTTCCCATTCTGATTGTGGTTGTTCCTCTTCGTCCAACGGAGGGAGAACAGCGGTTGGTCGTAGGGCTTCTGGATCGAAAGAAGACACATCCTGCATTTCCTCATCGAGGTATGCTTCCTTTTTCAGCCAATCAGGCAGCTCTGGTAGTGCCTCCCGCGCGTCCGAAGCTTCCCCGCCCGCCAGCCAGTCGGGGATATCGATCTCTTCATCCAGATGGTGCTTTACCTTGGAAGGTGTGAGAGATTCTGTGGGGGTTTCTTCCTCCGGAGTCGATATCCCGCGAATCTCAGCCAAAAATTGAGATGCTTCATTATCCGGAACAGGTGGGGGGGATTGCGGCTCTTCTGTTATCTGGCGGCTACGAATGCGTTGTAGCCATTCTGGTACTTCTTCGTCTGACTCTGTCTCTTCTTTTTCGAGCCAATCCGGCGTTTCATGAACTCCCTCGTCCTCGCGTTCGACGTGACTGCGCGAGCGCAGACTGTTGAGCCAATCAGAAGCATCAGCATCTTCTGGTTCAAATGGCATCTCTGTGCTGGTGCTGTCCGTTTCCTCTTCTTCTTCTGCGTCGCGTGATCGCTGCTGCACTTGGTCATCGTCAACTAACCAGGTTCCCATCCCCTCAGGCTCAGTATCCTGCTCGGACCAAGCTGGTATTTCGACCTCATCTTCTTCGGATTCCGATAATCCATGTGTGACATCGTTCTGGCGCAGGGATTGAAGCCAATCGGGCATTAGGAAGTCTGGCATGGAGGGCGTCGATCCCGGAGATTTTCTCTCTGTAGAGTCTTCCTCCGCTTGCTCTTCAGGAGTGGAGGGAATGACCAGCGGTTTCAAACGCGCTTCGCAGTACTGGCACACTTCCAGCTCTGCTGGGTTAGATTTTGCGCACATTGGGCAACGAACTTCGTCCACGATTAACCCCGGTATGGCCGTTCCGCACCCAACAATACGCGCAACCCAGTAGCGATGCTGCCCAACGCAACACCGAGCAAGATCCCTCGCGCGCCAGCAACGGCTGGTATTTCCGCCAGTAGTGCCCTGAGACCAAGTGGTCCGTGTAAACCCGGAATCAGAACTCCAAAGAGGGGTGCAGAACCAAGCAGGATGAGCATGCTTGAACCAAGAAAGATGATGGAGAATAGGTTGAGACGCTTACGGAGTAAGCGGAGTCCGGCAATAGCCAAGGCGACAGATAGAACAGCCAAGAGGCTCGTTTCAACCGGGACTTGAATGTTATTGAAGATCCACAGTGACCAGGTAGACGTAGGCCCAAAATACCCTGCGATAGCTAGCGTGATGAGCAATCCAAAGATTAAGATGGCACTGTAGAAGCTGCCCTTTTGCCCGGAAGTTGTTTTTCGCCAGTGCACAGATAGCAGATTTGTAACCCCCACAAGCAGTGCAATTGCAGCAATGATAATTGCCCATTGCAGGAAGAGCTGGCGTAGGGTTGTTAGCAGTGATACTTCAATGAAATAGCCAGCCAGCACAATCATTCCGAACGATATTGTTATTACTGCTGAGAACGGGATCTTTATTCTCATATCACCCCAATGAATTTCAAGGCAGCGCCAATGAGAATTCCAAAGATCAAGCTCCAACGCAGCAAATCTTGTGCACGCAAGCTGGCAGTTTGCATCCCACCGGTAGCTAGGTACGCTCCGGCTGCATATAGCTCCTCCCCAATAAGCGGCTCTTGAGCAGACGTATACATGACTGCTTGGGCTGTTAAATCGTCACTCCCCGCCAGCGTGATCGCTCCAGAACGCTCGGATGCGTCTGTGATCAGGGCAACTTCACTCCCGAAATGACCACTCAAGATTGTGGTGGAGACGTTCTCATCGAATGCCGTGGGCATCGCACCTGCTGCGTAAGCGAATGGGGTTAATCCTGTCACCTGCCCAAAATCTGGATCAAATGTAGTGCTGACGCCCATGGCTTGGAAGGCGTTGTACAAGACATCTTGGGAAAGAATGCCAAGTGAGCCATCACCGCTGGTTGCAATGGGCGGTCGATCGCTTATCGAGGCTGTCCGAGTAACTCTCTCCAAAATATTCAAGCCAACAACAGCAGACGTGCCCTCTGTACCAATTAAGCTCCCGCGACCCAATGTTAGGTGAAGCCTTTTCCCTGATTCAACAGCCATCCCAATAGCGCGCCTTAGATTCTGGAAAGCAGATATCGGGCGAAATGCAGGTGCGGCTCCTCTCCTCCCAAGGAAGGCGAAGATAGCCATTGCCAATACAAAGGTTACTAAGAAGATCAGCCCAGCAATCCCCGAGAAATTCAATTCAGGAAAGGTCATTTTGAAGCATCCTCCCGCAAATAGGCAGCAAAAGCTTCTACCTTCTCTGGTTCCTCAAGGAGATTTGCAAGTTCATTGATGTGGTTGTTTGGTACCAGAGGGGAAAGGATGGGTTGCGCCAGATAGAGCGCTTGGGCGCCGAGTAGGGTGAGCGGTCCAATCCCGTCAAGTATCGAGGCTGTGAGATTGCTTAACCCCCATCGGTGTACCCGGTCAGCCCAGACCCGCCAGATATACTGGTTCTCCTCCATAATCAAAGTATAGCACAAATGTGTTGTATCTGGTAAGGGCAATTAAGGTTGCGAAGTGATCCCTGCCATCGAATTAAATTGGCAACCAACAGTGTAATAATACCTTGTTAAGTCTGATATGTGACAGGTCACAGGATTTTTTGTGCCTTATATAACTATAAGTTTTTAGGAAGGAGGGCTAAACTATTAACTTGAAGAGAATTATTTGTACGTCTAATTTCTACGCAACGCCTGCGTAGTTAAAAATGGAGCAAAGCGATGAAAAGACCTATGGTTACGATTGATGGCAACGAAGCTACATCCTATGTTGCCCATAAATTAAGCGAGGTAATTGCGATCTATCCCATCACTCCGTCTTCGTCGATGGGGGAATGGGCAGATGAATGGTCGGCAAAAAGCCATCCAAATATCTGGGGAACTGTTCCTCTTGTGGTCGAGATGCAGTCTGAAGGCGGAGCAGCTGGTTCGGTTCATGGTGCATTGCAGACCGGAGCTCTAACGACTACATTCACTGCCTCACAGGGACTGCTATTAATGATCCCGAATATGTATAAGATTGCTGGTGAATTGACTCCGACGGTGTTTCACGTTTCAGCACGGTCCGTTGCAACCCACGCACTGTCCATTTTCGGTGATCACTCTGATGTAATGGCAACCCGGGCGACTGGATTTGCCTTGCTTTCCTCAAACTCAATTCAAGAAGCTCAGGATCTGGCTCTCATTGCTCACGCCGCCACACTAGAATCGCGCGTACCCTTCCTGCATTTCTTCGACGGTTTCCGCACTTCGCACGAGCTCAATAAGATCGAGAAAATCTTGGATGAAGATATTCGCGCAATTATTGATGATGATCTGGTTCATGCCCACCGAGGACGTGCGTTATCGCCAGACCATCCAGTGATCCGTGGCACGGCTCAAAACCCGGACGTATTCTTCCAGGCGCGCGAGTCAGTCAACCCCTATTATGCTGCCTGCCCGCATATTGTGCAGAAAGCAATGGATCGGTTCGCTAGCATTGTTGGCCGAAAATATAATCTCTTTGATTACGTTGGAGCTCCTGATGCCGAGCGAGTGATAATTATCATGGGCTCTGGCGCAGAGACTGCCGGCGAGACAGCGCAATACCTTGCAGATAAAGGGGAAAGCGTTGGCGTGCTAAAGGTGCGCCTGTACCGCCCCTGGTCAGTGAAGCACTTCCTGGAGGCTCTGCCTCCCACCGTCCGTTCAATCGCTGTTTTAGATCGCACCAAAGAGCCTGGCGCCGCGGGTGAGCCGCTCTACCAGGATGTCGTCACTGCGATCAATGAGGGACTAGCCGAAGGAAGTGTCCCTTACAATCAATTTGCGCACCGCCCTTACCCACGCGTGATTGGCGGACGCTATGGCCTTTCATCCAAAGAGTTCACACCCGCCATGATAAAAGGCGTTTTCGACGAGCTGCTGAAGGCTGAGCCCAAGAACCATTTCACTGTTGGCATCTACGATGATGTCAGCCATACTTCGATAGATTATGATCCTGGTTTTTCGATCGATTTGCCTGATACGGTTCGTTGTGTCTTCTGGGGATTAGGTGCTGATGGCACAGTGGGTGCAAATCACAATTCAATCAAAATTATCGGTGAAGAGACGGATAATTTCGCTCAAGGATACTTTTATTACGACTCCAAGAAATCCGGTACTGTTACGCTTTCCCACTTGCGTTTCGGGCCAAGGCCAATCCGGGCTCCATACCTGATCCGCCAGGCAAACTTTCTGGCTTGCCACCAGTTCTCCTTCATGGAACGCTTCGACGTGACCCGTTACGCAGAGCCAGGAGGTGTTTTCCTGCTAAACAGTATCTATGGTCCAGATGAAGTTTGGGACCAACTACCAGCCGAAGCACAGAAGGATCTTATCGAGAAGAAACTGCGTTTTTATATCATTGACGCGTACGAAGTGGCGCGGCAGACCGGAATGGGAGCAAGAATTAACACAATCATGCAGACCTGCTTCTTCGCCATCAGTGGCGTATTGCCACGCGAACAAGCCATCGCAGAGATCAAACGCGCAATCGAGCGCACATATGGACGCCGGGGTGAAGCTGTTGTGCGCGCTAACTTCGAAGCGGTCGATCAAACTCTGGCAAACCTGCGCGAAGTGAAAGTTCCAGACAAGGTCACGAGCACTTTCCACCGCCGATCGGCTGTTTCCGAAGAGGCACCAGAGTTTGTGCGCAACGTGCTCGGTAGAATGATCGCCCTCGAAGGGGACGAGCTACCAGTGAGTGCAATGCCGATTGATGGCACTTTCCCAACTGCAACAACACAGTGGGAAAAACGAAATATTACCCTTGAGGTGCCTGTATGGGAGCAGGACCTATGTATCCAATGCGGGAAGTGCGTATTTGTTTGTCCGCATTCAGTCATTCGCGCAAAAGTATACGAGCCAACCTACCTGGAAGGTTCACCGGAAGGCTGGCAGGCACTGGATGCTAAGTTCAAAGAATTCCCGAATATGAAATACACAATCTCCGTCGCCCCTGAGGATTGCACAGGCTGTGCACTTTGCGTTGAGGTCTGTCCTGCCAAAGACAAGAGCCAGGTTGGGAGAAAAGCGCTTAATATGGCTCCGCAGCCTCCCATTCGCGAGGTAGAACGGATCAAATGGGATTATTTCCTGACCTTGCCTGAGGCAGATCGAACCCAAATGAGCCTGAAAATCCTCAAGAACTCCCAGCTGCTTCAACCACTCTTCGAATTCAGTGGAGCCTGTACGGGCTGCGGTGAAACTCCCTACGTCAGGCTTCTTTCCCAACTATTTGGCGACCGAACTGTTATTGCTAACGCTACTGGTTGCTCTTCAATTTATGGCGGCAACCTTCCCACTACACCTTGGGCGAAGAACAGCGATGGTCGGGGTCCGGCATGGTCAAACTCACTATTCGAGGATAATGCTGAATTTGGACTGGGGATGCGCTTGACCCTGGATAAACATGGTGAATACGCACGCGAACTGTTACCTCAGGTCGCGGAGTTTGTGGGGGAATCCTTGGTCGACGAGTTACTGAAAGCCGACCAAGGAAGCGAATTGGGCATCCGCGAGCAGCGAGAGCGCGTGTCGACATTAAAGAAACGCTTGCAAGAGATTGATGACCCGCGGGCGCGCGATCTAATGAGCCTGGCAGATGTGCTGGTACGCAAGAGTGTATGGATTGTTGGGGGCGATGGCTGGGCATATGACATTGGATATGGTGGCCTCGATCACGTCCTGGCCTCCGGGCGCAATGTTAACGTGCTCGTTTTGGATACCGAAGTCTACTCTAACACGGGAGGTCAGGCATCGAAATCAACCCCACGTGCAGCGGTGGCACGTTTTGCCGCTCAAGGAAAGGCATTGCCTAAAAAGGATTTGGGGATGATAGCAATGGCTTATGGTTATATTTATGTCGCCAAGGTAGCCATGGGCGCCAGTGACCAGCAGACCTTGAACGCCTTCCTGGAAGCGGACGCCTTCGATGGTCCCTCAATCATATTGGCATATAGCCATTGCATCCAGCAGGGTCTTGATCTGCGCCGGGGATTGGATCAACAAAAGCTGGCTGTCCAATCGGGGCACTGGCCATTATTTCGCTACAATCCGGCATTAGCGGTTGAGGGTAAGAATCCTTTATCTATTGACTCGAAGGAACCCTCGATCCCCTTTGAGCAATACGCCTACAACGAAACACGCTACAAGGTTTTAGTGCATACGGATGAGCAGCGCGCGGAGACACTGATCAAACAAGCCCAGCAGGATGTTACAGGGCGCTGGGAGCTCTACAAGCAGATGGCCCAGATGCACTATTCCGCTACTGCCGATAATGGGCACGAGGCTGATGAGTCCGAAGAGTAAAACTATTATGAAGAGGCAGGATGGTCCTCGACCGAGTTCTTGCTTCCACAACTTCCTTCTGGAGTAGAGACATGCTTGATCTTACGACATCTTATTTGGGATTGAAACTAAAGCACCCCTTGGTGGCTTCAGCCTCCCCCTCTCTAAGCAGTTGGACAGCGTTCGTCAGCTTGAAGATTCAGGCGTTTCCGCGATTGTCTTGTACTCTCTATTTGAAGAGCAAATCATACAAGAAAGCCTGAAATTACATCGAGATTTGGAGCGAGGCGCCTGGTCGATTGCTGAAGCCCAGCCGTTTATTCCAGACTATGGAATGTACAGCATTGGACCCGAATCATATCTGGAGCACCTGAAGCGTGTAAAAGATGCGGTTAGCGTCCCGGTGATCGGCAGCTTAAATGGGGTCTCAACTGGTGGTTGGGTTGAATATGCCCGCAAAATTCAAGAAGCGGGCGCAGATGCGCTCGAATTGAACCTGTATGATCTGGCGACCGATTTTGATTTGACCAGTTCAGAGCTTGAAAACCGTCACATCCAGTTGGTTAGGGATATTCGTAAAGAACTGAAAATCCCCTTGTCAGTCAAGCTCAGCCCGTTCTACACGGCGCTTCCTAATTTTGCTGCCAGGCTAGTAGAGGCTGGCGCTCAAGGTCTGGTACTCTTCAACCGGTTCTACCAACCAGATTTTGATTTAGAGCTATTAGAAGTCACCCCGAACTTGGTCTTGAGCAACTCTCATGAGCTGCGCTTGCCGTTGCGTTGGATTGCCATTCTCTTCGGGAAGATAAAAGTTGATTTCGCATTAACCAGTGGCGTTCATACGGCAGAAGATGTGATCAAATCCTCGATGGCTGGTGCGAACGTGACAATGATCGCCTCTGAGCTGCTCTCCAACGGCGTAGGAAGAATACCTGAATTACTCTCTGCGGTTCAACAATGGATGGAGGAGCATGAATATGAATCCTTCAATCAGATGAGAGGCAGCATGAGCCAGCAGTCGGTTGCTGACCCGGAGCAGTTTGAACGGGCAAATTATATGAAAGTCCTCAGCTCCTATTAGATTGACTTGAACGCTTTCTTTATAGATTGGTGTTTTCCGGCTGGGGATCCTGTCTGGAGGACACCAATTTCGCTTATACTAGGAGAGCATGGCAAGTAAACACGCCCAGTTGTTTGTCACGTGTATTGTAGATACTTTGTATCCCCAGGTGGGCGAGGCGGTAGTGCGTGTACTCCAACGCGCTGGAGTCCAGGTGGATTTTCCTCAGGAGCAAACCTGTTGCGGACAGCCACCCTTCAATGCCGGATTATGGCACTTTGCGCGGCCGATAGCAGAACACACGATTCGAGTATTTGAACGCGTTTCAGGTGATGTTGTCATCCCATCGGGTTCGTGCGCAGGTATGATCAGGCATGGATATCGAGAGCTTTTCTCTGACGATCCTGTCTGGCTCAAGCGGGCTCAAACACTGGCTGAGCGCACCTTTGAGTTTAGCGAATACCTGGTTGACATTCTTGGCGTAACCGATTTGGGAGCTCGCTTTGCAGGCAAGCTTTCTTACCACGCTTCCTGCCATTTATTGCGTGATCTGGGAGTAGATAGGCAGCCGCGTGCTCTGATTGACGCTATCCGAGAAGCTGAATATGTGGAACTGGGTGGTGTAGCAGAATGCTGTGGCTTCGGTGGAGTATTTTCCGCCGAACACCCCGAGCTATCCGCGGCCATGCTGAAGCGAAAGATTGATAACATCGACGCCTGTGGGGCAGATAGGGTCGTCTGCTGTGATGGCGGCTGCATCACCAATATCAACGGGGGATTACACCGACTGGGAAAGCCTGCACGCCTCATTCACATTGCCCAGATGCTTGATGGTATCGAAAAAATGGATGCGTTGTGACTTAGCCTGATTCACGCTAGCCACATTCACCGATCGACATTACGACCATGCCACCGAAGAAGTTCCACCAGCATATCCTCGCCGCCCTGGCAAATGAGAATCTAGGCGCTGCTTTAGATGCGAATGCTGATCGTAGGCAGGAAGGGAGATCTCAGGCGCTTGAATCCCTGCCTCACTCATGGGAGGAGATGCGACAGCGAGCCCATGCAGTCCGGGCAGTGGTGATCAATCACCTGGACGCGATGCTGGATCAGTTTATCAATCGCGCTGAAGAAAACGGGATGTACGTGCTACGCGCAGCGGACGGTGCTCAGGCAATTCAATACGTACTCGAGATCGCACAGGAGAACGGCGCTCGTCTGATTGCTAAATCCAAGACCATGGTTTCCGAGGAGATTGGGCTCAATCCTGCGCTTGAGTCTGCTGGATTCCAGGTCGTCGAGACAGATCTAGGCGAGTATATTGTGCAGCTGCGTGGTGAGCCACCGGCGCACATTATCACCCCAGCTGTGCACCTGCGACGTGGGGATGTTGGGCAAATATTCCACGAAATACATGGTCTCCCATTCACGGATGATATCCCCACTTTAACATCCGCAGCGCGTGGCATATTGCGCCAGGTATTCCTGGAATCAGATCTGGGTATCTCAGGCGTCAATTTCGGTGTAGTGGAGAGCGGGACCTTATGCCTGGTCACCAATGAAGGTAATGGACGCATGGTAACTACATTGCCACGCGTCCACATTGCCTTAATGGGTATCGAGCGCCTGATTCCTAAGCTCGACGATCTGGCGCTGATGCTTTATTTGTTGCCACGCTCTGCAACTGGACAAAAATTGAGCGTTTACACCAGCTTGCTGAATTCACCAGCCCGTCCGGGAGAGCTGGAAGGCCCACAAAAGCGTTACGTGATACTGGTCGATAATGGACGCTCCAGAATGCGCCGTACGCCCCTGGCTGAAGCGCTATACTGCATCCGCTGTGGTGCATGCTTGAATGCCTGTCCGGTGTTCAGGGAGTTGGGTGGGCACGCCTATGTAAACCTTGAGGGAAAAAGCAGCGCCTATCCTGGTCCTATTGGCTCGGTCGTCTCTCCGGGTTTGTTCGGGGGAGACGAGTTTGGCCATCTGGCGCGCGCTTCAAGCTTGTGCGGCGCCTGCAAGGAAGTATGCCCTGTGGATATTGACTTGCCTAAATTGCTTTTGCGCGTGCGTGCAGGCGAGACACAGGAAATCCCTGCTCCCACACATATCTCAAAGTCTCAACCCGGAGCGATACCGGGAAGGCGATCAAATGCGCCCAGGGTGCTCTCCCTGGCATTACGCATTTATTCATGGATGGCAGCCTCTCCCAAGCGCTTTAAGCTTGCTCAGTATGCGATGCGCATCGCCGGTCTGATAGCAGCACCCAAGTCAGCTTGGATTTGGATGCCGGCTTTTTCTGGATGGGGCTTTTCAAAAGATTTCCCTCGCCCTGCAATCAAGCCGTTCCGGGACCGCTGGCAGGGACTGGAGAAGCAGCTGGATAGTGATATTGGACAGGCTAGAAACGGGCAAATTCCGGGAAATGCAACCGATCCAACACACACAGTTAACTCGAGGGGACGCGTTGAAAGGTTTGAACAAGAGCTAAAGGCCGCTGGTGCCGAATTTGTACTGTTTAAGGAAGATGAGCTGATTGAGCGTATCATGGCCTGTTTAAATCAGCGGGGGATTACAAGCCTGTCAGCTTGGGCCGGTGAATACCTACCTTCAGGCTTGTTGGAGGAACTGACCATAAGAGGAATCACCATTTCGCACCAACCAGATGCCGCCGTGAGAGCTGGGATGACTGGGATCAGTGCAGCCATTGCTGAGACCGGGTCTCTGTTGCTGTGTGGGGGCCCAGGACGCCCATTATCCATTTCGCTTTTGCCGGAAGTACACATTGTAATCATGGACGTCCAGGATATTTGCGACGACCTAACACACGTGATGCAAATGGATGAGCTTCGCCAATCCTCTACAGCTGTCTTGGTCACAGGACCCTCGCGCACTGCCGATATTGAAATGACGCTAACGATCGGAGTGCATGGACCGCGGGAAGTGATCGTTTTTTGCCAGACCGAACTATAATTGCCGGGGAGGGAGTAATGCAGCATAAGGCTTTTCAGGATTATTATCCCGACCAGCTTAGCCATTGTTACGGCTGTGGGCGCTTGAACGAATTTGGGTTGCAGATAAAAAGCTTCTGGGATGGCGAGGAGAGCGTGTGCCACTTCCAGCCGCGTCCCTACCACACTGCTATCCCCGGGTTTGTTTATGGCGGGTTGATTGCGTCATTGATCGACTGCCACTGCACTGGCACAGCGGCTGCAGCAGCCTATCGAGCTGCAGGACGATCCATGGACACACAACCTCCCTTGCGCTTCCTCACTGCTTCTCTGCACGTGGATTATCTTAAGCCCACGCCAATAGACGGCTTGCTCGAAGTGCGCGCCTCAGTGTTGGAGATCAAAGGTCGAAAGGTCGTGGTAAAGGCTGCGCTAATTGCTGGAGGACAGACTTGCGCCCGGGGGGATGTCATCGCGGTGCAAATGCCTGAGGATATGGCTACATAACAGGAGATCACCCATGGATTTTGAACTGAGCGAAGAGCAGCGCATGTGGCAGCATATCGTACACGATTTCGTAGAAAGTGAAGTCAAGCCAAAAGCGCGCGAAGTAGATGAGACCAGTCAATTTAACTGGCCAGCGGCACGCAAGATGGGACCTCTCGGTCTGCTTGGGTTGAGCGTGCGGGAAGAATATGGCGGCGCAGGCGTAGATGCCATCAGCGCAACAATCGCTCTCGTAGAACTCGGGTGGGGATGCGGAAGCACCTCCCTGGCTATCGCCGCTCACAATGGGTTGGGCTGTGCTCCGCTTGCCCTCTTCGGTTCGGAGACATTGAAGAGCAAGTTCTTGCCACTTGTGGTCAGCGGACAACATGGGTTGGCAGCGTTAGCCCTTACCGAACCGGGTGCAGGGTCAGACTTAAAAGGCGGAGTAAGCGCACGGGCTCAATTAGATGGGGACCAGTGGCTGATAAATGGCTCAAAGATGTGGTGCACGAACGCCAGCATCGCAGAATTCATCATCACACTCGTCCGAACCGACCCCAAGGGTGGCTCGAATTCATTGAGCATGATTCTTGTTCCTACAAATACTCGCGGCGTACACATTGCTCCCCCTGAGAAGAAGATGGGTCTCAAAGGCTCTCCAACCCATGCAGTCATCTATGAAAATGTCCGTGTGCCTGCAGATCACCTGGTAGGCAGTGTGGGGCGTGGCTTGCAGCAGACGCTGGTGGTCCTCGATGGCGGTCGCATTGGCATTGGTGCCTTGTCTGTGGGTCTGGCAATTGCAGCTTACGAGGAGGCAGTTGCCTACGCCCGAGAGCGCCAGGCGTTTGGACAGCCAATCGCAGGCTACCAGGCGATCCAGTGGATGCTGGCAGATGCGCTAACAGAGATTAATGCGGCGAGATGGATGGTTTATTATGCTGCCTGGTTGAAGGAAAAGGGCAAGCCATTCACGCAAGAGGCAGCCATGGCAAAAATGTTCGCCAGTGAAATGGCGGAACGAGTTTGTCGCAATGCGATTCAAGTGCATGGTGGGTACGGCTACAGCAGTGAGTATCCCGTGGAGAGAATGTACCGGGACGCACGTCTGATGACCTTAGGAGAAGGCACAAGCGAGATCCAACGCCTCGTCATCGCAAGGCACATCTTACAGGATAACTGATCAAGGTTCTGCAGCGAAAGCTGTATTTTCGTTGAGTAACTTCCAGTCAGTGGGAGGCCAGTAGACAACCTCGGCTTTGCCGATGACGTTATCAATCGGCACCATCCCCCATTGGTGAGAATCCGAAGAGCTGTTCCGGTTATCGCCTAGAACGAAGAGTGATTCAGCGGGTACTTGCCATTTGCCTTCATATGCCGGGTCGGCGCTGATATAAGGCTCGCTCAATGGGTGGGAATTTACGAGTACGCGCCCTGCTGATACTTCAACCATATCGCCTGGCAATCCGATGATGCGCTTAATATATGGCTCACGCTTGGGGTCAGGTGGATAGTGAAAAATCACGATATCCCCCCGCTCGGGATTGCCCAACCAGAAAGCAGCTTTATTAACGATTACAAAATCGCCCGCCTCCAGGGTGGGCAGCATGCTGATTGACTCGATCCGGATGCGAGCTGAAATGGCATTAATGCCCAAAAATAGAATCAGCGAAAGCAGGATGGTCTCGATTGCATCCAAAAAAAAGCGTTTTATACGACCGGACGAGCTCGCTTCGATTTGTGTGGGGTCCGGCAATGCTTCGGTGCGAAATTGTTCCATTATGTCCTCTAGTAAGCTATTATAAACCCGCCAGGTTGGCTTTGTATACAGCCTACAGGTAAGATCTCATCGAACTTTAATGGCAATTACCGGTACTTGGGGCTAGCTTTCCTCGGTCAGCGTTTCATCATCACTCAAATCATCATCCGCCTCGAAAAGACCTGCGCGAAAATCGGCTAATACGCGTAGGGCATCCTTCTCGTTACTTCTCGAAACCAGAATCTCAACTTCTCCCAGCGGTCCAACGCTCAAGCCAATTGCTCGCCCGGCGCCTTCTTTGGAAAGCAATACTGGGATGCCTTGCGCCTCGAGTAGCCCTCGAAGGATCTCAGCCTGCAAGTCTCCTGGTACTTTTTCAATAAGAACCCAATCATCATTCGCCATTGTCGTCCTCCAATTCGAAAGAGTTTAGCCTATGTGAGCTTGATCGAGTATAATATTAACCCAAATAATTCTGCCGAAAAGAGGCAAAACAGGCAATACACTTGTGATGACTGCATTATTGATTCGTGAAGATTACTGGGACACGTTTTCACTCCTACCGGACGATATCGAGTTCCTTTACAACCATTTATTAGATACAGAAACTCCCCAGACATCTCTAGAGCTGCTCGCGGTCCTGGTGAAAGAGCGCATACTCAGAGAGCGCAAGTCGATAGAAGAGCAGCGCACCTCCGGCGGCGATCTGTATAAGCCAAACGAGCGTTATTCAATCTCCCAAAAATTGGTTTTCCCAGCGTTGGCCTGGAAGCGAGCCGAAGTTATTGGTGTGCGTCCTGGAGTAAACCCTGACCTGAGTGAGTTTGAAGTGATTCAGGTCGAATTTGAAGATGGCGACCAACGTGAGTATGCTGCTTCTTTGGATGATCATGTCCTCAACCAGCCCATAACCATTGCCGAAGATGAAGCGACCTTAGACCCTTCATCGGTTCTGGAGAATTATGAGGACATCTTACTGGAAGCTGTTGAAGAAGAACTCACTACTAACCAGGACTTTGTGCGCATAGCCGGTCGCTGGTTTCCTCGTGCCTTACTTGTGGACATTAACATCGGGCACCTCAATTTAGCTGAGGCTGTCCTGGATATAACAAGTGGTGGACCTCTCCCCACGCAAAAGCTGCTGGATCAAATCGAAATTCCCGCCAATGTCAACCCGAAACTATTAGAATTCTCCATGGATCTGGCTTTACAGGAAGACGGGCGTTTTGATGAGGTTGGTGCAGCCGGCAAAGTAGTCTGGTTCTTACAACGCCTAGAGCCGGAACCCGTGAGGGAACCGCCAATATACCTGCGATATGCAGGTATCGACTACGACCGGTCCTTGCTGAGTGACGACATGCTGGCATTAGAGCGCGAGCTTGATGATGAGCTCTCTCCTTTGGCAGGCAAGTACCAGAACACTGACGAAGTACAGATTTGCTTAATTTTCCCGCACTGGCGGGCAGGCACTTTACCTTTGTCTTCGCGCTTGCGCCACCTATTCCCCACTGCATATGAATCGCCACGTATCCAGTTTACCTTGGTGGACGGAAAAACTGGTGATAAATATCCTGCCTGGGTTGTCCAAGCCAAGCGTTACGTTTATGGATTACGAGATTGGTACGAGGAGCGCAACCTGGTTCCGGGCAGCCTGATCCGTATTCAACGTGGGAAAGCACCGGGAGAGGTTAGGATCTATGCTGACAACCAGCGTCCCAGCCGGGAATGGATCCGCACGGTGTTGGTTGGTTCGGATGGCGGGGTAGTCTTTGCTGTGCTAAAGCAGATTATTGAAACAAAATTTGATGAGCGCATGACCATCGCGGTGCCAGATGTAGCCCCTCTGGATCAAGTATGGCTTCAAATGGTCAAGGAGCGACTCCCGTTCGAAAAAGTACTTGTCAATACGGTGCGCGAACTTGCCAAGTTAAATCCGCAAGGGCATGTGCATGCAAGCGAACTGTATGCAGCACTGAATGTGGTACGTCGCTGTCCTCCGGGTCCGATGATGACCATGCTGGCTTCCCGTCCCTGGTTCACGCATGTGGGAGATTTGCACTTCCGCTTTGATGAATCCGAGCGGGGGTAAACACATCAAGGAGGGAGTATTGACGAACGGGAAGCGTATCAGTCTGGTCAAACCAACGTTGCAAACCCCATTCCACATCGATTTTAACTGGTGGGCGAAAAACGATCGAGACTGGCGAGTCTACCTGCGCAGTAATTTATGCCCGGAGCATAAAAAAGCGTTCGAAAATATTGATTTGGCTGAGAAAGTAGATTGGGTAGATCCCAAGACCGCCGAAGTACAGAGAGTAGATGGCTTACAGCATACCTTGATAACCCATTGCGCAAGACAACCTGGGTTTATCACCGAGCATTCGACCTTGGTTGATGCAGCATTTCGCATCTTCTTGACAAGTGGCAACACGCCAATGACCGCAATCGAGCTGGGAGAGCGCCTGGGAAGGTCACCTGAAATTGTCCTCAGAACTTTGACGGGAGGTCGTGTTTATAAAGGAATGCGCCCTCGCTTGGGCTGACCGGAAGCTCGTGCTTGCCCCCGTAGCTCAATGGATAGAGCACCTGCCTTCTAAGCAGTAGGTTGTGGGTTCGAATCCCGCCGGGGGCGCCAGAAAACATTAAGTAAGCTGGTGGGGGATGCTTACACATATAGTTGATCAAAGACTGGAGTAATGGTAATGGCTAATGTTAGAACAGGCATATTTGAGTTCCGAGGTGTAGACGCGCCTGTGATTGGTGAAGATCTACGCGTTGGTCAAAAAGCACCTGAATTTAGCGCGCAAAACCAGCAGTGGGAGACGGTCAAAGCTCTGGAGACCACGCGCGGGAAAGTACGCATCCTTGGTTCGATGCCATCCTTGCACACATCCGTTTGTGACCGCGAGACTCGCCGCTTCAATGAGGAAGCCGCTGCCTTGAGTGATGATATCAATATCATCTTGATGAGTATGGACCTGCCTTATATGATAAATAATTGGTGTGCTGCTGCAGGGGTTGACCGGGTCCTGATACTCTCGGACCATATGAGCGCTGAGTTTGGTGAAAAATACGGAGTCTTGCTGCAGAATCAGCGCATATTTCGCCGAGCGATTTTCGTTATCGACCGGGACGGCAAAGTTGTTTACGCCGATTACATGCAAAAAATGGGTGATGAGCCAGATTACGAAGAGGTTTTATCGATTGCGAAAGCAGCTTTGGGCAAATGATCTGGCATCAGAAGGAAGGACTTAATGGTCACCATCACCATAAATACTAAACCGCAGCGTCCGTCATATCATATGTCCGATAATTTGACCAACCTGCCAGATACTTCTCATCCTCGCCCAGCCATGCGTTCGCATGCGTGGCGCCCGCCTACCGATGTATTCGAGACCGCAGAGGAATATATCATCCGGGTTGAGATCGCCGGTATGCAGGATACAGAGTTTACAATCGTGCTGGACGGTCGAAACCTCACCATCCGCGGTATGCGCAGCGATTATCCTGAGCGGCGCGCATTCCACCAAATGGAGATACGCTACGGTGATTTTATCAGCGAGGTCGAAGTGCCGGGTGCGATATCGGCAAAAGAGATCGAAGCATTTTATAACAATGGATTTCTCCAGGTGCGTCTGCCAAAGGCTCGCCCGGTGAAGATTCAAGTAGAAGATTGAAGGCGAGCTATTGAGCCCTATCATTCCGCAAGTAGTTGAGGAGGATCAGTCCAGGGGAGAAGAGGACCTGCTGGGTGGGGAAGAGACCAACGTCAACATTCCACCAGTATTACCAATTTTGCCTCTGCGAGGCCTGGTCGTTTATCCCCAGACTGCAGTGCCTCTTACAATTGGACAGCCACGCTCGATCCGTCTGGTCGACGATGTTGTAGCAAGTGAAGATCGCCTGATCGGGTTAGTCGCCTCACGCGACCCCAATTTGGAGACACCCGAGCCTGAGGATCTGTTCACCATGGGGACCGTTGCTGTGGTGCACAGGCTGTTTCGGGCCCCAGATGGCACCATCCGACTGGTCGTTCAGGGCATAGAGCGATTTCGCGTCGGTGAATTCGTCCAGCTTGAACCCTACCTGAAGGCGAACATCCAACCACTCCCAGAGGAAGTAGAAGAGGGCGCTGAGCTTGAGGCGCTTGGACGCAACGCTCGTGGTCAGTTTGAGAGAATAGCCGAGATGATTCCCTCCATCCCCCGCGAGCTTGTAGCATCGATCATGGCGCTTGAGGATGCTCTGCAGACTGTCTATACAGTGGCGAACTTCCAACGCATGGAGCTTGAGGACGCCCAGGCAATCCTGGAATTGGACTCAGCGACTGCGAAGCTACACAAGCTGGTGGGTATTTTGACCCGCGAGATTGAGGTTTTGGAGATCGGTCAGAAAATCCAAAATGAAGCCCGGTCTGAGATTGAAAAAGTACAGCGAGAATATTTCCTGCGCGAGCAGCTAAAGGCGATTCAAAAAGAACTTGGAGAGGGGGACGAGCAGGGGGCAGAGGTTGAAGAGTTTCGCAAGAAGATCGAAGCCGCCCGTATGCCCGATGAAGCGGAGAAGCAAGCGAGACGGGAGTTGGATCGTCTCTCGCGACTGCCATCTGCTGCTGCAGAATATGGCGTGATCCGGACTTACCTGGATTGGCTGGTCGCATTGCCCTGGGCGCTGGCAACCGAGGATAATCTGGAGATTTCCCACGCGAGGGAGGTTTTGGACAGAGACCACTATGGCTTGGAAGACGTAAAAGAGCGCATCCTGGAATACCTGGCAGTGCGAAAACTGCGCATTGAGCGTGCTGACGAGCTGGCAGCTGTCCCTTCAGACGATATCCGCCGGGTGCGCGAAGGCGTGATCCTCTGTTTTATCGGACCTCCAGGGGTTGGGAAGACTTCGTTAGGCCGTTCGATTGCCCATTCGATGGGGCGAAAATTTGTGCGCATCTCTCTGGGTGGCATGCGCGACGAGGCTGAAATCCGTGGCCACAGGCGTACCTATATTGGTGCCCTCCCCGGTCGAATTCTACAAGCTTTGCGTCGGGTTGAATCACGCAATCCGGTTTTCATGTTGGATGAGGTGGATAAACTTGTTTTTGACTACCATGGAGATCCTGCATCTGCGTTGCTTGAAGTGCTCGATCCAGAGCAAAACTCTGAGTTTCGCGACCATTACCTGGAAGTAGCCTACGACCTCTCGCAAGTGATGTTTATCACCACAGCCAATTCTTTGGAGACAATTCCCGGACCCCTGCTCGACCGTATGGAGGTAATCCGTCTCACCGGATACACTGAGAAAGAAAAGATTGCGATTGCCCAGGGCTACCTGATCCCGCGCCAGATCAAAGAAAATGGGCTGCGCGAGTCTGAAGTCGCTTTCCCTCAGGTTGGGTTGCAGAAGATTATCCGTTCCTACACTCGCGAGGCAGGAGTGCGCAACCTGGAGCGCGAGATAGGCTCAATCTGCCGGAAAGTTGTCACCAAGATCGCCGAAGGAACGAATGAAAGTGTTGACATCACTGCAGAGCAGGTAGGGGAATACCTGGGGAGACCCAAGTTCTACGCTACCGAAGAGATTGCTGAACGCACATCGATCCCAGGTGTTGCCACGGGTTTAGCTTGGACACCTGTTGGCGGGGATATTCTTTTTGTCGAAGCTACCTGTATGCCCGGTGGTAAAGACTTCCAGATCACTGGTTCGGTGGGGAACGTTATGCAGGAATCCGCCCGGGCAGCGCTCTCATATGTGCGTTCTCGAGCGCCCGAATTAGGACTTGACCCAGACTTTTTTGACAAATCTGATATTCACATGCATGTTCCCGCGGGATCACAACCCAAGGATGGACCATCTGCAGGTGTAACCATGGCGACAGCGCTGGTCTCTTTGATCTCGGGTTGCCCGGTGCGTGCTGACGTAGGGATGACCGGAGAAATCACGCTGCGCGGCCAGGTTCTGCCAGTTGGAGGGATCAAGGAAAAAGTGCTGGCTGCACACCGGAGTGGATTAAAGACGGTGGTGCTCCCAGCGCGCAATGAAGCGGATACAGAGGATTTATCTGAAGAAGTGCGCAAGGCGATCGATTTCATTTATGTTAAATCGATTGATGGTGTCTTGCGCGCCACGCTGGAATCTTTCCCGCCCAAACGCATGCGAAGAAAAAGCAGACAGAAAACTGCTTCAGAGTGAGCGAACATGCATAAAGTGGCACTGATTGAAGATGATAATACCATGCGTTCTCTGTTGCAGACCCTGCTTGAATTCGAAGGCTATCAAGCCGTCCCGATTGGAAATGTAGCCAAGCCTGAGGAGATACTGGATCAATTGCGCTACGAGAACCCTTCTTTGATTTTTCTGGATGTTCATTTGCAGAGCATGAACGGGTTTGATTTGGTTAAGCGCCTGCGCCAGGATGATGCCCTGACACTTATCCCTGTGTTGATGACCTCGGGAATGGAGCTGAGTGTGCAAAGCCGCCGCGCGGGAGCCAATGACTTCATCCTCAAGCCATTTATGGCTGAGGAGCTCTTGGATAAAATACGTACCACGATAGGATCATAATACATTCATATGCCAAAAAAAAGGACGTGTGCCCCCATGCTATGGCGCACCATCGATCTACATTTACACACATCAGCCTCTGGAGATTACCTCGAGCCAAATGCTAGTTATCTCGATTTTCTCCAGAGAGCAGAAGCTCGAGGGTTGGAGATTATAGCCTTCACAGATCACAACACTGTCGCAGGCTATCGGAAGATGAAGGAAGAGATCCACCAGCTTGAGCTCCTGGAGAAGCTTAATCGTCTGCTGGCAGAAGAGAAAATTCGGTTAACCGAATACCGCCGCTTATTGCAGAAAATCTTAGTGCTTCCAGGTTTTGAATTTACCGCCACATTTGGATTCCACGTCTTGGGGATCTTCCCTCCTGAAAAGCCCGTGCGCGAGATCGAGCATATTTTATTAGACTTACGCATCCCGCCTGACCAGCTGGATGATGGTTCAGCTACAGTGGGTGCAACTTCTGACGTGCTCACCGCATATCGGATAATTGCTGAGGCGGGTGGGCTGGTGATCGCAGCGCATGCGAATTCTAGCAATGGGGTTGCAATGCGGGGGTTCAACTTTGGGGGGCAGACCAAGATCGCTTATACACAAGATCCAAACCTTCATGCTCTGGAGGTAACCGATCTGGAGCTGCAAGGCAGGCGTGCCACTGCTGCATTCTTCAATGGGACCAAGCCGGAATATCCACGGAGGATGCACTGCATCCAGGGGTCCGACGCTCACCGCTTAAAAACTGACCCACAGAGGAAGAAGAATTTGGGAGTAGGTGACCGCGCGACAGATGTGCTCATTCCAGATATAAGCTTCGCCTCGCTTTTGGATCTGTTCACCAGCAATGATTTCGCCCGAACTCGACCAAACCGTCATAAAGAAGAGCCGGTATTCGATTTCATTTACGCTGCTCGAGAAGAGGGCGCCAATATTGTCCAAGATTTCTATGAGGGCTTATTGGTACGTGGTGGGCAGCGATATGCCATCATTGCTGATGTTTGTGCATTTGCAAATGCCAACGGGGGTACCCTTTACATCGGATTAAGTGACGACCCCAAAAAACCTGTGGTTGGCGTGCAAGATAGCGAGCATGGCATGTCCCAACTTGAACGCGAGATAGGCAATCGCATCAGTCCACAGTTGCATTGTTCTCTCGACATCCATGAGACTGCAGGGAAGAAGATTATTCGAATTTTGGTGCCACATGGCGACGACCCGCCCTATGCTGTGGACGATAACAAGATCTATGTCCGCTCTGAAGCCGAGACTGCGCTGGCGGTGCGGGACGAGATTGTAGACCTGGTGCAGCGTGGCATTTCCAAACCAGCGATTTTCTCCGAACCTGTTGCGGCCTCCGCACTGACTGAGATTACAGCGCAACCTGAAGTGAGCGCTGAGGAGAGCGATGGCGTTTCCCCTCCCCGCACAGGTGTCGAGGTTGTGGCTGTAGATGAGCGTGATGGGAACCAGTATTTCACTCTACGCGACTTGCGCAATGGGAATGTGGTCAAGAACGTCACGCGTACATCGGCGCGCCGGCTTTGGCACTACGCCATAACCAAATTTTCCCGCTATCCTGAGGACCTCGCCCAAGCTGGTATCAACTGGCAGGGTAATCTGGGCTTGGTCCTGAGCTACAAGCAGGGGAAAAGGATGCGTTACGATCTGGTACAGCGCACTCCCCAAGGCAATCATTACTACTTCGGGGTGACAGAAGACGGAATCCATGGTTTGTGGGCTGACCTGGTTGGTCAGGAAGATGATTGACAGCTTACCAAATGGCGTCAGAATCCGGGAGATTTTCCTTCCTCAGGACCTCCCGGCGGTTATCGCTCTCTGGCGAGATTCCTCGCCAGGCGTACAGTTAGGGCGCTCGGACACACCGGAAGAGATCGAGAAGAAACAGAGGCACGATCCAGACTTGTTTCTGGTGGCTGAGCACAACCAAACAATTATTGGCAGCGTATTAGGTGGTTTTGATGGTCGGCGCGGCCTGATCTACCACCTGGCAGTTGCACAAGATCAGCGCGGCAATGGTCTGGGATCTGCCCTCATGGATGAGGTGGAGAGGCGTATGCGCGAGAAAGGCTGCATCCGCTCATACTTGCTGGTGGCAGCGGATAACGACGAGGTGTTGGATTTTTATTCCCGGCTTGGGTGGACAGAATTAGACCTCTACGTGTTGGCCAAGGATCTTTAAATGGGGCTGCGATTCGCAATCCTGACAGTGTCTGACCGTTCAGCCCGCGCTGAACGCCCTGACGCATCGGGTCCAGCCTTGGAGACAGCCATTATCTCTCAAGGATGGAGTGTCCAGGACAGAAAGATTGTTCCAGACGAGCGGATCGCCATTATTAAGGCATTGGTTGAATGGGTAGATGGTAAGGAAATGGATATCATTCTGACGACTGGGGGCACTGGCTTCAGCCCTAGGGATATCACCCCAGAGGCAACCCTTGAAGTCATCGACCGCCAAGCACCGGGAATTGCCGAGGCCATGCGTTCTGCCAGTATGAAAGTCACGCCGCACGCAATGCTCTCACGCGCAGTTGCAGGCCTGCGCGGGCAAACCCTGATTATTAATTTACCTGGAAGTCCGAAGGGGGCTATTGAGAATTTTGAAGTGCTATTGCCTGTTTTACAGCATGCGATCCATTTGTTAAGAGAATATCCTGATGCAGAGGCAGGGCATCCATTACCGGGCAACCCTAGGTAATCAAGGGTAGGCTTTCTCCAGCCAGTCTAGCGGATCAACTTGCACGCCTCCCACCCATACTTCCCAATGCAGGTGTGGACCTTCAACGCGCCCTGTCCCACCCACCAGGCCGATCAGGTCGCCTGTCTTCACTTGGTCACCCACCTTGACGAGGATTTCCGACTGGTGCATGTATCCGGTATATACGCCCCAACCATGATCGATCATTGTGGCATTGCCACGAACAGTTAACGGTCCGGAGAATACTACCACGCCCGGTGCAGGTGCATAGATTTCAGTACCTGTGCCTCCAGCGATATCCAGTCCGGTGTGGAAGAAAGAATATGGGCTGCCATTATAGGAGCGACGGTTCCCATAGCGTGATGTCCAGCATTCACCGCTCTCAACACAATAGTCTTGTTCCAGTGGGGAGGGGATGCTGAAGATGCCCTGCCATCTCCGCTGCGGCGTGGCAGGCACGGCGAGCGCAGTCCAGGCTGCATCTTCAGGACGGGTCACTGCCGGGTCAATCGTCGATGGATCGACAGTCAAAGGCTGGTCGAAGGGATAATCGACCGGCACAACGCCCACCTCCTGCGAGAATGCAAAGGGGTTCTGTGTAGATAGCACCCCATGCAGGGTAAGTGGGTAGAAACCCGGCTCTGCCAGGGCGTATACGCCGAATAAGGCTATATAACCATCCTGGCCGTCCGGGAAGAAATTCAGTTGCCGGTCCATAAATTCGCCTTCAAAGGATTGCCCTGCGGGAGCCTGGATCTTGATAACGCCCGTCTTGCCTTGCCCTAAAGGTAGCGGGCTGACCTCGATCGCAAGAATCTCCTGCGGAAGCCCACCCGGACCGACGTCTTCCTTGCCTGGAATCTGCAACACCTCGCCAGGCAGGGCGCTCCACACATAGCTGAGGCTATTGGAGAATAGAATAGTCCAAGGGTTTGCACCATGTAGTACTGCTAGCTCAAGCAGAGACATGCCGGTTGCTACCGACGTGCGCATATAGGAAGTGGCTGGTTCGGTTTGCTGCGGGACGACCAGGTTCGCCCCGGCATAAAGCTCTGCCGGGCTTGTCAGGTGATTCAGACGGGTAAGCTGGGTGGGTGAGACCTGGTACCGGCGGCTCAGGCTGTCAAGAGTCTCTCCAAAGGGCACGGTCACTGTTGTCAGAGTGCCGCGGATGCCCTGCAATCCTGGTATGACAAGCTGCGCCCCCTCAGATAGCAGGTTTGGGTTGCTAATGCTGTTCGTTTCGCTCAACGCTTCGATTGAGACTCCGAAGCGGCGGGCAATCTCCCCCAATGTATCCCCGGCTTGAACGATGTATATTGGACCATCTGCCACATCCTGTTGCGCGATGACTGGTTGCGTGACCAAGACGAGGCAGGCAAGCAGAAGCAGATTAATCCAGCGAAACCTGATCAAATGAGACTTCATCTCCGGTTTGGAATGCATCCAACTTCTCGGGCGGTAGTTCCAGTGTGTAACGGGCAGGCATTTTAGGGGCATAATAGGGTCGCCAACTGCGCGCCAGGCACAAGTCTACCACAAGGTTGCTGTCGTTGATCCACACGATCGCCAGATCGGTCCACACACCCAGCATATGGATCGCTGCATCCAGGCGGCTTTCACGCTGCAGTACAAACAATAAAGCCTCACCTGAAGATAACCTTCTCCGGAATGTAAAACCCCGCAACCGGCAAAAGAAGGTGTGGCAATAGCCTGCCCGGATTGGCGGCTCTTCGGGGCGGCTAAGGTTTTTGATTTGGATGAAATCCATAGAAATACAACGGCCTGCAGGCGAGCATATCGCCCACAGACCCAGTCACAGATTATAATGAAATTGAATAGCGCTCAGGCGAGTACCCGTTCCACACTTTCTACCAGGTCGTGTGGGCTGAACGGTTTTGATATGTAGGCATTTACTTTAGCAATATGGAGTCCGAGCACTTTGTCGATGCTCTGTGCTTTGGCAGTGATGACGATTACGGGAATCTCGCGGGTGGTCTCTTCGGCTCGGATTTGTTGGTAGACATCCCAGCCGTCCATATCGGGCATCATTAAGTCCAGGAGCACCAGATCTGGGCGCATCTGGCGTACCATATCAAGACCTTCGCGCCCACCATTTGCACCGACCACTTCGAACCCTTTGCGGCTCAGTATCAGGCGGACGAGATCGATCATCTCCTGTTCATCTTCAATGTACACGACTTGTTTGGGCTTTTCTTCCATAGACCCTTCCGTCGTCCAGAGCGTTGTAATAAGTTTACCACAGGACATAGGTTATTATTATGCACTTCATATAGGTAATTAGGCATATCTCGTTAGATGGAGAGAATATGAAAAACCTTGTAGTAATTGTAACCGGTGCATCCTCGGGAATTGGGGAGGCAACCGCGCGGCAGCTTGCCAAGCATGGCTGTCGACTGATCTTAGCAGCTCGCAGGCTAGACCGCTTGAATAAGATTGCAGAGGAAATCAAAGCACGAGGCGGCATTGCTCTGCCGGTGGAGACGGACCTAACGGAGATAGCTCAAATCCATCGAATGGTGGATGCGGGGTTAACAGAATTTGGACAAATTGACGTTCTCTTCAACAACGCAGGAATTGGGCGTTTGAATTGGCTGGAGGAGCTGGATCCGATTAAAGATATCGAGAATCAAGTTAAGGTCAATTTACTTGGCGCTGTTCAGACCACGCGGGCTGTATTACCGTCTATGGTCACGCGGCAGCGCGGCCACATTATCAATATGGCATCCATGAGTGGATTTGTTGGAACACCGACCTACACAATTTATGCGGCCAGTAAATTTGGAATGCGCGGCTTCTCAGAGGCATTACGCCGTGAAGTGGGAGGATTGGGCATAGATGTCTCGGTGATCTATCCCGGTGGTGTAAATACAGATTTTTCCGAGCATGTTGGCTATCACAGGCGGACTGGGATTGCGACCCCTTCCTGGCTACGCTTGAGTGTGCAGGATGTGGCACAGGCAGTGTGGGATATTATCCGCCGGCCGAAAAAGACGGTGATTATTCCACCATTGATGAGACCGGTGATGTGGCTGAATTTTGCTTTTCCGGGGATCGTCGATAGATTAATCGAATGGCGATTCACCCGCCGCGAGCGGGGATGAAGGGCTTCTCGTCGATTATTTGTTGGTACTGTTCAGATGGGATTGGGTTATTCTTCGATCACCTCTTTATCAGAAGCGAGCAAAGTAATCCCGTTGCGCACCTGGTTAGTAAATCGTTCGAGCTCAATTTCTAACCTGCGCAGAGTATCCAGGGCATAATCGTCTACTTCACCCCTGGCGGCTTCCCTCTCCATTTGTGCCTGGGCGAGCACCTCTCGGGCGCGGGATTGAGCTTCCTGAACGATTGCATCTCTCTCGAGCAGCTGATCTTGCTTCTCGCGAGCGATAGAGATCGTACGATTCGCTTCCTCTTGTGCCTGAGCCAGTATTCGATCGCGCTGGGTGAGCACTTGCTGGGCTTTTTTAATCTCATCAGGGATGGCTACCCGCATCTGATCGATCAGATCCAGCATGCGGTCCTCGTCCACAATGACATTGTGTGTAAACCAGATTGGGCGGCTTTGGTTGAATAATTCTTCGAGTTGGTCAATCAGGTGCAGGATGTCCACGGGCTTCCTCCCCGTTAGTCAATATTTATGAATAGATTACACGCGAATTCGATATTCGTCAATAATACGTGCAAGGTCGGTGCCAAACTCAGTCTCTCAATGATGTGGTGGGCACTAATTGCTGCCCCTCGCCGAGTTCATAAAAACGGGACTTTAGGGCTGCCTCAACATGTGGGGGTACCATGCTGCTCACATCGCCTCCCAGGGATGCTATCTCGCGGACTGTGGAGGAGGATAAAAAGGTGTGTTCTTCTGCTGTGATGAGTGCAACCAGCTCGATCTCTGGTGCCAGGCGGTGGTTCGCAAGCGCCATGCGAAATTCGTACTCGAAATCAGAGAATACTCGTAGACCCCGGACAATTACATTGGCTTGGATGGCACGGCAATATTCCACAGTCAAGCCGCTATAGCCCATCACGCTGATCTTTGGATTATCACGAAACGATTGGGTAACCAGGTCGATGCGCTGTTCAGGTGGAAAAAGCAGCGATTTTAACGGGCGATCGTAAACTGCAACCACCAATTCGTCAAAAAGTTGCGTGGCGCGATACACGATATCTATGTGGCCTAAGTGAATTGGGTCAAAAGTCCCTGGAAATACTGCGCGTACCATTCAGCTAATATCCCCTTTCCCACCGCTCCAGAAGCGATCCAGCGCAGTGGCTAAAAGTTGATGTCCTGGAAGCTCCAGGTTTGGGTCCTCATCGTAAACAGCCAACGCCTGGCGCCGGGCTTTCTCAATAATATGGATATCGGTCAAGCTGGCAAGCTGCAGCTCAGAATATCCAGATTGGCGTGTGCCCAGGAAATCACCGGGTCCGCGCTGCTCGAGATCGCGTTCTGCCAGGATAAACCCATCGTTGGTTTGGGTCATAATTTGCAGGCGTTCGTTTTCCGTATCATCGGCAGACCCTGGTACAAGCAAGCAATATGCCTTATCACCACCGCGTCCAACACGCCCTCGAAATTGGTGCAGCTGCGCCAGACCGAACCTCTCGGCTCCTTCGATTAGCATTACCGTCGCATTGGGCACATCCACACCCACTTCGACAACAGATGTGGACACCAGGATTTGATACTCGCCGGCATGAAATTTTGCCATTACTTCTTCTTTTTCGTTCGGGCTCATCCTCCCGTGGAGTAATCCTAGTGAATAGTTGGGGAAGACTTCTGCCTTGAGACGTGCGTGTTCTTCGACAGCTGCTTTGCTGTCGCTCTGGTCGCTCTCTTCAACCAACGGATAGACGATAAATGCTTGCCGACCAGCGTCAAGCTGGCTGCAGATCAGCCGGTAGGCGCGCTCTCGCTCCCTTGGAGTGATGACGAAGGTCTCGACTGGGAGGCGACCGGGAGGCATTTCATCCATAATGGATAGATCCAAGTCACCGTAAATTGTGAGAGCCAAGGAGCGCGGAATTGGGGTAGCGGTCATCACCAACAAATGGGGATTTTCTCCTTTTGCTCTCAGTGCAGCGCGCTGCTCAACACCAAAACGATGTTGTTCATCGACGATCGCTAGCTGAAGATCTGCGAAGTTCACTGGTTCTTCGATCAATGCATGGGTGCCAATAACCAGCTTAATAGTGCCATTCGCAAGGCCTTCCCTGATTTCCCTCTTCTCAGATTCAGGCGTGGATCCGATCATAAGGTGGATCTCTTCCGCTCTCAGTGGATACTCTGTTGAGGCGGAGTCCCCATTTTTCCCTATGCCTGCTAGCAATTGCTGCATACTTTTCGTGTGTTGCTCCGCCAATATACTGGTGGGCGCCATGAAGGCAGCTTGTGCACCGTTTTGCGCGATCATAGCGATCGCCTGTGCAGCAACAACGGTCTTCCCAGAGCCAACATCTCCTTGCAACAAACGGTTCATCGGCTTGCCAGAGCCCAGATCTGCGCGCACGTCTGCGATAGCACGCTCCTGCACACCGGTCAACGCGAATGGGAGTCTGGAGATTTGTGAAGCGATCCATTCTTCGGGAGCAGTGAACCTGCGCGCAGTGCGTTCTTGCCAGGCGCGCTTTTGGCTCAGGACGCCTAATTGTAGTAGGAATATTTCGTCAAAAGCCAGCCGAAATCTCGCCGCTTTCAAGCGCTCCCAGCTTGAAGGGAAGTGTATCTGCATTAGGGCAGTGGAGAGATCTATTAATTCAGCACTGCGCCGCACATTTTCAGGGATATGATCGGGGACGCGAGGTGCCCAATGGGTGATCACCTGATTCATCAGCCGACGGAGCCAGCGCTGGGTGATTTGGGCTGTGAGTGAGTACACAGGCACGATGCGGTTTGTGCTTAGTTGCTGCTGTTCGAGTGGTTCCCACTCGGGGTTGTTCATCACCAGACGACCGAGGTACTGGTCGATCTTGCCCGAGAGTGCAATGTGTGTCCCAGCTTGCAACCGCCTGGCCTGGTAGGGATTGAACCAAGTGACACGCAAAGCACCAGTGCCATCGCTAACGACTGCTTCCGTGATTTGAGATTGGCGTCCCCGAAACGGGCGAGACGACATGCTCTGCACCGTAGCGATTACGGTCACTTCTTCTCCGAACCATAGCCGGTTGATAGGCTTGAGCTGCGTATAGTCTACATATCGATGCGGAAAGTAATACAGCATATCTCGGAGTGATTCCAAGCCAAGTTTACCCAGTGTTTGGGCTAGTTTTGGTCCTACATTTTGAAGTACTGTCGTCGGCGCGTTGAGGGCGGAGGCCAATTCTTTGGTCTCAGTGGAAGGCGCATCAGGCTGACTTGGGAGCGGTTGAGGCTCGTCTTGGGGTGCCTCTTGCTGTTTTATTTCGGAGGCTGGTTGAAGGGAAGCATCCGGTTTGCTTGTACGTTGAGGGGGAGGTGATTCGGATTCTGCCTGGTAATTGGCTGTCTCAACTCGTTGAGACTGGGTTTCCCCGCTCTGCTGTTCTGCACGTTGCCAGATTTGCACCAGGGCATCTTTACGCTGGCTTTCATCGAGGTCCTGGTATTGGCGTAACTGAACGCTAATCGCTTGGATCAATTGTTCCGGTACGAGGTCGTTGCGAGCTTCAATCTCCCAGCTATCAAGGATGCGTTCCATACCACCTACAACGGCGCGGTTATCGAACCCCCTGTCGGCTTCTAATTTAAAAAATTTTTGGAGCTTTTGAAGAGATGGCTTCATTCAAACAATTTTACCAGTAAGCAAGGTCAATAAACCACAGGCTGGCTTGTGAGTTCCTTTGGATGATGGCTGGGAGCTGTAACGAGGGCGGTCGGATGTGTGATCATTCAATCGAAATGATGAAGTGGTAATGGGGTTGCCCGCCGTCCTGGACTTCAAGTTCTTGATCGGGATAAGCGCGCCTGATGAGATCCGTGATGCGGTTGACTTCAGCTTTGCTGATCTCCGCACCGGGAAAGAGTGAGATCAGCTCGTAGTCTTGCGCTTGAGATTTTTCGAGTAATTCGAGGCATGCCCGCTCTACCGTCTCTGCAGCTGCGACCAGCTTTCCGTTAAGCAAGGCGATACACTCTCCCTCTCTGACCGTAACGCCATCGATCTCCACACTGCGTGTTGCGGTGGTAATCTCACCACTTTGCACACTTTCCATAGCATTTATCATATCTGCAACTACCTGGTCGATATTGCCATCAGGTGCTAGCCGAAGCATGGCGGCCAAACCCTGTGGGATTGTACGAGAGGGGACAACCGCAACCTTTTTAACCGTCAGGCCAGCCGCGGCTTCGGCAGCCAGAATGATGTTTTTATTATTTGGGAGGACTATGACATTGTCTGTGGGTAGATTCTCGAAGGCATTAATGATCTCTTGCGTGCTAGGATTCATTGTCTGCCCACCATCGACGAGTGCAGCTGCACCCAGACTTGCAAAAACGCGGCTCAGGCCTGCACCAGGAGAGACTGCGACCACGGCAATCTGACCTGCTTCGACCGGAACCAGGGTCAATCTACTGCCACCTTGCGATGCTTCGATAGCTTCCATCTGTACCATCAGGTTCTCAATCGCCACTTTGGTGATCGTACCCAAGCTACGGGTGTAATCAATCGGCGCATACAATTTATCGGTGGGTACATGGATATGCATCCGATAGATGCCGTCGCCCTCTCCTACTTGAATGGACGTTCCCATATCCAGGAGGTCCTGATAGAATGATTCTAGTTCCAGGGAAGAATCTGGGCGAAAATCGACGATCACTTCATAATCCTGGCCTGGCTCAATGGTTTCCAGTGCATTATCAAAATTCAATGCAGCCAGAGGTTGGACGCTGGCGGTGGTGGTGTCCAAGGTCAGGCCATTGGCATAGCGATGCATCCCTTCCAGGATATAGAACAAACCTTTACCACCAGCATCGACTACCCCCGCATCCTTAAGAACCTGCAATAGTTCAGGCGTCCGCTCGACAGACGCTCCCGCTTCCTCAAGGACTTTATCCAGGATGTCGTATGCGTCAAAGCCATTTTCATTGAGTGCTTTCTCGGCTGCTGAGGCAATATCCTTGGAAACCGTCAATATCGTGCCCTCTACTGGCCTTACAACACCCTTGTACGCAGTATCACGGGCAGTGATAAACGCTTGGACGAGATTGGCGCTGTCGAGAACGTCGAGGTGATCCACTGCGCGAGCAAACCCTCGCCAGAGTTGGGATAAGATCACTCCCGAATTCCCACGCGCACCCATCAGCGCGCCATGGGCGACCGAGTGCGCCATTTTACCAAAGTTGCGTTCTGAAGACTCTGCGATCTCATTGACGGCAGCTTGCATGGTGAGGACCATATTGGTCCCGGTATCGCCGTCGGGGACAGGGAATACATTTAATGCATTCACGGTCTGCTGATTGGTGCGCAACCAGGTCAGCCCGGCTTCAATCAACCGTTTCAGGGCTTGACCGTCAAGAGGTAAATCACGCAGCAACTTTACGCGTTGATGGCTCATAGACCAATTAATCGACCGTACTCACACGCAGCCCACGCACGTGAACATTGACCTGAGTTACTGGAAGGCCCAATGCCTTTTCTACGTGGTAGCGCACCGTATTGCTCACACTATTTGCAACCGATGTGATGCGCGTACCGTATTCTATGATGACGTAGACGTCAATATGGATCTCTTCGCCATTGTAGTGCACTGAGACGCCATGTGCAGGATCCTTAACAAGAGCCTGCGCAATACCATTTACCAGGTTTTTATTTACCAGACCGACCACGCCGTACGATTGGCGGGCTGCCTGGTACGCAATTGTGGCAATGGCGCGTGGCGATACAATGATGCTTCCTAAGGGGTTGGTTTCGCCGGTCATAATCCATCCTTGTCAGATCTCGCTTGTATTTCAATGCAGATTATGGTAACATTGTGCGGCTGTCTGCCCAGTGTATGAGGAATGAATTTCACAGGGTTATCATCCTGAATAATAAAAGGAAGTGGCATTATGGCGAAATGTGCTCATTGTGGAAAAAAGACAACATTTGGTCGCAACCGTCCCTGGTCTAAGAAGGCAACCCCCCGGACTTTCCGGCCAAATTTGCAGACCGTAAGTGTATTTGAGAGCGGGCGCAAAATTCGGAAAACATTGTGCGCCAAGTGTATCCGCACGCTGACTAAAACTCCTTAAGAAATACAAAAGCATCTCCCATTTCCAAATCGCGGCTTAAGCCGCGATTTTTTCTTAATTAATTGAAAAGGAAATATACCCATAGGTAAAATGGAATCAAGCCGCCCACAGAGATTAGCGCCAGCAATCCCAGCAGGATAGTCGTCCAGTCTATATCTAAAGGGTTTTTCTCAAATGTTGCGGATCCTTTTGAATACACTTCCGGTCGGACAGGAGGCAGTATCGGACGTATATCAGGGACTGGGAATGGCTTGGGAGGCGTATCGTCGCCTTGCACTGGCGAAGGGCGAGTTGAGTTGTCAGTATCTGGTTCGTCGATCAGCGGACCGAGGTTGTTCCCTCCGCCGAAAGAAATCAATACACGACCGAACTGGTCTGCAGTGCGATAACGGGCGGATGGCTCCTTCGAAAGTACCTTGTAAAGAATCTGTTCGAGGGCTGGGAGGATTGTGGGATTGACCTCACGCGGGGATGGTGGCGTATCATCCCTATGCATACGTGCCAACTCAGTTGGCGAGTTTGCTACGAACGGCAAACGTCCGGTCAACAGTTCGTACAAAATTACACCCAACGAGTAGACATCCGACGCAGGTGATGGAGGTCCCCCCGCAGCTTGCTCGGGTGCAAAATATTGCGGTGAGCCCCACACAATATCACTTCGCTCCTCGGGTTGGATCGATGCTAACGCTCTGGCGATTCCGAAATCTGTAACTTTTAGCCGCCTGTCGGGAGTGATGAGCATGTTATGGGGTTTTATATCGCAATGTACCAGACCCGCGCGATGCGCATAGCCTACACCTGCACAAGCCTGAACTATCAGGGCAGTAGCTTCTTGCACCGGAAGACGTCCACGGCGCTGTAGGATGGCTTTTAAGTGCATGCCAGGTACATATTCCATTACGATGAACAGCCGATTGGAATCCAATCCAAAATCGTGGATGGTTACGATGTTAGGATGTGTGAGATTGGCAGCAGCTTTGGCTTCTTGATGGAATCGGGAGCGAAACTCGGGATCACCAGAATAGTTTTCCCTTAATATTTTGATCGCGACGCTGCGCTCTAATGTCAAGTCATAGGCTTTGTAGACAAAAGACATGCCTCCAGAGCCAAGCCGTTCTTCGAGCTGGTATCGTTCATTTAGGAGAATGGGATCAGGCATTAAGCTATCCGCTCATATCAATCGGGTAGAATTGTACCACTGCTGAAGTTTATTCTTACTAAGCGTCTGAAGGTCAAAATACCGTTTATGCAGCGAGGATTAATCGCTTATAACCCGGCTGCCGGGCGATACCCATCTTTCTTACTTGCCGAGCGAGCGGCTAATGTCTTTCGCCAGAACGGCTGGGCGATCTCTCTCGAGCAAACACGTAATGGAGAGCACATCACTAAGTTGGCTCGAACCGCAGCCGCGGATGGGCTGGACGCCCTATTCATCGCAGGGGGGGATGGCTCCATGAACTGTGCGATCGTCGGACTCTTAGGTACGAATACTGCATTGTGCGTGTTGCCGTGTGGAACCGCCAATGTGTGGGCACAAGAGTTGGGCTTGCCAGGTCTTTCCTGGTCGCGGTGGCTTGCTCTTGAAGAGAGCGCTCGCAAGCTTGCGCATGGGCGGTATGAGTGGGTAGATATCGGAATTTGCAACCAGCGCCCATTCCTGCTTTGGGCAGGTGTTGGCTTGGATGCATTTATCGTACACCGGATTGAACCACGTACGCATTGGGAGAAAAATTTTGCCAGCGTGCAATATGCTGCCTCGGCCGTCTGGCACGCAAGCTTTTGGCATGGTATAAATTTGCGTGTCGCCACCAACGGTCAACAAATTAAGGGACACTTCTTACTGGCACTGGTCAGTAATATCCACCTATATGCTGGCGGGTTGGCAACCCTCTCTCCCGGAGCACGGTTGGATGACGGTTTGATGGATTTATGGTTGTTTGAAGGCGAGACACTCGGTGACACAGTCCAAGTCGCTTGGGATCTGTTTGCGGGCAGGCACTTTCAATCACAAAGAGTTCACCAGTTTCAATTCAGCCATCTCAGCCTGGAATCCGATCAGACGACATACGTGCAGGTTGACGGGGAACCACTGAACGTTGATAATCGGGTAGAGATCTCGGTCCGCCCAAGAGCGTTGCGTGTCCTGCTTCCGCAAAATACGCCTTTACCGCTGTTTAGCGCAGAATCTCCCTGAATGAAGGACATGGCAGAATGGTGAAATTCTTACGAAATCATCCGCTTCTCATTCTATTACTATCAGTTCCTGTTGCATTATTGGCTGAGACCGGGCACTGGGGAGAGGTATGGGTGTTTATACTCTCTGCAGTCGGCGTTATTCCATTAGCACATTACATAGGTAAATCCACCGAAGCACTGGCTCATTACACCGGCCCTAGACTGGGTGGATTGCTTAATGCTACATTGGGAAATGCAGCTGAATTGATTATAACGATATTCGCTATACGTGAAGGACTTCTCGATCTTGTTAAAGCCTCAATCACAGGATCCATACTAGGCAATATCCTTCTCGTCCTGGGGATGTCTATGGTTGCCGGCGGTTTGCGCCATGGTGTTCAGTCATTCAATCGCCAACAAGCATCGAACAATGCGATCTTGCTCTCGTTGGCGATTGTTGCATTGGTCGTGCCTTCTCTCTTCAGCCATTACATCGGCCCCGAGACAAGCATTGAAGTAGAAGTGTTGAGCCTGGGGGTAGCGGGTGTGATGATCTTGCTTTATTTGCTTGGACTGGTTTTTAGCTATCGCCTGATACGTAAACCGTTCTCCCCCACCAAAACCCAGCCTGAATCGACGCCGGGGCACGATTTCTGGCCCTTACGTACATCGTTGGTCATCCTGGCTGTCTCCACAATTGGGGTGGCTTTTCTGAGCGAACTGCTGGTGGGTTCGGTAGAGCCCGTAGTTGCCCGCCTGGGCATCTCTGAATTTTTCCTCGGTATTGTACTTATCCCATTAATTGGCAACGTGGCGGAACATCTTGTGGCGGTCCAAGTGGCAATGGATAACAAAATGGACTTGAGTGTAGAAATATGTATCGCCTCAAGCCTCCAGATTGCCTTATTCGTTGCTCCAGTACTGGTTTTTGTCAGCCTGATTATGGGCAACCCTCTCACTCTGATATTCAACCAGTTTGAGCTAATCGCTCTGATCGCTGGGGTAATGATTGCCACAATGGTCTCAGCTGACGGCGAGTCAAATTGGCTGGAAGGGGCTGAATTACTGGCAGTCTATGCCATCCTCGGATTGGCCTTCTTCCTTCTGCCAGTTTAAGTGCATAGGCGAAGAGAGATTATGGAATCCAAAGCGTTTCTGCGATACCTTTTGAGCCCATGGGTGATCGGGGGAACAATCATCGTCGGGGTTTCAATGCTTTGCGCTGCCCTCTTCCTCTTGATCGCGGGGAGGACTGATCGAAACGCGCTCCCCATCGCTACCGCGATCGTTCACGTCATCCCACTTCCAAGTGCCACATCCACTCTCCCGCCAGCTACTGCCACCGCTGAATCTGCTCCCCCACCGCCATTACCCCCGGCCTCGGGTGATATTGTGATCGGGGCATTTGTGCAGGTTTCAGGAACCGGCGGTGATGGGTTACGCCTGCGTGCGGAGCCTGGGTTGGAGGGGACCGTGCGTTTTTTGGGATTGGAAGCCGAAGTATTTCAGGTGAGTGATGGGCCACGCCAGATCGATAGCTATAACTGGTGGTTTCTGGTTGCTCCATTTGATTCCAGTGTGCAAGGGTGGGCGGTGGCGAATTTTCTGGCCGTTGTGCAATCACCATAAGTTGTATGGTACTGAATATTTACTACCCGTAGGTCTCCTGCAATAGTGGGCTCATCCAGCTACCAATCTTGATAGCTCGCAAATATTTTCGTAGGTATCCCTTTGCATTTTCAGCATTTTCGATTTATAGTTAGAGTATGAAACCTACTGGGGTGACAGCTAACCGACACACGCGACAGCTTCACATCACCTGGGAAGATGGGCACGAGAGCCAGTATACGTTTACTTTCCTACGGGATGCATGTCCGTGCGCTGAGTGCCGTGGCGGTCATGACAATATGGGAACATTGCCTGAGCTATCTGCGTATAATCGCCCTGATGTTGAATCTCCAGCAACGCGATTGCGTAATTTAGAGGCAGTTGGCACCTACGCCCTTACGTTTGAATGGGAAGATGGGCACCACTTTGGTATTTACAATTGGAAATTCTTACGAGCGATCTGCAACTGCCCGGTATGCCGCCTGGAGCGGGAAAATGGATGAGGACCCCCTAGCAAATGTTTATTCGTATGTTGAGCGGGCTTATGTGCGCCTGCAAGCGAGCGACGTCCTCAACCAGTGCCTGGAGGAAGGGCGGCTAATTCCGTTGCAATCGCTGGTGGAGATGTTGATCGTCCTCGGTCCGACCAGCTTGGTCTCTTTACGCGAAATACTAGGGGAAGTATATTCACGAAGATCCCAGGTGAAAAACGATCAACACCAGGTGTTCTCCAAGCTAGAGAATGAGCTCAATACTTATCATGTTCGCTTGGGAGGCGTGCACAGCCTGATCTCTCTGGCGCGCCTTACGCCTATGGCGTTCCTGGCATTTCTACGCAGTCAAAATGTTGAGAATGAGAAAGACCAGCTCATCTGTTTGCAACGGCTGGAGGATGCACTAGAGTTGATAAAATCACTCGAGGATCACCTGCGACTGTTGGATGAGATCGAAGTTTATCTCCACGATTGGCTTTGGTCCCTGATCTACCAGTCAGCGCATCAGGAATGGGGGGAGAGGTCAATTTCGATGAAGCGAGATCTTAGGTTTCTCTAATCGAGCGTTCTGGCTGCTTGACCCAATCTCAAAATCGCTATAGGTAATCTCGCAGATTGTGCTCAACCGCATAGGCGGCTGCTTCAGCACGATTGCTCACCCCCAGCTTGGACAATATACTGCTTACGTAATTGCGAACGGTGCCTTCCCCCAGGAAGAGCGCTTTGGCGATCTCGCGGTTTGTCTTTCCCTCCGAGACCAGGACCAATACGTGCCGCTCCTGCTGGGTTAAAGCAGAAAATGCAGATGCTTCTTCTTCTTTTGCGGCTTTGCGCACTTCCTGAAAAATGCGTTGGGTCACTGCAGGATCGAGCAATGCTTCACCGCGCCCAACAGCTTCAATCGCCCGCACCAAATCTTCAGCGCCGATTTGTTTGAGTACATATCCAGATGCACCTGCACGGATAGCTGAAAAAAGCATCTCATCCTCGGCATACGAAGTAAGCATAATGACTTTTGTGTTTGGGTATTTTTCAGCGATCTCCTCACAGGCTTCAATGCCCGAGCCACCCGGTAAGCGAATATCCATTACAACCACATCTGGGTTATGGATGGAAACCCGCTCGATAGCCTCACGGGCAGTGCTGGCTTCGGCAACAACTTCGAAGTTTGGATGCCTCTCGAGGAGTGATTTCAAGCCAAGTCGTACAACCTCATGATCATCTACCAATAATATTCGTTGTTTTGTCATTATAAGTATTCCTCAACCTGTCGGTTTTGAAGAGCGGCGAAAGTCAACAAATCGGTAACCAACGCCACGCTCGGTCAGGATGTACTGGGGATTAGAAGGGTCTTTTTCAATCTTCTGGCGAAGATAATTAATATACAGGCGGACGTAATGGGGTTCATCCCGGTACTCATACCCCCAGACTTTTGCCAAAATTTGGTCGTGGGTGACTACCCAGCCTGAATTCTGTACCAGGTGATAAAGCAGGCGGTACTCGGTTGGACGCAACTTTACCAGCTCGCCATTTACCCAAACCTCACGCCGGTCAAAATCGAGCTTAAGCCAGTCATCGACTTCGATCAATTCGTGCGTGCTTACCGAGGCTGTTTCAGTTCGGCGCAATACCGCTTTCACCCGACTGACCAGCTCACGGGGACTAAATGGCTTGGTAATGTAATCGTCAGCCCCAAGCTCTAACCCGCGAATTCTATCTTCCTCTTCACCTTTGGCAGTCAACATGATTACTGGTACTGTACTCACTTCCCTGGTCATGCGCAGCACTTCAAAACCATCAATATCTGGTAACATCACGTCCAATAGGACAAGATCGGGTAGATCGCTCCGCAAGTGCTCGATCGCCTGACCGCCCCGGAACGCTTCACTTACGTTGAAACCATCGTGCTCCAGGTTCAAGCGGATGAAACGCACCATGCGTTCTTCGTCATCAACGACTAGAATGCGGCGACCTCTAAAGCTCTTCTCCATGTAACCCTCATTCTCGGACGAAGCCGATGATCTCCTCCTCTTCTTTGCCTCCGATCACCTCGACAAAGCTCATCTTCTCAATAGGCCAGATAACCGTGAGCACATTTTCCGCTAGGTAGGGAACATCTTTGCCGTCCCTCAGTCGCGGGTTATTTAATGTGAGGATGGTATCGGAGGGATTCGGCAGTTCTTCCACCTCACCAACCACAGGGTCTGCGTTCATTATGTGCAGAATCAGTGTGTAGGTCAATTTAACCTCCGGATCGATATGAATTAATGAATTAATACCTGAAATTTAAACTTACCCAACGAAACTATATCTCCATTCTCAAGAGATTGTGGCGTGTGGGGAGATATCTTTTTGCCGTTAAGACGGGTTCCATTTGCCGATCCCAGATCGGTGATCGTGATTGCGAACTTCTCAATCTTTAGTGTAGCATGTAATCTGGATACACCGACCTCATATGCCTGGTAGGCACTTAAGTCTAGATCGGGAAGGATTGGTTGGTTTCCACTGACGCGCCCCAGCGTGAATTCGTATCCGCCCTCCAAGGGTATGAGCACCCCAGTAGCAAGGACTTTTAATGAAACATTGGAATCTGGCAAAGGGGCAGACTGAACTTTTGGTTGCGGCTGAGGTGCTATAGGCTCACTAAATGGTGTGCTTTCTCCCTGGTAAACCGCAGTCTTTGGAGGAGTAGGTTTCTCATAGCTTAATCTTGCCCCACACTCTTCGCAGAAAAGTGCGCCGATTATTTCCTGATGCTCGCAAGAAGGGCAGGTGATCATTCCCCTTCTCTTTCTGCACGCTCAAACTCGGTTGTGCCGGGAATGTTGGACGGTAGTAGTAGGGCGCGTGTGCCGTATTTAATTAGTTTTTTGCCGGCTTCGCTCAGCCCTCCCTGGACGGGGATATTGTCAGCTTCGAGCATTGTCATACGTGCCAATTCGTGTTCGCCACGCGAATACAAGTGTGTCGCCAGGTTCTGCATTTGGCGACTCGCCTCATTGGGCTTTCCGTCGACAAGGTATTGATTTGCGCGCTCTTGCATGCGGTAAAGGTTAAGTTGAGAGATAGCATTCATCAAACGCGTTGGAGGTGGCGGAAATTCGCTTGCTTCGCTGACCTGCCTGGAAAGATGCAGGGAGAGGATGCAGTTTGGATTTGCCCGAGTGGGGATATCCAGAGAGATCTGGCCTTCTGCGATGGATAGAGGCCCGTTAGAGCTCAGGATTGGATCAATAACAAACTCGAGTAAGAAGGCCATGCTAGGCTCTTTTGGGATCACGCCCAAACGAATGGGAGTAGTCGATTTCAATCGGATCGCATCAGGCGATATGCGGAAAGCGTACCGGAGCTTCACCCCTGGTTTGGTGTGAATATCGAATGCCACTCGTTCGGCGTAGATCTTTCCAAATCCAGAAAATTTTTCCTTTAGGATTTTTCCGATATCTTTGGGCTTAGAAATATATAAGCTGCTTCCTCCGGTGCGCGCTGCTAAGCTGTCCAGAAATACATCGTTCCACTCATTACCGATACCGAGCCCACTGATGCCAATTCCGTAAATCGCCGCCTGGTCAGCGAGACGCAAGCATTCGCTTTCGTCTCCATAAGTGCGCCCGTCGGTGAGCAGGATGATTTGATTTGTATGATTATTGCTGTATCGACTGCGCACCTCAAAAAATCCGGCTTCCAGACCATGGTAGATCTCTGTGCCGCCGCTGGGTCGGATCATTTTAATCTTTTTTTCTATCTCTTTTACGTCCGCGCTTCTGCCACCCGAAACCAACCCTTCAGCCCGGTCACTAAATATCACTATCGAGACAAGGTCATCGCTTCTTAGGTGGCGGATGATCTCAATGGCTGTTTTCTTCACCGTATCCATACGTTCGCCGAGCATGGATGTCGAGCGGTCAAGAACCAGACAGACATTTAATGGTGGGCTGGGTTGTTTTCTCGCTTCAGATGGGGAAGTCAATTCCAACAAGACAAATAGGAGCTGTGACTCGTTGACTTTTAACAAATTTGGCCGGCTGTAGATTACATTTAAGCCTACGACAGGGCTGGTTTTTTCTACTGGGGGCAACGAACGGTCGTATTTCTCTTTCCTTGCCGGATCTGAAAGAATATCATATGCTGACTGGATCCTAATGAATAGCTCATTCGCATCGATCTCACTGCTTACGTCCGGATGTAGCTCACGAGCCGCCTTATGGTAGGCGCGCCTGATCTCCTCGGGCGTTGCATCCCGCTCCACACCCAGATCAGCGTAATAATTCGAGCCAGGCGTCATAAAATGATTTAACCGGGCAGGCGGATGAGGATTGCTGAAATATTATCGGGTCCACCAGCTTCGTTCGCTGCATCGATTAATTTCCTGCAGGTGGTTTCTGGATTCTCCGACTCGTGCACGATTTTGAGAATTTCCATCTCTGGAACTACCCCCCAGAGCCCGTCGGAGCACAAAAGAAGATTTCCCGATGTGGGGAGCTGCAAAGAATTAATGTCAGGGTCAAATGGTTCTCCTTGACCCAATGCTCGGTACAGGACATTCCGTTGTGGATGAACAGCAGCCTCATCCAGGCTAATCTGCCCAAGCTCTACCAATCTCTTAACGAGAGAGTGGTCTCGAGTGAGTGATTCGATATGCCCATTATCTCTAATCAAGTAGGCACGACTATCCCCTACGTGGACAACCGTCATTTGGTTCCCTAGTATCAGAACTGAGGTGAGGGTGGTCCCACCACCTGGTACTTGTTTTGTGATGGCCTTATGCGCATCTTGAACTCCCTCCTGCATGATCTCGAGGAGCGATTGGTCTGGTGAAGTGGGCTTGACGCTGAGAAGCGGAGCATAGAGTTTACGGACAATATAGCTAGCCATGATTCGAATAGCAATACTGCTAGCGACCTCCCCGTGCTGATGTCCCCCCATGCCGTCAGCTATGATATAAAGACCGAAGGGTACATTATTTTTATCGCTCGTAAGGGTAGTCGTCAGGCTGAAGAGAGCGTCTTCGTTATGATCACGCTGCTTTCCAACAGATTGCGCACATCCAACGATGAGTTGGGGAGGGTCCAGTGCTCCTCGGGTTTGGTCCATATCCGAGCTGATCGCGCTGCGAGCAACCGGCTGGGTCGGTAGCTCCCCCCCCGATTTTTTTTCAAAACCAAGCATTCTCTCGAAAAAACGCTTCACAAATTAGTCCTCCCAATCTAAGGTTTGCCTAAGCAGCCAAGGCATATAAGCGATGATCATTCGAACCGACATAGATAACCCCATCGTGGGCAACAGGGGTTCCAGTGATTGGACCTTCTGTTTTGAACTTCCAAAGGAGCTTACCTGAACGATAATCAAGACAATAGAAGTGTCCATCCACCGACCCACAATAGAGCGAATCGTTATACATCATTGGCGAACCAGTGACTTGGTGATCAGTGGAATAACTCCAGACTTCTTTTGCTGAGCGGATGTCTACGCAGGTGATCTTTCCATCTGCTGCACCAATGAAGACATAATCTTCTGAAAGGCAGGGAGTTGAAATGGAAGCCTTGCCTAAGCGAAATCTCCAGATAACCCAACCTGTTTTGGCGTCCACAGCATAGAGTGTTGAATCCAGGGATGCAAAATAGGCTACGCCCTTGCTGATGACGGGGGAAGATGTCACCGCGCGCTTAGCTTGAAAACGCCAGCGGATCTTGCTGCCAAAATCCGCACAGTACAACTCGCCATCCTCAGTGCCGAAATACACATAATCGTTCTCCACGGTTGGCGAAGAACGAACGGGCGCACCTGTCTCGATCTGCCAGGCACGTCTACCACTCAACGTATTAACTGCATGAAGGGATCCATCGTCCGAGCCAATGAAAACATGACCCTCGGCGATATGCGGTGAGGAACGAACAGGCCCGTTGCTGAAGTAAGTCCAATTTATTTGCCCGCGTGTACTAACCACATGCAAACGCCGGTCTTCCGAACCAAAGTACACGTTGCCATCGTGTACAGCCGGTTTGCTGACGATACCTCCATCGGTGGGATATTTCCAAATGAACTCCCCCGATTTTGCTTTGAGCGCATATAAATTGTTGTCGTAGGATCCGACGTAAATCACTCCATGAGCAATGGTCGGGCTTCCACGAATCTCATCCTCGCAAGAAAAAACCCAAATCGGTTTGATGTCTTGGTCTTCCTCGGATCTTACCTCGCTGGCGATGGGCAAGGGTGGTAACATGCCCGTCTTTTTGATCACACCCAGCAGGGCGTCTTTCATTTCCAGAGCGCTCTGATAGCGATCCTGGGGTGAATATTCCAGCGACTTATAAACCGCTTCCTCTAACTCGGGAGAGACCTGGGGATTCGCCCCACGGATTGGGCGATCGGCAAAAGAGAACGGAGCCTCCAAGCGCGGATCTCTCTTTGACAGCAGATGGTGAATAGTTGCCCCTAGAGCATAGATATCGGCAAGAAGTGTGGCTTCACCTCGATATTGTTCTGGGGGTGAGTAGCCTTCAGTCCCGATCATTGTGCCGCGTTGGCCTGCCTGGAAGGTTTTTGCAATGCCGAAGTCGATCAAAATGACGTGATTGTGATGGTTGATCATCACATTTGAGGGTTTCATATCCCTGAAGATGATTGACTCCGGTTTGTGATTGTGTAGATAATGGAGCACATCACAGAGCTCTACAGCCCAGTGCACCACTGTCTCCTGGGGTATTAAATCCGCAGTATCCCCCAGAATGGCTTCTAGATCTTTACCGTTGACAAATTCAAGGATCAGGTAAGAGCGCTCGTTGTGGGTGAAGTAGTCGTAGATCCGTGGGATGGATGGGTGATCAAGTGTTGCCAGCAGGTTTGCTTCACGCTCAAAATTTCGCACGATTGTGCTGCGGACTAGCGGATCGCGCGCCTGGTTGATCATTTCTTTAACGGCTACAACTTTGACGACGTTTGGGAAGTGTAGATCTCGGGCGCGGTAGACCGCACCCATACCACCCAATCCGACCACATCCTGGATTAAATAACGATTGCCCAGGGAAGTGCCGGGTTCGAGTTGCTGCCCAGGAAAATTGCCTGTTTCACCAATATTTTGGGTTATTCGGTGTGTTTCCAGAGAGTTGCTCCATGAAATAGAATGAACACCGCGGATTAAATTATATCAGCAATAATATCATGCTAAAATACTGTGCTACAGACTCTACAAGGATGCAAGTTGAATACCCAAATGCCGGATTATAGCACCTACCTTTCCCCATTTACATGGCGGTATGGAAGCCAGGCGATGCGCGCTCTCTGGAGCGAAATCTCCAAGCGAAAATTGTGGCGGCAGATCTGGCTGTCCTTGGCAGAAACACAGGCGGGTTATGGTCTAGTGACGGATGAGCAGGTAAATGACTTGCGAGCTCATGTTGATGATGTGGATATAATCCGCTCGCTTGAAATCGAAGCCGAGATTCATCACGATCTGATGGCAGAGTTGAAGGTATATGCTGCCCAATCCTCAATTGGCGGCGGCGCGCTTCATTTAGGTGCAACATCGACAGATATTGAAGATAATGCTGATGCTTTAAGAATGCGCCAGTCGCTAGATATGGTGATTGATGCTGTGCGCAATCTGCTAATTGCATTTTCCGATAAGGTAGAGGCCTGGCACGAGATACCCATCATCGCCTACACCCACTTGCAACCTGCAGAACCATCGACGCTTGGTTATCGCATGGCGATTTACGCTCAAGACCTGCTGATCGACTGGGAGAATTTGCGCCGTGCGCGTGCCCACCTTCGTGGAAAGGGTTTCAAGGGTGCTGTTGGCACCGGCGCATCATATGCTGAGCTTGTTGGTGCCGATCACCTGGAAGAATTCGAGGCGCAACTCTCAGCCTCCTTAGGCATCCCCTTTTTCCCCGTGAGTAATCAAACCTACCCGCGCAAGCAAGATTATCAGGTGACCTGCGCGCTAGCTGGATTAGGAAGCTCTTTGTATAAGTTCGCATTTGATGTACGCTTGTTACAATCGCCCTCGCTTGGGGAATGGCGGGAACCATTTGCCGACAAGCAGGTTGGTTCATCAGCGATGCCCTTTAAGCGCAACCCAATTAATGCTGAAAAAATCGATTCCCTCGCCCGCATGCTGGCGCAAATGCCTCGGCTGGCCTGGGACAATGCAGCACACTCGCTTCTGGAGCGCACGCTCGACGACTCCGCAAATCGGCGTACACTCTTGCCCGAGGCATTCTTGATATGCGATGAACTATTATCGGTGGCGCAACGCTTAATAACAGGTCTTCAAATTGACCAGCAGTCTATACAGCGCAATCTCGAAGTCTTTGGGCCATTTGCTGCAACAGAGCGCGTGCTTATGGCGCTTGCAAAAGCTGGCGCGGACAGGCAAGCAATGCACGAGCGCTTGCGAGAACACTCACTCCTGGCTTGGGAGGGGATCCAATCGGGCGGCGAAAACAGGCTCGCAGGACTGATTGAAGCCGATCCTGAGTTCTTGCGCTTCCTTACCAATAGTGAGATTTCAGCATTGATGAATGCCAGCCGCCACATTGGCAACGCTCCCCAGCGTGCACAAGCGCTTGCGCAAGTAATCCGAGACGCGCTTCAATAAATCGCGCCTGGTAAGTTTGTAATTATGAAGTTATAGCTGACCGATAAGCTTTACAACAAAGCGGTGAAATGCGTGGAACGAACGCACGGGTGGGGCATACATCAAGATGCATTTGCCGCTCACCACATTCAATCCCAGGCTGGACCCTTGTGCCAATAAGTCCGATGATTCAGAACCTTGCTGCAGCCAAATATTCTTGATTCCCGCATCCGCTGCTTCCTGTAGAACCATGCCTGCGACTTTTGCCGGCACACTGACCAACACGCCATCTACCTTATCCTTCAAGGAGGTCAAGTTCGAGTAGCAGCGCTCGCCATCGATGTCCTGCGCCTGAGGGTTGACCGCGTAAACTGTATAACCGCGTTCTTTTAATTCTTTATAGGCAATATTGCCAAATTTTTTTCCGCCTCGTGACACGCCAACGACGGCAAGGCTTTTGCCCTCAACGAATTTTTCGATCAATTGGTCCATATTCATTCACCTCACATTGACCCGCCCGTGAGATCGAAGGTGGTTGAATTACGCCCGGTGGACGTAAACTAGGTCTATCATCTCCAACCTCCGGAGTCTGTCCAGTTTTTTCATTATCCTAGCAGGGTTCCTGCGTTCCGAATACTGCGTTATGTCACTCCTGTCTACGCACAAGATCACACTGTGGTCGCGAGTTGACTCAGCGGTGATCTTCTTCAGGTCCTGGTTTGTTGCCTAATATTGCTTCAATTTTTTCGAGAATTTCCGGTGTGAGCAATTCTACATACTCCAGGCTGCCAATATTTTCCTGCAACTGCTCTGGACGTGAGGCTCCGGTGATCACCGTGCTAACATTTGGGTTCTTGAGGCACCATGCCAGGGCCAGCTGAGCCATGCTACATCCGATCTCTTTAGCGATATCCAATAAGCTCCAGACTTTTTCCAGGTTTTGTTGTGTCTCCTCGCTCTCGAGAGTCCTCTGCAGCCATTCGTACCCTTTGAGATTAAATCTTGTATTTCCTGGGGAACCCTGGTTATGTTTCCCGGTGAGCAATCCGCTCGCCAATGGGCTGAAGATCGTGGTCCCTAAGCCGATCTCATGATAAAGTGGAGCATATTCTCGTTCAATCCGCTGGCGTGCGAACATGTTGTATTCCGGTTGTTCCATGAGGGGTGGGATCAAATGCTCCCTCCGGGCGATGCCATATGCTTCCATAATCCGAGCGGCGCTCCATTCGCTCGTCCCCCAATAGAGCGCTTTTCCTTGAAGGATGACCTGGTTCATCGCCCACACGGTCTCCTCAATGGGTGTATAGATATCCGGGCGATGGCAGAAGAGCAGGTCAACGTATTCCATTTGCAAGCGCTTAAGGGAGGCGTTTACCCCTTCGACTATGTGCTTTCTCGAGAGCCCGCTGTCATTTGGCCCGTCGCCCCCCCAAAAGATTTTCGTTGAGATCACCAGGGAAGACCTTCGCCAGCCTGCCTTCTTAATTGTGGAGCCCATTACAGTCTCAGCCTTGCCATGCGCATAGGCTTCTGCATTATCGAAATAATTTACACCCACATCAAATGCCGCCTTCATAATTTCAAAGGCATCTCGATCGTCGATTTGTTGTCCAAACGTAATCCATGCCCCCAATGAGAGTGCAGAAACCTTGAGGCCTGAGCGCCCGAGAAATCGATATTCCATTGGTTATTCTCCTTCAAGTAAGGTCAGTATGCGATTGCAATCGAAGGAGGGGGTTTCTCATCTAGCTTTCTTAATTGAATCATGTCCCTCCCCTTCTCAACCATATCTGTCGTTGCCGCCGCAAGCGTCGGAAATATCATTCCGGAATAATTTGTGCCTGGTGTAATCGGAAAAGCTTGATTTCCATGGTGAATATCTATCACCCCGCCAGCCTCACGCACCAATAGCCATGGTGCTGCAAGATCCCAGATCCGGGCAGTGGCTTCGAATGCGAGTACAGCAGTTCCCCGCGCGATCGCGCAAAAATCATAAGTCGCCGAACCCAATATCCGCGGCTTGTAAGGAACGCTAACGAGATACCTTTTGTGCGTGGTTCCGCAGCAGGCAAAGTATGCTGCAGGTCGTTCTCTGATGGGAGGCTGAGCTTGGAGCACTTCACCATTCAAATACGCGCCTCCTCCAGATTCGGTTTCATACATTTCGCCGAGCAGCGGGAAATGGAGTGCGGCAGAGACCGGTCTTCCGTTTACCAGCCGAGCGATTGCAACACCCCAGATAGGCAAACCCAGGCTGAAATTCGTCGTTCCGTCCAAAGGGTCTACCACCCAGACGGCTCGCTGATCGATCTTCGGTAAGATGGGCTGAAGCTCTTCGCTAAGGATTATATCTTCAGGAAATGCGCTATGGATTGATTGTGTTATCAGCTTGTCTGCAGCCAGGTCTGCCTCCGTTACGATAGAGGCGTCGCCTTTTAAGCGGTATTCAGTGCCACGCGAATGAAAATATCCCTGTAGCAGCTCTCCGGTTCGGCGTGCCAGGCTGGCGGCGAATTGGGTAAAATCATTCATCCAGCTTCAACGATCTCGATATAATCCTGTTTGACCGATCCTTCGGGCGAGGCGCCGAGATATTCAATCAGTTGCGTAGCCAACTCGGCTTTATGCTCAGCATCGCGCTGGCTCCATGTGCGACTCTTGACCTCCAGGAACGAACCCAGATCCGGCTTAATCAAGCGGTCTAGGTTAATGTAAAACTCCGTTCCGCGGAACAAGATGCGCCAGCGAAGGCGCTCCTTCTCAATAAACGCCTCCTGACTGGGATTGAAATACTCCCTGTAAAAGCGAAGGCTATGCGTGGCTGGAGCAATGAACCGGCTGCGTGAGAGCAATACATCGCTTGGGAAGTGTCCCTCCCGCGCTGGGCCGAGCATGGTCAGCCGGTAGCGGATATTGCTGACCTCGCCTTTATCATCGATAAATTCATCTTCCCGGTAGCGCAGGTGGCCTTGTGATGGGTCATCGAATGAAAAATAGGTATCATACTCGTGATAATGGCGTGTATGAAGTAACTCAATTTCAGGGCTGTCGAGTGCCTCAATGATCGGGGCTGGATCGCTGATGCGCACTTTTGCTTGAACTTCAAAACTTTCTGCTTCCGTAGTGCCGCCAATTGCAATCAACTTGGATAGCACAGATCGTTCACGTTGAATTAGAAACCGGTCGATCTCTTTAGCGTATTTAGCCGCATGCTCAAGCAGATCGGCTTCATTCAGGCTGGTGAGCTCACGCTCGCGCATGAGCCATTTTCCATTGACCATCACATCCGTCACATCTGTGGATTTTCCTGCGTAGACCAGCTGTGCGTAGAGGCCGTTTGGGTCCCTTCGAAAGCGAGGCGCATTGTGCAATGGATGAATATTTACAAGGATTAAATCCGCTCGTTTACCGACCTCTAAAGACCCGGTCAGGCTGCCGATATGCAAGGCATTGGCTCCCAAGCGAGTAGCCATCGAAAGCGCTGTGGGGGCAGGAATGGCAGTGGGGTCGTTTGAATGCGCTTTAGCCAGAAATGCAGCTAAGCGCACTTCTTCGAACATATCCAGGTCATTATTCGACGCTGGACCATCGGTTCCGATGCCGACGTTAAGTCCGACCTCGATCATCTTTCGTACCGGCGCAAAGCCCGACGCCAGCTTTAAATTCGAGGACGGATTATGTGCTACGCCTGCATGATGGTGCATCAGGGTATGGATCTCTCCATCATCAATATGCACGCAATGGGCTGCCAGAACTTTCGCATCGAAAAGGTTTTGTTTCTTTACATACGGGATCACGGGCATGCCGTGCTCATTCCGCACGTTCTCCAACTCTACTGCCGTCTCCGCCAGATGGGTGTGAAGTGGCACATCGAATTCAACTGCCAGCTGGACAGAAGCTTTGAGGATTTCCTCGGTGACCGTATATGGGGCGTGCGGCGCAACTGATGGGACGATTAGAGGATGCCCCTTCCAGCGCTCAATAAATTCCCTTGTAGCTGCCAGGGATTCTTCATAGAAGCGAGCGTCCGGCGCAGGGTATTTCATTACGGTTTGGGAGCAGACAGCGCGCAATCCTGCATCAGCGGTAGCGCGAGCCACCTCCTCCTCAAAATAGTACATATCTGCGAAGCAGGTTACTCCCGTACGTATCAGTTCCACACAGGCGATCTGTGTCCCCAAACGGACGAAATCAGGTGAGACGAACTCTCGCTCGACCGGCATCATATAGCCTTGCAGCCAGACGTCGAGGCGCAGATCGTCTGCGAGCCCGCGCAGGAGTGTCATCGGGACGTGTGTGTGAGCGTTTACGAGACCCGGCATCAGCACTTTATTTTTGCAATCTACAGTTTCCGTGGCTGAATAAGCAGCCTTCATCTCATCTTCGGAGCCAACAGCGAGAATGCTGTCACCTTGCACTGCTACAGCTCCAGGCTCAAAGAGAGAAAGGTTCTCATCCATGGTGAGTACAATCGCATTAGTCAGCAAGATATCTACGTTTTTGGTCATAGCAGCCCCTTTCTGATTATAGCTTACGGATTACATCCAGACTCTGATGGAGCGCCCAACGCTGGACGTATTCCGGGGGTCCACCATAAGGGCGGGATAACATTTGTGTTCCTGCTGGTGTGACAATCGCGAGGTGAACTTCGTGCCTTGCATTTGATGGGATTATCGCGACCCCCAGGCAAACCTGTGCTTGCCGTGCCTGGCGAAATGTCTCAGCAATTGCCAATAATTCCTCTGGCGAAGGGGTTTCAACCAGTACCTCACCACCCAAGAACGGTCCCTGAGAGGTTGCCAGCCGACGGATAAGATTGCCGCCTAACCCTGATTCTACGACAACAAGGCTCCAACCATTGCGTTGGATATTTCGTAAAGCCACTTCTTCCAAAGTCTCCTGATCCACGCCGTAAACCCAATCTCCTAAGCGCTTGCGAATGCTGGTCTCAACCGGTTGAATAAGCGCCTCGATCTCATCTTCAGTATCAGCTTTGGCTGTGATGCGCACATCCACCTGGCCCGAATGGGCTGCCAAGCCGACGGTGGGATTGATCATTGTCTCCAGATCGGCGATGAGGTCGTCAATCTGGGATTCACCCACACCGGCGGTATGCACAACCCTGGATTTTATCATTCCCGAGAGAGCAAATCGCTTGCGAAGGAGGGGTATGATAGCGTTATTTACCAGGTACTCCATCTCTCGAGGAACGCCCGGCAAACAAATAATCGTACTACCAGCACTCTCCACAAAAAAGGCAGGTGCGGTACCCACAGGGTTTTCTATAGCTGTTGCAGTCTCTGGTATGAATGCCTGGCGACGGTTATTTTCAGTGGGTTGGCGATTGAATCGCCTGAAGCGCTCCTGGATTTGCTCCCAAAGTTCCGGCTGGAATTCCATCTCGACGCCTAATGCCTGAGCGACCGCCTCCCGCGTGGCGTCGTCCACGGTCGGTCCCAGACCTCCAGTGGTCAAGATAATTTCGCAGCGCTGCATCGATTGCTGGATGGCTTGTGCAATTCGCCGGACGTTGTCGCCTATCGTGGTCTTGCGATATAAATCGATCCCTGCGTCGCGGAGCGCCTTTGCGAGAAAGGTCGCGTTGGTGTCTACGATATCCCCTAAGAGGATTTCAGTCCCAATGGTGATGATTTCTGAACAAGGCATCTTAGACGACATTATATTCTTGAATCAAGCGATTTTCCTCAAATCGCGCCAGATCGAGCATCGAGATGTCGACCGTGGTGGCGCGTCCATCCAGGAGCAGCTCTGCCATGAGCTTGCCGGAAATGGGTCCATGCATGAATCCATGACCAGAAAAGCCTGTACATACGAAGAATCCTTCTACTGGCGTTTTGCCATAAATTGGGTGAGCGTCTGGTGTCACTTCATACAGCCCGGCCCAATGGGATGACAACCTGGCGGTCTCCAAGATGGGCAGGCGTGCCGACGCTGCTTCTAGATTTACGAGCTCCCAATCGGGGTCTACGTTCTGATCGAAACCGGGTTTTTCATGCGGGTTAGACATTCCGATCAACAAGCCCTGGCCTTCGCGATGGAAATACAGAGATTGGGCGAAGTCAATTACGAATGGGAAATCGGATGGAATCTCGGGGATAGGATTTGTGGTGAACATCTGCCGCCTGAGGGGTGTAATCGGGATCTCAATACCCGCCATCCGTCCCACCAGTCCTGCCCATGGACCAGCAGCGTTGAAGACAATTTTTGAGGAGATATCCCCTACAGACGTCTGAACACGGGTTACTTTTCCGTGTTCCACCTTTATCCCAGTAACCTCAATTTCGGTCAGTGCGTTCACACCCAGGCGTTGCGCGGCCTGGATATACCCCATAACCACCCCATTGGGATCAACGAGTTCGTCCTCGGAATTGAAGGTCCCACCGATGACATCCTCCAATTGCATATAAGGCAGGCGATCCCTAATTTCGTATCCATCCATCCAGGTTGTATGCACTCCCAGTCGATTCTGCATTGCCATATTGTGTTTGAAGATTGACACATCCTGCGGGAGGGTCAGGATGAACAGGTATCCGCACGGTCTGTAATCGATGGGTTGGCCAATCTCTTCTTCAAATCGCTGAAGCATAGGCAGGCTCTCCAACGATAGGCGTACGTTGACATCGGTTGCAAACTGGTAGCGTACACCTCCAGCACAGCGCCCGGTTGCCCCCTGGCCGAAAAATGCTTCCTTCTCAATTAGAACAATATTTTTTTGGCCGCGCAGCGCCAGATGGTAAGCGATGCTGGCGCCCATCACGCCGCCTCCAATAATGATCATATCCGCTGATTTAGGGAGAGTCATACGCGCTCCATGATCCTTATTACCATGTAATTTCTTGTCCCAAGCCTAGAGACACGGCATTTTCTAAAGCCAGATGAGCAGCAACGGCATCTTGCACGGCTACACCCACAGATTTGAAGAATGTGGTTTGATCAGGCTGGCTACGCCCGGCTTTTTGCCCTAGCACAATCTCGCCTAGCTCGGCGTGAATCTGCGATTCTGTCATCAATCCTGACTGAATTGGTTTCACCAGATCCCCAGCTTCAGCCAGGGAGGCGGTTCGTGAATCGACGACGACCAAGGCACGTGCAACGGTTTCGGGTGGTATTTCTTGCATTTGAGGTGTATAGGCACCCACCGCGTTAATATGAACGCCAGATTTGAGGTAAGAATCGCGAAATACCGGGGATGCAGATGTGGTGGCAGTGCATACCACATCTGCAACTTGCAAGGCTTGTTGCGGGTCTTGTGCAACTCGTAGATCGTTGGGTATCCTGCCAGCTCCAGCCATCTCATCGATGAATGCCTCCACACGGCGAGCATCGGTATCATAAATCCAGGCGATCTCGATAGAGCGGACTGCACAGACAGCCTCGAGCTGTGTGCGACCCTGGACGCCAGCACCAAAGATGGCTGCTACGCGTGTATCCGGCCGCGCCAGCAAATCGGTGGCTGCCCCGGATGCCGCTCCGGTACGGATAGCCGTCAAACGCCCGCCTTCAATGAGCGCAACAGGCTTCCCCGAGGAAGGCTCCAGCACCAAAACGGCAGCGTTGATGAGCGGGAGGCCAAGTTTTGCGTTATTTGGGAAAACGGAGACCGCTTTGATAACCAGAGATTCATCCGTCTCTGCATTTACGTAGGCGGGCATAATAAGGCTAACCCCATTATGCGGAGGTACAGACAGGTGCGCGCGCAATGGCACCTCTGCTTTCCCTGATGAGAGAGCTGCATAGGCTCGCTTCATGGCCTCAATGGCCTGGATCATTGGCAGAGCTTGGGTTACATCGGATGCCGTCAGGATCAGCATTCTTGGAAGTCCTAACTTGATGCGAGCTCAAGGATAGCAATCTCAGGGGGGCAATTGAATCGGACAGGAAACCCAGCCCAGCCAATACCCCGGGAGATAAACAATGCTGAGTCTTTAGTTTTTATCAAGCCGCTCGTGTAGCGCTTGATAAAAAATGGGTAATTCGCAATGAGTAACCCCACGCCAGCGACAGATAACAGCTTGAGGAATTGTCGCCGGGTAATGGTGTTAACCAAGAATTAGGTTTCCTGATATGAAGTGTGATAAAACACCAGTGCAATGGCGGTATTCTACCACCATTGCACTGCGTTATCCCCTTAGAGGGAGAGCTGACAAAACCAGAGGATATGATGCGCGTTATGTTATTCCCAGATAAGCCTTCTGCACCATCTCATTGGTGCGCAGGCTTTCTGCGTTTCCCTCCAATACAATCTCTCCGGTTTGTAATACGTAGCCCCGATTAGCGACTTGCAGCGCCATGCGTGCATTTTGCTCGACGAGCAGGATGGTTGTCCCGGATTTATTCAGGTCCTGGATCGTCTCAAAGATACTGTCCACCAAGACAGGCGCAAGTCCCATGGAGGGCTCGTCGAGCAGAAGCACCTTGGGCTTCGCCATCAAGGCACGCCCGATAGCGAGCATTTGCTGTTCGCCACCACTCAGGGTGCCAGCCAGCTGGGCACGACGCTCACGCAACCGAGGAAACATGGAGTAGACTCGCTCAATGGAATTTGCAATTTCCTTTTTGTCGTTGCGAGTGAAGGCACCCATCTCCAGGTTTTCAGTCACAGTCAAGCGCCCGAAGACTCTTCGCCCTTCAGGTACTTGCACGACGCCTTTGGTAACTATCTCATGCGCCTTTAAATACTCCAAGTCTTCACCGGAGAGCCGGATAGTGCCAAGTCTTGGCTTCAACAGGCCGCTTATGGATTTCAGCGTCGTTGATTTCCCAGCACCATTGCCCCCAATCAGGGTCACGATTTCCGCCTCATTAACGGAGAGGGAAACTCCCTTGAGGGCGTGGATGTGTCCGTAGTAACTGTGGATATTCTCAATTTCAAGGAGCGCCATGGATTGCTCCGTCAGGATGGGGATGGCGCCGGAGACGCCGATCCGTATGAAGCCGTCGCAGACATGTCCTTCTGCGCACTGCCTCTTCCCAAGTAGGCTTCAATCACCTTGGGGTTATTCTGGATTTCTTTAGCGGAGCCTTCTGCGATTTTGGCGCCATAATCAAGCACGGTGATCAACTCCGATATGCCCATGACCACGCGCATCTGGTGCTCGATTAAGAGGATGGTAATACCAAGCTCATCACGCAGGCGATGGATTAAATAAGTCATATCCTGTGTCTCGCTCGGGTTCATTCCCGCTGTCGGCTCGTCGAGGAGTAGGAGTTTCGGCTTGGTTGCCAGTGCACGGGCGATCTCGAGCCGGCGTTGGTCGCCATAGGGCAGGTTCATTGCCATCAGGTCGCCTTTGCCACCGAGACCGAGAAAGCGCAGCAACCGCCTGGCTTCATTAACCGCTTCCTCCTCCTCATTTCTCATGTTTTTCAAGCGTAACACGCTGCCAACAATCCCTGTAGACAGGTGCACGTGCATACCTACCAGGATGTTTTCAACCGTGGTCATATTTTTGAAAAGGCGGATATTTTGGTAGGTGCGGGCAATACCGAGCTTGGTCACCCGGTCGGGTGAGAGACCGGTGATGTTCTTCCCATTCAGCTTGATCTCGCCCTCTTCAGGATTATAAAAGCCGGTCACGCAGTTGAAGAAGGTGGTCTTGCCTGCGCCATTAGGACCGATGATGCTTTGGATGGCCTGTTCCTTGATCTCGAAGTTGATTTCTTTAAGGGCCTCTAGACCACCGAAGCGTTTGGTAACGTTGTTCGCAACCATTAGTGTCATCTTTAATCTCCTGTCAGCCGGCAGGCGAAATCTCTGTCTCGATATCCGCTGCTGCTGCTTCTATTTCGGCCTCATGGAGCTCCAACCTCCGTCGCTCTTCTGGCCACAATCCTTCTGGTCTGGTCAGCATCATCGCTACCAGCAAGGCTCCATACACTAAGTAGCGAAACTCAGCGAACTCTCGCAGTAGATCAGGCAAGCCGATTAGAACCAGCGCACCTACGAATACTCCAGGGATGCTTCCCATGCCACCAATGATGATTAAACACAGCACATTGATTGACACCAGGAGGTTCATGCTGTGCGGATAGACCGAGGTCAGCTTGGCAGCGAAGATCGTACCTGCTAATCCAGAGAATAAGGCACCAGTGGCAAATGCCAGCAATTTGGTGCTGACATGGTTGATGCCCATCGCCATGGCAACATCTTCGTCTTCTCTCAAAGCCATCCAGGCGCGCCCCATACGCGAATCTTTCAGCCGGAAAGCGATGAACCCAACGATTGCAATACCAATCAAGAAGAGGTAATACAGATCTTGTTGAGAATCCAGCACGATCGTGCCGATCTGGGGTTGAGCGATGGATTGGATCCCTTGGGTGCCACCCAGCCAGGGACGCAGCCAGTCGGAGAGCGCTAGAAGGCGGATGATTTCTCCAAAGCCGAGTGTGACAATCGCAAGGTAGTCACCGCGCATCTTTAATACGGGGAGACCCAGGATGAAGCCGGCTGCGACGGAGGCGATCAAGGCGAATGGTAAAGCCTGCCAATAGGTCATACTAAAGAAACCCATTTCTGGGGAGGTCAACACTCCCATGACGTATGCACCGATCGCATAAAAGGCAACGTATCCGAGATCGAGCAATCCTGCAAAGCCAACCACAATATTCAAACCCAATCCCATCAAGATGTACAAACCGACGTTGTCCAGGATTTCACTGAAGTATGGACCCAGTACAACGGGTAATAACAGGAGTATTACGAGCCCAACTGCCATAACCCCCCAGCGAACAGCTGGCTTTTGTTTTCTGAGAGTGCTCAGCCCTCCCTTTTCTGGATTCCTTGCCAGTAAATACTGGCCAATTCCAACCAAAATCGCCAGACCTAAGGCTGCGGGTGGCTTGAGCCCACTTTGTGCAAAGAAGCCTTGGACAATTGGTGTGAGAGGACCCCAAAGATATGAAACCGTTACGATGAGATCTCGTAGCACACCGACGAGTACGACCCAAAGAAGGATCTGGGTTAGTACGCTTCTCCAGTCTTTTGGGAGCAGGAAAACACCGGCGCCGATGGCGCCGGTGACCAGTCCAACCGCAGCTAGCACGAATAGGCTAACGGGGAATTCCTGGCCAAAGGCGAGAATCTCGTAGAGTTTGGGGGAGGCGTTTATGAACATCTCCCGCAAGTTGACGTATTTTCCGATTAAAACAAGAGCCGCCAGCACCAGGCTGCTCAAGGTTCCGGAAAGCAAACCGAAAATAATCACCTTCGCCTTGGTCATCTCACCCACTTTGCGAAGTCCGGAGTAAACCATGAGCAGTATGGGGGCGATAAATAGGAGTTGCCCCATGGTGAACCAGCCACTGATGATGAATCGTTCACCGAAAACCGAGACCATCCCGACCAGGCCCATCAGCAATGCAATCGCACCCCCGAGAAGACCGGTGCGTATCGCAAATTTCCACATTGAGGGAGTTGAGGACTTCATCTATCCGCCTCCTTATGCCTTGGCCTGCGCCAATCGCTCACCCAGGATGCCTGTAGGGCGAAAGATTAAGATTAAGACCAGGATTGAAAAAGCAATGGCATCCTTTAGTTGGTAGGGTGCTGGAATGCCTAAGCCATCCAGGAACAGGCTAGGCCCAATCGATTCTAGGAGGCCTAAGACCATCGCTCCCAGGAACGCTCCAGGAACGTTCCCAATACCGCCTAAGACTGCGGCAGTAAAGGCTTTTAATCCAGGGAAGAATCCCATGAAGAAGTGAGCCACTGGGAAAGAGGATCAGAAAAAGAATTCCAGCCACACCGGCTGAGGCGCCGCCCATGGCGAACGTGCTGGCGATAACCCGATCTACATTAATTCCCATTAGCGCAGCGACTTCTTTGTCCTCAGATACAGAACGCATGGCTTTCCCAAGCTTTGTGTACTGCACGACCCCCCATAATATCAGCATCATAACGACTGAACCTACAATTGCAACCGCCTGGGATTTGAAGACGCGAACGCCACCGATCTCAAAAAATCCCTTCATAATTTCCATTTCAGGATAGGCTTTTAAGCCAGACCCGTAGAGACCTCGGAAGACATATTGCAAGAAAAAAGACGCCCCGATAGCGGTAATCAAAGGGACAAGGCGAGGGGCTGTACGTAGCGGGCGGTAGGCGATTCGTTCGAGCATGATGGCAATCACTGTTGAGACCAGTGCCGAAACCACAGTAACAATCAGCAGGCTCAACAACGGGAATTGGTTCCACCAGCCCAGGGATATCAGAGCTTGAGCTGCAAAAGTCGCAGTAAATGGCCCGCTCATGAAGACTTCGCTATGGGCGAAATTAATCATCCGCAAGATGCCATAAACAAGAGTATAGCCAAGGGCTATCAGGGCATAAACCCCTCCAAGCGCCAGGCCGGTAATGGTGAGATCAATCCAGTTGTTCGTCGAATATTTTCCGGTGCCCAATGTAACGGATGATCCCCAGATTACCCCCACTAAAATTAGCAAGCCGATCGCCCAAACGATGATATCCGTCAATGTGACTCGTTGTCTCCAGGTACGCAGCATGGCAGCTCCTGTAAGTAAAGAGATCAAGTGCTTGAAAAGCTTTTGAGGGGCTGTCCAACATTGCTTCGCATATTATCGCGTGCCTCCCATAATTGACATTTGAAGCTTTCTACCATCAATTACGGCTTCGGCATGCGCACCAGGATCGCAATGGGACAGCCCCTCTTGGGTGATACTAGCTAAGTCTAGTTACACTATTACGGCCAAATCCGCTCTGGCGGAAACTCGCCATCGTGGTACTCATAGACGGCGATGACAGGATCTGCGCAGTCACCGGTAGGCGTGCAGGACAGATTCCCGGTCAGCCCTTGGTAACCAGAGGTTGCATACATCGCATCGCGCAGCGCCTGGCGTGGGATAAAGAGCGTGCCATCTGCCAACTCTACACCGACCTCTTCGATCGCCTGGAAGATCAGCATGGCTGCGTCGTAAGCGTGAGCATGGAAGATGCTCAGTGGCGCATCCACACCGAACTTCTCCTGGTACTTCGGCAAGAAGTCAGTCTGGTAGTCTGCGGCAAAAGCGCTTAGGTCAGGGCTGGATACGTACAGGCCTTCAACCGCTGCGCCAGCGCCTTCAACCACGTCGGGCGAGAACATGCCATCCGCACCCATCAGGAACACGTTTTCTAAACCGGGGGTTTCCTTGGCCTGGCGGGTGATCAGGCTGCCCGCCTTGACGAAGATCGGGTAGTAGATGAACTCAGGCCCGGTAGTTGCGATGCTGGTCAAGGCCGACTTGAAGTCCGTGGCATTGGGGTCCACGGCTTCCTGTGCGGTGATGGTGCCGCCGAGCTTCTTGAATTCTTCAGCGAAGACTTCCTGCAGCTTCTCGGCATACAGGCTGCCGTCGTGGATGGTGGCGGCTTTGGTGGCGCCCTTGAACTCATAGGCAAACTTGGCAGCAGCTGCGCCCTGAACCAGGTCGCTGTGAGCGGTGCGCAAGTACCCCGGATGGTTGTTGGGGTTGCCCTCCAAGGTCAGGTCAGGGGCGGTGTTCGAGGGCGAGACAATCGTGAAACCGGATTGTGAGAGCAGCGGGACAGCCACACGGGCAGCGCTGGAGCAGTTCGTACCGATGACCGCAACAATGGTCGGGTCGGCTGCCAGCTTGGTGCCGGCTGCCTGGCCGCCTTCAGCGGAGCAGCCCTCGTCTTCACCGGTCAGCAGTACATCGTGTCCGAGTACTTGCCCTTTCGTATCGATGGCGATCTCGACACCGTTGCGGGTATCGACACCCAGGGTCTCATCCGGACCGGAGATAACCATGGCATAGGCCAGGTGAATAGGATCACCTGGGGCGACCTCCAAGCAGCCAATTGCATCGGCGCAATCGTAGGTTTCTGGCAATGCCATTGGTGTCTCATCGACAGGCCAAATGCGCTCGGGTGGGAATTCGCCTGCGTGGTACTCATAGACGGCGATGACAGGATCTGCGCAGTCACCGGTAGGCGTGCAGGACAGATTCCCGGTCAGCCCTTGGTAACCAGAGGTTGCATACATCGCATCGCGCAGCGCCTGGCGTGGGATATGCAGGGTGCCATCCGCATCCTCAACCCCGACCTTTTCGATCGCCTGGAAGATCAGCATGGCTGCGTCGTACGCGTGAGCATGGAAGATGCTCAATGGCGCATCCACACCGAACTTCTCCTGGTACTTCGGCAGGAAGTCAGTCTGGTAGTCTGCGGCAAAAGCGCTCAGGTCAGGGCTGGATACGTACAGGCCTTCAACCGCTGCGCCAGCGCCTTCAACCACGTCGGGCGAGAACATGCCATCCGCACCCATCAGGAACACGTTTTCCAAACCGGGGGTTTCCTTGGCCTGGCGGGTGATCAGGCTGCCCGCCTTGACGAAGATCGGGTAGTAGATGAACTCAGGTTCATTGGCGGCAATGCTGGTCAAGGCCGACTTGAAGTCCGTGGCATTGGGGTCCACGGCTTCCTGTGCGGTGATGGTGCCGCCGAGCTTCTGGAATTCTTCAGCGAAGACTTCCTGCAGCTTCTCGGCATACAGGCTGCCGTCGTGGATGGTGGCGGCTTTGGTGGCGCCCTTGAACTCATAGGCAAACTTGGCAGCAGCTGCGCCCTGAACCAGGTCGCTGTGAGCGGTGCGCAAGTACCCCGGATGGTTGTTGGGGTTGCCCTCCAAGGTCAGGTCGGGGGCGGTGTTCGAGGGCGAGACAATCGTGAAACCGGACTGCGAGAGCAGCGGGACAGCCACACGGGCAGCGCTGGAGCAGTTCGTACCGATGACCGCAACAATGGTCGGGTCGGCTGCCAGCTTGGTGCCGGCTGCCTGGCCGCCTTCAGCGGAGCAGCCCTCGTCTTCACCGGTCAGCAGTACATCGTGTCCGAGTACTTGCCCTTTCGTATCGATGGCGATCTCGACACCGTTGCGGGTATCGACACCCAGGGTCTCATCCGGACCGGAGATAACCATGGCATAGGCCATGTGAATAGGATCACCAGGGGCGACATCCAAGCAGCCTATGGCATCGGTGCATTCAAATGCCGCCGGCGCTTCCATTACTTCTGTTACTTCTGGTGGTGGCGGAGCTTCGGTTGGTTGCGCACAGGCTGCCAGCACCATTGTGGCGACTACCAGTAGTGTTAGCAGATAAAACAATCGCTTTGACATCTCTTCTCTCCTTTGAAGTGAAGATGAACGGGATAGAAATTTCTGTTTTGCAGGTTGGCGTGAGGATGATTTCCGGGCGCTTTTCACCTCCTTATAGTAGACCGAATCCGATGCAGAGTTGTGTGTGAAGGGTGATTCCTCAATTGACATCAACTGTTATGCACCACCACCCCAACACTGTACTGCTTAACTAATGGATTTTACCGATAAGACCTGAGTTGGTCAAGAGACAGGTAGTTTTCCTTCTTACAATTCGATAAGGATATCGAACCATAGCCATTTGACGCACTGCATGTAATTATGCATTTATTGAATACAGAATGGGGGAGTACCCGAGATGGGCAGGAATGGTTATTTCCTCAGCAAAAGGATTATTCACGTGTCTAGCCATTAAACTCGCGCTGTACCAAGTACTTGAAGCTTTGTTATGTCCAAATTTGTCATTTTTTGAATTAATTTGTATTTTAACGAGGTATGCTCCACAGGTCAAGGTTGTGAGTAATTATTCACGGATTATAATAGTCCGTGCTGACTTAATATTTTTTCCCGCAGTCTGAGATCTGCATTGCGGACCTTCATTGCCAGATCTGCCGCCAAATTACGCATAAGATAATATCCCAATTGGCTATCTTGATCACACAGTCCCAGGAGATGCTCGGCGGATACAACCATTACCCGCGTGCCATCTTCTGATGCTCGCACTGTAGCTGAACGCATGCCTCGATCCACGAGGGCAATTTCGCCAAAAGATTGCCCTCGCCGCAGCGTGGCGATGGTCACCGGTGCGAGCTCTCCCATCTCTGGAGATCCAATCAAAGAAGGGTTGATCAAAATATCCACCTCACCCTGGACTATGATGTATAAATCCTGGGTGTGTGTGCCCTCGACAAGAATGATTTCACCCTTGGTGTAATACGCGATGCGAACACATCTCGGTGATGCGGTCTACCTGGTCCTCAGTTAATCCGTTGAAAATGTCAACCAGTTGTATGAGGCGATTCATAGGAAACTCGAGAAAAACAGAGAGAGGAAACCTCTTAATAAATTGCTTGTTAAGCTCAATAAAAGTCTAGCATAGTTTATCTAAAAGTCAAATAGAAGAAGGACTGTTTGAGGATGCCGCTATGGTAAAATTTAGCCGGAATGAGTGCAACTGAACACCAGGCATCGCCTGAAAAACCCAGCCTGACGGCAGCCCTGATGGCTGGTTTTGACGCGATCACCAATCGCATGGAATTGATCCTCTTCCCGCTTGGGCTCGATCTATTCTTATGGCTCGGGCCTCACCTTCAGCTCAAAAATCTGGTAGAGCAACTCGTGGGCCAGCTTAATTCGATACCGGGTATAGATGCACCTGAAGTAGCTCAAGCCTTAGAGCTCAACCGTGAATTATGGTCTCTGGTCGCTGAGCGCTTAAACGTGTTCTCAGCACTACGTGCATACCCGGTAGGGATAACGAGCTTAATGGCTTCACGCCAGCCAGTGACCACTCCGCTCGGCTTGCCGGTGGTATGGGAGCTTTCTTCGATCACGAGTGTTGCCGCGTGGTGGCTTGCTTTAACAATTCTAGGACTTATCGCCGGGACTCTGTATTTTACCCTCGTGGCTCAGGTTTCCATGGAGGGCAAGGTAAACTTGCGAGAGGTGCTGGGTCAGCTTCCATCGAATATTTTGCAAGTCATCTATCTTACAGTTTTCCTGTACGCACTGATTATCGCTCTTGCTATACCCGGTAGTTGTCTGATCTCTGTTGCCAGTCTAGGCGGAATGCAGGTTGCGCAATTCTCTATCCTGCTCCTCGCCGCACTGGCTCTTTGGATCCTGTTTCCCCTGTTTTTCTCAGCACACGGGATCTTTGCGTTTCAAAATAAAATGTGGGCTTCCGTGCGCCAGGGAACGCGGCTGACTCGGATGACATTGCCTCAGACTAGCTTGCTTTTTCTGATTATCATTGTAATCAGTGAAGGCCTCGACACTCTGTGGCGCTTGCCAGCAGAAGATAACTGGTTGGCACTGGTAGGGGTGACCGCGCACGCTTTCATAACAACAGGACTGTTAGCAGCGAGTTTTATCTACTATCGAGATGCCTCTCGCTGGCTTCAGAGGCTTATCAAACAAACAATGATGGTTGAAGGCAGAAATCTTCGCGAACATATTCCATGATTTGTATTCCGCGGGCTGGCGCATGTGAGCTGGCTCACTGAGGATACGTCGGAGGGATACGTGGTAAAAGAAAGTTTTTATTCGTACGAAGCAAAAGATATTCAAGTCCTTGAGGGCTTGGAAGCTGTCAGGCGGCGCCCCGGGATGTACGTCGGGGGCACGGATAGTAAAGCTTTGCACCATCTCATTTATGAGGTGGTTGATAATTCTATCGATGAAGCTCTGGCAGGTACTTGTGATCGCATCGAGGTCACGATCCATCCTGATAGCAGCGTCACGGTCACAGATAACGGACGAGGGATCCCAGTAGATATCCACCCTCAAATGAAAAAACCCGCCCTGGAGGTCGTGATGACCATGCTACACGCCGGCGGAAAATTTGGTGGCGGTAGCTACAAAGTCTCGGGTGGTCTTCACGGTGTAGGCGTCTCAGCCGTCAATGCTCTCTCAGAGTGGTGTGAGGTGCGGGTGCGCCGGGATGGCAAAGTCCATTTCCAACGCTATGAACGTGGCTACCCCAAAGGTCCTGTGAACATCATCGGTAAGTCTGATCAGAAAATCACCGGGACTTCAACAATATTTAAATTTGACCCCGAAATCTTTACTGGCGATCTGGATTATCGTTTTGAAACGCTTGTGCAACGTTTCAGAGAGATGGCGTTCGTCACGCGTGGAGTGACGATTTTCTTTGATGATGAACGCAATGATCGCCAAATGACCTTTTATTTCGAAGGTGGCATCCGCTCTTTTGTACGCTACCTGAACCGCAACCGGGAAGTGCTTCACCCCGTTGTCCACATTGAAAGAGAAGTAGATGGTATTACAGTCGACGCCGCTATCCAGTATACAGACGTTTTTGCAGAGTCTGTTTATGCCTTCGCGAATACGATCAATACAATCGACGGAGGTACGCATCTTACCGGGCTGCGCGCGGCGATTACACGAACCGTCAATGATTATGCTCGGCGCAGTGGAATGTTAAAAGAATCAGACCCCAATTTTACGGGCGATGATACCCGAGAAGGACTGACAGCCATTATCAGCGTGAAGCACCCCGACCCACAGTTTGAGAGCCAGACGAAGGTAAAACTGATGAATGCGGAGGTACAAACGCTGGCACAGCAAGTGATAGGCGAGGCATTCAGCACATTCTTGGAGGAAAACCCTTCAGCTGGAAGGTCCATCGTTCAAAAATGTTTAACCTCGGCCAGGGCGCGCGATGCAGCACGTAAAGCTCGCGATTTAATCATACGTAAATCTGCCCTCGAAAGCCTGACTTTACCCGGAAAGCTGGCAGATTGCTCGGAGCGCGATCCGGATAAAACCGAGCTGTATATCGTCGAGGGTGACTCAGCCGGTGGCTCTGCTAAACAGGGTCGCGACCGCCATTTTCAGGCTATCCTACCCTTGCGCGGCAAGATATTGAATACTGAGCGTGCCAGGCTGGATAAAATATTGGCGAATAACGAGGTCAAAGCGCTCATCTCTGCTTTGGGGATTGGAATTGGTGAGAGTTTTGATCTATCTGGGCTGCGTTACGGGCGGGTGATCATCATGACGGATGCCGATGTGGATGGCAGTCACATACGTACACTCTTGCTGACTTTTTTCTTCCGCTACATGCAACCGTTGATTGAAGAAGGACATTTATACATTGCACAACCACCGCTATATCGCGTCGCTCACAAAGGTCAGGTACGTTATGCCTATAATGAGGGCGAGAAAGATAGCCTGCTCGCATCGCTGGGTGTGACAGCAGAGAAAGCCATGCTCTCGCGTTACAAGGGTTTGGGTGAGATGAATCCACACCAGCTCTGGGATACGACGATGGACCCCGCGACTCGGACGTTGCTCCAGGTGACAATAGAAGATGCAGCTGAGGCTGACCGTACTTTCGATATGCTTATGGGATCAGCTGTGCCGCCGCGTCGGCGTTTCATCCAAACTCACGCTCGCGAGGTGCGCAACCTGGATATCTAATACGGATCGAACCGATCCGTGGATGGGCGGGCTGGTGGGTGGGTTAAGCATGCAAATTATGCGCTTGCCCACCTCGGATGCGGTACTCAGATGATTGCACCTACTCACCAGAGTAAAAGGGAAATTACGTACGAGTACTGCAGCCGAGTCATCCGAAAGTAAACGGTGAGGCACGGACTTGCATATATGGTTCTCGAACGCGGCACGCTCGTAAATAACCGCTATCGTGTGGTAGAAATCCTCGGACAGGGAGGCATGGGATCGGTTTACCGCGCCATCGATGAAAACCTGGGGGTTGATGTTGCATTAAAGGATAATCTCTTTACAACAGACGAGTACGCCCGCCAGTTCCGACGGGAAGCTGTAATTCTTGCCACGCTTCGCCACCCAAATCTAACTCGTGTTACTGACCACTTTGTTATCGAAGATCAGGGGCAGTACCTGGTTATGGATTACATTGAGGGTGAAGATCTGCGACAACGGATGGACCGGGTTGGGCTACTGAGTGATGAGGAAGTAGTCATTATTGGCGCGGCGATCTGTGATGCGCTAAATTATCTACACACACGTATTCCGCCGATTGTGCATCGTGATATCAAGCCGGGAAATGTCAAAATCACGCCAGACGGGCATATCTTTCTGGTCGATTTTGGCCTGGCGAAGATCATCCAATCAGGACAGGCAACCACTACCGGAGCACGGGCGATGACTCCCGGGTATTCACCACCGGAACAGTACGGTGCAGCTCGCACTGACCATCGATCGGATTTGTTTTCTCTTGGCGCCACTCTGTATGCCGCTCTCACCGGAGTGATCCCCGAGGATGCCCTAGCGCGAGCAATGGATCAGGCAGACCTAACCAATCTGCGCAAACGGAATCCTAAAGTATCGCGCCGGCTAGGGGCAGTGATCGAAAAATCCCTGGCAGTGCGCCCGGATGATCGCTTTCAGGATGCTGAGGAATTTAAACAGGCACTGCTGAATGTTCGCGGGATCACTACTCGTCGCAAGGCAGGCGAGTATATGGTTGAACCCCCGCCAGAATTTCCAGTGGATGAGAATGATTATTCGGGTCGCACGGCGGAAATGAGCGAAGAACAGTATATCCCTGCTGGCAGAGTGCGATCGCCATCTCCCCACCTACAAAGCTCATCTGCCGAGCGACCTTTCCTGCTACCCTCCTCTAAAAAAAGCAATACATCTGTATTCCCGGTGTTGCTAACAGTTCTTGTGCTGCTAGGATTGAGTGGTATTGCCGCTTATCGATTAGTCCCCGGGATCCCTGAGGCAATTTTCTCCCTTTTTGGTCCACCGCAAGGCAATCCTGGGGTGATTCCGGAACTAAGCCCGACCAGCACGCTAACACAGATTCCTCCAAGCCCGACACTAACAATAACCCTGGCATTGGCAGTTCAACCTACCCTGTCCCCCAGCCTAACCCCGACACCTCAGCCAACTTCTACGAGAGCAATTGCGAATCCTTCCATTACACCTACCCTTATCCCGACGCCCGTTGGAGGCGGTGGTGGTCTAATCGCCTTTGCGTCAGACCGCTCGGGGACTACTCAAATCTGGTTGCAAAGTGTCGATGGCAATCCCGAGTCAGTGCAATTAACCGACATGCCCGAAGGGGCTTGCCAACCGGACTGGTCTCCGGATGGCATGCGCCTGGTATTTATTTCACCCTGCCAGCAGAATGACGAATACTATCCAGGGTCGGGATTGTTTGTTATCAATGTAGATGGCACCGGTCTCACCCCACTCCCCAATGTCCCTGGAGGTGACTTTGACCCCGCCTGGTCACCCGATGGAGATTTCATTGCCTTTACATCATTACGGAATGGTGGACGCCCGCGCATTTTTTTGTTGGATTTAAGGGATAGTACTGTAGTACGCTTATCACTACAATATTCTTACGACCGACAACCTGCCTGGTCTCCAGATGGTAATCAGATTGCTTTTGTTACCACCCAGAAAGGACCTGTTCAAATTTGGATCATGGATGTAGATGGTAGCAACCAAACTCTGTTTACACGCAGCGCAGACGCTGTCAATACGAATCCGGATTGGTCAAAAAACGGTGAGATCATTCTCTTCAATCAAACGCGCCCAGGTGGCGGCGTTCCCTACATTGTCGCCGTGTCTACCATTGACGAGGAGTATAGCGAGTACCCTTATAGTATTGGCCCTTGGCCGGTCCGTGAACCCGATTACTCGCCGGATGGTCTTTGGCTAGCCTTCGAAAGTTGGCCTGAAGGAAGCAACCACGATATCTATATCATGTCTGCGAGTGGTGCTGCAAGGGCTCAACTCACTGACTGGGAAAGGTTTGATTTTGATCCCTCGTGGCGGCCAGGCCTTCATTAAATTTTTTTTATCGTTTTGCCAAAGCTACAAGGTCTGCCGCGATATCAATTTCCCCAATTTCATGAGACCATAGCAAGCGAAGATTACCTTCAGGATCGATGACAATAATCCTGGAAGTGTGATCTACAGTGTAATCATCTTGCGATTCGCTGTCATTAAGGTTGTAATAAATCCCGAACGACTTCGTCACGCTGTCAACCTCAGCGGCACTTCCGGTCAAGCCAACAAAAGCCGGGTTAAAAAAGCGAACATACTCTTCGAGACGTTGCGGCGTGTCTCTCCTGGGATCGACGCTGACGAACAATACCTGGAACTGATCTGCCACGCGATCAGCTCGCTTCAATGCTTTGCTCAATACGGACAGAGTAGCCGGACAAATATCCGGACAGTACGTATAGCCAAAGTATAATAAGACGAATTTACCGCGGTAATCGCTCAGGGAAACAAGCCCTTCGGATGATTGCAAAGTGAAATCAGTTACTGGCTGAGGGGGTTCGATTGAGCTACCGTGTAATACTGCGGGACCACTGAGCTGATCGTAAAGGATCAATGCCGCAATTGCTAGAACCATAACGCTTGTGAGAACGATCGTGCGACGGGACACATTACTCCTCAAACAGGGTAGACTAGTGTGCTATCAGTGTATGATTTTACCAAATTGTGGAGCGTGAACTGAAAGAGGACTGAAATGGCGACAGATATAAAGACGCAATACGATATTGGCTTAATTGGATTAGCCGTAATGGGACAAAACCTGGTGCTAAATATGAACGATCACGGCTTCAGGGTCGTGGTTTACAATCGGACACCTCAAAAGACTGATGAATTCCTAAGTACTTCAGCCAGAGGCACAAATGTGACCGGCGTTCACACGATCGAAGAACTGGTAGGGATGCTCAAGCGCCCTAGGCGGGTAATGCTGATGATCAAAGCCGGCAAACCCGTTGATGAAATAATTGATGTGCTTGTGCCTTTGCTCGAACCAGGTGACATCATCATCGATGGGGGAAATTCCAATTTTCGGGATTCAATCCGACGCACAGCTCATCTAGAATCGAAGGGTTTGCTGTTTATCGGTACAGGTATTTCAGGTGGAGAGGAGGGCGCACGCTACGGACCGTCCATTATGCCAGGTGGATCTCCGCAAGCATGGCCTCATGTGAGAGAGATCTTCCAGAGCATTGCCGCGAAAGTTGAAAATGGCACTCCGTGTTGTGACTGGGTAGGCGAAAACGGAGCCGGCCATTTCGTCAAGATGGTACACAATGGTATCGAGTATGGGGATATGCAATTAATTGCGGAAGCCTATCACCTGCTCAAAAATAGGCAAAACCGAAGCATTGATGAAATCCAGCAGATTTTCGAGGGATGGAATCGGGGCAAGCTAGAATCCTATTTGATCGAGATCACAGCGCACATTCTAGCTGTCAAGGACGAGGATGGCGAACCACTTGTTGATAAGATCCTTGATTCCGCCGGGCAGAAAGGAACTGGGCGCTGGACAGTGGTTGATGCGCTCGAAGCCGGAGTGCCACTTACGCTGATTTCTGAGGCAGTTCAAGCCCGATCCCTTTCTGCGCTAAAAGATGAGCGTGTTTTCGCTTCGACGGTTCTCAGCGGTCCTGATAATAATTTGGTGGGTGAATATGATACTCGTGTGCAGGATGTTCACGATGCGCTATACGCGTCGAAGATCATCTCATACGCACAAGGATTCATGCTAATGCGGGCAGCTGCGTCTGAGAACAATTGGAATCTCAATTATGGCGGGATCGCACTTATGTGGCGAGGAGGGTGTATTATCCGCTCGATCTTCCTGGTGAAGATAAAAGAAGCCTACGATCGGGATCCTGGGATTGCAAATATCCTGCTGGATACCTATTTCCGTGGTGAAGTGCAGGCTTCCCAGACAGCATGGCGGCGAGTGGTTGCAAATGCTGTAGAGATAGGCATTCCTCTGCCTGCTATGAGTAGCGCCCTGGCGTTCTACGATGGGTACCGGCACGTTAGCCTACCTGCAAACCTAATCCAGGCACAACGCGATTATTTCGGTGCTCACACATACGAAAGAGTTGATCGCCCGCGCGGCAAGTTTTATCACACTGATTGGGCTGGGACGGGAGGGAAGGTGACCTCGGGAAGCTACGAGGCGTAATCTCCCATAGCGTTTGATTTTGGAGGGCATTCGCCATTGAGAGCAATTGCTATTCTCTGCGATTGAAACGTTGTCCTAAGATCAACAACAATGCTCCAACAACCGCAAGCGCAGCGATTCCAGCAAGAATAGGGTCGATGGCTTTCAATGCAGAAGTCTGATCCGGGATGGGCTCATCATCTGAGAAAATGGGGGTTGCATCGGGGAATGGGGTGGAGATAACCTGAGCAACCGCAGTAGCGAACTCCTTCACAGGTGTTGATGTTAGGATATTGCGGGTGGGGATGGGTGAAGGTGAAATACTGGAGCTAGTGGGCGTGGAGGTCGGGCTCGCTGGCTTAATCAACAGATTTTGCCCAGGGATGATCACCGCTCCATCTGTTATCCCGTTGAGTGAAAGGATTATACTCAGGTCCACCTGGTATGCAGCCGCGATGTTCCAGAGGGTCTGGCCTTCCTGGACAACATGCACAATGGAGCCATTAGCGCCAGGGGGAGCGATTGCGATCGGAATTATGGTTGCAAGTGTTGGTGCTGCTACGCCTGTGCTGCCAGGTTGGGGCGGAATAGCTCCAGACCCAGAATCCCAGTTTTCTGTCCATAAGAAGGATACATCGATCCAATCATTATTCCCAGGTTGCAAGCCAATATCGATGCTGACTTGGCGCGCCAGGTCAATACCAAAGGGAGCAGTGACGACCCGTCCGAACTGATCTGTGCCCCCGTTGTAGCCATTGAAGTAGGCTGCCTGGGCTTCTGGCATACCTAAATTTAGGTCGGCGAACATGCGCCGGGGAGTCGGGTCATTGGTGGTTGCCCAAAAATTATCATCAACATTCCATGGTCCAGACTCATTAACAGTTGCTGCGGTGCTTTTCTCGTAACTGATAAACACTGAATAACCATATCCAGGAATGTACCCGTCGCTATTGCACACGGAATTGCCGCCGTTGGCGAATTTCAGGCATTTATCGGGCAGTGCGACGGTGTATGCTCCCCCCGAATCGTAACGGGTGGCATATACCCGGTATGTGCGCGGATTGGACTGTGCTAGCGGACTGCCATGGACCTTACGTTCAACCTGCCACTGATGTTCAATCCACCTTGATAACCGAGTAAATGCGTACGGTCCAAGTGAATAGATTAGCTTCTGTCTTGAATCACGTACAGTCTCCAACACCTGAGCGTTATACCCCATCCGATATATCTGGGAGCGTTTTTCCTCCAGGCTTAAATTTTCGTCGTTAATGATGCGAGAGCTTTCATGCATTAGCATGTGCAAGCTCTGTTGCTCCTTCTTTGCGATACGCTCTACACTCTGAAGATTGGTTGCGGTTAATCCGGCTTCCCCTGGGAGTCTCTCTACCAGGCTGGATGTAAAAACGAAATACCCTAACACTGGTTTGTGCCCCCAAACAGGCGTGGGGAATGCCACTCGCGTTGAATATTCGTGGAAGCGGGTGTAATCCAGCGCATGACTCAGCGCTAGAAAAATGACCAGCAGAATGGCTAAGCCGTTCTGCCAGATAGGATGGTAGGGCAGCGCACTGGTGCGGGAAACCGCCTGCTGCGTACCCTGATTAGCTCTCATATGCTTGCACCCATTATATCGAAAATATTAAGCACCAGCCCCTATAGCTACTATAGGGGCTGGTGGGGGACCGGGAGCCACAGGTTGTTATGGAAGGATGGCGAATACTCGCGCAGGGAAGCCGGAGCCATCCTTTGGCTTGCCGAATGTGACCACGACGAGTGCCCCCGCCTCTGGCACCTGATCAAGGTTTGTCAACAGTTCAATCTGGTAGTGGTCTGTACCCAGGATATAAGCTTCCAGTGAGTAGTCGCCCTGGCTGGTGGCGAATCCTGGATCGGTATCGGTTGGCTCATGACCTGAAGCTGTAATTTTCCGCCCTTCGTAGAGATACTGCAAGACTTCAAGACTCCAGCCAGGATAGTGGGCGATTCCATCGGCATCCTTATTCTGCATGGCTGCCATGTCTGGCCAGCGCTTGGACCAGTCGGTACGCATAGCAACAAAGGCACCCTTAGGGATTTTGCCGTGCCTCTTTTCCCATTTGCGCACGTCGTCCATGGTGATGGTGTAATCCGGGTTCATCTCAACTTGCTTGTGTACATCGATGACGACCAGTGGTAAGACCATCTCTGTGAGTTCAATTTGGTCTATTGTCCGCAAGCCGCGGATGAAGTGCGCCGGTGGATCGGCGTGAGTGCCCCATTGGCCGACATGACAGTAGTACTGGGCATAAAATCCGGTGCCCAGCGTTCCAGGCCCTGGTGGGGCATTGTCATACCAGAATAAAAGTGTACGATCCTCATCCGGGAATCCTGGCCAGTGGGGAATCCCAGGCTCAAAGGTGTGGGTCAGGTCAACGAATTCGCGTTTCTGGAGCAATTGCCAGACAGGCCAGAGAGAAGGTTGTTTCTTATACCCAACACCAGCGATCAGAGTCGCAACGGCAACAACCAACAGAATCGAGAAGAGTATTCTCCTGGATTTCATGGTCCCTCCTAGGCATATTCAACTGATCGGAATTGTTATTGATTGGATGCAGCAGCAGTGGTGATCCCGGTCCCGACGGGAAAGGATCCATCTAACCACTAGCTTAGCAAAATTTTCTCGATATTACAAGGAGGAATTTCAAAATAATGACCTTTCACCGCTGAATATCCTTTGTAATGCTGTATACCAACATCTGCCACCCAGTGGCGACCAAATAATCTTATAAGTTCTGGATACTCGGTTTTCAAAGTGACAATTGAACCTTCCAATCGTGACAGTTAGCACTACTCAATCTCAATTTAGAATAAGATAATAAAGGTTGGATTACTGCCTAACCAACTTTGACGCGGTTACCACGGAGGTATTGATGCCCGTGAAGGGTTGGATCATTGTTGACGAGATGTATTGCAAGGGATGCGAGCTGTGCGTGCAAGCTTGTCCCCAGGGCGTCATGGCGTTGGACATGCAGCGACTCACCCCCAAAGGCTATCATCCAGCGTTCCTCAAAGCTGATGGCTGTACTGGCTGCGCAATCTGCGCGCTGGTTTGCCCAGAAGCGGCTCTGACCGTTTTCCGCGAAGCTCCTGTCCGGAAGACGCGAATTGTCACAGTCTAGGTGTAGCGCAATGTCACGAGAGTTTATTGAAGGAAACCACGCCATGGCTGAAGCCGCCATTCGTGCGGGCTTGCAGGCGTATTTCGGATATCCCATTACTCCACAAACCGAGCTTCTTGAACATTTTGCCCGGCGAATGCCTGACCTTGGTAGGGTCTTCCTCCAGGCTGAGAGTGAAGTGGCTGCAATTAATATGGTCTATGGAGCAGCCTGCACCGGGGTGAGAGTGATGAGTTCATCCTCCAGCCCCGGTGTTAGCTTAATGATGGAGGGCTTGTCGTATATTGCTGGGACTGAAATCCCCGTTGTTCTCATCGATGTCGTCCGTGGCGGGCCGGGTCTGGGAAATATCGCCCCCTCACAGGGAGATTACAACCAAATCGTGCATGGCGGCGGACATGGCGATTACCACCCAATCGTCCTGGCACCTGCCAGCGTGCAAGAGGCCATCGATCTGGTTGTCCTGGCTTTTGATCTGGCAGAGAAATACCGCTGCATTGCGATTGTCATGGCAGATGGCAATGTTGGGCAGATGATGGAGCCAGCAGAGCTGCCCCCGATGCGCCCGGTGCGTACGGAATACCCCGATTGGGCAGTGCGTGGCGCTGAGGGACGCGAGAAACGGGTGCTTAGCTCGATCTACATCAACCCTCCGGATGAAGAAGTGATGAATTACCGCCTGATGCAGGTCTGGAATGAAGTTCAGGCGAATGAAGTGCGCTACAAAGAGTATTTCCTGGACGACGCTGAGCTGGTTGTCGTTGGGTATGGCACAGCCGGGCGGGTAGCACTTTCAGCTGTGCGCACTGCCCGAGCAGAAGGCATTCGTGCTGGACTTTTCCGCCCGATCACGCTCAGCCCATTCCCTTCAGATGAGATTGAGGCCCTGGCTGAGCGCTCACAGGCTATCCTGGTGACCGAGATGAATGCTGGGCAGATGTTGGATGATGTGCTGCGTGTAGTCAAGGGGCGTATCCCCGTGGAGTTTTACGGGCGAATGGGTGGGATGGTACCTTTCCCGGACGAAATCCTGGATGAAATCTACCGTATGGCTAAAGGGCCGCTCTCGGTGAGCAATGATCCACGCCTGGGTTGGATGGAGCGCTTTGCCAGCGTGATCCAGGTGAAAGCCAGGATTTAGGGAGGTCGATAAAAAATGGATGCCACAACCCCAGGTCAGATTGTTTATGAACGTCCGAAATCCCTGGCAGATTTCCCGACCACTTATTGCCCAGGTTGTACGCATGGAATCGCCCATCGATTGATCGCAGAAGTACTGGATGAGATGGATCTGCGCGAGCGCACAATTGGCGTAGCGCCGGTGGGGTGCTCGGTATTTGCTTACAATTTTTTCGATTTTGATTTTGTCGAGGCAGCGCATGGGCGCGCTCCAGCAATGGCGACTGGTATCAAGCGCGTGCTTCCAGAGCGCGTGGTGTTCACGTACCAGGGAGATGGAGATTTAGCATCCATTGGTATGGGTGAGATCATGCACGCAGCCGGGCGAGGGGAAAATATTACCGTCATCTTCATCAACAATGCGATCTATGGGATGACGGGTGGGCAGATGGCGCCCACATCCTTACCTGGACAAAAAACCACATCGTCACCGTACGGTAGAGACGTAGAGCAGGCCGGTTTCCCGCTCCGCATGTCAGAAATCCTTTCATGCCTGGATGGCGCGGGGTATGTGGTGCGACGTAGCTTGCACGATCCAAAGAATATCCGAATGGCGAAAAAGGCGATCCGATTAGCATTCGAAGCTCAGCTGCGCGGGCTGGGGTTTTCCATGGTCGAGTTGTTGTCAACGTGCTCGACAAACTGGGGGATGACGCCACTGGAGGCGCTCAAATGGGTAGAGGAGCGCATGGTTCCGGCATTTCCATTAGGCGATTACAAAGTGCTGCCTGCGCTGGCTGAACTGCGCGTATAGCGAGGATCTCAACATGCAAACCGAAATCGTATTTGCGGGCTTTGGGGGACAGGGAGTTTTGTTCGGCGGGCAGGTGCTGGCATACGCAGCGATGGATAGTGGCCGTGAGGTGACCTGGATCCCTTCGTACGGACCTGAAATGCGGGGCGGGACTGCGAACTGTACGGTGATCATCGCCGACGAGGAGATCGGCTCACCGCTCGTACGCAATCCTAAGGGCGCAATTGTACTGAACTTACCTTCGTTGGATAAGTACGAGCCTTTAGTTGTTCCAGGTGGCGTGCTGGTTGCCAATGCATCTCTAATGAATCGAGGTCCTGCTCGCAAAGACATTACGTCGATATTCATCCCAGCCAATGAGATTGCTGAGTCGATCGGTAACCGGCGGCTGCTCAATATGGTAACCCTGGGCGCTTTACTCGGTGTACTGCCTGTCCTGCCGATGGAGGCAATTGAACAAGCCTTACAGGAGCACTTGCCAGAACGTCATCGCAAGCTCTTGCCGGTGAACTATCAGGCGCTGCGTGCTGGCGCAGAATTCGCGGTCAAGGCATTAGCAGGAGAAGCTGCGCCCTCCTTTTAATTGCAGTACTGTTTCTTTGAATTTCTTACTTCTTTCCGCGAACCATTATTATTCCAAAGAATTACTCAGGGCTATCCTGCACTGCCGGACACTTCTGCTCGGAAGTCCCTGCACCGCTGATTCCAAAAACATTGGGGCAAAAATATGGGGGATTATCAACTAGCTCGAAAATTATGATATGGGTCCTTGAACAAAGCCCCGAAAGTGATCGTTGGACGTCGCCTGAATGGAATGGTGATACAATTGACAACTTGACGGAAGGAGCAGTGCTCATTTCCGGTCACGCAGGCGTAGGGTGCCCTTTGCGCCCACCAACCCTCGATGATGAGGTAAGTTATTATGTCCAGATCAACTAAGCTACTCTCAGCCTTCCTTCTGGCTGGGACATTCCTCGCGGGATGTTCTCAAGCCACACCATTACCACCTAGCCCAACGTCTATCCCTCCCAGCGCTACAGCTGTGCCGCCTACTGTGACGCCACTCCCGACGGACACTCTCACACCCACATTCCCCCCACCTACGAATACGCCGACAGCCCCACCAACCGGAACAAACACGCCGGTACCCACCGATACTCCAACGCCCACGCAGACGGAAATCCCCGGTACGCTCCCCCCTTACATTCCACTCCCCGGCTCAAGTAAAGAAACGGTGAACATCTATTTTGTCCTGGTCGGGACTGGGGAGGCAACGTGTGGAAGTCGAATTCTTGCCATTAGTTCAGGCGTGAAAGTGGATGGTGATATTGAAAAGGATGTTACTGCAGGGCTACGCAGCTTGTTCTCGCATACGAAGCAATATTACGGCGATCTGTACAACCCTTTATATGCATCCAGGTTGCGGGTGCAAAAAGTAGATTATGAGAGAGACACTGACGAAATTGTCGTGGTTCTGAGTGGCACTTACAAACCTACCGGCGACCCGTGTGATAACGAGAGGGTCAGGGCGCAGGTTTGGTCAACAATCCGTCAATTTCGTGGTGTCAAAGGCGTTACGGTTTATCTCAACAATGGTCTCCTTGGTGACCGTCTTTCGAACGATAACTAGATGGTCGGTTTGATTTCCGGACTCCTATGATCTTTGGTATAAAAGAGATATCACCCATGATTGGAAAGATGCGCCCTGGTGTGCCAATATCGAGGTTTCCTGGAAGAGCCTCGATGGATCAGCACCATTCAGAGTTATGGCGGGTTATCGTGCTCGTTATTTTCATTGTGGCATCCGGCTGCTCAGCACCCTTATCTCCCGTTGAAACTGCGCTGCCTGTGACGGATACCCGGGTCCCTTCGTCCCCAACCAGCGAACCTACCCAAACTCCCACATCTACACCCGTGACCCCGACCGAAACACAAACCCCATTGCCTTCAGCGACACCTACGTTGGCTTTTACCGATACTCCAGTCCCAACTGAGACCAGCACTGCATCGCCGACAGCTGCATTTTTCTTACTCCCTGCTGCCAGGGAAGGCACGGTTAACATTTACTTCATCCAGCTTAATTCGGGGATTGGCGCATGTGGGGACCGTTTAATTGCGATCGGTTCAGGTGAACCGGTCACCGGAAAAACCGCCCGTGATGTGACTGCAGGGCTTAATAAGCTGTTCTCTTACCGGAAGATGTACTACGGGGAGCTCTATAATCCTCAAGGAGCATCCAGATTTCGAGTCGATGATGTATCCTTTGACAAGAAAAAAGGCGAGATTGTTGTTTATTTGAGAGGGTCTTTTAACCGCCCGGAAGATCCGTGCGAGAACACGCGTTTGAAGACACAGATCTGGGCGACGATCAGCCAATTCCCGGAAATTGAGCACGAGATTGTCTTCCTGAACCGAGTTCTTCTTGGCGATCTTATCTCGAATGACTAACTAACAACGGTTTGGTGGCGATGCTCAGATCTAAAAATATTTCCCAATCTTCGAAAATTGCAGATATTTACACTGCTCCTGCTCGTTGCCATGATGGCTGTTAGCTGCGCGTTTCCTGCAAGCCTGTCTGCACCAACCGCCACACCTACGAGCAGCTCAACACCCATTCCCCCCACAGATACGCCGACCGCTTCGCCGACAGCCACAGCACTACCCACAAACACCCCCACAGTAACGCTTACACTCACGCCGACGGACACAGCTACCCCCAGCGAGACACCAACAATGACAGCGCCTCCCCCAACTCCCTCCGGAGAAGACGCTATCTACTTGTACTACATCCAGCTCAATACCGATGGTCCTGTGGCTTGTGGAGACAGCTTGATCCCGTTAAATACAGGGGTAGCACGCACTGGGGACGTCGAAGCGGATGTTGCTGTTGCCTTGGGGAGGCTGTTTTACCAGCGAGAGTACTTTGGTAATCTTTACAATGCCCTTTTTCGCTCTAATATGAGCGTCACTCGTGTTGAGTTTGAGGAGAACACCGGGCTGGTCAACGTATACCTGGATGGGACTTACGTGCGATCTGGGGATCGTTGTGACGACCGGCGAGTGCGCGCTCAGGTGTGGACGACCATCCGCCAGTTTAAAGTGATTAAAACCGTTTATATCTTATTGCGTACGTCGTTGTTGGGAGACCTGTTGGGTCAGTAATCGCAATTAGATAATAAAAAGCGGGCGCTCAGCGCCCGCTTTTTATTTATTGGAAATTACTTATCTTCGGCGATTGAGATGCCCTTATGCTTTAGCGCTGCGTGCGCAGCTGCCAGACGGGCGATAGGCACCCGGAATGGGCTGCAGCTCACATAGTTGTTACCAATCATATGGCAGAACTCAATGGATGCTGGATCACCACCATGCTCGCCGCAAATGCCTACCTCCAAATCTGGACGTGTGGTGCGCCCATCTTTGACGGACATATCCATCAGACGACCAACACCCGACTGATCGAGGGTTTGGAATGGGTTTTTGGGCAGAATTCCTTGCTCCACGTAAGTAACAAGGAAATTGCGCTCGGCATCGTCTCGGCTATAGCCAAAGGTCATCTGGGTTAGATCATTGGTGCCAAAGGAGAAGAACTCGGCAAGCTCGGCGATCTCTGCGGCGGTAACAGCTGCGCGGGGGATCTCGATCATAGTGCCAAATTTGTACTCAAAGGTAACCTTCTTCTCCTCCATGACCTTTTTGGCGATCTTTTCCAACCGTGGCTGGATCCAGCGAAGCTCGTTGACCGTGCCGGTGAGTGGGATCATCACCTCGGGCTTGACAACCACGCCTTTGATGGTCATGTTGGCAGAAGCTTCGAAGATGGCTCGCACCTGCATCTCGACAATCTCGGGCATCTGGATGCTCAGGCGTACTCCGCGCAAACCCATCATCGGGTTGCTTTCGTGCATGCTCCGAACGCTGGCGAGCAGCTTCTCTTTCTCCGGGAGTCCCTTGGTCTCACCTTTGACGCGCAGGGTAATAACCTCTTCCAACAGTGTTTCCTCGGAAGGCAGGAACTCGTGCAGGGGCGGGTCGATCAGCCGTATGATAACAGGGTAGCCATCCATGGCTTCAAACAGTCCTTCGAAGTCCGACCGTTGGCTGGGGAGCAGCTCATTTAATGCGGCAGTACGCTCGGCGCTGCTATCTGCCAGGATCATTCTCTGAACGATAGGTAAGCGCTCCGGCTCGAAGAACATATGCTCGGTGCGGCACAAGCCAATTCCTACCGCGCCGTATGTGCGGGCGCGTTGAGCATCTTTTGGATAATCGGCATTAGCCCATACCTGCAAGCCGCGCGTCGGCCATCCGTCAGGAGCGGATCGCTGACCGGGTGTGGCGCAGATTTCGTCTCCCCACTTCAGGAGGGTTAGCAGGTCAGTTTGCTCCTCAAGGTTGGGGGAGGATGTGGGAATCTGACCCAGGAATACTTCGCCCGTGGTACCATCCACGGATATCCATTCGCCTTCACCCACGAGTTGACCGTCGACAGTCATGCTGCGCTTCTCCAGGTTTATGCGCACCATCGCTGCGCCTACGATGCAAGGCACTCCAAACTGTCGTGCGACAACTGCGGCATGGGAGGTTGCGCCGCCTTCGCTGGTGAGAATACCCTTAGCGGCGAGCATGCCATGCACATCATCTGGCTTGGTAAATGGGCGAACCATAATGACGTCTTGCTTCTCTTCTTTCGCCATACGCTCGGCAGTATCAGCGTCGAAGTAGACTCTGCCCACAGCTGCACCCGGAGATGCGTTCACGCCTGTTGCGTATAGTCGGCCTTCCTCCTTGGCTTTTCTGCGAGCATTGATATCGAATTGTGGGTGCAGCAGGGTGTCCACATTGTCAGGAGTGACACGTAGCACTGCTTCCTGGCGGGTGATCAACCCCTCATTTGCCATGTCTACAGCAATGCTGACGGCGGCTTTAGCGGTGCGTTTGCCACTGCGCGTCTGGAGCATCCACAGCTTGCCTTGCTCGATTGTGAACTCCACATCTTGCATTTCTTTGTAATGGCGCTCCAGCTTTTCACAAATTACCAGAAATTCTTCGTAAGATTTGGGTAGCTCGATGGCTAGATTTTGGATTTTTTGTGTGTTGCGGATGCCTGCGACCACGTCTTCACCTTGCGCATTGAGCAGGTAATCGCCATAGAGTATCTTTTCGCCTGTGGAAGGATCACGAGTGAATGCAACGCCAGTGCCGGAATTCTCACCCATATTGCCGAAGACCATAGTAACAATATTTACTGCGGTGCCCAGATCGTGGGCGATGCCGGCGGCATTGCGATAATCGACGGCGCGCTTGCCGTTCCAGGATTTGAATACGGCTTCGGTTGCCAGGCGCAATTGCTCGTTTGGATCTTGTGGGAAGTCGAAGCCTTTGTTTTTTCGTATGACTTTTTTGAAGGTATCGGTAAGCGCTATCCAGTCAGCGGCTGCAAGATCCGTATCGGATTTGATGCCTTTACGCTCTTTATATTCAGCCATTGGGTGTTCAAATTCCTCATCTGGAATATTGAGCACTACCTCGCCGAACATCTCCACCAGCCGGCGATAGGCGTCATAAGCAAAGCGGGCGTCACCGGTGAATTTAGCCATACTCTCGGCAACTTGATCATTCATGCCCAGATTGAGCACTGTGTCCATCATGCCAGGCATGGAAAATTTGGCGCCAGAGCGGCAAGACACAAGTAGATGGGCGGGCAGGGTCGCCAAATTTCTTGCCCGTTTGCTCTTCAACCATACGCATGGCTTCAAGCTCTTGCTCCCACATGCCTTCGGGGAATTGCTGGCCGGCAGCCAGATAGGCGTTACAAGCTTCTGTAGTTACAGTAAATCCAGGTGGAACGGGTACTCCAGCTCGGGTCATGTCGGCCAGCCCAGCCCCCTTGCCCCCAAGCAAGGAGCGCACAGCCTCCCAGTCGCCGGCGGCTTGCTCAGCTTGCTCGACCTCGTTGAATAAATACACGTACTTCTTTCCTGACATTCTAACCTCCTGAGGTTTTCAATAATGAATGATGCCGTGAGTTTCCAAAACTCTAGTTTACCACAACCGAAGTGCTGACCCAAAGCCAGGTTTGGCATAGTTGAATCGTTGACATCCTTGCAGCCCTCGAGTATAATCGGTCTTCGCACTGCCCCGGCAGCAAGTAGCTGGGGCGGGCTTGTGAATCCCCAACTTTCCCGTAACGGGGCAGGACCTGCGCTGATTGCGGCAAAGTGAAGTTTGGAGGAGTTATATATGAAATACGCAATCGTAGAAGATGGCGGCAAGCAGTACAAAGCTGTCGAGGGAGGCACCCTCGATTTGGATCACTTCTCAGCTGAAGAGGGGGACCAGATCGATCTCGAACGCGTCCTGCTAGTAACCGATGGCGAGGATGTCAAAGTTGGCGCGCCTTATGTGGATGGCGCAAAGGTAGGGGCGACGGTGCTTGCGCAAGTGAAAGCACCCAAAGTGGTGGTGTTCAAATACAAACCCAAACAACGATACCGCGTGAAGAAGGGTCACCGCCAGCAATATACGCGATTGATGATCAATAGCATCTCAGTGAAGAAATAGCGAGGCAGACATGGCTCATAAAAAAGGCGGCGGTTCCAGCCGCAACGGAAGAGACAGCCAATCCCAGCGCCTGGGTGTGAAGGTGTTCGGCGGGCAGCAGGTTACCTCGGGGAGTATCCTTGTTCGCCAGCGTGGCACACGCATCAAACCAGGACGCAATGTTGGTGTAGGTAAAGACCACACACTTTTCGCGACGGTTGACGGTATCGTGATCTACGAGACTGTCCGCGATGACCGTAAGCGCGTGAGTGTCATGCCGGGAGAATTAGCCACCAGCTAACACGCGCACTGACCGAATGTCGCGCTGTTATTGTTTAAGGATTCCAGAAATGAAAACGGATATACATCCTGAATTTTATGCAGATGCCAAGGTAATTTGTGCCTGTGGTAACACATGGACAACCGGGTCGACAACAAAAGTTATCCACACCGACGTGTGCTCGAACTGCCACCCATTCTACACCGGTGAGCAGCGTATCGTAGACACGGAAGGTCAGGTAGATCGCTTCTACAAGAAGCTGCAGGCTCGCCAGCAATATCTAAACGAAGCCGAAGAGCGCGAGGCTGAACGGGTTTCCCCCGAGCGGCCGATTTCTGAGCTCGAATTGGGCAGCAGGGCTACTGATTCCCTGGCGAAAGCAGGGGTCACCAAAGTAGGTGATGCACTTCAGAAGCTATCGCTGGGCGAGGCAACCCTGCTTGGCATCGATGGTTTCGGACGGAAATCGCTGGCTGACCTTAAGAAGAAGCTGCGCCAGTTCGGTTATGAGCTTCCGGAGCTGGGTGAAGAAATTACGGTATAGGCACCCTATCCCAAATCGTTGACCCCCTTATGGATTATTGAATAAGTCTCAGGGGTATACGGTGGGCACATCCCGCCGCATACCCCTGAATGTTTTATAATGCTCGCAAGTCTCCGACTTCCTGAACGTCAACGGGGATGCCGTCAAGTGTAGCAGGGATAACATCTTCAGGAGCTAGCAGGGTTATTGGGACTTTCTTGCGCACCATGACCACCAGGGCAGGTTCGCTGGTTTGCTCGCCTTGGTGATGACGCAATCCAATGCCAACACCAACAACATTGGCTTTAGACATGAGTTCTTCCTGGTAGCGCTGGCGCACCAGGCGAATGTTTTCTACGGGGGTCTGCGGATCAGGCATAGCAGGTTTTTAGATCGTGACATTCAAGCAGTCGAGAACCGCCTGGATGGGGTTAATAATGGTGGATTGGTCTGATCCGGCGAAAAGCAGTCCAACAGCCTTAAGCTCATTACCCGCCACTACCAAAGAGCCTGAATCGCCACCTTGAGACATGGCTCCGGCGATGATCTGGCCATCAAATTGGGCTACACGCCCGGTCCCGTAGCTCACGTTCACGGTGGCATCCAATACCGAAATGCTGCCAGTAGTGAACCCTGTAGTGCGTCCGGATTTGCGTATTGGCATACCCAGCGTGGCTTCAACGGTCCCCGAGACGGTGCCGATTGCCAAGATCTCATCAAGCACGTCTGCATCGTTAACCGGGCGGGCGACAGCTGCGTCGACCATATTCGTGGCTTGTGCATTCACATACACTGACTGCACACGGTGCTTCGAGCCAAGCAAGGCAGCAATGGCGTTCCCCACTTCCGCAAAAGAGCTGGCGATACTGCAATTGCCCGGGGCTTCGTTGAATTGGATGGGACAGAAGCGTAACAGGTGAGCGATAACGTCATTGGCAGTCGTTCCACCGTCGGCTGTTCCGGGTTGCAAGATGGAGTCACCTGGGCTGGCGTCATTGCTATTCGCAAGCACGTGATTGTTGGATAAGATCAAGCGCTCGTTTGTGTCGCGGTCACGCACGATCGCACCCAGTGTCCCGGCTGTGATCCGAAAATGCCCGATACTCACTCCACCCGGAGCGGGTCGCCAGCGGCTGGTGGGGGTTTGTAACGCCCGCACATCACCAATCTCGACCACGTCGGTCAGCACGCCATCCACCGATTTGGGTACGATAGCCTGCGGGGAAAGCCCATCTAAGGGCATTTTCTGGCGTACAAGGGTGACCAGGCAGAGCTCGTCTGTGAGTACACCCTTTGAGATTTTATAGCCCGTGCCCACTCCAATTACGTGAGGCTTTGCAAGAATAGTATCTTTATGCGCTGCTTTTACCTGGTTGATTTGTGCGCGCCCAGCCATAAGCATTCTCCTTTGGTATACAAATCGTTCTTGTGTGATCTGATTGTAGATAATAATTGTCTAAATGTCAATTTCTACTGTCACGATGTCTGGTACTTTGAGATTGCAGCCTGGAATCCGGGCAGCGATCGCTGAATCATATCATCGCTGGCAGTGAGCGAGATACGGAAATACCCAGGCATCTCGACCACCTTACCTGGCAAGCAGAAGATGTTATGCGCAATCAAATGATTGGTGAATGCGAGATCATCTTGAATAGGTGAGCGCGGCAGCAGATAGAAAGTACCATCGGGGGAGTGAAGCTGGTAGCCCATCTCACCCAGAGCGCCAACCATGAAATCGCGTTTTTCCCTCAAGTGATTTATATCAATGGAGAGCTTATTCAGCTCGGGTAAGGCGTGCTGCAGTAATGCATTTGGGAAGGCATGACCGTAAACGAGCTGGGTAATAAAGAGGGCATTGCGAATGTGCACCTTCTCATTCATCTCTGGCGGTAATGCGATATAGCCAATGCGTTGTCCCGGGGTGAGTAACGTTTTCCCATACGTGTAGATTAAAAAGGAATTGGGGTAATACTGAGTTGGACTGGTGTAATCCTTCCCATTGAAAATAATGCGGCTATAGGCTTCATCAGAGAGCAAGTAAATGGGTCGACCGTTTCGCCGTTGGGCGGTATCGAGTAAATCGGCGAGTTTACCCAGTGTCTCAGGGGGGTAGATCTTTCCGGTGGGATTGTTGGGTGAGTTTATTATGATGGCTCGCGTCTTGGGTGTGAGGGCAGCAGAGATGGCTTCGAGATCCAGGTCGAATGTTTCCATATTAACCCGCACACGAACAGGCGAACAGCCATTGGAAATGATCATGGGCTCGTAAAAGAACCAGGGGGGGCTGTTAAAGATCACCTCATCGCCCGGATCGAGAATGGCTCCCAGTATGGCTGCCAGCCCAGCGAAAGCGCCGGTAGTCAGAAATATATCTTTGGGATCATAGCGAACGCCACGCCAAGAGTATAGAGTTTTGACTACTTCAGCGACTGGTTGTGGCTCACTCATTTTGTATGCAAACCAATCCTTATTCTTGGGTGGAAGTGCTTGTTGCAACGCTGCGATGTATCCTGGTAGTGGCAACTCCTGGGGATTTCCAAAGGCGAAATCGCATGCTAATGGATTATCGCCGCGGTGTTCAATGGCCGGGTTACTAAAGAACTCTAAGATGTTGCTCACAGAGCCTAACATGTTGCCTGCTATTCGAGAAATTTGGTTCGACGACATTGGACTACCTTTCTAAATGAGATCTTGCAAACGAAGGCGCCACAGCTACCCTCCCTGTCCCGCATCTGATTGGTTCGGATTATTCCCGGTGCATTGCCGGTGTGCGTTCATGATATTACATCCCCATGTTGAGGAGTTTTCGGATTCAAGCGTCGAGACTCCCAAGGCTGGAGCCGTGCAGAAATTCTTTGACCTCAAAGCGCTCGTTTACCAGGGTTACCTTGCCTTTCCCCACTACCTGCCATCCATTCTCACCGGTGTAGACCATAGCAGTTTGCTCATCGATGCCTATCAGCCGGTGTTCCGCAGGCAGCAGACCGCTTTGCAGCCACGCCAGAGAAAAAAGTTGATTTGCATGCGGCCAGCACATCACATTTGGGAGCATGCCAAGGCATTCCAGTGAAGGGGGGATGGGGAGGATGAAGTCTGATACTCCCGTACCATTCGTGAAGAGCGTTGTTAGAGCATCCTCCAGCTCCGGGGTGATCACCCAGGACCGCGAGCCCATCATCATCGCCCCTGCGCTTGCCCCGGCGATAAGCGCGCCTCGCTGGTGGGCAGTTTGTATCGCCTCCAATGCGCGAGATCTGTGCAGGATGCGCATGCCTACGTGCGGATAGCCGCCGCCGATGTATACCCAATCGGCTTCCGCGATTTTAATTGCATACTCAGGCTTATTGGCGCTGGTGATATCTACAATAGGAAGGGAGTCGACGTGCGCACCCAATGCACCAAGGCGCTGTTGAGCAGTCTCGCTCCAGAAGTTGACCGTCTCCCGCCCATCATCGCTTGCGCAGGTGGGCAGGTAGACAACCCGTACAAGACCACGTTTGCCATTTTTCCGTTGTGAATACGCTAGCTCCAGGAGCCGCGCATGCACATCTTCGAATCCATCCGCGAACTCTTCCCCACCGATTAGGGCCAAGGGAGATGCCATATCAACTTGTCTCAGCGAAGACCTTCAAACAGATCGGTTTCTAACAGCCTACCGCTATTGACAAGACTGTACGCACGATAGTAGGTGCGTTCTCCCCATAGTTGGGAATGCATCTTGTCTGTGATGCGGCTCAAATCTCCAAAACCTGGTAGCTGGGAAACGTGGCAATTCACAGCCTGCCAGACGGTACGCCAGTGCGAATATCCATCGATTCGGGTGGTGATCGCCCAGTCGTGCCAGGCCACGCCTTGGCGCTCTACGCCATCGATTGTCATGCGGATATCTCCAAACAGACCGAAATAAGTGTCAAAGAGATCTTGGCTATCGACCAGATAGTAGAACTTTGAGACACGATGGTGGGGGGTTGTGGATGAATCGGAATATGCCGGGTCAGCAGCGCAGACGAGCGCGGCAGTAGTGAACTGGGAAATTGCGATGTGATCAGGGTGACCGTAAGAACCGTCGGGCGGGAAGGTAATCACCACCTGAGGGCGGACATCCCGAACGCAATTCACGATCTTACCCACGATTTCGGCATAATCTGCCTGGTCAAGCTCGCCGTCGAGATAATCCAGGAAATCCACCTGATGGATACCCAATGTCTTAGCAGCGCAGCGCAGCTCGGCTTCACGCCTCTTTCCCAGGGCATCCAGTCCGGGAAAATCTTCTTGTTTGCCAAACCATCCACGCTCCCCCCGGGTGGCAGTTATCAAGCTTACCTGTACGCCCTCGGCGACATAGCGGGCAAGAGTACTTCCCGTGCCAAGCGTCTCATCATCTGGGTGTGCCAATACGCACATTAATTTTATGGGAGCTACCATTACGATCTCCCCACATCATCTCCAACAGATAATAAAGACTATAATACTCCAAATTGAGCATTTATTCAATACTAAATTTATGCTGCACCGTGGTCGGTTATCCTGTGCTTCCAATGGGCTTGTGGTATGGTAGAATTCGAAACCAGAACACCTGTTTAGCAAAATCCACAAACGAGGGGCAAATATGAAGCATCATACCGGCACGATTGAAGTCATTACAGGCTCCATGTTTTGCGGTAAAACCGATGAATTGATCCGCCGTCTGCGTCGCGCTACGATTGCACGGCAGAAAGTGCAAGTTTTTAAACCTATCATCGATGCTCGCTATTCGATTGAGAAGGTTACCTCGCACGCGGGGAGTGAGTTTGCCGCTCGACCGGTCCAAGATTCTGCTGATATCCCGGCATTGGTCGAAGGGGATACCACGGTGGTCGGACTGGATGAGGCGCAATTCTTTGACGCAGACATCGTCTCGATTGTAGGAGCGCTCGCTGATCGGGGCATTCGCGTGCTGGTTGCTGGCTTGGATACAGATTTCCGCGGCGAGCCGTTCGGTCCGATCCCCGTTCTGATGGCGAAGGCGGAAATTGTGGATAAGCTTCACGCAATCTGTATGGTATGCGGCGAGCCAGCCAGCCGGACCCAACGCCTTGTAAATGGAAAACCAGCTCATTACGGCGACCCAGTCGTAATTGTAGGGGCATCTGAAATGTACGAAGCCCGCTGCCGCGAACACCATCTCGTACCGAGAGACTAACTACCTGCGAGGGTGCCCATGGAAGGATACCTTGAATTTCTGGATGAGATCTTAATCCCGGAAGAGATCCTCCGGGAGCGCATAGCCAAGCTGGGAGAGCAAATCAGCATGGATTATGCCGGCAAGCAGATACACTTAATCTGCATTTTGCGCGGGGGAGTGATCTTCCTGGCAGACTTGATCCGGCACCTGACAATCCCAAATACAATCGACTTCATGGCCGTGACTTCTTATGGTGTCGGTGCCCGCCAGACAACCGGTAAGGTGCGGATTACGCTTGACCTGCAGCAGGACATTTTTGATCGAGAGGTGTTGCTGGTTGAGGATATCGTGGATAGCGGCTACACGATCGCCACGGTGCTCGAGTTCTTGCGCACTCGCCATCCGAAAACCCTGAAAGTATGCACGCTGCTAGATAAATCGGAGCGCCGCGAGATCCAGGTGCCGATCGATTATTGCGGTTTTATCATCCCGGATAAGTTCGTCTTCGGCTATGGATTGGATTTGGACGAGCTATATCGGAATCTGCCGTTCATTGGGACGGTAAATCCGGAGCGCTACACCCCCGCCGGATAAATCCATGTCCTCCCAAGTAGAGGGCGTAGATGAAAGCTGGTCGATGTATGCTGGGCGCTGGATTGCCAGCGTGGATGGGCGTATCATCGGGCAAGGTGGCACACCCGAACAGGCATTATGGGCGGCAATAAACTCCCGGCATAAAGAGACCCCCCGCATCGCTTATATCCCTACCATGCAACCACTAATCTTGTCTGAACGTTTGGAGCAGATAAGCCAGGTTTTACCACCGGGCGGGCAAGTTTATCTGGTGGGCGGTGCTGTGCGTGATGCTTTGCTCGGAAGAGTGACGCGTGATCTAGACTTTGTAATGAAGGACGACGCGTTGCGATTTGGGAGGCAGGTGGCAGACTTTTTGGGCGGCGCTTATTATCCCCTGGATGAAGAACGCCAGACTGCGCGAGTGATCGTGAGGCTTACCGACGGCAGCCGCGAATCATTGGATTTCAGCGTATTCCATGGAGAAGACCTGGAGAGTGATTTGCGCTCACGAGATTTTACGATTAACGCCATGGCGCTGGAAGTTAGCAAGCCGCAAGAGCTTCTTGACCCCTTTGGTGGTGCCGCAGATTTGCAGGCCAAGCATCTGCGTATATGCTCCCCTGATGCTATCAAGGAGGACCCGATTCGGATCATGCGGGGTGTGCGCCTGGCGGCGGCATATACACTTCGTATCCAACGCAACTCTTTGAACGAAATGCGCAAGGGAGTGGATTTATTAGAGGAAGTATCGGTGGAACGGAAACGGGATGAGCTGTTTCGCATTTTGGATGGACCGCAACCGGTTTCCGCTATCCGTGCGCTGGAGATGATCGGTGCGCTCGAGTACGTCTTGCCTGAGCTCATATCACTTAAAGGTGTGAGCCAATCATCCCCGCATACTGAAGATGTATGGATGCACAGCTTAAGTGTATTGCGCGAGCTCGAAAACGTGCTGGGCGTGCTTGCCCAGCAGTATAACGAAGATAAATCTGCAAGCTTGATGGCCGGATTATTATCGATGCGCCTGGGACGCTATAGAGTGCAAATTTCTGCCCACCTGGATGCCCCACTTGTCCCCGAAAGAACCGTAAAGGCATTGCTTTTCCTCGCAGCCCTCTACCACGATATAGCCAAACCTCAGACCCGTCAGGTAGAAGGCACGCGGGTGCGCTTTATCGGCCATGAGCTCATTGGGGAAGAATTGGCGAGACAAAGAGGCTTATCCCTGCATTTGAGTAATGACGAGGTGAATCGCTTGGCGACGGTAATACGAAATCACCTGCGTCCACTGCTTTTAGGGCAAGGTGCTATTCCTCCCACTCGAAAAGCGATATATCGCTTCTTTCGACAAACCGGTGCCGTAGGCGTAGATATTTGCTTGCTATCCCTGGCGGATGTCCTTGCTACACATGGAACAAATTTACCCCAAGAACTTTGGAGCCGCCAGCTGGATGTTGTTCGTGATTTGTTAGAAGCCTGGTGGGAGCAACGCGACGAGCTTGTAACCCCGCCCGCTCTGATTGATGGCCATCAATTGATGCAAGTCTTCGGATTGCCACCCGGTCGCCATATTGCAGAGTTACTTGAGGCGATCCGCGAAGGTCAGGCAACCGGCGTAGTGTTGGATGAAGCTGGTGCTCTGGCGCTGGCGCGTTCCTGGATGGAAGACAATAAATTCCGTTACGGATAGATAACGTTTAGCATTGGCTGGTAGAAACACCGACATCCCAGTGAATGCGAACAACCCTCGACGGGAAGGGCGGGTACGTCAACCTTCTCGTAGGTTCCCTCTGCTTGCCGGCATGCTGGGCAACAATCATGCGCGACAACCAGCCGGATATTTTTAACTCGCGGATTGAGACGCAAACGGTTGAGCGCCACCGCGGACTCCGAATTTACCCGAAGATCTGCCTGGCAATTCAAGCAATTAATCGCTGAATCTGGGGATTGTACGTTGCATTTGGAACATATCTGCACGTTATAACCTCCTAATAATCATCAAACCGGGTAGTTTGATAAAAAGGGGATAGGTTGGCGGGCTGTGCCCGCTAACTACTGCCCTCTAAGTATGTAATTCTCTGGGTGCCTGGCTGAATTTTAACCGAAAAGATCGCTTATTTAAGAGTTGTATCTTTCTTGCGAGTATTCTCTTTGATTGGTCTCTTACTGTGAGAAGTTGCACGTGGTCTTGTATCTTCCAAGTGCGAGGGTGACTTCGCTGCATGAAGGGCATCAAAAGTCCCTCCACCACGACGAGGTTCAGTGTTTCGGTGTATGCCACTCCCCTTTTCTCCGCCTTTTTTGTCAGGGGGTGTCTTTTTCGATGACTCACCGCCACGCGAGCGCCAAACTAATCGCTTGAGATGGGCGATGAGCACGCTGCTAGTCATAGGTTTCAGGAGAAAATCATCAGCACCTTCATCCAGGGCTTTTGCGACCATGCTTGGATTGCTAATTGCTGAGAGCACCAGAATGGGTACCTGGCTAAAAGAGCGAACCTCTTTACAAACTTCCCAGCCATCCATATCGGGCATTGCCAGATCGAGGATGATTACTTCTGGCTCAGCATTATGTGCAGCCGAGATTCCCTCTGGCCCAGAGTGGGAGACGATGACCTCGAATGCGTTTGGCTCAAGAATGAGGCGCAGCATCTCTGTCATCGCAATGTCGTCGTCGATTACCAGAACTCTGGTAGGCACTATGCTACTCACCTGTTGGGCTTATTTCTCCAATGTTTACGGATTGTGGTCATCCCGGTGTACAGTCCCAATTATGCATGAAATCACCAGAGGAGTACCTTACAAACACTTTACAGGTCGATATTTCGGTCAGAAACGGGAATATTTGGATTGTCATCGACTTGCGCATCCTAATAAACGAGGATATCATTAAAAACGAATGACATCGGAGATCCCTTGCCCAAATTGTGGTTTACCTGTGGATTCGCAGGCTCGTCATTGCGAACATTGTGGTGTTGACCTGGCCATAGCCGCAGTATTGGCTGAGCGTGAGATTTATCCAGCCAGACCACGAGTTGGTGTTACTTATACGCCAGAGATGCTGGTACCTAGACTGGGTGAATATCTGGTCGAAAAAGGACAACTAGCACCTGCAGACTTGGAACATGCATTAATATACCAGAAGAAGCGAGCTGCCTCCGGCAAACCTGTTTTACTGGGACAGGCATTGCGCGAGCTGGGTCTGATTCGTAGCGAAGAGCTCGATCAAGCGGTAACGGAACAAATCCTGCAACTTCAACTTGCATTGAAAAAGGCGAATGCGGAGTTGGAGAGTCGCATTCGTGAGCGGACAAGCGAACTTCAACATGCGATTGATAAATTAGGGGAGCTCAATCAGCTCAAGGCAAATTTCATTGCCAGCGTTTCACACGAGCTGCGAACACCCCTAACACACATGAAAGGTTACATAGATCTGCTAATTGATAACGAGCTTGGGCAGCTTTCAGAGACTCAGAAGGAGGCGCTTAGCGTCATCAGCCGGGCAGAGAGGCGCCTGGAAAATTTGATTGAAGATTTGATCCATTTTTCACTATTTACACGTGGTGAGATCACAATTAGCCAGAGTCCAACGCAAATCAGGGAGATGTTGTCGAGCATAGTAGAGCAGTTGCATGCAAGAGCAATTTCATCAGGGATTTCGCTGGTTAAAGATATCCAAGAGGCGCTTCCAGAGGCTTATTGTGATGGAGAAAAAATCGAATGGGTAACTGCCCATCTTCTGGATAACGCCTTGAAATTTACGCAGCGTGGTGGGCAGGTAAAAGTGATGGCAAGTGATGGAAATAAGTTTGTTAGAATAGCTGTAGTCGATACTGGGATAGGAATCCCAGCGGATCGACTTGCCGAGATCTTTGAGCCATTTCATCAGCTGGATGGATCTCCGACGCGTCGCTACGGCGGCACCGGGATCGGTCTTGCGCTCTCGCAGCAGATCTTATTAGCGCATGGTTCGAAGATTGAAGTAGAATCAGAGGCAGGGAAAGGGTCAAAATTTGCGTTCAGACTTCCGGTGGCTGACAGGAATGCATAGGATCAGTCAAAGCGATGTTTGAAGAAATCTCTCATCCTGCGTCACTACGTCCCCAAGAGCTGGAAGCCGTTTATGCTATTAGTAAAGCCGTCGCTGGCGCCGTGGATATTGACGCTGCTCTGGATGAGATCATCTACCTGGCCCGTCCCGTGTTTATATTCGATAACATGGTGCTCTACCTAAAGCGAGGCTCGGACACGCTTGAGCTGGCATATGCCAGGGCGATCGGCCGGGGGCGTTCGCAAGAAGCTGAGCTTGTGTGGGGGGAAGCGACCGCCTATGAGGTTGTACTTAATAGCCATGTCACCATCCGCACGGATGGGGCAGAAGATATGTCAGACCGCACGCAGCTTCGCTATTCATTGGGTCTGCCTTTACGGACAGGAAATGAGATTAAAGGAGCAGTAGTATTCATCCGCTTCGGTGGACCAACCTACAAGCCAGACCAAATCCGCCTGGCAGAATTTATCGGCATGCACGTTGGTCAACTTCTAGAGCATGACCAGCTGGTAGATAAGATTGTCGCTCTAGAAGCCGAACGTCGTCTGGACCGCCTTCAGGAAGATTTTATCGCCACCGTATCTCACGAGCTGCTCACACCTTTAGGCTTCATTAAAGGCTATGCAACCACCCTTTTACGAGATGATGCCACCTGGGACGAAGATACGATGATGGAATTTCTGGTGATCATCGATGAAGAGGCTGACCGCCTGAGGGAGCTCATTGATAACCTCATGGACTCCTCTCGTTTGCAGGGAGGCACGCTGCGGATGAGCTTCCAACCAGTACGAATAGACATCTTCTTGAAAGATCTAATTTCCCGCGCAAAGTCTCGCGATTCAAATAACAATATCACCCTAGACCTGAAGATCCCAGAGCTTGTGCTCTCCGTAGATCCGGCACGATTGGCGCAAGTGTTCGATAATTTGTTGTCCAATGCCGCTAAATATGCACCCGGAGCGGCGATCGACATCTCGTTAAGCCAGGAGAACCAATTCGCACATATAATGATTCATGACAATGGACCGGGGATTGCAGCGGAACATATCCCCAACCTATTCAAGCGTTTTTACCGTGTCCCAACGAAGAATGTGAGCGTGAGGGGTACGGGTTTAGGTCTATTCATCTCCCGGCAAATCGTCCGGGCACATGGTGGTCAGATAAGTGTTGAGTTTGAGAATGGTCAGGGTACTACATTTCATATTGATCTTCCATTCAAGAGAGAGCACGAACAGAAAGACATCTCGTTAAGGGAGAGTAACTAATGAGTGAGAAAATTCTAGTCGTAGACGATGAGCCAAGATATTTACGATTGATTGAAGCAAACCTGGCATCGGATGGCTATCAAGTGATCAAAGCCATGAACGGACAGGAAGCAGTCGATCGTGTGGCTTCTCACCAACCCAATCTGGTTCTGATGGATATTATGATGCCAGTTTTGGATGGGTTTGGTGCCACGGAGCGCATCAGGGAGTTTTCCAATGTGCCCATCATTGTTGTCACTGCACGAGGAGAAGAGGGCGCGCGTGTGCGCGGTTTGGATCTTGGAGCAGATGACTATATCGTGAAGCCTTTCTCGGCGACTGAGTTACTCGCCAGGGTGCGGGCGGTATTACGCCGTGCAAAAGTCTCGGGAGGCGAATTCCAGCAGTCGGTTTTCAACCATGGGAACTTGAAGATCGACTTTGCTCGTGCGGAGGTATTCCGTAATGACCGAGTTGTCTTCCTCTCCGCGACAGAGTACCGCTTGCTCTTGCAGTTTGCCCACAATCTCGGTCAGGTGCTCACATCGGAGCAATTGCTGTCCAACGTGTGGGGGCCTGAATATCGGGATGACAAGGAAATTTTGTGGGTGAGCATCTCGCGTCTACGCCAAAAGCTGGAAGACGATCCGAAAAACCCTGTGCACATCGTGACTCGCTCAGGCATGGGATATTCCATGCCACCCATGACCGACTGATATTATAGGTGGAGCTATGAGTAATCCTTCAATTCCAATCGCAATCCGAGCAAAAAAGTTGGGTGTTTTGATGGTGGATGCCCGCCATACAGCCAAGAAAAGCCAGGATGAATGCGCGCGGGCGCTTGGCATCCCTGCCGATACCCTTGCAGATTTTGAGTTAGGAGAGCGGTCACCGACGCTGCCCCAGCTCGAAGTTCTAGCTTACTACTTAAACATCCCGCTTGAGCATTTCTGGGGGAACAAGGCAGTCTCCGAAGATCACACGCTCGAATCTTCGCTCGACCTTGATCAACTGATCAGCCTTCGCCAGCGAATGGTGGGAGCGATGGTTCGACAGGCCAGGCTCGAATCAGACTTATCCCTCGAGGAAGTGGCTGCCAGTGTCAGCATATCTTCAGACGATCTGGAGGCTTGTGAACTTGGCGAGTTGGAATTACCACTTCCGGTATTAGAGGCCTTGGGTAAAGTATTTGATAGACCAATTGAGGGCTTCATGGACGATCATGGGCCGGTCGGCGCATGGGTGAACCAACAGCGTGCTATACAGGACTTCCTATCACTGCCGGACGAAATGCAAATGTTCGTCACCAAGCCAATCAACCGCCCTTATCTGGAGCTAGCACAACGTTTGAGCGAGATGAGTGTTGATAAACTCAGGTCGGTGGGTGAGGGTATCCTGGAAATTACATTGTGAGGGATGGGATGGACGAGAATATTTCATCGAATCAGTTAGTGCAAGAGGCAAAATCAGCCTACGAAGAGGGTGACTATCTCACCGCTGCACATGCATTTGATGCTGCAGCAGCCAGTTTCGAAGGATCAGATGACACCCTCTCCGCTGCAGAAATGCGAAATAACAGTAGCGTGGCTTATTTACAAGCAGGTGAAGCACAATTAGCACTGAAGGCGGTTGAAGGGACCTCAGCTATCTTTGCAGAAGTGGGCGATCTGCGCCGGCAAGGCATGTCGTTAGGTAACCTGGGTTGTGCCTTGGAAGCTGTGGACAGACATTCACAAGCAGCAGATGCCTATCGCCAGGCAGCGGAACTGCTCGAGCAAGCGGGGGAGCACGACCTGAGGGCCTATGTGATGAAATCTCTCTCTGGGCTGCAGTTACGATCAGGTCATCATATTGAGGCATTAGGGACGATGCAGTCAGGTTTGGAAGGCATCGAGCATCCAAAGCCCCAGGAGCGATTGCTTAAGCGGCTCCTGCAAGCGCCATTCAAGTTGTTGAGCAAGTCATCCGACCAATCTTAATTACCCTTATATATTTGCCTGACCCGGACGCCTACACGGGATGGGCAAACCCCACTTGGACCAGGCAGGGATGATCGCAAAAATCGCCCCATTGTCTATCAGACCTGCAACCCCCAAAGATTGGCAGTCGCTGGCAAATCTGGTGCATTTTGAAGCCCGTGTGCACCGGCACCTCGATTGGCGGCCAGCGCTTGAATGGTTAGGCTATGACCCGTATTTGGTTGCCGAAAGGCAGGGGGAGGTGATTGCAGCGTTGGCTTGCCCTCCTGACCCGCCCGCTGTAGCTTGGATCCGGTTGTTTGCTGTTACCTCGGACGTACCGGTACGGGCAGCGTGGGATGAACTTTGGCCCGTTGCATTGGACCAGTTCGCACGCACAGGTAGGGATATTACTGTAGCCACCATTCCGCTCCATGCGTGGTTTCGCAATCTCTTAGAGAAAAGCAAATTTTCCCGAACGCACACCGTTATTGTGCTTCGATGGAACAAAGGAACCAGTTGGCAAGCTCCTTCGCGCAGTTCGCCCATGATCAGGGTCATGGACCATGCTGATCTTGGTTTAGTCGAGAAAGTCGATGCAAGTGCATTTGGCTTGATATGGCAGAACTCCCTCGTGGATCTCGAGATTGCTTTCCGTCAGGCAGCAATAGCATCTGTGGCGGTCATCGAAGATGAAATTGTTGGGTACCAGATTAGTACGGCGACACCCATGGGTGGACATCTTGCTCGCCTGGCTGTGAAGCCTATGCATCAAGGCCTGGGTATTGGGTATGCACTATTAGTAGATTTACTCTCAAAATTCGAGCAGCGAGGCGCGCAGAGTGTAACGGTAAATACCCAGCAAGATAATTTGTTCTCGCTGTCGTTATATCAGAAAGCTGGATTCAAACGCACGGGTGAGGAATACCCAGTTTATCAAACCATCGTTGATAGGTAAGGTCGAGAGCGATCTCCATAGGCACATGACCTGGTTGGCAGCTGACAGAACCAAGATTTTTACGCGAGTTTGGGAGCCTGAGCTCAAACCACGGGCTGTGATCAGCTTAGTCCACGGTCTCGGCGAGCATTCAGGTCGCTACGACCACGTGGCTGAGGCATTGAATAAGGCAGGGTATGCTCTCATCGCAATGGATCTGCGTGGGCATGGCAGGTCAGGGGGCAGGCGCGGGGTGACCCCTAATTACCTGACAATCATGGATGACATTCACCGGTTGTTGATCGAAGCTGGCCAACAATATCCGGATCTCCCTGGCTTTTTGTACGGGCACAGCCTGGGTGGCAGCTTGGTTCTCAACTTTGTATTACGCAAGCTTCCCAGACTACGAGGGGTGATCGCCACGAGCCCAGGTCTGCGCCCAGGATTTTCACCCCCAGCCTGGAAGGTATCCTTGGGTCGGGCTCTATATAATCTTTGGCCATCCTTTACGATGGCGAATGGGATTGAACTCGAAGCACTCTCCCAAGACCCTGGTGTGATCGAGCGTTACCGAAACGATGGGTATGTACACGATCGCCTTTGCGCAAGGCTAGGAATTGATTCATTAATCAATGGTGAATGGGCTCTTGAGCATGCAGCTGAATTTCCACTGCCTTTGCTGCTAATGCATGGCAGCGCAGACCGGATTGCCTCACCAAATGCCAGCCAGGAATTCGCAAATGCTGCCGGGTCAATCTGTACTTTTGTCTTGTGTGAAGGTCTGTACCACGAGCTCCATAACGAGCCCGAGCAAGTCGACGTGTTGAAGACCATGGTCTCTTGGCTTGATGAACGGATGCTCTCAGCGAACTCCGGGACTTTTTAACCGAGTACTCACCTCCCCCGAATTGACAAATCCAATCAGTCATGGCACAATTTGAGCCTTACTAGACGGTCGAGGAGCATTCATGGCAAAAAAATCTACAGGTGAACTCAGCAAACGCCAGCTTATCAGAGAAGAGCGCGCCAAACGCCAACAGCGCAGCAGGCTTTACACGATACTCGCTGTTATTGCTGGCGCACTAGTCGTTGCGGGTTTATTGATTCTTCCGTCAATCCGGGAGAATATGACACCTGTTGGCGAAATCAAAACTGTCGATCCAGTTGAAAGACCACAGGCTGATGGCACGGCGCTTGGAGATATCGATGCTCCAGTATTGGTAGAAGTATGGGAGGATTTTCAGTGCCCAGCGTGCCAGGCTTACTCTGATCAGATCGAACCCTTGGTTGTGGAAAATTATGTAAAGACTGGCAAAGCTCGTTATGTTTTCCGCCATTATCCCTTCTTGGATGACCTTGCGGCATCCAAAGAATCAGACCAGTCAGCGAACGCCTCGATGTGCGCTGCCGAGCAAGGTCACTTCTGGGAATATCACGACATCGTATTTGCGAATTGGCAAAGTGAAAACGCCGGTTCGTTTTCTGACAAGCGCCTGGTTGCCTTTGCCGAAAGCATCGGGTTAGAGATGGCTTCATTCAACGCTTGTTTTGAAGCAAACAAATACAAGGAACAGATCGAGCAGGACCGTGCGGATGGAGAGCAGGTTGGGGTGAGCGGCACGCCTAGCGTATTCGTAAACAAGCAAATCATCAGGCCTGGTTATGTACCTTCTTATCAGGATATTTCCCAGGCGATCGATGCAGCCCTTGCGGCACAATAAATAGCCTCTGCCCACCAGCGGGAGGAGAGAACGCAGGCTCTGTTGCGCAGGAAGGCACAGAGCCTGCCAGTTTATCCCTTATTTCCATGCAGGTTGAATTAGTTCTACAAAGAGATTCCAAGCGTCTGCATCAACGCTGCGATCAGCGGGGTGATTGCTGGAGCGATGACCAGAGCGGGTAAGAAATTACCCACACGAATCTGTTTTATCTCCAGGATGCTGCTCACTGCGGTCCCTAACAACAGTACTCCTCCGACAGCTGTCATTTCATTCATCATCGATGTCGTAAGGACGGTCTGAGCCTGGGCTGAAAGCAGGCTGATACTTCCTTGAAAAGCCAGGATGACCAGGCTCGAGAATAACACGCCTACTCCCAATGAGGAGGCGAATGCCATCGCTGCAAAGCCATCCAGCAACGACTTGATCGCCAGGAGCGTGAAATCCCCGCTCAACCCGTCCTGAATTGACCCAAGAATGGTCAATGGGCCGATACAAAACACCAGCGATGCTGTCATGAACCCCCGAATAAAATTTCCGCCTGAATTGGGGGAGTTGATTGAAGAAAAACGACGCTCTAATACTGCGCCGAAATTCTGCAATCCATCTTCGATTTTCCCCCACTCGCCGAGCAAACCACCAACCAGTAAGCTGAGCAGCACGACTATGGGATTCTCCGTTTTGAAAAACATCTGAATCCCGATAGCGAGCGTGAAAAGCCCCAGTCCAGCGATTACAGTCTGGCGGATGCGGTCGGGCAGACGGGAGCCTACGAGCAAACCAAGGCTGCCGCCGAGAAGCACTGTCAATACATTCAGAAAGGTGCCCGTCATTGTCCTTCTGCCATAGTCGGCGAATCCAAGCCAGCGGTGTGGTTCTCGAGCAGCTCCATCGCAAAGCAAAGAGATGACAGGCGGTTAAGATATTTTTGTAGCTCAGGATTCTCGAGCTCGTCCTCGTTCAGCAATTGGACAACTCTGCGCTCAGCACGACGTGTGATTGTGCGAGCCAAAGCGAGCAATCCACTCGAGGAAGTATCGCCAGGCAAGATAAAACCTTTAGGGAAATCGATCTCAGCGCTAATGTGATCGATCTGTTCTTCCAGCCAGGTGACACGATCGGCGTTCATGATCCGAAAGCGTGCTGCATTGTCTTTGGTTGCTGCAACTTCTGCCATGATATGATAAAGATCTCGCTGGATCGTCTGTAGCAGCGAGTTCGCGATCTGGCTCCGGCAGACCGCTCGAGCAGCTCCAATCGCTGCTGAAGCTTCGTCGATGCTGCCAACCGCCTCTATGCGAGGATGATATTTGGGCACGCGGCCTTCGCCCAACAAGCGAGTCGTGCCGTCATCGCCTCCGCGTGTGTAGAATTTAGTCATGGCGGCAATTATACCTGTGTTTGCTTCTCTCTTTCATGAACCGGACAGTTATTGTATACTTAATATCAGTCTCACGGGCGTGGGTTGGAGAGGTCGTATGGGGGCTTCACCTGCCTGCAGCATGCCAACACGATTACTGGATATTTCCTTCAGTGAATTGGAAGATCTAAAGGAGTGCTTTAATGCAAATCCGATGCTATAACTGCCACAAGCCATTTGCGCTGGGCAAGGAAACCATTTATATCGCTTTGCAAGAAATGAGCGAAAGTAGCATGAGCCACTACAATGCCTATTGTCCACACTGTGGGCGCGCCAACCGCGTATCTCCTAAAGAGTTGCAACGCTCTGCGCCAGACTGGAAACCGGAAGAGCAAACCCCCGAGCAAGGGGATACCCCCTCTGCGTAGCGCCCCTAAATTTGTCGGGTGATTTATGGATAATACTCGTTATTTCGGCTCGGCTGAGGAGCTTAAGGTTGCTCTCGGAGAGCAGCAATATATTGCTAACGATGAAATTGCAACCATCATGTTCCTCTCCCAGCAACTGGGAAAACCAATCCTCACCGAGGGGCCTGCGGGAGTAGGCAAAACCGAGCTCGCAAAAGCCATCGCCGGAGCTTCCTCCCGGGAGCTGATCCGTTTACAGTGTTATGAGGGACTGGATGAGACAAAGGCGCTCTACGAGTGGGAATATGCCAAGCAGCTGCTCTACACGCAACTGTTAAGAGACAAGCTTCAGGAGACGCTTTCTGGGACGTCAAACCTTACCGAAGCCGCAGACCGTCTGGCAGGGGAAGAGGATGTTTTTTTCTCCATGAGATTTCTGCTCCAGCGTCCACTGCTCAAAGCGATCTTGAGCGAAAACCCGACCGTCCTGCTGATTGATGAGATCGATCGCGCTGACGCCGAGTTTGAAGCTTTCTTGCTGGAAGTATTAAGTGATTTCCAGGTTAGTGTGCCCGAGCTGGGCACACTCGAAGCGTTGCACCGTCCTGTGGTCGTACTCACCAGCAATAACACACGCGAGCTGAGTGAAGCCCTCAAACGACGTTGCTTGTACCTGTTTATCGGCTATCCCAGCATCGAGCAGGAGCTGGCGGTTGTGCGGTTAAAAGTCCCCGATCTTTCCCCGAAGATTGCACAGCAGGCGGTAGAGCTGGTGCACAGCTTGCGTGCCATGGATCTACGAAAATCCCCTAGCATTAGCGAAACATTGGATTGGGCAAAGGCGCTTGTTGCGCTAAACGCAAAAAGCCTGGACACACCGACATTGGAAACCACGCTGAGTGTGCTGCTGAAACATGAGAATGACCTGCAGCGTGCTCGCCGCTGGCTTCAGCGACCGCCAACTAGCGGCCGTCCGGGAGATATCGACGATTCGCTAAACGCTCGCTGGCGAAACTGAGCCATGGATATTGTCATCAGACGCCTGGGTAAAATTTATAGGTAGTTATATGGAAGAGCGTATTGTCAAGTTTGTATCGGCTATTAGGGCAGCTGGAGTGCGGGTGAGCCTGGCTGAGAGCGTGGATGCTTTCGATGCAGTGGATTTGCTGGGAGTCCGTAACCGGGAAACATTCAAGCTCAGCTTGCGCGCCACACTCGTCAAAGAATCCCGCCATTTTCCAGTATTTGAGGAGCTATTCCCGCTCTTCTTTGGCAACTCCGATGCACCGCCTCTCTTGAACCTGTCCAAGGATTTGACCGCCAACGAGGCCGAGAAGCTTGCGGGGGCTCTGCGAGAATTTAGCGATCAAGTGCGCCAGATGCTCGAGAGACTTCTGCGGGGCGAGCAACTCAGCCAGGAGGAGCTGGATAGACTGGCGAAATTCGTTGGGTTGAATCAGATGGATGATCTGCGCTACCGGGAATGGATGACTCAACGTCTTCAAAAAGCCATGCGCTTCCCGGAAGTACGCCAGGCTTTGCAAGAGCTAGCCGAGTTGCTGGCGCAGATGGGAATGGATAAGCAGCGGGTGGAACAGTTAACAAGACTCTTACAGGCGAACCAGCAGGCCCTGGAAGACCAGCTGCGCCAATTTGCCGGTCAGCGTATTGCCGAGAATTTGAGCGAGCATCGTCCTGACGAGAGCGCCGATGGGCTGCTTAACCGCCCTTTCTCCGCACTCTCCATCAAGGAAATCGACAAGTTAAGGAAAGAAGTTCAACGCCTGGCTCGCATGTTACGCACGCGCGTAGCACTACGCCTGAAGCGCGCAAAAAGCGGTCAACTGGACGCCAAAAGTACGATCCGCGCCAATCTAAAACATGGCAACGTTCCAATCCAAATCAAGCATCGTGAGCATAACTTGAAACCCAAGCTCGTGGTTATTTGCGATGTAAGCACTTCGATGCGCTCGTGTTCTGAATTAATGCTCACTTTTCTGTACGAGTTGCAAGACCAGATCAGCAAAACACATGCATTTGCATTTATCGATCACCTGGAGTTTATCTCCCCAGATTTAGAAAACCGGGATGCGAGTGAAGCTGTTAACCAGGTTCTCGACCGGATGCCCTCTGGTTATTACAACACCAACTTTGGGAATAGCCTGGAGAATTTCAGTCATAATTATTTGCACAAGGTGGATGGGCGAACCACTCTCCTCATTGTGGGGGATGGACGCAATAACTACAATGATCCGCGTTTGGACATTTTTCGCGACCTCGCCCGGCGGAGCCGGCGAACAGTGTGGATCACACCGGAGGCGCCTGGTTTATGGGGGACTGGAGACAGCGATATGATGAAATACGTACCGAGCTGCGATGTCATCCTTCAAGCCAGCAACCTGGCGGAATTGACCTCGGCTGTGGATAAGTTGCTCTCCCACCATTAGTCATCTGGACTACTTCGCATGTCAGGACACTCAGGGGTAATTCACTGGAAGATCTCAAGAAGCGTCGATCTGCAATCAAGGTGCTTATGCGGCGGGAACTAGCTAGTTCCATTCAGATACAGCGGTATCATCATTCGTGGGCGAGAATTGAATGGGCATAAACTCGCAGGTAAAAAGACCACGCAGCCTGGTAATTCTGGTCATGCTGCAGGTGTTTCAAGGTTTGGGTTTAATCTTTTACAGCATTTACATCAGCCGCGTTTACGGTTGGGGGTTTGATCGAGGGGAAATACAATTTCTTGAGATTGCACCATTTGAGCTATTTGATGTCATTTCTTCGGGGTTTCTATTCGTCACGCTAGGTGTTATCTCACTATTCCTTGCGTTTGCACTATGGATGGTTAAGCGTTGGGCGTGGATCGCAGCGATGGCCCTGCAAGGGTTGAGCCTGTCGGCTGCCCTGTTAGGCTACATCCGCCAGAACCCCAATTATGTCAGCATGGTCTTAGGAATCTTGTTGGTGTTCTATTTAAACCAGCAAGACGTACAAATGGCTTTTCGCCGGAAAGCAGAGCGGTCGTGAGAGACTCGAATCCCACCTCGGACGAGGCCATATTACGTCGCTTTGAACCGATCGTTCGCTACACTCGCGGGGAGCGCTTCTTTCCCATGGATGTGGAACGCTACATCGCCCAGTGCAGCCTTTGGGTAAAACATCCAGAGGGGGATGCTGAGCTTCTGGTACCACAAGGTGAATTGACGATTGACAAGCTCATCCTACCCCGCCACGATGGTTTTGGCTCGGTGCTCTACCTGAAGTTTATCGAGCCTCTCGATCTGGGTGAGTTGGCTAGACAATCCTTCAATCAGGCGGTTACCTCGGTAAAGAAAGCACTGCGCCTGGAAATGAAAGATCATCGAGAGCAATTCCGTGCTGGAAGGGGACGCCTGGCGCGTGTGGGTTATGGGTCGCGATTTGTGGATGCACTCTTCTCTCTGACCCTGGTGCTGCGCGGTCGTGTACCCGGCGATACCGCGATCGCCGCAAGTATGCTCTACCGCAGCCTGCAAGAAACAGGTGAACGCTATTGTTATTACGGACGGGTTGTCCGAGAAAATGGCTGGGTTGCGCTTCAATACTGGTTTTTTTATCCATTCAATAACTGGCGCTCTGGTTTCTTTGGTGTAAATGACCATGAAGGTGATTGGGAGATGGTGTGCATTTACTGTTCGGAAAATGATTCCAATGCAGAGAATGCATCACCGGAGGAGCTGTTAGCGCCTGAATGGGTGGCATACGCCTCGCACGATTTTTCCGGTGATGATTTACGCCGGCGTTGGGATGACCCAGAAGTGGATAAAGTGATCGATGCGAATGGCAACCCCCACCCGGTTGTCTATGCCGGGGCAGGAAGCCACGCCAGTTATTTCCGGCGGGGGGAATACCTGGCAGAGCTTGTGCTACCGTTCCTCTCGCCGCTCGTGCAATTAGTGGATAAGGTGCAGTCGCTTTGGGTAGATGTCTTAAGGCAGGCGACTGGATCATCTCAAGCCGCAAATTTTAACGTATTTCGTATTCCTTTCGTGGATTATGCGCGCGGAGATGGATTGTCGATTGGCGTTGGACAGTCAAAAGAGTGGACGAGTGCAATTCTTGACGAGCACACGACGTGGGCTACTGGCTACCGCGGGCTTTGGGGGTTATATGCTCAAGACCCAATCGCTGGGGAGAACGCACCTGCGGGACCGGTATTCAACCGAGATGGCAGCGTGCGCCGGAGCTGGTATAACCCGTTGGGCTGGGCTGGATTGGACAAGTTGCCCCCTCCAGATGAAGCCCCCCGAGTTCTGGAGCAAAAGCAAGGAGAGCTACAAAAAAACCGCATCCGTTTGCAGGACGAGATTGCCACTAAGAGTGCAATGCTCCAGGGCATGGGCGTCGAAGCATCCGCACTGGAGGGTCAGCCGCATCTGGAGCAGACCCACAGGCAGCTCATCGATCAAATCGAGGCGCTCAGTGACGAAATCAATAATCTGCGCGCTCGTCTGGCCTCGGAAGATGCCAGGGTTGACGCCCTGGACTTACATAATAACCGCCTGCAACAAGGCGACAGAGGTCCCATGCGCGCCCACATCCAACACGCCCATCACCCATCACCTGAGAGCGAAATCCCCCTAGCCAGCATAGCCGAATTCATCGCAGCAGTCAGCGTCGGATTGTTGATGCTCGGGGTTGTAATCCTGGTTTATTTCGCCCGCCAATATGTGCTCATGGGATTGGCAATCCTTATCGGGGTTATGATCTTTATCGAGGCGGGCTTTAGACGCCAGTTAGCGCGTCTAATAAACAGTCTTACAGTAGGGTTAGCCATCGTTGCAGCCTTAGTCCTGGTCTTTGAGTTCTTCTGGCAGATTGTCGTGATCGGTGTGATTGCAGCAGGTGTGTTTATTATGTGGGAAAACTTACGCGAACTTGCCAGGTAATAAATGTCAATAAATAATATCGCCAGAATCCGCATTCAAACAGTGATGTGGCTGGTCTACCCATATTTATTGGGATATTACCCAATCATCGCCCTTAGAAATCATAATATCGGTTACGTGGATTTCTTCTCGATGATACGCAGCATCCTACTGGTAAGTTTAGGGATATCTCTGCTTATCGCCCTCATATATCTGCTTCTCCGCGATCTGAGCAAATCAAGCATCATCGTTTCAATAATCGTCCTGCTATTTCTTACATACGGTCACTTTTACATCTGGCTTGCTGATGTGGTTGGGTCGCCGATCCGGCATCGGTTTCTTGCCGGGGTCGAATTATTTTTCCTGCTCTTCCTGGTATTCGTGACACTAAAAAGCGAAAGGTTCGCCAATCTGGCTTCGCAATTCCTGGCGACGGTGAGCGTCGTATTGATCGTCGTGGCTCTGGTTGAATTGCTATTCTGGGACATCGAGCTAGTTCGCGCCGGAACGGCGTCCGCGCCTGACATTCAAATGACACACGCCGATCTAGGAGGCGACATGCTGCCAGATTTTTATTTGATCATCCTGGATGGGCACACGCGTTCGGATGTGCTCAGAGAGCGCTTTGATTACGATAACTCAGAGTTTATTGAACAGTTGACCGAATTAGGCTTCTATGTGAGCAGCTGCAGCCAGAGCAATTATGCATCCACCAAGCTCTCTCTTATATCCGCTTTTTTTGCAGATTATGCCGAGAACTTAGTCGTCGATGGGGACGTAATCCCTCCTCTTAGAAGCAGCACCTTGATTAGAACATTGGATTCTCTTGGATATACAACCATCACTTATGCAAATCGCTCGCAGGGTCATTTCGATCTTGGTGAGGACATTTTCCTGTCGCGCAACCAGCTTGCTTTGGGAAAGCTCGACCTGCGCGGAGGCGTGAGTGAATTCGAAAGAATGCTGATAGATACATCATTTCTGCGTTTCGCGTACGAGACCGAGGTTATTCCAGGTTTTGACTCGGATACTCTGACGGAATGGGAGTGGCTTGAGCATTATTACCAAACCTATTTCATTCTTGATGAGCTGGAAAACATCCCGTCGATACCAGGACCAAAATTTGTCGTGGCTCATCTCATGGTGCCTCACCCTCCATCAATATTCTCTCCGGACGGAACGTTCCATATTGATAGTAACCCGATCCGTGGATATCGCTCGAATGTTGCATTCATCGATAATCGATTACCTCCTATACTGAGAACGATCATCGACACATCGGATGTGCCCCCAATCATTGTCGTTATGGGAGATCACGGACCATCAACGCGTTCCACTGTCTCAAAACAGATGCGCATGGCGACGTTGAATGCTTACTATGTGAATGACGCAGCAAAAAAGTTGATGTACCCAAAAATGACGCCCATCAATGCATTTCGTATTATCCTGAATACAGCGTTTGATGGGGACTATCCGCTGCTCGAGGACGACAGTCTCTATGCTTACAAACCGTCAGAATTGAAAGATGCAGATTCGGTTGTGAACGAATGTATTCCCTAAGCCGCTGTTTGGGGGAGTCTGGAATATAGATAATTGTGGTCCCAGATCTTTTTGGCTAGTTCATCACTCAAGGCATCCTCAAGCATACGCCAGGACCAATTACCGCTCGGATTGCCGGGATAATTCATACGCGCCTGGTTGTCCAGGTCGAGAAAATCCTGCATGGGCGCTAAGGAGAAAACTGCCACAGATGCCCAGCTTGCACGTATCAGATCCCAGGCTACCTGGCTGCCGTCGCGATCCAGGTACCGTCGATAAAAACTACGCTCGTTTTCATCCACACGCTCATACCAGCCGCGCACCGTATCATTGTCGTGCGTTCCTGTATAGACCACACTATGAGGGATGTAATGATGGGGTAAGAATGGATCTGAAGACCCACTGGCGAAGGCGAATTGCAAGATACGCATACCCGGCAAACCGAAGCGTTCGCGCATATTGACAACATCCGGCGTGATGACTCCAAGATCCTCGGCGATGATGGGCAGATCACCGATGGCGAGCTCGACGGCACGCATGAACTGAGGTCCCGGACCCCTTACCCAGCGCCCCTTCTCGGCAGTCTTGGCTTTCCCAGAAACTTCCCAGTAGCCAGCAAAGCCGCGGAAGTGATCGAGCCTGATGATATCGACCAGGTTGAGCACAGAACGAAAACGCTCTAACCACCAGGCATAACCATCCTGGCGGTGGATGCGCCAGTTATACAGGGGATTCCCCCAAAGCTGTCCAGTATCAGAAAAGTAATCTGGGGGAACGCCAGCGACGACGCGCGGATGTCCGGTCTCGGTCAGATGGAACAGCTCGGGATGTGCCCACACATCGGCGCTGTCATGAGCGACAAAGATGGGGATATCGCCGATGATCTTAATGTGCAGGTTGGCAGCTTTTTCTCGTAAGGCTTTCCACTGGCGGTAGAAAACGAATTGCCGGAATACTTGCCGGCTTATCGCTATAGACAGGCGGTTCCGAGCAGCCTGGAGGGCTTGTGGTTGGCGCACGCGCAGCGCTGCATCCCATTCGACCCACGATATGCCATCGTGCTCCTCTTTGATCGCCATGAATAATGAGTAGTCGTCAAGCCAATGGGCTTGCATTCTTTGGAAATCTTGCAGTGCGACGCGTAGCTCTTCTGGAGCGCGCTCTTCAAAACGCTGGTAGGCGCGGTCAAGCAGGGTCGATTTCCAGGGGATGAGCGCTCCAAAATCTACTAGCTCATCAGGAAAAGCTGGCATATCGGCAAGATCTTCATTAGTGAGCAGCCCATCCTCCAGCAGACCCTCAGGGCTGACGAGATATGGGTTACCAGCAAATGCGGAGAAGCACTGGTATGGCGAGTCACCGTAGCCAGTGGGTCCCAGTGGCAGGATTTGCCAAAGGCTACATCCAGATTTCTCCAGGAAATCAAGCCATTGATGGGCGACTGGGCCAATATCGCCGATTCCGTACGGACCGGGCAGGCTGGTGGGGTGGAGTAGAATTCCAGCTGAGCGCTCAAACTTCATAAGGCAATCTCACTGTTTGTAGATAATCGCTCTCTCTGACGACCTTTGATTGGTAATCGGAGGGGATCACATCGGTGGCAACCACCGCCCCTGGCTCGATGGTGTGTTCAGGCGGCACCTGGCTATTCTTTCCGACCATTGCAATGATTGGCGTTGGACCGGATCTCATTGCCCCCACTCGAGCATCTCGTGCGATATGCACACGCTTATCAATGATCGCTCGCTCAACCACCGCGCCGGCTTCGATGGTGACATCTGTGAGAATGACAAATTCTCGGATGACCACGTTGGCGTCCACGCGGACGCCTGGAGCAAGGATGCTGCGTTCGATACGGGCTCCGGCATCAATCACGCATCCGTCTGTGATCATGCTCTCGGCTATCTCTGCCCCTCGAGAAATCCACACTGGAGGACGTTCTTCGGTGCGGGTGTGAATAATCCACGAGCGATCGTTGAGATCGATGGGTGGTGGTGTGCTAAGTAGATCCATGTGCGCCTGCCAGTACGATTCCACTGTTCCGACATCCACCCAATATCCACTAAATGGGAAAGCGAACACGCGCGCTTTGTTGTTAACCAGGCGTGGCAGGATATCTTTGCCAAAATCGTGCGAGCTGGAAGTTTTTTCTCGATCCTCCCACAGCATCTGGTCCAGTGTATCAAGATTGAATACATACACGCCCATATTCGCCAGATTTGAAGGAGGTTGATCTGGTTTTTCAGTAAAAGCTGTCACACGAAATTGCTCATCGACCGCAAGAATCCCAAAGCGAGAAGCTTCTGATTCAGGCACTCGGATGGTCGCCATGGTTAAATCAGCATTTTGATCAATATGAAAAGCGATCAGTGCATCATAATTCATCTGGTATATATGATCGCCCGAGAGGATCAGGACAATATCCGGATTGGTATTCTTGATAAAGCGGAAGTTTTGCTGAACAGCATCTGCAGTCCCAAGATACCAATCGGACGAACCGCGGGCTTTGTAAGGTGAAAAAATGCGGACTCCACCTGTGAAGTCACGATTCAGATCCCACGGACCACCTGCACCGATATGATCGATGAGAGAATGCGGCCGGTATTGGGCCAAAATCATAATATCGAATAGACCAGAATTAACGCAGTTGGATAATGTGAAATCGATGATGCGATATTTTCCGGCAAACGGAACCGCTGGTTTGGTGCGCTTGGCAGTGAGAATACCCAGGCGCGAGCCTTCACCACCCGCTAGAATAACAGCGCGCGTTTTCATAGATTCTCCTTTCGAATCTTTTTACTCTTTCGAGTCAACATCAAGGAACGATATAAATTGATATATTTTTTAGCCGAGTGTTCCCACGAAAAATCTTTCTGCATCCCACGCATCTGCAAGCCACGCCATAAATCTGCCTGTTCATAGACATGCAGGGCACGCCTGATCACAGAGGCTAACCCTTCGGAGCTGAGATCTTGGAAGAGAAATCCTGTGCTCTCGCTGAAATCCGTGTAATCATAAATAGTATCGCGCAAACCCCCAGTAGCGTGGGCAATCGGTATGCAGCCATATCTCATACCAATCATTTGGGTCAATCCACAGGGCTCGTAGCGAGATGGGATCAGGATCGCGTCTGCAGCAGAGTAGATACGGCGGCTAAGACCTGGGTCGAAGCGGACCGCCACTCGGATGCGGTTCGGAAGCATCGCTTCAAGCGATCGCATCATGTCTTCGAGTGCAGGCACTCCTGTGCCTAAAACCACAACCTGGTAGTTGAAATCTGCTGTTTGGAGCAACGCGTTGGGCAGCAAATCTACGCCCTTCTGCGGATCCAAACGAGTTACCATGGTTAAGAGGGGAATGTCTGGATTGACGGGCAAACCCAGTTCTACTTGCAACGCGGCTTTGTTGGATTGTCGCGGTTCAAGATCCACGACACTGTAATTACTCATAAGGGCGCTATCTGTAGAAGGATCCCAACGCTCTACGTCCAATCCGTTCAGTATGCCCGTGATACGCTGAGAGCGCGATTGTAGAAAGTCGTGCAATCCAGAGGCAAAATCCGGGGTGAGCATCTCTTGAGCATAGCCTGGGGATACCGTAACAATATGATCAGCTGCCAGCAACCCCATGGGTAGAGGCATATCCTGTGCCCACCACGGCAGTATGGATGCCGAGGCGGGTAACAGACCGAATGGCGCTAGGGCAATCCCTGCGCCGACACCCAGATAAGGCATATTGTGAACGCCTAATAACCCAATCACCTGGCGAAAGAAGCGGTGTTGTCGTTTTCTAAAGCTCAGGGCGTAAATCGACAAAGCAGTATGCCAGTCGTTTGCATGCAAGACGTCAGGCGCCCAACGCAGCTGACGTGCGAGCTCCAGAGCAGCTAGAGAGAACAGCGTGTACTTCGGACCGTCTAACGAGGCGTCAGCATGATAGATTTGCTCGTCCGCAGTAATCAGGTCGCTTGCTATGAGGTAGACAGGCAGGCTATTCAGATCTGTCTCATACACCTCGACAGGAATGCTGCCAACTATATGGGGGATCTCAAAGCGAGCGACGCGGGTGACAGGCAGTTTCTGATTCTGGATGGTCCGGTGGAACGGAATCACAAGACGGATATCTGGAGGCATTTCCTCCGGCGAACGCAGCGATCGCAATGCAAGTGGTAACGAACCAGCGACGTCTGCCAGGCCTCCTACCTTTACAAACGGCTCTGCTTCGGCTGATAGGAATAATACTTTTAGCGCATTCTGCATAATTAGCCCAATTTTACACGATAATAATATGGCACTCTGCTCCGGGAGCGTTTATAATAAGTTTGAAATTTGACCATCGAGAGATTCATTGCATAGTTTCTGCATACACGCCCACTTCTACCAACCACCTCGCGAGGATCCGATCACCGGCATCATCCCTCAAGAAGGTGGGGCAACCCCATTTCCCAATTGGAACGAGAAGATCCACGCTGAGTGCTACCGCCCTAATGCCCAATTGGGAAATTTTGAGCATATTAGCTTCAATATTGGGCCTACGCTCTTCGAATGGATGCTCAAGCACGACCCATTTACATGCCGGCGCATCCTGGCTCAAGATAGCGCCAATGTGAATCGATATGGAGTTGGTAACGCCATCGCCCAACCATTTCATCATACAATCCTTCCATTAGCTTCAGAAAGTGACCGGCGCACCCAAATAATATGGGGGATTTCCCAATTTGAGCATCGCTTTGGCAGAAAGCCCCAAGGAATGTGGCTTCCGGAGGCAGCAGTCGATATAAATACTCTGCTTGAATTATCGAGGCAGGGAATTGAGTTCACGATATTGGCTCCGTGGCAAGCGGCAGAAGAACACCTTGATGTGAGCGAACCGTATATCGTAGATTTACCCGAGGGGAAACAAATTGTCGTGTTTTTCTATCATGGTGGATTGAGCGGAGGGATCAGCTTCAACCCGGCAATGACAGTTAACGCGGATCAATTTGTTCGCCAGGATTTGATGAAGGGATTTCGCGCCGAGAAGCGATTAAAACAAGAAGAACAGCTTATTACTATTGCATCGGACGGGGAACTTTACGGTCACCACCAGCCCTTGAGAGACTATTTCCTGGCACACCTGGTAAATGGGGCAAGCCTACAGGCGGGCCTCACTCCTAAATTCCCGGCGCTCTGGCTGAAAGATCATCCACCTCGTAAGCGTGTTAGGATTCGCGAACAGACATCTTGGAGCTGTCATCACGGTGTAGGGCGTTGGGCGCGCAACTGTGGCTGTATAGCGGGTGACCAGTCCTGGAAGACGCACTTCCGGGCGGCTTTTGACCAGCTCTCGATCCGCCTGGATGGGCTTTATGCTGGTGCATTGTCCCAACTGAGCATAGATCCCTGGGAGCTGCGCAACAGGTATATCCGTGTGCTGCTCGAGCAGCAACCGCTGGAGGATCTTGTGGCGGAAATGGCAGGCAAACGGTTGCCGCTAGAGACTCAGACCACGATCAGAACTCATTTAGACGCACAGCTGGAGCGTCAGCGAATGTACGCCTCCTGCGGCTGGTTTTTCGAGGATTTTGACCGGATTGAGCCGCGCAACAGTGTTGCTTATGCTGCCCAGGCGGTTCGCCTGGCACGAAAAGCCACAGGAATAGACCTCGCTCCACAATTGCTGACAGACCTTCGATTGGTGACGAGCACACGATCCGGTCTGCGCGGGGACCAGGTTTTTTCCCATCATCTCGAGCGTGCTGGTTCTCTGGATTGACCCCCCTTATGTCTGGACGATAGTGGGTCTATCGAGCTCGTGCGTCGAATGATGGATTGTTCCCTTTGCGAAATAGAAGCCTTTCCACACTTCATTCTGATGGGGGAACACCTTGCATGAGCCTGTCGACTTGATAATCGCTTTCAACCGCAGCAGTTTTCAACCGTTGCACCATTGCATAGACGCGATTTAACTCGAGAAGGATTTGCTTCTCGGTTTTCTCGCCCTTCGCACCAATCCCGTCGATCACTGCGATCGAAAAAGCCCACCACAGCCATTCATCGAAGGATTCCTTGTTGAACCAAAGGATTTCCTGGTAGCGGTTGAAGCCAAGGAATTGCTGTAACTCAGCATCCTGAAGCCATTTTTGCAGGATCTGATATGTCCCTTCGACAAGATCTTGTTCATGCGCTTCATCACCTGTATGCCAGCATGCCTGGTGGCTGGTCAGTAGCCTCACCAGACTTACCGCCCGGCTTGCAGATCCTTCGTCCAGCCCGCACCCCATCATTGTTCGGGTGAGCAAACGCGCGAGCTGCCATTCCTCGATCCAGCTGCGGCTGATATTTGCAGCATCAACTAGGCTGACAACCGCGCCCAGTCTGCGGCAGACGATCCAGGCAAACAGCACGCTCCATTCGAAAGGACGCTTCAAGGCAAATGGGGATTTGCTTAGAGATGCCCCACTGAAGAATCTGAGTAGCTCTTTTTCATCTGGCTTGAGTTTTTTTGGCAATTGGGAGCGTAGTTGGGGGATAGCGCAGAGTGCTTTGATATCACCTAGCATGCTCCGGGAGATATCGTGCAAGTTCTCATCTCCGCCAGCAACGGAGCGGACGCCATCAAGCAACCGTAAGGAACGACTGTGGAAATCGTCAAAATCAGCCTGGAATTGCTGGTGGCTCGGATCTTTGATTTTTATGCTTTGCGATTGCATCCACCGGATAAACTCGGAATTGGCGAGCTCGCCAAAGGGTTGGTGAACAGATTGTAGGAGCAATTCATTGAGCGCTCCATCGATCGATGGCACACCACGCCCGTTTAGATAAGCGCTGAGCTGGCTGTATGGTCGCCAATCTTCGTCACGCACCTGGCGGAAGTCCAAGAAGACATGGTAGTTGTAAGCATCTAGCTCTATATATAACCCACTAGAGTGGATCTCTTGGTTGTTGCGGATGAATTCAAGTCCGGAGATTGAATCTCGAAATATCGTATAGATGGATTGGTCATTAGCTAATCCGAGTCCGTCGCCGAGTGTGCTTTGGACGACGATACGATCACTGGACGGAGTCTCATGACCCGCCTCAGGCTTCACAAGGTATGCAGCAGAGGTGCGGATCCAGCCGCGTGCCGAAGCGTATTTGTTATGGTAGACCACGAGGGCGCGTTCGTCCCCGGATCGATTGCTATAGGCGTACACATCTTCGTTGACCGACCCGTCTGGTGTGAAGAAATCATAGAGTAAAAAATGGCGCGCCTCGGCAAAGATATACCGGCGCTTAAGCAATGGGAAGATCTCTCGTTTGTGACGTTCCACCAGGTCAGTATCTGGGTGCTCGTCCCAATAGGCTCGGCGGTATTCCATCCCGTATTTCTCGGTATAACCCTCGATCTGTCCGTGACCGAACATGGGCAATCCTGGCAATGTTGCCAACAAGGTACAAATGCCAAAATATTTATCGCCTTTGCCGAATTGCTCCACAGCAGTGCGCTCGTCAGGGTTGTTCATGAAGCTGACATAGCGTTTCAGGATTTCCGGGTCAAACTCCAAAGTGTTTTTTATGACCAAGCGATATTCTTGGTTTTTCTCATCACGCAACATATTCATGAAGGCGCTGTTATAGACACGGTGCATCCCTAATGTTCGGACGAAGTAACCCTCCATTAACCAGAATGCCTCAGCCAGCAGTAACGTGCCAGGCAGCTCCTGAGCGACGCGATCTACCACTTCGCGCCAGAACTCAACCGGCATGGCACCATCGAACAGGGCTTTGTTTAGCCCGTGCTCGGCACGAGAGGGTATGTCCCCACCGCTGCCTGGCTCAGGGAACCACAGGCGCTGGAAATGACGTTTGGCAAGAGTCATGGCTGCATCAAACCGGATAATCTGAAACTTGCGGGCTACATGCAAGATGGTCTGGATAACGGCTTCACGGACTTCGGGCAGCAAGTAATTTAATTGGGCGGTGTCGTTCCATGGGAATGAAGTACCATCGTTTCCGTGATAGATATACTTGGTATTGCCATTCGAATTGTCAACGCGCTTGAATACAACTGCTGCATCACTGTTATCGAAATAATGATCTTCGAGATAGAGTCCCACGCGAGAATCGTACGACAGGTCGGGACCGTTGAATGAGTACGATGGGAATGGGCTGTAATCCAGCGAGATAAACCAATCGGGGTGTTCGATGACCCAATTTGAATCAATGCCCATATGGTTTGGAACCATATCAGAAGCCAGCCGGATGCCGTTTCTCCAGGCATTACGGCGGAGTTCCTGGTAGGCAGCTTCCCCGCCGAGGTCGGCAGCGATATCGTAATTTTGCAATGAATAGGCGGAAGCAACCGCCTCAGGATTGCCACGCAGTTGCTTGATGCGCTTGGAAGCCGGGCTGCGCTCCCACAGTCCAATCAACCACAACCCGGTAAAGCCCCAGTCAGCCAAAGACCTGAGCTCTTCCTCGGGAATCTGGTCTAGCCGGGTAATCGAGCGCTGATATTTTTTTGAAAGCTGGTCGAGCCAGACGTAGGTATTCTTTGCGATAAGAACCAGGTTTGGCATCCAATCCTGGTCTGGGCTAAAGCGCTCGGCTTCCATTTCTAGCCCGGCGAAATCGAGGACATGTGCGGGCGGGGAGCCCAGGTTAGTGAAGTAGATCTTATCCTCTTCTTTGATCAGGTCCAGGCTGCTAAGTAAGCGATACAGATACCGTCCGAGCAGGCTACCCCAGCGTGTGCGGATATATTCTAGCTGCCCGGTGAGGGAATGTGGTACAACGATTGCTGGGCTGCGGAGCATCTCGACCAGAGCTTGGCTTTCCGGCCCAAAGGGAGGTTGGGAGGCAAAGTAATCTTCAAGCCCGGAGATGACCTGTAAGTATTCCGGCTGCTTTCGTAAGTCCGCATCATCGAACAATTCAAGGTAGGTGGCGCAGGCTGGGTTGGCGTTTGCAATCCAAAGCATGAGCAGCTCTTCCAGGACGACCTGCCGGTTGGAAATTCCTCCGCTCTCACCCTTAAGATATTCCTCGCTGGTAACCTCGCGGCGGTAAACGGTGAGCGGAGGGAATTCTTCGGTAAAGTGAAGAAGGACTCCATCGACCGCTTTTTCACCAAGTGTTGCATAAAGCTGTTCGAGCGCTTGCTGCATTGCGTCAGGGTTGCGCTGCTGGCGATACAGAGCGATCACCATATGAAGGATTTCATCAATAAGACCGAGAGCATTAATTTGCCCAGCCCGTATTGCTTTTTCAGGGAAATTGATCAGGTCACGCTTCTGATTTATTTTTTGGGCAAACTGGCGGACTGCGTGGAAATTCGCAAAGAGCACGTTTCCGGTCAAGCTGAACAGCGTTTCATCAAATTGGTAGCGATCCCGAGAGCTACGCGAGATGTGGAATTCCATGATTGGCGCTGGAGAGCGCAAGTTTTGGATTCGTGCTGCATACAAGGGCAGTCCCAATTCCTGGAATATCTCAATCGAGCGGTCGAAAAGCTGATTGGCACTGCTGGAATCCTGCAGTAAACCACGGTCCAGGTGATATCTACCCGCTTCAGCCAATAAGCGCGCCCGGTACCATGGAACCCCCAATTGTGCAGTTTTTCGTTCAAGTTCACGATACATCATAAATAATTCATCCCAATTCTCTTGCGCTGCGGCGAGTTGCGCCTCTGACCAGTTCAAGAATACTTCTCCACCGAAAAATGGGTTCGTGCTAATCACGGAACGGACAGATTCGATTAGCTGGCGAGCTTCGTCCAGGCGATCCTGCCTGACTCGCACGACGCTTAATAACAATTGAGCGATTGGATGGTCTGTGTTGTGAAGTGCTTTCTTATAATTGAGTGTTTCGTCGAGCAATTCACCGGCTTCATCATATTTCGTTTGTTCAATAAGTAGCTCAGCGAGGACAACGTTTACGTTGGTTGCCAGATCAAATAGCCCATGCCCTTTGGCTTCCTGGCTGCATGTGCGTAGCTCTGCAAGAGCAACCTCGAATTCGCCTTTGAACCGGTGCAAGCGGGCATCAATAAAGCGATTTTGTAAGGCAGATGTCTCGCGATCGGGTATGCGCTCGAGCAAATCTTTCAGCTCGCTTACCACCACCTGGATTTGTTCCATCTCGCCCAAAAGGAAATTGATATTGACGATGCTGGTAAGCATGCTGTGTTCCCAATCTGGGCTCCCCATACGTTGAGCGATCTCTCGGCTGCGCAGGAAATGGTCTCTAGCAGCGATCAAATCCCCATTTTGGTGCAGGGTTTCTCCCAGGTTCGAATGGGCACGTACAGCTGGAGCTAGCAGACCAGCGGATTCGGATAATTCAACCGCTTCTTTGAGCGCTTCTAGAGCAGATTCTTGTGACTGGTTTGGCAAGATTCCCAGTGTGGCAAGCGTGTCCGCCTGGACCTCAACAAGCCCGAGGCGCTTCGCCAGGTGGAGCGCATGCTGGCAAAGAGGCATGGCCTCGTCCGGAAGATTATTAAAGTAATATGCGCGTGCCGTTTCGTGGATAAGCGCTGCAACTCCGGGAGTATTCAGATCCATGTAATTGCCCAGGGATGCCAGACCTCGCCGGCAGATCTCCAGGCTTTTTGTGGTTTCATGTTGGTACCATGCAGCCCGCGCCTGGCGAGCTGTCAGGCGAGCCTGGTTGTCAAAATCGCCAGCTTGATTGTATCGTTCGATCGCCAGATCCCAGGTCGATCGTGCCTCTTCGTAGCGACTTTGGCGAAAAAGAGCTTCTCCCAGGCTAGATAACAATAGTGAAGCGTCTGGAGTATCGATTTCCAACTCAAGGGCAGAACGCAAATAGCGCTCAGCCTCCTGATTCGCATAGCGCGCTAGGGCACGCTCACCAGCGCGGTGATAATAGACACAGGCTCGTTCCGTATCGCCTGCGCGCTCAAAGTGATATCCCAGCGCTTCGTAATCGTCGGGATGGTTCACTTCGATTGCCTGCGCAGCGTTGTGATGCAGGCGCTGAAGGCGCAAGCCGCTGAGCTGTTCTGCGAGTGTCGCGGGGATTAAAGTGTGCACAAATTCATAACTTAATGCTGTGCCTCGCTTGCGTGGGATTTCCGTGATGATCTGGGCGCGTTCGGCACTCTCTAACGAGACGATCAGTTCTTCTTCATCCAGACCGCATGCTATCTGTAAAGTATCTGCGTCAAACTGGCGTCCTAATACAGATGCGCAGCGCAGAACCTCCTGAGTTGGCTTGGGAAGTCGACCAAGACGGCTTTGCAATGTCACCCGGACAGATTGCGGGATATCGATCTCTTCGAGTTCCTCCGCTGACCAGACACTTCCCTCATAACGAAGTTTGCCGGTCTCGATTAATGCCTTACATACTTCCTCGATAAAGAATGGGTTGCCTTCAGTTTCGTAATATATCTGGTCGACAAGCGATTCGTCAATATTGCCATTCGGTGAGAGGATGGATGCCAACATGGTTTGCGATTGGCCGCGGTTGAAGCGAATCAACTTGATGCGCTCAGAGATCCGTTCCCGGTTCAAGTCGTGAAGCAGAGCATTTAATGCGCCAAATTCATCCAACTCAAGCTCTCGATAGGGGAGCATGATAAGAAGTCTTATTTTATGTGTACGCCGGGCTAGATACCGCAGGAGACTAAGGGTTCCACTGTCTGCCCAATGAACGTCATCGATAAAAAGCAGTACAGGCGATTGGGCGCTTAGAACCCCCAGCCAGGAGGCTACACTCTCAAAGATACGTTGTTGTTCGGATTGAGGCTCAAGCGGTGGGTTGGGATACACATCCGGATATCTTGGGCGCAAATCCGGTGCAATTTGGATGAGGTCCGCCAGCACAAATCGGGGGATGTCTTGCTCGGCGTCGCTTTCTTCGAACATCTCACGGATGATTTGAGGGAAGGGGTCATAGGGCACGCCACCTTCTGCATAACATGCTCCCGAGAGCACTCGACCTCCAGAAATCAGCGAATGTGCGACCAGTTCGCGAGCGAGGCGTGTCTTGCCAATACCTGGCTCACCGCTGATAAATAACACACTGCCATGCTCGGACGCTGTCTGGCGCCAGATCCCGATCATTTGCGCCAGCTCGCGTTCTCTGCCAACCAGCCGTCCACGCGTGATACGATCAAGCAGACTGTACTCGGGCGCGGTGGCTGTGCCAATGCCCAAATTCTCCGTGTCCTGAATGCTCTCCAGCAGGCGGCGCAATTCGCCTGCATTTGCAGGTCGATCTTCAGGCCGCTTGCTCAGCAGCTGAACGATCAGTGTGTCCAATACGGTGGGAATCTCTGGGTTGTGAGCTCGCGGTGGGACGACCGGGGCGTAGAGATGCTGCGATAATATTGCCAAGGGATCTTCCGCGGAGAATGGTACTATGCCAGTAGAAAGCTCGTAGAGAATCACTCCCAAAGAATAAAGATCTGAACGACCATCGTATTGCTGGTGGGCAGCTGCTTCAGGAGCCATGTAAAGCACAGTGCCGACCACCATCTCGTCCAAGGAACCGCGTGCACCGAATGAAACTGCCAGGCCGAAATCGGTGAGCTTGACGGCGCCGGTAGGTGTGACCAGAATATTCTCTGGTTTAAGGTCTCGGTGAATCACTCCGTGTGCGTGGGCGTGCTCCAACGCAGCACAAATCTGACTGGCAATCGAGAAGAGTTCGGAGATGGATTCGGGTTTGCATTCGTATAGCGAATCTCCTTGAATCAATTCCATTACAATGAAGCTGGTCTCATCTGCTTCCCCAGCGTCGTAGACATCAACAATATTGGGGTGGTTCAGGCGCGCTGCAGCCTTGGCTTCTTGCATCAAGCGTGATTTACCTTCACTACCCAGCCTGGATTGACTGCTCTTGCTGATGACTTTTACGGCAACCCGGCGGTCGAGCAGATTGTCGTGACCCTCAAAAACGCTGCCCATACCGCCCGAGCCCAATTCGCGTATAAGCTGGTAGCGACCTTGAAGAAGGTTTTTCTTACTCATCAGTTAGTTTAAACACGTCTGGCAATGACCAGGGTAATATCGTCGTTGGGAGTAATTCCGCCTGTGAACTCTTCGATGGCATGTTCGATGGCTGCCGCAATCTCGTCCGAGGACTTGTGACGGTTCAGCTGCAACACCTTTTCAAGGCGTTGCATGCCGAACTGGTTCTCCTGCGCGTCCATGGACTCGGTGATGCCATCCGTATACATGGCGAGAAAATCCCCCGGTTTGAGTGCGATCACTTCTTGCGTGTATTGGCTATCCTCTTCCACACCCAGGGGCATGCCTGTGACAGATACCCATGTGACAGGTGAATTCTGCTTGCTGGCAGAAACCAGCGCAGGTGGGTTGTGCCCGGCATTTACAAAGGTAATCTCATTGGTCTCTGGATCAATGGATGCATAAAACAAGGTGACAAACATCCCTTGATCAGAGTCTCTGCAGATTAGCCTGTTGGCACGGCTGATTCCAGCGCTGGGGGAAGCGGCATTGTCTAGATTGCTGCGGACGATCGTGCGGGTGAACGCCATAAACAGAGCTGCGGGCATGCCTTTATCGGTCACATCGGCAATGACCATTCCAAGCTTGTTATTTTCTGTCTCGATGAAATCGTAGTAATCTCCGCCTACTTGCCGGGCAGGCGTCCAGCGGGCGACGAACTCCCAACCAGGAATGGATGGCATCTGGCGGGGCATCAAGCCGACCTGAACACGTCGGGCAGTGGCAAGCTCCTGCTCCAGGCGTCCTTTTTCTACGGCAAGCTGGTACAGTCGGGCGTTCTCGATTGCGATCGCTGCACTGGATGCAATCGCGCTAAGTAACCTCAGATCAGCATCTGTGAAAATACCCGCCTGTAAACGGTTATCGACGTAGATGACTCCGATAGCGTTGTCTTTAAGCTTTAATGGCACGCATAAGATGGATCGTAACCCAAGGAGTACAACACTCTGGCGGATATTAAATCGTTCATCGGTCTGGGCATCGCTAGTCAGCACAGGCTCTCCCTCTCGAGCTACGCGCTCAACCACGCTGCGCGATACCTGGAATTGAGGCGACTCGATGCTGGTCTGGTCCATTCCCCGCGCCACCCGGAAAGCCAATTGTCCGTCCGGGTCGCTGAGCATGACGAAACCACGCTCGGCGTGAACACCAGTGATGACTTCATCCATGACCCGGTTCAATACTTCGTCCAGGTCTAGCGTTGAGTTAAATGTTTTTGTGAGCTGGTAAAGCAGGGTCAGGTGCCCGCCAGGAGCTTCTTGGGAATCGAGGTGCATAAGCCAGGTCTTAGTCTAAATATGATTAGGAATGGGGTAATTATACCCCAGTGACCCTTCCAAAGAACTGGGGTAGAATCAGCGCATGTTTCGCACTCTGATTACAGTAGAAGAGTTACTCTCACATCTCGACGAGCCAAACTGGGTCATCGTCGATTGCCGCTTTTCAATGGATCTTCCGGATCGAGGCCGGCGCGATTATTTGAAGGCTCACATTCCTGGGGCAGTCTATGCACACCTCAACCATGATCTCAGTGCACCCCACATTCCTGGAGCAACTAGTCGCCACCCCTTACCGAGTGTAGATCGTCTCGCATCTACATTTTCCAAATGGGGGATCGATCAGACAACCCAGGTCATTGGATATGATGACTGGGCTGGCGCGCCTGGCGCAGTGGCTGCCCGGTTATGGTGGTGCCTACGCTGGTTAGGTCATGAGGCGGTTGCGGTGCTCGATGGCGGCTGGGAGGGCTGGCTGCAAGGGGGTGGTCGAGTAACTGCGGCGTTGGAGACGAACCAACACAAAAGCTTTCAAGCTTACCCGAGAGATGAAATGCTCGCCGGCGCTGAAGAAGTAGAACGTATTCGGCAGGAGCCAGAGTATGGCGTGTTTGATTCACGCGCCGCAGATCGCTTTCGTGGTGAGAACGAGACCATTGACCCAGTGCCTGGGCATATCCCAGGGGCATTCAACGCGCCCTATACGGATAATGCCGGACCCGAAGGTATGCGTCCAATTGGTGAATTGCGCCAACGCTTCCAATCACTGCTCGGCAAGCTGCCCGAAAGAAATGCAGTGTTTTACTGCGGTTCCGGTGTAACCGCAGCGTACAATTTATTGGCGATGGAGCACGCTGGGATGCAAGGAGCTCGCTTGTACCCTGGCTCGTGGAGTGAATGGATCACAGACCCCAACCGACCTGTAGCGACAGGTTGAAAAGCAGCACTCGATTACAAATCTGAATACCGAGATTCTTCCAGGGCTTTTTGAAGCTTTTCCTCTGGAGATTGTGGGGAAAGACCAGCGTTGCCTCCAAAAAACTCAACTTCTGCTGCCTCTGCTGCTTTTAGAGATTGGTGAGACGCGCGCCGTACAACGCTCCACCCTCCGCAATGAGGGCAGCGATCGAGCTTGCCAACCAGTAGATTGATCCCCCAGATATGGACACTGAAGGGTCGGCTGCACTTCGGGCAGATTGCTCCACCGAGCATGCCGTAAGAGCGAGGTGCGCCTATGGGTGGGGATGGCCTCGGTTTTCGACCGGTGATGGCAGGGAGTACTATCCCGAGGAGCATCGCTGCTAAAGCAACTCCCAGGATTGGGAGTGCGATTTTCATTGCAGCTTGCATTCCTTCTTCGGCTGCAACAAATTCAAGACGGTATTCATTCGAATGAAGTTCGCGCCCATCCTGGGTAAACCCGGCCGCAATCAAGGTGTGGATATTTTGGGAATAATCCCCAGTATGAAATTGGATCTCATAGGGGGCGGATTTGTCAACACCCATTGCCTGACCATCGATCAGAAACACCACCCTCACCAGGTCGTCAGGTCCTAGGACTTTTAATGTGAAACGTCCTTGAATGCGACCCGTGCCAGAAGAGTAGCCAAAATCTCGCGAGATGCTAAGGGCAAGATCACCCTGAGCCTGGCTCCTGACAGACACTATCCCGGCGACTGCGAGCACTATCGCCAATAGAATCGCCCCTACGCTTTTAACGGGATTATGAAACACGCTCATTTCCAGCGGGTAAGAATTGATTCGCGTTGGAACACGTAGACTGCCAGAGCAACCAAGCCTGCATCTATTAGTATCAGCATCGCACAAAAAAGCATAACCAGCAGACGGTTGATCAGGAAAACACCAGCTACCTGAGCAATGAACAAACCTACGAGCGGCAATACGACCAATGCAGAGATTTGTTCTGCGACGCGTGGCTCGGTGACGCGAGATGAGATCATCAAGCCAAAATTAACTGATAGCACTGCCAGTAATGGACCAGCCACAAGTACAGCAAGCCACCACATCGGATCGAGCAGTGTGGATACGACTGAAGGGGATTGAACGATAATCCATGCCCCGAGGACGTAGAGGAGAAAACCTAGCCAGGTTGCCAGTACGGCGGGAATGACAGCAGCAATGTTCTTTCCGATGAGCAGCTCTGCCGTGCTGATCGGGGTTGCCAGCAGTGGCTCAAGGCTATGTGACGTTTTTTCGCCAACAATGGAGTACGCTGCAATATTTATCGGGATAATCAGTGGGGTGATCATGAACAAAAGCATGAACTGGTTGACGGTGAAAACCTGCATGCATTCATTCCCTGATAGGTTATCTGGGCAGAATTGCGTGTACTGGGGTGGCAGATCGCTGGTTAGCTCAACCGCATCTGTCCCACCCATGGCGACAAGCATCACCAAGGGGATAGCGGTGAAGAGCATGGGCATGAAGATAATGGTCGAGAGTACCAGGCGGTTTTTGAATACCTGAGCCCATTCTTTACGCATGATGGTGATTATTCTTTTCATTGGGATCATCAATTAGTTACGGTTGTATCGTTGGAACGAACAAATTGGAGATACACATCCTCCAACGAATGGCGCAGTTCGCCTACAAACTGGATCTCTGCTCCAGCCTGTACCAGGCGGCGGATAATCTCAGGATTACGAACCTCAGGTTCATCCAGAGTAATCACCAGTTTGTTATCGATGGCTTTAACCTCATTAACAAAGTTTAGCTCTTTGATCAATGATAGGTAGCCTGAGCTAGATTGACCTAAGTGAACAACAACCTTGCGTCCGAAAACCTGCGTTCGCAGGCGCGTGGGAGTATCTACAACCAGAAGGCGGGTCTTAAAGACACCGACACGATCACATAGTCGGTCGGCTTCATCTAAATTGTGGGTACAGATGAATATGGTACGACCTTGTTTGCGCAAGTCTTGAATGAAATCACGCACCAGACTGGCAGCCTCCGGATCGAGCCCTGCTGTAGGTTCGTCTAGGAAAAGGATTTGCGGCTCGTGCAGAAGTGCACGAGCGATTGCCAACTTCTGCTTCATACCTTTGGAAAACGTACCCGCCTCGTCATCTCGGCGTTCCCACAAACCAAGCATGCGCAAATATTTTTCGACCTGGCCGCGTTTGTCGCTTATGCCGTACAAGTTGGCATAGATTTCAAGGTTGTAATGAGCACTCAGGTTATCGTAAAAGCCAGGCAACTCGGTAAGGATACCCACGCTCTGCCGAATCCTCTGGTCATCCCTGCCGACAACGCAACCATTGACGGTTGCTGATCCACTGGTGGGCGCGATCAGACAGGTAAACATACGCAGCGTAGTGGTTTTTCCAGCTCCGTTGGGGCCGAGAAAGCCAAATACTTCACCCTCCCGGACGTCCAGATCAAGTTTATGCACAGCGACGATATCACCAAATTTTTTTGTTAGATTTTGGGTCTGGATCATTGGTATTTTGTCTGTTCAAGCTTTTCAGGAGTTTCAATCGAGGTCGATCGGATTACCTGATCAATATCCGGGGGATGGATTACTTCTTGGGGTATTGGTTTGATCTGAGCAGGCCCTGGATGGCGCAAGGCAAAGATTGCCACCAAACTGAATATGCTTGCAACCCCGATGACGGCCTCTGCAACGTATGGACCAAAGGATTGCATGGTATAGACCGCTGCAGCATTTACTACGGCATGCCAAAGCACTGCCACGAGCAGCCAGTATGGCCGATTACGTATGAGAGCCTGCAAAACAAAAATGCTCAAAGCAATCTGGATGGGTTGGGTGAGCAAGCGTTCTAATGCGCCCATGAGGATAAGAGACCAGGGAGCAGACCAGTAGGCAGCGATCTGGCTTGTAGCGACAGCGAGCTGTTCGGGGGAAACACGTCCAGCCAAATCCACGTTGCGCATAGCCATTAAATACACGAAGTTTACGAACACCAGCGCGCCTAACAGGATCGCTTCGATGCCCCCATGCCCAGCGCCTAACCACACGGCTTTTCTCCAGGAGCGAGCATCCTTCACCCACCAAGAATACACAGCATAGCGTGCTAGCTCTTCCCATAAGCCAGCGCTCAGTCCCAAAATTGCGGCGTTAAAAAATATATTCCAGTTCTGAGGCGGGGAAGGAAGAAGCCCCAGGTTAAACAGGGCGGTTAGCCCGGCATTGAAAGGGATGTGACCAATCTGGGAGATAACAAACGTTGCCGCGCCAATCCACCACAAGCTCCAGGGTAGATCAAATCTGCGCTTCAGATACAAGCCCAGACAAACCGGGATACCGATCATCAGGATCGCGTCAATGGGATATGCAATGGACTGGGACATAGGTTGGAAAGTTTACCGTGTTCCGCTAATCGAAAGTTGGCAATCCAGAGTAGATTGTATTATACCTGGGCTGAATCAACGGTCGATTTTGCACATATTTACATTTAACACATGCTAAGCAAACGAACTGAATATTCCTGATACAATTTGGAGTGAAATGGTTTTATAACCTTCAGTTGTCAGCCATTGGTGTTAGAGGTTTGCGGGCATGTACTATCGTGTTGAATTTTACCGGCTCTGCGTTGGAGTACATCGTAAAATTGTGGATGGTGGCGGATTCAACCATGGATGCCAGGGGAGCAGAATTCTGGTTGTTACACAGTATTTGTCAGCAAATACATCCTGGTAATAGAGCAAAAAAAGGAGGAGAGCATGCCGAACAAAGTTCGTGATTGGATGAGCAGTCCTGCCATTGTGATTGATCCAGACAGCAGTGTATCGTTCGCGCTAACTCTCATGCGCCGGCGGAGTATCCACAGTCTTGTAGTTGATCCAGGTGGCGATAGTCCCAATTATGGGATTGTGACTGCAACGGATATCCGCGATAAGATCATCGCGCCTGATCGTAATCCAGCGGATACGCGCATCGGGGAAATTATGAGCACACCCGTGGTTACTGCCCGCCCGGATTGGTCATTGCGTGAGTGTTCGGTCATTATGCAGAAAAAGAATATCCATCATATGCCGGTGGTTAATGAGAATGGTACATTGTTGGGGTTAATTTCAGTGACAGATATCTTCCGCGCTGCTGAAGAGATCGGTTGGGGAAGGCAATATTGAACGACATCCAAATGGAGGCGTTCTCATAAAGCCCTCTGGTATAATTCGGTCGCTCTTAAGTATGAATAGACATTAACGCCGGGGCAGCCCCGGTGTTATTTTACGTTGGAGAGATAAATGGAAAAGAACGAAATCCTCGATATATATTACCAGATGGTGCTTATCCGCCTGGTTGAAGAGCAGGCAGCACAACTATACCAACAGGGTAAGATCGGTGGGTTCTTGCACTTGTACATTGGCCAAGAGGCTGTTAGCACGGGATTGATCTCTGCCCGCAAGCCCCAAGATCGAGTGATTACGGCCTACCGCGATCACGGCGTTGCTCTGAATTGTGGAATTTCGTCGAAGGAAGTCATGGCTGAACTGCTTGGAAAAGCCACAGGCTGCTCAAAAGGCAAGGGTGGCTCCATGCATATGGCTGATGTTGAGAAAAACTTTTGGGGAGGGCATGCTATCGTCGGCTCGCACTTACCCATCGCAGCTGGTTTGGCACTCGGTGATATCTATCAGGGAAATGATGGTGTGACCATCTGCATGTTTGGGGATGGCGCCACGAATATTGGCTATTTCCACGAAGCATTAAATTTGTCTAAAGTGTGGAATTTGCCTGTCTTGTGGGTGTGTGAAAACAACCAATATGGCATGGGCACTTCGGTGGAACGTGCGTCTGCTGTTCCAGAGATCCGTCAAAAAGCAGAGGGGTATGGGATTCCAAATAGTCGTGTGGAAGGCATGGACGTTCTCACGGTACGGGAAGCCGCCTTGGAAGCTATCGAGCGCGTGCGTAGTGGAGAAGGTCCATACTTCATGGAAATTACAACGTATCGTTATCGAGGTCACTCGATGGGTGATCCAGAGCGGTACCGCCAGTCTGACGAGGTCAAAAGGTGGCAAGAGCATGACCCGATCGGTATTTACCGTACCAAATTGGTTGACCAGAAGCTGGCGACAGAAGCAGAGTTAGATGATATCGACAAGCAAGTGGAAACCGAAGTGCAGGAGGCAGTCCAATTCGCTGAAACGAGCCCGGAGCCTGCGCCAGAGGCATTATTTGAACATATTTATGTAGAAGCATAGGGAGAGGGGAGACATGCCCAAGATTACCATGCGAGAAGCCATCTCGAAAGCTCTATGGGAGGAGATGGAGAGAGATCCAAATGTATTCATCCTGGGTGAGGAGGTTGGCATTTGGGGTGGGACCTACGCGGTCACCAAGGGGTTCTACGATCATTTCGGCGCCGACCGCGTGCGCGATACCCCCATTGCTGAAGCAGCCATTATCGGTGCGGCGATTGGCTCGGCATTGACAGGTCTGCGTCCAGTTGCTGAATTAATGACAATCAACTTTGCCTTTTCGGCAATGGATCACATCGTCAATGAAGCTGCTAAGCTACACTATATGTTTGGTGGGCAGTTCGTTTTACCGCTCGTGATCCGTGCCGTGAGTGGGGGCGGGCGGCAGCTTGGTGCAACCCATTCTCAAACGCCAGATGCAGTTTTTGCCCACTTCCCTGGGTTGAAAGTTGTTGCACCCGGCACGCCTGAAGACGCAAAAGGTCTTCTCAAGGCATCCATTCGTAGCGATGATCCAGTCTTGTTTATCGAACACGCAACACTCTACCAGATCCGTGATGAAGTGCCTGAGGACGATTACACGGTCCCCATCGGTAAGTCGAAGGTCCAGAGACCAGGTCGGGATGTGACTATTGTCACTTACAGTAAGATGCTTGAAATCTCAACCAAAGCAGCTGAACAGCTTGCCAAGGAAGGCATTGAGGTCGAAATTGTCGACCTCCGCACGCTACGTCCCCTGGATATGGAGCCTGTGATTGAATTGTTTAAGAAAACCAACCGTGCAGTAATCGTTGAAGAGGGCTGGCGCTCATATGGCGTTGGCTCCGAAGTTGCTTCGCGCATTTATGAGCAGGCATTCGATTATGTGGATGCCCCTATCCAGCGTGTGGCGCAGAAAGAAGTGCCGCTGCCGTATAATCGCACACTGGAGCAGATGGCATTGCCTCAGGTGGAAGATGTCATCCAGGCAGTTAAGGAGGTGCTTTGATGGCTGAGATTGTCACTATGCCCAAGCTCGGCTTCGACATGGCGGAAGGTACTCTGCTGCGTTGGGTGGTCACTGAAGGCGAAGAAGTTCGAAAAGGCGCCATACTGGCTGAGATCGAGACGGACAAAGCCACCGTGGAAGTGGAGTCAGCTTTCGAAGGCGTGCTTGCCCGGCATCTGGTAACAGAAGGGGAAAGTGTTCCGGTAAACACGCCAATCGCGGTGATTGCTGCCTCAGGTGAAAAGGTGGATATCAGTGCGTTGGAAGTTGCCAAAGGTCAACCAGAGGGTTCGCAATCCGAATCTCCAGATCAGGGTGCAGTATATGTCGCTCCCACACCAACGGCAACTCAAACGACGGCACCTTCAGCCGAGGAAGATGTGAAGCTTCCAGGAGATGTAAAAGCCTCTCCACTGGCACGGCGAATTGCCGATGAGTTTGATATCTCTCTTAAGTCAGTGCGCGGCACTGGACCAGCTGGGCGGATTACGAAAAAGGACGTAGAAGAGTACGTCGATTCTAGTAAGGATTCAATATCTGCTGCTTTTCCTGCGGTTACGCCGCTCGCGGTTCAACCTACACCGGCCAGCGAGCAAGTGCCGCTCAATAAGCTTCGCTCGTTAATTGGCAAGCGAATGACGGAAGCTAAGCAGCGTATACCACACTTTTACGTTACCCTTGAATACGATGTGGCTGAGCTTCTTGAACTTCGCCAGCAGGTGAACGAGGCATTGCCCGATGGCGAGAAGACCTCCGTCAATGATTTCATCATCAGGGCTGCAGCATTGACACTGCGTGAATTCCCGAATTTGAACGCATCATTGGACGAGGCCAATAAGCAGGTTATCCGGCATGGGCAGGTGAATATCGGTGTTGCTGTGGCAGTGGATGGTGGATTGCTAACTGTGGTGTGCCATAGCGCCGACCGCAAAACAGTGCGACAGATCAGTGCTGAGGTCCGCCCGATGGTGCAACGCGCCCGCGATGGTAAAGTACGTCCAGATGATATTGAAGGCTCAACTTTCTCGGTGAGCAACATGGGTATGTATGACGTTGACCACTTTATTGCCATTATCAACCCCCCCGAAGCAGCTATCCTGGCGGTGGGCTCAGCGCGGGAGGTGGTGGTCGTGAAAGAAGGGCAGATCGTACCGGGTACCCGTATGAAAGCCACCCTCTCGGTTGATCATCGCGTGAGCGACGGTGCCGAGGCGGCGCGGTTCATGCAGGCGCTGCGTAAGTACCTGGAGGAACCGATCAATTTGCTTATCTAGTCACACATGCGGTTGTCGAGATCGCTCTAAATGGGTGCCTTACAGCTTGCTAGCGATAGTTATTATGCAAGCACGATGGTTAACCTAGGCTGAATTAATTTTATTAACTGCCAATTGCTGGGTAGCTAACTCGCTACCCAGCTGTCTATTTAGCTGGCTACTATCCTTTCTAATAGTGGTTGACAGATCATATTGTTGGCGACGATAATAGGAGGAGGTGCTGTAATGGCAATATCTGGATAAATATCACGTCAATTAGGTGAGTCATGCCGGATTCGTTAAAATCTACCCCCCGCCAGGATGGTTTCTATATGCCGGGCGAGTTTGAGGACCACTGTGGATGCTGGATGTTGTGGCCTGAACGCCCTGATAACTGGCGCCTTGGCGCCAAGCCCGCCCAGCAAGCTTTTACAGATGTAGCAATAGCCATCAGCCAGTTTGAGCCGGTGACGATGGGTGTATCACCTGCCCAATTCCTGAATGCCCGCCGGATGTTGCCGGCAGGAGTGCGCGTGGTGGAGATAACCAGTAATGACGCCTGGATGCGCGACTGTGGGCCAACCTTCGTGAAGAATAGTTTGGGCGTAGTCCGTGGTGTGGATTGGGTCTTCAATGCCTGGGGTGGCTTGCAAGGTGGTTTGTATTTCCCCTGGGACCAGGATGCTCTTGTAGCCCAGAAGGTTCTCGAGCTTGAATGTCTCGAGCGGTATAAAGCAGACTTGGTCCTGGAAGGCGGTTCTATCCATGTGGACGGGCAGGGAACGTTGGTTACCACGCGGGAATGCCTGCTCAATCCGAATCGCAACCCTCATCTCAGCCAGTCAGAGATTGAAGAAAGACTTCAAGAGTATCTGGGGGTAGAGAAGATTATCTGGCTTGATCACGGAGTCTATCAAGATGAGACGAGTGGGCACGTGGACAACCTAGTTTGCTTCGTGCGACCCGGCGTGCTTGCCCTAACGTGGACAGATGACAGGAATGACCCGCAATACGAGATTTCCTGCGATGCGTATGATCTCCTGGTGGGCTCTGTTGACGCCCGGGGTAGGAATTTCGAGGTGCACCGTATCACGCAGCCGGGCCCACTCTATAGTAGCGAAGCGGAATCCCAGGGTGTAGACGTCTTTGAAGGCACGCTGCCTCGCATGCCGGGAGATCGCCTGGCGGGCTCATATATCAATTTTTATATAGCCAACCAGGGTGTCGTCGTACCAGTATTTGATGATCCTAACGACCGCCAGGCAATGCAGATCATCAAGGGTTTGTTCCCCGATCGCCAAATTGTTGGCGTGAGCGCCCGCGAAATCCTCCTCGGGGGCGGAAATATTCACTGCATTACCCAACAACAACCCAAATAAGAAGCCGGTAGGGCAGGCTTCCTGTACCTGTCCTGCTCGATTAATCCCAAAATTATGATAAATGTCAATTGACATTTGTGCTTTTTTTTGTTACATTAATTTTGTCCAAATTTGTCGTTATAGGAAAAGGAAAGTCTAATAAATGTCTAAAATCGACACAATTGATCTTAGTATTGTCGATCTGCTGATGGAAGACGGGCGTATGTCTGCTGTTGAGATCGCCCGCCGAATTGGCAATATCTCAGAACGTGTCGTACGTTATCGAATTGAGCGATTACTCAAAGACGGGATCATCTCGATCAGTGCAATCCCGAAACCACGGGCAATAGGGTATTCGGTGATCGCAGATGTTTTTATAGAGGTGGAACCTGGACTGATCAGTGAGGTTGCCTCCAAATTTAAGCAGCTCGAATGTGTTAGCTATGTGGCTTATGCAATTGGGGAAACGGATGTCAGCGTACAGGTGGTCGCACGAAATACGGATGAGGTGCACCGCTTTGTCACTGAGGTGATTGGGCGAACTCCAGGCGTGCGCAAGACGACAACCTCGATAGTTCCCCAGGTATTGAAAGATGTATACCAATGGCGTATCCCTTCAGCGGATTGTGTCGATAAGCCGGATCATGTGAAATAACCGGTGTGCAACATAATTTGTGGAGGCGAGATGGCGATCCAGCGTGAGAAAAGCAACTTGCTTCAACGACAAGCCCAGTCTGTGATGCCTCTGGGTGTCAATTCGAATTTCCGCTACTGGGGGGATGGGATCACCCCATACGTCAAAAGAGGCAAGGGCGGTTATCTTTGGGATGTTGACGATAACCGCTATATTGATTACCGCATGGCATTCGGTCCAATTATCCTGGGACACGCCTACGATGAAGTGGACGAGAAGGTGCATGCCGAGATCGATCAAGGCGTGCTCTTCGCCATGACCAGCGAGCTAGAGGTTGCAGTCATGGATAAGATTGTCGCCATGTGTCCTGGCGTGGAGATGGCACGCCTTGCTTGCTCAGGGACGGAAGCGACCATGCACGCTATCCGGGTAGCAAGAGCATACACCGGGCGTGAAAAAGTGATCAAGTTTGAGGGTATGTATCACGGTTTTCACGACTACACTCTGTTTTCGACATATGCGCCGGTGGAGTCTTACGGTAGCCGGCGTAGCCCGGTCCCGATTCCTGCCAGCTCTGGGATTCCCAAAGCGATCCACGAGCTCATCCTCACCCTTCCTTTCAACGATTTCGAGGTTCTGGACAATATTCTGAAGCGTGAAGGCAACAAGGTCGCAGCGATCATTGTAGAGCCGTGTATGGGTAATTGCGGTGCCATTCTCCCACAGCCCGGTTTCTTAGAGTTTATCCGAGAGAAGACACGCGAATATGGCGTTGTATTCATCCTGGATGAAGTCAAGACGGGCTTCCGCCTGGCTCGCGGCGGTGCGCAGGAAGTTTACAATCTGATTCCAGACCTGGCTACGTACGCAAAATCGTTAGGCAACGGTTACCCCATCGCGGCTTTTGGCGGCAGGCGAGAGATCATGGAGATTATTGGTCATGGAGTTGCACAAGGGGGGACGTTCACGAATAACAAGCCAGGCGTTGCTGCTGCTTTCGCCACCCTCGAGATTCTGCAAAAATTGCCCGTCCATGAGACGCTTGCCCGGCGTGGCAAACGACTGATGGATGGATTGCGCACAATATTCAGCGACGCTGGCGTGCCGGTCTGTATGAGTGGCTATCCGGCAATGTTCTCATTCGCACTCGGTGTGGAGCAAGTTACCGACCAGCGTTCGTGGTCTCAGAGCGACACTGAATATTACTTACGATTGGTGGAAGCAGCCATCGAGCGTGGGGTAATGCCAGACCACGATGCTCGCGAGCCCTGGTTCCTGTGTTATGAACACTCCGATGCGGACATTGATGAAACCCTGAATGTCATGCTGGATGTCGTTCAGCGAGTAAGCAGGTAACGATAAGTCTGAATGCTTGTTTCTGACTTTCACTTAGGAGGTAGAGGTGTTGAAAGAAAAATCATCGTTGACAGCGCAGGAGATCGTAGATCTCAATCGCCAATTCACATTTTTTTCCTGGTCGGTGCAATCGGCGACGAACCCTATCCCAGTCGTGCGCGCAGAGGGCATCTATTTCTGGGATGCTGATGGTAAGCGTTACATCGACTTCTCTTCGCAATTAATGAACATGAACATCGGGCACCAACATCCTGCGGTGGTCAGGGCGATTCAAGAGCAAGCAGAGCAGCTCTGCTTTGTGCACCCTGGGCTTGCAACGGAAGCACGTGGCAGGCTGGGAAAGAAGATCGCCGAAGTAGCTCCGGGTCATCTAAATAAAACCTTCTTCTGCCTGGGCGGGGCAGAAGCCAACGAAAATGCTATTAAGATAGCACGACTTTATACCGGGCGGCAGAAGATACTGGCGCGCTACCGCTCCTACCACGGAGCTACACATGGCGCAATGGCGCTTACTGGGGATTACCGCAGGCTCGCGGTTGAGCCAACCATGCCGGGTGGGGTGCATTTTCTCGATCCATATTGCTATCGCTGCCCGTTCGGCTGGACACGCGAGACCTGCAACCGGGAGTGTATTTCCCATGTGGAGGAAATTATCCACTATGAAGGTCCAGACCACATTGCAGCGATCATCATGGAAGGCGTGACCGGCTCGAATGGCTTGATTGTCCCGCCAGATGATTATTGGCCGCGGGTGCGCGAGATCTGCGACAAGTATGGCATTTTGCTCATCTCCGACGAGGTGATGAGCGGGTGGGGACGCACGGGCAGGTGGTTTGCTGTGGATAATTGGGGCGTGGTGCCGGATATGATCACGACTGCTAAAGGTCTTACGTCCGGATACGTCCCTCTAGGCGCAGTAATCGTCTCAGATGCAATAGCTGAATACTTCGAGGACAAAATGTTGTGGTGCGGTCTCACCTACAGCGGGCATGCTCTGGCTTGCGCTGCCGGATTAGCGACTCTGGGAGTATATGAAAAAGATAGATTGTTCGAAAACGCAGCAAGCTTGGGCAAATACCTTGGTGAGAGACTGGAGCAGATCAAAGCTCAGCATGGATCGGTGGGCGACGTGCGCTATATTGGATTGTTTTCAGCGTTGGAGATAGTGCAGAACAAAGATACCAAAGAGCCTATCGACCCGCTGAATGAGGTGGCAAAGTTCTTGAAGGACAATGGGCTGTTTACGTTTGTTTTCCATAACATACTTTTTGTCGTCCCGCCATTATGCATCACGCAGGCTCAGCTGGATGAAGGTCTTGAGATTATTGAGCGGGGATTAGAGATTACCGATCGCATGAGCACAGGCTAGAGATGTTTGAGAGGTGAATGAAATGGCTGGCAATGGGAAGGTATTGAATTACATCGCAAACCAGTGGCGGACGGTTGATACTGAGGAGCACGCGCCAGTCTTTAATCCGGCAACCGGAGAGGTGCTGGCATACACACCTCTCTCGACAAGTGAGCAGGTGAATGAAGCAATTGCAGTCGCCAGTGACGCATTTCAAGGCTGGCGGCGCACCCCGGCTGTTGAGCGCATTCAATATTTGTTCAAGCTCAAGGAATTGCTCGAAGCCCACCTAGACGAAATCTCCCGCTGCATAACCACAGAATGTGGAAAGACGTATGATGAAGCAAAGGCAGAGATGCGCCGGGCGATCGAAAATGTGGAGACAGCCATCGGAATTCCAATATTATCCCAAGGGGTCATCTCAGAAGATATCGCTCCGGGCATCGACGAGATCATGATCCGGCAGCCTGTTGGTGTGTGTGCGATTATCGCGCCCTTTAATTTCCCCGGCATGATCCCTTTTTGGTTTTTGCCTTACGCCTTGGCATGCGGGAATCCGGTGGTGGTCAAGCCTTCAGAAAAGGTGCCATTGACCATGCAGATCATCTTCCGCTTGCTCGAGCAAACTGGCTTACCCGAAGGCGTGGTCAACCTGGTGAACGGTTCGAAAGCGGCAGTTGATGGGATTTTGGACCACCCCTTGATCCGGGCAATCAGCTTCGTAGGATCGACGCCAGTTGCCAAATACATCTACAGCCGTGGCGCAGCCAACGGCAAGCGAGTCCAGGCGCAGGGAGGCGCAAAGAACCCAATTGTTGTGCTGCCGGATGCTGATATGGACACAGCCGTGCGGATCACAGCAGACAGCGCCTTTGGCTGTGCCGGACAGCGTTGTCTGGCAAGCTCCTGGGTGATAACCGTAGCTGAAGCGCGCAATGTGTTCACCGAAGGGATCTGCGATGCTGCCAGCAGCCGGGTGGTCGGATTCGGTCTGGATGAAGGTGTCCAAATGGGGCCGGTGATTTCTGGTGAAAGCAAGGCGCGTATTGAAACACTTATCGGCAGGGGTGCGGAAGATGGTGCGGGAATTCCAGTTGATGGGCGTGGAGCGAATATCAAGGGATATGAGGCGGGTTTTTTCATACGCCCAACCATACTCACTGATGTGCCAATCAACAGCGAAGTTCACCGGACTGAGATCTTTGGACCTGTGCTAGGCATGGTGCATGTTAATACGATTGATGAAGCCATTGATTTGGTCAATGGCGGGACCTATGGCAACCAGGCGAGCCTGTTTACAACCAGTGGACATGCTGCGAGACGATTTCGATACGAAGCGGATGCTGGGAACATCGGGATCAATATTGGCGTAGCAGCCCCGATGGCTTTCTTCCCCTTCAGCGGCTGGCGCGAGAGCTTCTTTGGCGACCTGCACGGGCAGGGAATGGATGCAGTCGAATTTTTTACCCAGAAGAAAGTCGTCATTGAACGCTGGCCAAAAGAATGGACCAGGAAATTCTAACGATGAGAAACATGAATACTCAGTAGGAGGAGGAGGAGACCTGAAGCCAAATATCTATCACTGTCATATCCCACGGTATACCTGAAGCGATGGCTACTTCAGGAAGAGCTAAATTGCTACCACCATCCATTCTGATAGAGAGGTCGAACATATGACGAACAATCTAGATAAGGCTTTAGAGTATTCGAGTCGCTGGCTGGATATTATCCAGATGAGCGAAGTCCCCGAAGAATTAGGGAAGCAAATCATCGATGAGGCCAAGTTCAACTTCGCTGAGCATTTCAATAGGGGTTGGCTTGAATATCGCAAATCGGTTACTGAGGCAGGGGATTGGGCAGTTACCGAATGGACTGGCAGCGGCGCCATCTTCCGCGATGTCTTAGGGCGCGAGTATATCGACTGCTTGGGAGGATACGGGATGATGGATCATGGCTGGAGCCATCCCGACGTTGTTGCCTCCGTAGCCGCGCAGCTCAGGCGCACTCCGATGCCCAGCCAGGAGTTAATTGACCCGTTGCGGGGAGTCCTGGCTCGCCTGATGGCTGAAATCACGCCTGGTGATATCAAGTACAGCTTTTTCTGCGCCAGCGGGACGGAAGCGATCGAAGGCGCCATCAAGCTGGCAAAAATGCACACCCACAAATCCGGTTTCATCGTTGCGGTGAAAGCCTTTCATGGAAAGACCATGGGTTCTTTGAGCATGATGGGAAAGATGGATTATCGCCAACCCCCGGGTGTGTTGTACGGCGGTCCGATCTACCATGTGCCTTTTGGTGATGCCGATGCAGTCGAGCAACAGCTCGATATCTGCAAAAAGGTCGGTATCGATATCGCGGGTGTGCTCTTTGAGCCGATCCAGGGTGAAGCAGGCGCTATCGTGCCTCCAGATGACTTCTGGCCGCGCGTCCGGGAATTAACCAAGCATTATGGTGTGCTCTTGATCGCCGATGAAGTGCAAACTGGCCTCGGGCGAACAGGGAAGCTATGGGGGTTGGACCATTGGAATGTCGCACCAGACATTCTCGCAGTTGCCAAGTCGCTTGGAGGTGGGGTAATGCCTGTCAGCGCCTTCTGCTCAACCGAGGAGATTTGGCAATGCATGATGTACCCCAATCCCTTCATCCATACCACCACAACGGGAGGCGGCGCCCTGGCATGTAGCGCAGCAATAGCATCAATCCATGTCGTGTTGCGGGATAAGCTCTGGGAGCAAGCAGCAGCCAAGGGTGAATATATCATCCCTAAGCTGGAAGAGTTTGCCCGCACCTACCCGCAAATCTACGAGCGAATTACCGGCAAAGGATTGCTGATCGGGCAGCACTTCCTCGATCCGGAGGTGGGATACAAGGTTGCGGCTGGCTTATTCAAACGTGGCGTGCTCGTTGCTGGAACCCTCACAAGCGCTCATACGATCAGGATTGAGCCGCCATTGGTCATCACATACGAGCAAATCGATGAAGTCCTCAACCGCCTCTCGGATACACTGGCGGAAATAGCAAAAACGCTCTAACAGTGGGAGGGATCAATGATTCTTGAAGAATATCACGCAGCATGGCTGGTCGTAGTGTTTATCGGGTTTTTCTTCTTTGTCCGCCTGGTGGTTGGCATATGGGCGGCTCGTAAGGTTGAAGATAATACCGACTATGTGGTTGCGGGTCGCAGGCTGCCAATCCATATGGCTGCAGCATCCATTATGGCAACCTGGTTTGCGGCAGAAACCTTGATGGGTGCTTCCGAAACCGCCTATGATTATGGATTTCAAGGTGTGGTATTTGATCCTTTCGGCGCGGCGGTATGTTTGTTCATATCAGGTGTATTTTTCGTGCGCTTGATGCGAAGGGCAAAATATCTGACCATTGTAGATTTCTTTGAGCGCCGATACAACAAGGCGATGACAGTCCTCTCGGTCATCGCTCAAATGCTGACGTATTTCTCCTGGACTGCAGCGCAAGTTGTCGCGGGAGGGGCGATCGTCCAAGGCTTGTTTGGGATCGATCCTCAATGGGGCATGATCATCATCATTACCATTGTTGCTGCATACACCACAATGGGCGGGATGATGGCAGACACTTTGCTGGATTTCTTCCAGATGTTCTTCACTGCAGGAGGGATCACTCTTGTCTTCCTGGCGATGCTGGCAGCAGTGGGTGGCTGGTCGGGATTGGTTGAAGGAGCGGGGTCTACATATGTCTCAGAACCCTTCAGTCTGCTACCGATTGCGGGTGAAGGATATTTAGGATATACCGGTGCAACAGGGTGGATGTACTGGCTGGCAGCCTGGATGGCGATCGGTCTCGGCTCGGTTGCTACTCAGGACCTAATGCAGCGCTCCATGGCAGCCCGAAACCAGGCCACTTCTGTCTATGGCTCCTACTTCGCAGGCGTCCTTTACCTGTTCTTCGGGATTATGTCACCCCTGGTCGGGATCATGGTGTTCAAGCTGAACCCAGGCATGGAAGATACCAGCTACCTGCTGGTTTCGGCAGCGATGACCCATTTGCCTCCGATTTTGACTGCTATCTTCATTGCTGCATTGTCCTCGGCATTGATGAGTACATCGGATAGCTCGCTACTCGCGGGCGCTTCAGCGGTAACTGAGAACCTGATCCCACTAATCATCGGCAGAAAACTCGATGGCGGAAGCGCCTTGTGGGCCACGCGGATCATGGTGGTCGTCAATGCAGTGATTGCGCTATCCATCGGCCTTTGGGCTCAAACGATCTACGAACTCTCGATCCTTGCGTGGTCACTGCTGCTTGTCGGACTGTTCATCCCATTCGCATTCGGCATGTATTGGAAAAAGGCAAACTCTTGGGGGGCTGTGTCCGCGTTCCTGGGTGGATTCGTCGCCTGGATCCTGGCGACAGTCTTCTTCTTCAATTCAGGGTTGGGTGGTCAATCCACTGCCGCAGTTTGCGAGTTTACTCCCGATCTAGGCAGCTATAGCGAAGCTTGGTGGTGCGCATTGTGGGATTCTGTGTACATAGGCTCGTTTGTCGCTTTTCTGGCCTCACTGGTCCTGATGGTTGGTGTCTCTCTCGTGAGCCAGAAAGTTTCTCCACCCAGAAAACTGGTGGACTACTATGGTGAGCCTGTAGATCCCAACCTGAAGCTCAACCTGGGTTTCCTGCCCATCCGAGATGCCTTCCGGAAGATTACAGCGGAAGAGAAGGAAACCACCTAGATCCCTGGCTGGAATTGTCAGATGCTTGGGACATTTTTATATGCCGGGCAGCTAATCGCAAATCCTTATGATGACAGGCGTCCAAAGTTGACTATCTCTGGACGCCTGTCATAGAGAAGATTTGTGGGTTGACTGGCAATTATTCGGAGAGATTATCCAGTAGCCGGAAAATATTTAGGACACCTCTATGCTAGAACTCAAGACGGTATTGCTCATTTTTGGAATCGTATTTTTGATGGTGGCTTTCACCAGAGTGCTTCGAAAGCAAAAAACGCGGTCACTGCAAGGCATTAATTCTGCTCAAGCAGCGAAACCGGTGCCCATACCCAGGATGACGCAAGAACAATTCTCGAAATCCTGGAAGAGCCTCTCGTACCTAATGCTATTGGCGGGTGCGGGAAACGCATATATGCTTTACAACTCGGTCAAGGGAGGGCTAGAGACGCAGTCTTATGTTCTTTGGATTGATTCTGTATTCAGCCTGGCAGCAGCTGTGCTTGCGGTATCCATCTGGCGGCTGCACCTGAAAAGCCTAGTGATTGCATACCTGGTTATTACGATTCTCCCCATTATGATGTTTATATCTACCGGTCATTCGACTGACGGAATCATTCGCCTATTTCCGCTCATGCTGGTTTACTTTGTCGTCAAACCTGTTTGGGAATTTATGGATTAGCAGCCTTGCTGTTGTATTCGTAATACTATGCGATGCATATAAACTTTATGCTATCGAGTTCCAAAGGAAGAAATAAACAAGATGAATTCCATTGACCAGACCTTTTTCGATCGAACGCCAAAATCTAAGACGATGTTTGATCGGGCGTGCAGGGTACTTCCAGGGGGAGTAGCGGGCAATGGTAAATTCATACCCCCGTATCCCATATATGTAAAGAGAGCCTCGGGCGGCGAGTTCATCGATCTAGACGGTAACAGCTATATCGATCTGTTAATGGGCGGCGGCGTGCATATCCTCGGGCATTCTCCAGAAATTGTGATGAGCGCCATCGAAGAACAATTGCGCAGCGGTGTCCATTTTTATATGGCTGCTGAGGCTGAGGTCAGTCTGGCCGAGAAGGTATGCCAGCTTATGCCTCATGTTGAGATGGTTCGCTTCGTTAACACCGGATCTGAAGCCACGCAAATGGCGCTGCGAGCAGCCCGTGCTTATCGTAAGCGGGATAAAATCGCGAAATTCGAAGGAAATTTCCACGGGCAGCATGAAACGGTGCTGATCAGTACTTTAGGTGTTGAGGGAGCTCACGAAGCTCCAGCTTCTCGGATCGACAGCGCTGGCGTGCCTAAATCCACGCGTGAGGGAGTGCTGGTATTGCCTTATAACGATGTTGTCTCGGCAGCTGCGCTAATAGATCAGCACGCCGACGAGTTGGGGGGAGTGATCCTGGAGCCGGTTTCGGCATTTGGTTTGGGTGTGGTAGCGGCTGAAGCCGATTTCCTGCGGGCAGTCCGTGAGGTTACTCAAAAGCACGAAATCCCCCTGATCTTTGACGAAGTTGTAACGAACTTTCGCTTAAGTTTAGGAGGTGCAACTAAATACTTTGGAGTAACCCCAGACCTGGTTTGTTTAGGAAAGATTCTTGGGGGCGGCTTTGCCATCGGTGGGTATGGTGGTCGGAGAGACATTATGGACAGGGTAGTCACACCCCATACAGGCCTATGGAATCTGAGCGAACAGATATTTCAATCCGGATGCTTCTCAGGGAATCCCATTTCAATGACTGCTGGTTTGGTAGTCCTGAATGAGCTTGAGAAGGGGGAGGTTCATCCCCATGTTGATCACCTGGCAGCCATACTTCAAACTGGTCTGACAGAGATCGGCGAGCGATTAGGCTTTCCAATCATGGTTAACCGGGCTGCGTCGTTTTTGCAGATCCATTTTGGCGTTACCGCTATCCGCAACAAGCGGGACCATTTGCGCGCGGACAAGGAAATGGCCCAACGCTTCCATTTGGGTTTGCGCGCGTATGGCGTCATGGCGAGCTACCACCCGCTATTTCTCTCCTCCGCACACACAGAAAAACACATCGCTGAGGTTCTCCAGGTTGCGGAGCATGTTTTGTATAAAATGAGATCTACCAGATAGTTGATAATAATACATCTACTCATTAGAAGGAGGTCTACATGAAGGTTCTACTGGTTGGCACTGGTGGGGTAGGAGAAGCCATCGCGGCTATCGCTAAGAGACGTCCGTGGGTGGAGCAAGTGGTACTCACTGATTACAACCTTGAACGCGTGAAAGAAGTGCAAGCCAAACTCGGCGATTTTCAGCGATTTCCGGCGGAGTGGATCGACGCTGGGCAACAAAAACAGGTCGAAGATTTGGCAAAGAAGTACGCGGTGGATCTGATCATGAACGCCTGTGATCCATCTTTCAACGTTCCAATATTTGACGCTGCTTACAATTATGGTTGTACCTATATGGATATGGCAATGACGCTGTCAGAGCCACATCCTAAGAAGCCTTTCGAGTTATGCGGCGTCAAGCTAGGCGACTACCAGTTCGAACGCGCTGCATTGTGGGAGCAGAAGGGGTTACTGGCGCTGGTTGGATTGGGTGTGGAGCCGGGGATGGCGGACGTCTTCGCCCGTTACGCCCAGGATCACTTGTTCGATGAAATCGATGAGATTGGCATCCGCGACGGGGCGAATATCGAAGTTCGTGGATATGAATTTGCTCCAAATTTCTCCATCTGGACCACCATCGAAGAATGCCTCAATCCACCGGTCATCTGGGAGAATCAACGCGGCTGGTTCACAACCCCACCGTTCTCTGAGCCAGAAGTATTTGACTTTCCTGAGGGGATTGGTCCTATCGAGGTAGTCAACGTCGAGCATGAAGAAGTTCTTCTTGTCCCGCGCTGGGTGAACTGCAAACGGGTCACCTTTAAATATGGGTTGGGCGACGAATTCATTGGTGTCCTCAAGACACTGCATATGCTCGGCCTGGATAATAAAGAGCCGATTCAGGTCAAGGATGTCATGGTCGCCCCGCGCGATGTGGTGGCTGCCTGCCTTCCTGACCCTGCCCACCTGGGTGATCATATGAGCGGAAAAACATGCGCCGGTACTTGGGTCAAAGGGAAAAAGGATGGCAAGCCGCGTCAGGTATATCTCTATCAGGTAGCAGACAATGCGGACTGCATGCACACCTGGGGCTGCCAGGCAGTAGTCGCTCAGACAGCTTTCAATGTCGTTATCGGGTGGGATTTGCTCGAACATGCAGTGTGGAAGGGCGTTGGGGTTATGGGTCCGGAGGCCTTTGATCCTGTTCCATTCATGGATAAGATGGCTGGATTATGGTTTCCCATACGGGATGAGAGAAATGTAACCTTCAAGAAAGGAGAGTGCCAAGTCATTGGAGAGCATCAGCAATCCTGCTAGTATTGGATCTTCATGTAAAGATATAAGGAGATAAGTCATGGAGCTAGAATACGAACACGCTGGCTTGATTATTGGTGGGATCGTGGTAATCCTGATCATCCGTCTGATTATCGGATTCTGGGCGTCGAGAAAAGTCGAGACCAATGTGGACTACGTGCTCGCCGGACGGCGGCTCCCATTATGGATGGCGGCGCCCTCAATTATGGCGACCTGGTTTGCGGCTGAGACTTCTGATGGGCTCGAGCGCCGAAGCCTATCAATACGGCTTTCAAGGAGTAGTTTTCGATCCCTTCGGGGCAACCATGTGTCTGGTCATTGCCGGTATCTTCGTTGTCCGCCTGGCTCGCCGCGCCCAATACATCACTATCATGGACTTTTTCCAGCATCGCTATGGCACGTTTATGTCCGTAGCAGGCACGATCACGCAGATCATCACCTACTTCGGTTGGACGGCGGCGCAGATCGTGGCGGGTGGCGCAATTTTACAGGCGTTGCTAGGTTGGCCCATTCAGAGCGGGATGATCCTGGTCGCGACGGTCGTAACACTTTATACGATGTTGGGCGGGCTCTGGGCAGACACTGCGCTCGATTTTATGCAGATGTTCCTTACCTGCGCAGGCTTGATTATGATCATGGTTGGGATTATCAGCAGCGTTGGAGGTCTGCGGGAGCTCTTCGGTCTTGCCGGGGCGCAATACACAACCAATACGTTTGCCTTGTGGCCCACCGCAGAAGATGGTTATTATGGATATTTTGGCACCCATGGCTGGTTTTACTATATAGCTGCCTGGCTCGCGCTCGGCCTAGGCGCTATCCCAGCCCAGGACTACCTGCAACGCACCTGCGCTGCCAGGAACGAGAAAATTGCTGTCCAAGCCACGTTTTTAGCAGCGATTCTCTACCTGACGTTCGGGGTGCTCTCTCCGCTGATCGGTGTAACGGCTTATGGGGCGCTCGGGCCGGATTTGGCTCCCGAGCAGACCGAATTCACCCTGGTGTTGATGGCGATGAAATTTCTGCCGCCCATTCTGACGGCTGTTTTCATTGCTGCCCTCGCATCTGCGTTGATGAGCACTTCTGATAGCTCGATGCTCGCAGGGGCGACCATGTTCACAGAGAATATTATCAAGCCGTTCAAGCCCGATCTCTCGGACAAGGCCCAATTGACACTGACCAGGTTCGGCCTGTTAGTAAGCGGCATCGGCAGTTTGACAATCGCTTTGTTCGCATCGACCATCTATAAGCTGGCTGTATTAGCGAATACTTCGATCCTGGTTGGCATGGCCGCCCCTTATCTTATCGGCATGTACTGGAAGAAAGGCAATCACGTGGGTGCACTGGCATCGTTTTTCAGCGGTGTCATTTCCTGGGTGATCCTGACTGTATATTATTACAGCTCGTACGTTCTGCCAGTCATCTACGAAGGCGAATTCGCCGATGATGCCGTCTGGGACTCGATTTACATCGCCTCTGCCCCGGCGTTCTTTATCTCGGTTGTGTTCTTCTTTGTCGTCTCCCTCCTGACCCAAAAGCAGGATCCACCAAAGGTGCTTACCGACATCAATGGTAAGCTGGTGGATACAAAAAATATTTTCGCCTGGAGCAAGTCAGCAGACTAACCCCATTGATACCTTCTCCCCATGGCAGGCTGGGTATGCGACCGTCATCTCGCAAACCCGGCAGACCGGCATTTACAGCTGCAAAGGAGCACAGGAACTTATCTGTAGAATGGTTACTTGCTACGTATCAAACAAAATACCCCCCACATATACATCAGACACCTTGATTCTGAGGGAGCCTCGTGTAAAATGTTCCTACTCGAATCAGGATAGCTTTCGTTTAGTTCAGTTTGATATGAGCCAATTCTCTGACACAAAGATCGATTGATTCAAAAAAAGGAGTTACTATGGCATACGGTTATAACGGCAAGATTTTGCATGTCGATTTGACCCAGGCGAAGCTGGAAGTCGAGCAACCCCCGGAGAGCTTTTACCGACAGTACTTGGGAGGCAGCGCCATGGGCATGTTCTACATCCTGCGGGATATGCCCGCAGGCGTGGACGCTCTTGCTCCGGAAAATGTGCTCACCCTGATGACCAGCGTGACTACCGGCGCAGCCATCTCAGGTCAGAGCCGTTTGAATGCCAACGCCAAATCTCCGATGAGCGGGGCGATTGGCGATGCTCAATCGGGCGGATTTTTCCCAGCAGAGCTCAAATTCGCTGGTATCGATGGCATAGTCATCAAGGGTCGCTCCCGCAAGCCGGTATATCTCTCCATCATTAACGGCGAAGCATCGCTGCACGATGCTGCCCATTTAATGGGAAAGATCACTGGTGAGGTAGATGCCGTACTCCGCGCTGAAGTCGGGGAGCCTAAAGCAGAGGTGCTCCAGTTCGGCCCTGCTGCTGAGAAAGGTGTGCGCTTCTCAAGCCTGGTGAGCATGTCCAATCGTCACAATGGTCGCACTGGCATGGGTTTGGTGATGGCCAGTAAGAACTTAAAGGCCGTCGTGGTGCGCGGCACCAAGAAGCCTGAAATCGCGGACCCCAAGAAGCTGGTGGCAATGAACCGCCTCGGCCCGAAGCTTCTCCCTGAAAATCCGGATGTTGATGGGTTATTCCAGCATGGTACTGCCAGTGTCGTACTCCCACAGAACATGACCGGAACACTACCAACCTTCAACTACAACGAGGGTCAATTCGAGTTTGCCGAAGATATCAGCGGCGAGCGCATGACGGAGACCGTCTTAAAGGAGCGGGATACCTGTTATGCCTGCGTGGTGCGCTGCAAACGCGTGGTCGAGATCACCGAGGGAGCACGGAAGGTAGACCCGCTCTATGGAGGTCCAGAGTACGAGACAATCTCGACTTTCGGCTCGTATTGTGGTGTGAAGGAAATGGATGCGGTCTCACTTGCCAACCAGATCTGCAATATGTACGCGGTCGACACGATCACCTGCGGGGCGACGATTGCCTTCGCCATGGAATGCTTCGAGAAAGGGATCATTGGCACTCGGGAAACTGGGGGCATCGATCTCCGATTTGGTAACGCACAGGCAATGCTGGATACGCTGCACCAGATCGTCACCAATAGCGGACCTTTAGGTCATGTGCTCTCGCAGGGCTCAGCGTATGCAGCCAAGGTGTGGGGTCCGGCTGCGGAAGACTGCCTGATCACCATAAAAGGCGAGGAAGCACCGGCGCACATGCCTCATGCCAAGCGTTCTCTGGCGCTCATCTATGCGGTCAACCCCTTTGGCGCGGATCACCAATCCAGCGAGCACGACCCAATGTACGAGGAGGGCACTGCCCAGCTATACTTGGACCGGTTAGCTGAGCTTGGCCTCAAAGATCCCCCGCCATACGCCTCGCTTGGATCAGAAAAAGTACGCTTTGCTGCCTATACACATATCTTCTACAGCCTGCTGGATACGCTCGAGCTGTGCCAGTTCGTCTGGGGTCCTGCATGGACGCTCTACGGACCATTGGAAATCGTCGAGCTTGTCCAAGCAGTAACTGGCTGGGATGTCAGTTTGGCTGAGCTGGTAATGGCTGGGCAACGCCGACTGAATATGCTGCGTGCTTTCAATGCCCGTGAGGGCTTTGGTCGCAAGGACGACAAGCTGCCCAAGAAGTTCTACAAGGCCTTGCAAGGCACCGGTCCGACCGCTGGTGTAGCCATCGATCCGGTGGAATTTGAGAATGCGCTGGATCTGTATTACCAGATTCTCAATTGGACGCCCGATGGAATCCCCACCCGCCCCGCCTTAGCAGAGGTAGGCATAGAGTGGGTGGCTGACACGATAGGTATATAACTCTCTATGACATACCAAGAAGCAATTTCCAATATCTCCCCTGTATGGACGCGCTACACGCCTTTGCTTGCGGAGCGCGCCGAAGGGTGCTATCTCTACGCTCAGGATGGCAGTGCTTATCTGGACTTTACCTGCGGGATTGGAGTCACCAATACTGGGCACTGCCATCCGCGCGTTGTAGAAGCTATTCGAAAACAGGCGGGTCTGCTCATCCACGGGCAGGTTAATATTGTGTTTCACAAACCATTGCTGGAGCTCGTCGAAGAGCTGCGCCCGATTGTGCCTCCCAGTATCGACGGATTTTTCTTCAGCAATTCAGGTGCTGAGGCGGTTGAGGGCGCCATGAAACTTGCGCGTCACGCTACTGGTAAGACGAATATTATCGTCTTCCAGGGTAGCTTCCACGGGCGCACTGTGGGAACCATGTCCTTAACCACCTCGAAAACCGTATACCGCAATGGTTACCAACCCCTGATGCCAGGCGTTTTTGTCGCCCCCTATCCTTATGCATTCCGCTACGGTTGGGACGAGGAGAACACCAGCCAGTGGTGCTTGGATGAGCTGGAATACCTGCTGGTCTCACAGACCGCTCCGGAAGAGACATCTGCCATCTTGATCGAGGGTGTGCTGGGCGAGGGCGGCTATGTTGTGCCTCCGGTGAGCTTCATGCAGGGGCTGCGCAGGCTGTGCGACACACACGGCATCCTGCTTATCATCGATGAGGTCCAGTCGGGATTTGGACGCACAGGGCGCTGGTTTGGCTTTGAACATTACGGCATTGAGCCCGATATCATGGTTGTCGCCAAAGGTCTTGCCTCCGGGATGCCTTTATCGGGTGTTTTCAGCCGCATGGATCTGATGAAGAAGTGGTCCCCTGGGACGCATGGCGGTACCTATGGCGGAAACGCGGTCGCGACTGCGGCAGCTGCTGCAACCATCCGCACAATCCGTGACGAGAATTTGCTTGCAAATGCCGTCGCCCGGGGTGAGCAGCTGATGACAGGTCTGCGGCACCTGCAGGAGGAGTATCCTGTGATGGGCGACGTGCGCGGTCTCGGATTAATGATCGGTACCGAGTTTCGCAAGCCAGATCACAAGCCAGACAAAGCCACGGCCAAAGCCTTGATCCATGCCTGCCAGGAACGAAAGCTGTTGCTGCTCTCGTGTGGTTCGTATGACAATGTGATCCGCTGGATCCCGCCATTGATTGTCAGCGAGCAACAAATCAACGATGCACTCGGGACCTTCAAGGAGGCATTGAAGGAAGTCTTGGGTTAGTTGCGGTGTTTCCTGGATACGGAGGTGTATTAAGTGGCAGCGATTCAACCTGATCATTCCATGAATGTTTGGCGTGTCGATGTAAAAGATCAAAAACTAACTGTTGAGCCTGCGCCCCCTTCCTGGGAAATGTTAGGAGGGCGCGGGCTGGTTGCGCGTGTCCTGGTTGATGAAGTCAATGCCACATGCGAGCCATTAGGACCGGGAAACAAACTGCTGTTTGCACCCGGCTTGCTGGTGGGACACATGCTCTCCAGTTGCGACCGCATATCGGTTGGGGGAAAAAGCCCGCTCACGGGAGGCGTAAAAGAGTCCAATGCCGGGGGATCTACCGGGATGCAGATAACCCGCCTGGGAATCAAAGTGCTGATCATCGAAAATATCCCCGACAAGGCGAGCTGGTGGGTGCTGCATCTAAGCCCGGAAGGGGCACGCTTCGAGCCAGCAGATGACCTCGTAGGTCTGGGCGTGTACGCAACCGCGCCGCGGCTGCTGGCGCGTTATGGTCAGCACGTAGCTCTTGCTCTCATAGGTCCGGGCGGGGAGATGCGCCTATCTTCGGCAGGCATCCAAAACTTGGATAAGGACCAAGTGCCTTCTCGCATTGCTGCTCGTGGCGGTCTTGGGGCGGTGATGGCCTCCAAAGGCTTAAAGGCAATTGTGATTGACGCAAAGGACGGCGAAAAGGCGTCAATATCCCATATGGACGCTTTCCGCAAGGCGCAAAAAGAGTTTAACCAAGCGCTGATGGCGCACCCGCAGATTAAAGTTTATGCAGAGTATGGGACTGCAGCAATGCCGCGTATGTCGAATGGTTTCGGCGGGCTGCCCACGCGCAATTTCTCCGAAGGCACTTTCGAGGATGTAGAAAAGATCAGCGGCGAAACCATGCGCGAGCTGCTGCTACAGCGTGGTGGAGAGAGTGAGACCACGCATGCCTGTATGGCGGGTTGCACGATCCGGTGTTCGAACATCTTCGGTGGTGAGGACGGAAAAGCGATTGTTTCGCCGTTAGAATACGAGACAATTGGTCTGCTCGGCCCAAACCTGGGTATCCCTGATCTCGATGCCATCGCACGCATGTGCTATCAGATTAACGATCTGGGGCTGGATACGATTGAGGTAGGCGCAGCGCTGGGTGTTGCTGCTGAAGCAGGTCTCATGCAGTTTGGCGATAGCACCCGGGCGATGGAGTTGATAGAGGAGATCGCTCAAGGGACACCGCTTGGGCGCGTTTTGGGTCATGGCGCAACGACTACAGGCCGAGTATTCGGCGTCGAGAATGTGCCTGCGGTGAAGGGTCAGGCGATGTCTGCTTATGAGCCAAGGGCGATTAAAGGGACTGGCGTGACCTACGCCACCTCACCCCAGGGTGCAGACCATACTGCCGGGCTGACCATCCGCGCTAAAGTGGACCACCTGAATCCTGCAGGGCAGGTGGAAATCTCCCGTAAGACTCAGATCAACATGGCCGGCTACGATACCCTGGGAGCCTGTATCTTTGCAGGCTTTGGCTTTGCTGCCGCTCCAGAGACTATCGGTGATCTCCTTAACGCCCGCTACGACTGGCAGGTTGGCAGCGATATTCTCCAGGCGCTTGGCAGAGAGACACTCACGCTGGAGCGCGAGTTTAATTTGCGTGCAGGATTCACATCTGCTCAGGACCGTATTCCGGAATGGATGACTCGCCAGCCATTACCTCCCCATGCGGCTGTCTTCGACGTCCCTGACGATGAGCTGGACCATTTTTTTGACTGGTAGGCGTGAAAGTCACCGTACACCTGCACACCATCCTGCAACGCCAGACCCCCGAGGGTCTGATTCGCCGCCTGGAAGTAGAGCTTCCAGGCGGCAGCCGCGTGGCTGATCTGCTCACAACTCTGGCGATAAATTTCCCTGAAGAGGCGCTCTTGCTGGCAGTCAACAGGCGTGTCGCCAATGGTGCAACACTCTTGCAAGATGGAGACCAGGTTAATATTATGCCGGCGATTTCAGGGGGGTGATCACTTCCCCAGTCACAAAGCGGAGCAGGATGTTACATCCTGCTCCGCTCTATTTCTGGATCAAATACAGCAGCTTATTGGACGGTTCCCAATAGTCGCGGGAACCAATAAATCAACACTTCCATAGCTGGCTTTCCGCGCACTGAGGACGACTTATCTTCCAGTACTACCGGAGGGTAAAAGCCCTGGCTGACAATGCCAGTGATGTAATCACGTGTATTGACAGCTGCAAGTACGGAGCTGTAAATGTCCGCCTGCTCACCCAGGTCAATAGGAATGGTAGTAATATCCGCTTGAGGTCTCGCAAGTGCGCTCCAGCTTAGACAACCACCAGCAGGGTTTGGCAGGCAAGCTGTACCTGCTCCATCTACTGACGGGTACGCCAGTCCGAGCGTGATGGCCTTGCCAAAGCGTGTTTGTAAGGGTTGTACGCTCTCATCCAACAGTCGGGCTGCCTCAGTTTGCAGGTCAGGCCTGCCAGCATTAGGTATGGTTGTTAGAGCAGGATTGAAAAGTATATAGATACGGTCGACCGAGTCCAGGAAGATGGGCGGATTTGTGGCCGAGAGGTTGAAGGGTAGCGCCCAGACGAGAGAGCCGGAGTAGCGCGCACGCACTTCCTGGATCAAGTTGCGCCAGCGAGATTCGGCGTCAGCGGGCACTCCCGAAGGCGTTCCGTCCGCTAGAGTGCCATCCGGCATAGCGGGAGATAACCAGTCGCCACCTAGGACCAGCGCCTGGGCATCATTGCGGGCTGCCAGGTCAGCATGGTGCAGGGCAAAAGCGCGGTAGCGGTCGAACCACACCAGCCACCAGGAGAAATCTTTCTGAGCCTCAGCCCACCACTGATCTGAGCTCGTAGCAAAGCCCGGGGATGGATACACTGCAACGTTGAGGCCACGCTGGCGTGCTTGTACGATGCTATCTTGCAGATCGTACCAAGGAGCGTCTCTCCCAGTGACAATTTCGAGGATCGGCGGCGAGGTGCGCGTATAGGTCCAGGTGGGGGTGACAAAGACCCAATTCGCACCAGTGCTCTGGACGCTATTTAGCGTTTCAGGCTCACGTGGTTTCCATGTGGGATGGTAACCGGGCTGGTACTCAATTCCCGCCATAAAGAATGATCCACGTGCGAGTACAGGAACAGGTTCAACCGCAGCCCCGATGAAATTCGGATCCAGCCAGGCCCAAGCGGTCACCGTGTCTTCTACGGTTTGTGAGAACAGGCTGGATGAGAGGGGGTAGCCCCCACTCAAGGGTCCCATGGTCTGTGTGTCATCTGCTGCACCGCACTGATCATTACGGCAGAATCGATAACTTAGGGAGCCTACTGTTTGTAATGGGCTGTTGAGCACGTAAGCCCAGCGATTTGGTCCCAAAGGCCACATGGGTATTGGTTCCAGCCAGCCAAAAAACGGGTTGAACTGGATGGAGACGAAATCTTCTGGGGGGGTGTTTGCTGGCACATCGACATCGATGGTGATTGGAGCAGAATTTGCCGGTCGCCAGCTCTCCACTTCATCCTGGACAATGCTATCAGTTTCTGGGACAATGATCTGCCTAACGCGGCGAGTTCCGTCCTGGTTCAATTCAGTATTCCAATAGCCATCTCCAAGTGTGTAAAGATAGCGCAAGTCTGTGCCAGCGGGGAGTGAAAGCTGCAGTGCGTAAGCACCTTCCGGCGTCAGCGTGAGTACAGGCATGCGCGAGGCGACTGTATTGACCCCGCCAGATAGGTCACTAAAAGTATTGCCGAGCTGGTAGAGATTTCCTGCCATTCGGATTGGCACCGCCGGGATCGTTCCTTGCGGAACGCTCACTTGGAAAATAATATTCACCATATTAGCTGGCACAAGGCGTAGCTCCGCGGGAGTTGTCGAATTTGCCGCAATCAATGCACCCTGTTGAAAAGTGCGATAGCTTCCATCCAGTGCATAAGCCACCAGGTTGTGTGTTCCGGGTGGCAGCCCTTCTAACAAGTATGAGCCATCTGAGGTTGTGAGGGCTTGAGCGCCGCCTGCAATGATGAGCAGGTTGGTGATTGGCTGGCCTGTCACTGAGTCCAATGCCTGTCCACTGATGCGTCCGGTCTCGCCTTCAAACTCTGTATCCGTCCAGCGCGTGACCACATCCTGTACCACACCTGGTCCTTCGACGTGGTATAAGCGGTAGCGCATTTGGCGACCATCGGATACATGCTCCTCAACCATTGCAGCAGGTGCCAGACGTGTGTATCTATACTTCAACGTGGAGCCCAAGGGGAAAGGCATTACAAGCACATAGTGACGCTCGTCGTCCTGGTCCATCGGGTATGTTAACATGTTGAGCGCCAACCCGCTGACTTCGTCCAGAATATTTAGAAATACAGGCTCTTCTGAAGGCGAGTTGGCAGGAATCTCGACGCTAAATGTTATCTCAGTCTCAGGGATCGGCGAACTCACAGGAGGAGAGGGGGTATCCTGAGCAGGCATGGAGATCTCGGTGGGTAGTAGCTCAGGAATTGTCGGTTGGCAAGCCAGACTGACGGCGACGATGATGATGATGGGTAAGAAAAGGTTTCGAGCTAAACCACGGGATGAATGAAGGTCTTTGAATAATTTCATAATAAGTTTCCATGACGAGTGAATAATTTTTAGTGGATTCACGAGTTCACCCCCATTTGGATGAGCTGCAGAAGCAATTCGATATTGGGAATATTCGAAACCGGAATTTTTTGGCTGGTTTTATCGGATAATTCTACCACCAGATACCCTAAGCGCACCTGGATGCGGGACACCTGACTCCAGGTGATAGTCTGCTTGCTCGAAAAAACGCCCTTCCGGATGAGCTTGATGCCATCTTTTTGGATTGCGAGCGGCCCAAAGTAGAGCCATTGACCGTTCTCAAAGTTTTCCTGCAGATTTGGCAGCAGGCGAGGATACAAACGGGCTTTCAGCATACTAAGCAGCTCAGCCACTCCCTGGATAGCGCCATTCAAGTGGATTGGCTTGCCTGTATTCGGGTAAAGTATCCCGGCATATCTTTCCCTAAGTTGTAATCCCAGCAAGTGGTAGCGCGTGGATTGTGTGGAAACGCCAGCAATCTCCTCCCAGCGAAGTATTCTCCTTTGATCCAATACTACCTTTATACCCTTCTCGTGAACGGCAACGAATTGGTGAGATACACGGATTCGTAAGTGCGCCGCGATGAAAAACACACAGAGGGCGATTAGTGCTAAGGTATACCAAGGTCGGCTCCATTGGTCAGCAGGTACAGGCCCATGGACAGTGTAAGCTGAGCGAAAGCGGTTATATCCATAGAGTAGTGGAACCACTACCGCCAGGGCTCCTGGCAGCAATAGAAACCATACATCTCGCCAACCTAATGGCAGGCTGCGAAAGATGCGGATTACACGTCCAAGCTGCTGATTGGCGTGGACAGACACAATTATTTGGATGCAACCATCATGCCAGCGTGAACAAACCGTCGGGAGGACAGAGTTCCATTTGGTGTCCCTGAACTTTCACGGCTGGTGAACCGGCGTAAAATAATCGATATCCAGGATCGACCCCGTGCGCTCAGCGGTCGGTTTGAACACAGCTTTGACCGGCATGCCGATCTCAATTTGCTCTGGCGACACACCTTCGAGACGATGGATCAGTCCGCCATCGCCAAAGCGGACGAAGGCAACCAGCTCTGGGGTCTCGCGCGGGCTACCGTCAAAATTCACGAACAGCAGTGTATAGGTGAATATCTCGCCGGTATTTCCCATATCCACCCATTCGGTCAGTTCGTTTAAGCAGCGTTCACAAAAAATTACTGCCGGAACATAAAGGTGATCGCAATGGCTGCAGCGCGTTCCATAGATCCGCCCTTCATCCTTGATCGCCCTGAAAAAACGCTCTCCAGCCAACCCATAAGTGTATCGACTGCTAACAGGCAGGTCGCCTTTCCATGCAACTGGGGCATTAGGGTCACGTTCTAGTAGGCTCATGTCATGCCTCCTCGACCGGTTTGAAGTATTGGATATCGGTCACAGATCCGGTACGCTCATTAGCTGGTTTCCATACAGCTCGAACTCTCATGCCAATCCGCACCTTCTGCGGATCAACCTCATCCAGCTTATGCAAGATGCCGTGAAGCGCGGAAGCGCCATCGATCTCGATGACTGCGGGAATCTCTGGGATCTGGATGCGTTGCACGTCCCAGGTGACGTAACACAGGGAGAAGGTGTTGACCGTGCCCGTATCCTGGAGAGGGACGAATTCATCCATAGGACGGAAACACCATTCGCACACCGAACGTGGAGGCACGACAACCTTACGGCACGTGGCGCAGCGCGCCCCCAACAAATATCCTTCTTTGAGAGCAGCCAGGTATTGCCCGATAGCGATGCCCGTGTCCCAGGCGTAGTAGCCGTGCAGTTGGTCGAAATTGTGCAGAACTTGACCCGTGGCGAAATCGTCTTCGCTCAACGGGGTGCCAGGAAAATGTTTGATATTTGATGTCATAATCATCCTCCGCATACACTCATCGTCCCATAATGACGACCGTGCCGACCTGCATGAGGTCTCCCCAGGCTTGAGCCAGGCCACGGCGTGGATTCCCGCGAACCTGGCGGCCGCCAGCCTCGCCACGCAGCTGCCAGAATAGCTCGGCGATCTTCATGAGTCCAGCTGCCGCGATGGGATTGCCAACGCCTAGCAAGCCGCCTGATGGGCAAACGGGCATATCTCCGTCTAAGGCAGCAGTCCCATCGATGTAAAGCTGAGCTGCCTGGCCGCGTTCAGCCAGCTGCAGCCCTTCCAGGTGGTGGAGTGCTTTATAGTCAAAAGGGTCGTAAGGTTCAGCGATGTGGATCTCTTTTCGTGGCTCTTTGATTCCGGCCATATCGTACGCCATGCGAGCTGCACCCTCGACGTATCTGGGATAAGCCAGGTCACGGTTTGTCCAGTAGGCTGTATCCAGGTTCCAGCCCACACCTTCGATCCACACTGGCTTATCGGTCAGCCGTTTCGCTACGTGCTCCGCGGCCAGGATAACGGCGACAGCGCCATCGCTCACCGGGCTCACATCAAAGCGCTGTACTGGCCAGGCGAGAACCTCAGAATTGAGCACATCTTGCACTGTGATATCAGCGTCTCCCAGTAATGCGCAAGGGTGATGGGAGGCGTTTTGTTTATGCTGAACGGAGACTCGAGCGATATCTTCCTTTGAGATATTGTAGGTTTGCATGTAGCGGTTCATCTCCAAAGCGAAGATCCATAGCAGGTTGGGTTTGAGCGCTCGCTCCGTGGTGTGATCGAAGATGGTCACGAATGCCGCTTGCGCATGCGGATAAAAGCTGGACATCTTTTCTTCCGCCACGACCAGCACGACGTCGAACAAGCCAGAGGCTACGTGATACCAGCCCTGAATGGGCACAAAGACACCCGTACCGCCACCCACATAAGAGCGCATATACGGTTTACGCCAGGCACCCGCGCCATCGCTCAGGTACTCGCCATTCATGTGTACACCGTCAAACGAATCAGGGGCAGTGCCCAAGCAGACGGCTTCGATATCGTCCATCGTCAGCTCGCAGGAATCCAGCGCCATGCGTGACGCCTGCCAGGATAGTTCCTTACCTGTTTCCTGTGCGCGGCGCACGAAACGGGTCATGCCTGCACCAATTACAGCAACTTTTCGCATTCCCATGGCTGTCTCCTCTCTAATTGCTCAAGATGGCGACGGCAGCGCTGGTGGTTGGTACTCCGCGCCAGGATTGTGCCACACCAGTCTCGATATCAACGAGCTGGCGGCTGCCTGCGTCGCCACGCAGCTGCAGCACAACTTCTAACAAGCGCGCCAGACCGGTAGCCTCAAGCAGGTTACCTCCACCCAGGCTGCCCCCGGAGACGTTCACCGGTAACTCTCCATCGACGGAGGTCAATCCAGCTTGAGTCATGGGACCCGCTGCACCCTGTGCGCACAGCCCGAGAGCTTCCAGGGATTGCAGCTCTTTAAAAGCGTAGGTATCGTCGACTTCAGCGAAGTCAATGGCAGCCATCGGGTTGCGAATGCCTGCTTGCCGGTATGCCATGCTGGCGGCTTTTTCTAGGTAAGGCAGTCCGCCCCACTCACGGCTCTCGAGGGAGGGGGAGTCGCTCGTCCAGCCGATCCCCTGGACCCAAACCGGGTTATTGGTTAGCGACCGGGCGCGGGACTCTGAAGCTAGCACGTATACAATGGCACCATCCGCGTGGTCTGCTGTTTGCCGGCGACCTAAAGGAAAAGCCAGTGGCGGTCCATCGAGAATTTCCTCAATCGTCAAGTCTGCGCCATACGGAGCGGAGGGATTCTTTAGCGCATTGTGCCGGTTCTTGACAACAACCTCGGCGCACTGTTCCAGCGTGGCATCGCTTTCGTAGAGATAGCGGTTCATCTCCATCCCAGCAATAAAGTGACTGTTGAGGCGCAAAGGGCGGTTAAGGACCGGATCTTGGGCGTACGCGGTTACCTGTGGCAAGGTCAGGATGTTCGAGGCTTTACTGTGACCTTCTACCGCAACCAGCTCGAATAGCCCTGTACGAATCATCATAACTGCTGTCGCTATTCCATGAAGTCCATCGCCGGTGATGGTGTGCATGGGCTTGAGGGCTGCGCCAAGCTGGTCGGGAGTGTATTCATCGAAGATACTGGTGCCCTCGTGAAAATCCTCAGCAACAGTTACGAAGCTCTCTATGTCCTTACGCGGGTCTACACCTGCATCCGCATAGGCACGTACGGCGGCTTCATAGGTTAACTCTTTATAGGATAGCTCCGGGCTGACGGGTCTAAATCCCGACCAGCCCACGCCAACAATTGCGACGCGGTCATTCATCGAGTACCCTCCTGTTCATTTACAGCTTCCCGGCAGCGCGTGCCTTATCCAAGACGCGCGCTGCGGCTTTGATGATCGGTGCATCTACCATTTTACCGTCCTGTGCGAATGCGCCCTTCCCGGACTTCTGGTGCTGCTCGAAGGCATCCAACAGCTGCCTGGCTGCTGCAATGGCCTCATCACCTGGGGTGAAGGCATTTTGTACCGGGAGGACCTGTCTTGGATGGATAATCTGTTTTCCGGAGAAGCCCATCTCGACCCCCATCTGACAATCTTGTACGAGACCTTCGGTATCTTTGAAGTCGAGATACACCTGGTCAATTGCCTGCAGGTTGAACGCGGTCGCATGAAGCACAATCGAGCTGCGCGCATAGAACACTTCCCACCCCTGACGAGTGCGCACCGCGCCGAGATCACCTACAAGGTCTTCTGCGCCAAAGATGAGCGCCTGCAGGCGGGAGTCAGCACCAGCGATTTGCGCCAGATTCAGAAATCCCAGTGCAGTTTCCACAATGGCAATCAGGCAAACTTCGCCTTGAGGCCATGTTTGCTTCTTCTCCTCCGCAAGTATAGTCTGGCTGGTCCAACGGAGGTGGTCGGCACTTTCTACTTTGGGTACGACGATACCATCTGGTTTTCTCTGCAAGGCTGCCAGCAGGTCATCATTTTCCAGGCCAGAGCCCACCGGATTAATCCGTATAAGTCGCTCGGAGCGGTTGAAATCCAGCACATGCATAGCATCTGCGATCGTATGGCGCGCTTCAGTCTTGCGGTTGGCTGCCACACCATCTTCCATATCCATACAGATGCAATCCACTCCTAATGTGGTAGCCTTGCGGATTTTGTGCAGATCGTCACCGGGCATGTAGAGCAGAGCGCGCCTGGCACGCATGTTCACCTCCCGCGGTTTGCCAGAAATGCCAGACCAATGCTGAGAAAGTATAAGATGATCATTGGTGCCATCACAAGCGCCATGCTGATTGGATCGATTGTTGGCGTGATCACAGCCGCCATCACAGCAATGAAAACCACTGCCAGGCGCCACTGGTCGAGCAGCATTTTGGAATTAACGATACCTATCGATGCCAGGACATAGATTACCAGAGGAAACTCGAAGATCACACCAATCCAGAACATCAGATTCGTGACAAAGCTGATATATGAAGCTGGGCGAACTTGAGGGTTCATTCCCATGAAATTGAGCAAGAAAGGTAATGCAGTTGGGAGCATGGCGTAATAGGCAAAAGCCATGCCGCCTATGAAGAACACTGCGATCAGTGGGATCGAGAAAAGACTGGAAATGCGTGCCCGCCTGTGCAGTCCTGGAGCAGCAAATAACCAGAGCTCGAAGGCAATGTAAGGCAAGGCAAACGCAAAGCCTGCCAGGAGTGCCACACGCATATACACTCCAAATGGCTCAGTCACCTCGATGGGGGTCAGCTTGGAGATGCCACCGATTGGTCCTGCCAGGAAATCGATAAACCGTTGAGTGAACGTAAACGATAATGTGGTAGTGAGTGCTAGAAAGATGACTGCACGGGTAAGGTTTTTCCGCAGTGCATTGACATGTTCTAACAGACCGCTCGGATTTTCGAGTGTCTTGGCGAGTGTATCCGGCAGGGATTCGTCCTCTACTTCGGCAGTAAACAGCTCCCTGATTTCCCTCGCGAGCAGTGCTACCCACCGGGAAATAATCCGAAAAATCCAGAATACCAGGCGGAAGGGAGATGTGATCAGGCGCCAGAGGGTGCGCAGAAAATTGCGCATAAGTCAGTCTTCTTGTAGACCTTCTGATGATTCTTGTGAGGCGGATTCATCGTTCCCTGCTGGTGGATGCGGTGGGGTACCGATCGTGGGGGGTGTTGTCCAATCCGACAACCCTTCACCCAGTTCTTTGATCTCATCTACCCCGGCTTGCTTGCGTAGTTGCTCGGCAGAAGGCAGGTCTTTTTTCAGTTCTTCTATGCCTGCTTCCCGGATAAGCCGGTTTGGGAGCGTGCGAATTTCCCGCGAAGTTTGCTGGATTGCTCGCCAGTTCGGCGATGTGACTAAATTTCGCAGCAGGCGACCGATTGTGCGACCTGCTTTGACCATGTCTTTTGGACCCAGGACAATCAATGCGATAATCAATATAAAAATAATTTCAAGCGGGCCAACTCCAAGAAAGTCCATAAATTATTCTAAGTCTCCGTAGGGGGCGTCCCTTCTGGGGGATGGTCTTTTACAATCTTTTTCAATAAGTTTTGAAGCTCGATCTGCCGGTTTGCCAGACTACCCAGAACACCATTTACAAAACGAGGAGTGCTGTCTGACCCGAACACTTTAGCCAGCTCCACAGCCTCATTAATGGCTACTTTTACTGGCGTTTTATCGTAGACCGCTATCTCCCACAAGGCGATGCGCAAGATATTGCGATCGACAAATGCAACCTGGTCAAGTGGCCATTCTGGCGCATGCTGAGCAATGAGCTCATCAAGAACCGCCATTAATGGGTAAATTCCGAAGACAATCTGCCTGGCAAATTCTGCCAAATTGTCATTCAATTCCTCATCGGCAACCCGCTCCTCCCAAACACTTCCAGGCGGGTGGCCAGCGAGATCAATTTCGTAAAGTGCTTGCAGGGCTACACTGCGCGCCCTGGTGCGCGGTTTCATACCAATTCAGGCCTCGGACTCTCCCGTATAGTCGATGTCTTCGATGTGGATATTTACCCAGCCCACTTGCATACCGACCATTTCAGCAATCGAGCGTGATACCTGCTGCTGGATCTTCCGGCTGACCTCACGCAGGTTGACATCTTTTTCTAGGACAACATACAAGTCCACGTAAACCATATCGTCTTTTACTTCTATGCGTACCCCATCATTAAAGTTGCGCTTGAACAGGCGGTTGACGCCCGTGGGGTCAAGGCTCAGCTGGCTGACGCCTGGCACGTTCAAGCTGGTCAGCCTGGCGATGGTCATGAGCACATCGGGTGCGATTGTGGTTTTTTCCTGGTCCATCGGTACTCCTCTCTACTCACATCATCGCCATGCCGCCATCGATCCCCAGGACTTGTCCTGTGATGTACGCGGCTTGATCAGACGCTAAAAAACCAACGGCGTACGCGATCTCTTCGGGGGATCCCTTCCGACCAAGAGGGATCAATGAAAGTGCTGCCTGTCGTGCTTCCTCCGGGACTTTATCCCAGATCTCCGTGTCAATGAAACCGGCGGCAATTGCGTTGACGGTGATATTGCGCGCCGCTACCTCGCGCGCTAGCGCTTTGGTGAAACCGATCTGTCCAGCTTTCGACGCAGAATAGTTGGTCTGGCCGGCATTTCCCATCTGGCCTGAGACGGACGTGATATTAATGATACGCCCAAAGCGTTTGCGCATCATATGGCGCACGGCTGCCTTTGAGCAATTGAAAGTGCTTTTCAAGTTTGTGCTTTGCACGTTATCCCAATCGTCTTCTGACATCATCATTATCAAGGTATCCCGAGTAATCCCAGCATTATTCACCAGGATATCCAGGTTTCCAAACGTGTCAACTGCAGATTTGATCAATTCCTGGGCTTGTTGGAAGTTTGATACGTCTGCGCGCAGGACTTTCGCCCTGCCTCCAGCTTTCTGGATAAGTTGGGCTACATCCTCAGCAGCCTGGCTCGAGGACAGATAATTAACCATGATCGCAGCACCACGTTGAGCGAGTTCCAGAGCGATCGCACGCCCAATTCCGCGCGAAGCGCCTGTGACAATCGCCACGCGGCCTTCCAGCGAGAGACTTATAGCATCTCCTGAGGGATTGAAATTATTCATGTGTCGGCGATATTATACCTTGAAAGGTTTCAGGGGATTCTACGATCAGTAACAACCACTCAGCTATTTGAGGACGTTGGCAAATTCTTCGAAATCTTGGGGGGAGCCTAGTGAAAAGGTCGCAACATCCCGGTTGATGCGCTTGATCAGCCCGCTCAATACCGACCCACTGCCCAGCTCAATAAAGGCATGAACACCCTGGGAGATCATGTATTCAACAAACTCAGTCCAGCGCACCCGCGACAGAAGCTGTGCTTGCAGGTCGGCTCTTATCTGCTCGGCACTGACTAAAGGCGTGGCGGTCACATTGCCAATCAGCGGCAGATCAGGATCTTGCATGGGAGCAGCATTCACAGCTTGATTGAAATCCTGCTGAGCATTAGCCATCAATGGCGAGTGGGCGGCAATGCTGACTGCCAGCGGTAAGACGCGGCGAGCCCCGGCTTCTTGTGCCAGATCGAGAGCGCGCTCCAGGGCAGGCCTGGATCCAGAGATGACAACCTGCCCTGGGCAGTTGTCATTCGCTACCTGGACGATCTCGCCAGGAGTGCTGGCTTTTACGCAAAGCTCGTCGAGGGTGGGAATATCCAAACCCAAAATGGCTGCCATGCCTCCGGGCGATATTGCTCCGGCTCGCTTCATCAGCTCACCACGACGCCGGACCAACCCCAGCGCATCTCGGAATGGAAGTGCATCCGCAGCAATCAGTGCGCTCAATTCACCCATAGAATGACCGGCTACGAATGAAATGTGGAGCTGGGGAAATCGGTCGAAAAATACCCTGAAGGCAGCTACCGAGTGGACCATTAAGGAAGGCTGGGTATTGATGGTGTCGTTGAGACTTTCGTCTGGTCCTTCCCACATCATTTGGCTGAGTGAAAAGCCTAACCAATCGTCAGCCTCTCTGATTGTCTGCATCGCTGCTGGAAATGACTCTGCAAGAGCTCGACCCATGCCAAGGAACTGCGATCCCTGGCCTGGAAAGATGAGTGCAATTTTTTCATTGATCACTAGTGCATCCTCCCTATTAAATCCATACGGGCCGTGGTGGTCACGGCCCGTGGGCTTATTTCTTCTTCTCTTCGACGCTGATGATCTCGCGTCCTTTGTAGTGCCCGCAGTTTGGACAAACCGTATGCGGCAATCGCATTTCACCGCAGTTGCTGCAGGCTACCAGATTACGAGCCTCCAAGGCATCGTGAGCACGACGGCGGCCACGGCGACCTTTGGAGATCTTCCTCTTTGGTTGTGGGGGCATGATCTTTCTCCTGAAATAATAAGTACAACAGCTCTGATAAGTGCTTTTCCAGACGAACGCCTGCCCTTTGGGCAGGCAGGGGGATTATACGTTTATCCAAAGAGAATGTCAAGTCGTTTTCTATGAGGCAGATTGTCCTCTAGCTGGCGTCCTTGATATATAATATAGGTGCTATCGACCTGTGGGAGGTGAGCACCTCTTGGTCGTACGTGCGGGCCTGTTCGCTTAGTTTTCACTGAGTGGAGGAGAAATGAAGCATCACCTAAAAATAAACCTGATTGTGCTCCTTGTTATTTTATTGGGTGCGAGCTCTTGCAATATGCCTGGTAGTCCAGTGCCCCCACCAGCGCAGCTTACTCCTGACCTGACCATCACAGCTCTGTTTGAATTTATCAGCACAGCGCAAGCCCAGCAGACTGGAGTCGCTATGCAGGAGACGTCTACATCGACTGTGACACCACCTGCGATCGTAGAATTACCTACCGCCACGCTGCCTGCGCCTCCTACCCCTACCCTCGCCCCAACCAATACCTCAGAGCCGCCAGAGGAGGAAGATTCCTCCAGCTCTGGAGATTCAGGTCCTTCCAGGCGCCCGCGCAATACCGTGAATGCATATTACCTGCAGGAAGAGCCCACCATCGATGGTGTGTTCGACGAATGGGATCTCGATTCCTATTCCGTCTCAAGGGTTGTATATGGCGACAATCGTTGGGATGACGAGGACGATCTTTCAGCTACCGTCATGGTTGGCTGGGATGATTATTTCCTATACATCGCTGCCCGCGTGATCGATGACCAATACGTTCAAAATGAAAGTGGGAAAAACCTGTTCAAAGGCGATAGCATCGAAGTCTTGATTGACATCAATGTGCCCAGGGACTACTATGACAGGAATTTAAGCCTGGACGATTTTCAATTTGGAGTATCCCCAGGACCGGATACCCCGGGTGACGAAATCGAGACGTATGTCTGGTATCCTCGCTCACGGAGAGGTGTATATAACAGCATCAAAGCTGCAGCTTCACCCACCGATGATGGCTACCGCGTGGAAGTGAAGATCCCCTGGGAAATCATGGATATCATACCGGATATTGGCAAACATTACGGCTTTGCTTTCTCAGTTTCCGACAACGACAACGAAGATGAGAATGTCCAACAGTCGATGGTGTCCAATGTATCTACCCGCCGTCTAACGGATCCAACGACTTGGGGAGATTTATACCTGCAAGGCAAGCCATAACCCCGGCAAATTCGGGTTGGAAATAATAAACAAGCGGGTGTGTCACGCCCGCTTGTTTTGCATATAAGCTTATTGTTAGAATAAAACGGAAGCCAACTCTTGCCGGTATTGTTTCGTGAGCGGGTTATCCTCACCCAACACTTCGAAAATACCCAGGATTATTTTACGAACATCGCCGTCCCGATAGTGTCGGTCCTCTCGAAGGATATCCAATAGGCCATCCAAAGCTGCTTCGGTGTTGCCGCGGGTGAACAAATGTAATGCGCGAAAGTAAGCTGCTTCCAATGGGTCGCCATTGCTGCTTTCATTAGTGGATAATTCAATGAGTGCTTCGGTTAATGGTTTGAGGGCGGTCGCGTTCGTGAATTCTCGGCTGGCGGGAAAGCTATCCAGAATGCCCTGAGCTTCGTAAGATTGACCTCGGACAAGTAAACTCTTCGCAAGCCCCAGCAATGCAGATGCGGAACCTGGATTGTTCTGCAGTACCTGGCGAAAAGCAGCCTCAGCATCCTTCCAATTGCCAGCAAGGGATAAGCTCTTCCCTTTTTCTAAATTTAGGTCAGCTGGGCTTGGCGCAACTTGCATGATGAATTCACGCAGGCGCGGCTCGGGCTGAACTCCCATGAATTCTGAGATAATCTTGCCATCCCGGAATGCTTTTACAGTGGGGATACTACGCACATTGTAACGAATTGACAAATTTTGATTCAAATCCACATTTACTTTAGCCAGTCGGAAAGCACCACCTGCTTCAATAGCAAGACGTTCCAACATCGGACCAAGTGTCCGGCAAGGGACGCACCATTCGGCCCAAAAATCAACAATCACAGGAACTTGCTGTGAATGGGCAAGTACCTGGTATTCAAAATCCGATTCGGAGACCTCGATGATGAAATCTGATGCCATCATAATCTTTTCTAGTTTACACCTAATATTCTAAAACTACCTGCATTCTACCAGAAGAATATAAGAGAAATATATAAATCAAAGCACCCCACCTGTCTTTTTCTTAAATCTTTTAAATATCGTAAAAGGGGTTCTCCGTAGGATTCTCTTTGGCTCAATAGCAATGACAAGCCGGGACGGTGACGAGGTGAACGCCATGATCGTTACGTGGCGTTCCCAGGTTTCCTTCGAGCCGCGCCGAATCGCGGTTGGAGTTTTTCAAATACAACCAGTTCTTGGGGATTGTTCCAGTCCAGGAAGGTATTTGCCATAAACATGTTCTACACAGACAGTTTTGAAGCTATCAAGCCGTCCACTCGCGGACGAAAGAAGCAGCCTGCCAAAATGGAAGAAGCAATCTCTACTCCGGGAAAGGAGACAGGCTGCCGGATATTAGAGGCTGCAACTGCACATTTGGAATGCAAAGTGGTGGCACACCTGGATGTGGGTGGGAATCACGATGTTTTCGTCGGCGGGGGTTTCTGTGGGTTCTCGAAGGGAGAAGGTGACGCCAATAACACCTTCTCGCTGGTCTACCTTGGCTGGAGTTATGTCGGATAAATCTTGGATCATTCAGAATCTGGATCGATCATGCCCGGTTGCACAACTTCCAGAACTTCTCCGTGCACGTCAATTCGTACTTTAAAACCGAGCATCCCCAGATAGGCGCGCACCTCTTCAGGGATGCCTGTCTCGAGTAGCGTATCAAATTGTTGGTCAATATTTTTCAGTTGGTTGGCGATCATGGCGATTGAGAAGATATCTTCATGACCCAACATCTTGCCCGCTTGCTCGCTGAGTATATCCTCATGTCCCTCGACGGATTCTCCCATCGACTGCAGCACCTGTCGATCAACCTGTTCGGAAGGGATATGGCGGAGAAAGCCAGCATCATCTACAACATAGCACGGTTCATCCCCCACGATTTTTACATCGACGGGATTATCGTACTCGTCTACAACCAATCCGGAAAAGATCGCCTGTTGCGCCACCGCTCAGGACTCCTGCCGCCCTTCGATAATGCCCAGTAATATCGCTGCCGCTATCCCAAGGCGGCGGTCAAGCCTGCGTGCTGTATCCATGCTCAAGTCCAGATCTAGCTCGTAACGGAACAGGTTAAACCGCTGGCGCAAGTCAGCCAGGCGCGTCTCCCCCGCAAGGATATCGTAGTTCTGGGGAAAAAATGCGCCTAATAAAAAGCGGCGAAGCAAAGCTCGAGCTACAGTATCCTCCTGCAGGAGTGCCACTTGATGGTCTTCATTATCTAGAATATCCCACTCATCTCTCAACAAAGAACGAAAGCCCCTGCGTCGTAGCGCGCCTACTCTTTCACCAGTCAGGCTATCGGTCACATCGTAAGCAGCGGAAAAGTCGATAATCGTGCGTGCCTGGATGTAAAGCAACTCCTGAGATCGATCCTCGTCGTTGTACACACGGATATCTTCTTTCAGGCGGAACATCTTTTGCTGGCTGAAAAGTTGCAGAGAGCCATCCGGAGCGTACATGCGGATTTTTCCAGTGAGCGCAAAGACCTGCCGTTTTAGTAAATACTGGTTGTACTGAAATGCTGGGTGCATGGATTAGATCACATCTACGATTGTGCCGAAATCTTCTTGGACATACTGTTCGCTTGGTGATACATAAGGCATCGACCACAAGAACAGCCATTTCGCTGCCTTGGAGGTGAGATTTATACAGCCATGGCTGCGCGGGCGCCCATAATTGTTGTGCCAATAAGTTCCATGAAATGAAATGCCGCTCTCGGTGATATAGCTAATCCACGGAACGCCGGGAAGGTCGTATCCATTATAAGCCAAATTCCCAGCTGCCATGTGGCGTGAATGGCGTTTGTAGGCAGTAATATGCCGGCCCGGAGGAGTGGCAAAATTTCCATTGCTGAACTTTGCCCCGGTAGCGGTTTTTGCCATAAAGACAGCCTTGTTCCACTCGTATGCAATGACAACCTGCTCCTTTGTGCGCACTTCGATACGCTTGGCAAAGTTCGGCAAGTGTGCGGAGATAGGCGCCAGTTCATCATCCGGAATCAAGCGCATGTGTTCTGCGGGGGCATAATACCTGAGCTTCCACTTATCTTCAGCAATGCAATACCATGGATTGTCCCTGGAATCCTTTACCAGCCCTGTCACCCAATGGGTGGTTTCGTAATATAAACGGTATGCCACCCTGACATTTTTGTCCGCACGCCAGTGCGCGTCGGTAAAGGGTACTGTTACCTCCCCCAGTATCCCACCTTCTGGAATCTCCGTCACTACCGGGTTAAGTTGAGTGCGAACCGGCTGTATACCCCCCGAGTGGGCGTAGCCTTCTCCCTGTATGACATACCAGATACGATTGTAATCAGGCTCTGTGTCACCGACCGTCGCCTCCGATATAGGAACTACCGTATCTTTCCAGTACGTCGCTAGCTCTTTCCCTTTTAAGGAAGGGACATCGAACAACTTGGTGCCATTCTCCAGAATACGACCATGCTCCTCACGAGCAGGCGTTAGGATTTTTATTTGCTGGGGGAAAAGGAAGCTGATTAGACCCACGCCGCCAAATATTAGAAATTCCCGGCGAGTGAGCGATTTAGAAATATCTGCCGCGAATGTGTCCCGATCGGATTCCATGAGTGCTATTTATGGATATTGACAATGGTCCCCACCGACGCTCGACTGAACAGCCATCCGGCTTCGTCGGTCTTCAGGTTGATACATCCGTGGCTCATGGGCGTGCCGAAATTGCGATGCCAGTAGGTCCCATGCAGCCCGTAATCTTTGTAGAAATACATCACATACGGAACCCTGGGTAGGTGATAGCCGGGACCGGACATATCCGCGGCGCGGTATTTCACGTACACTTTAAAAGTGCCAGTTACGGTCGGATGGTAGCGGGTGCCGGTAGATACCACGAATTTATTGATTAGCTCATCACCTTCGTAGACGTACACCCGCTGTTGGCTCAGGTCAACGTCTACCCAGACTTCTCCGTCATCGACGCCACGGGGTCTCCCAGGATAACTATAGTTGCCCCCTTTGGCTTGCTTTGGTTTTTTGGTTGGTTCAGGAGTGTTGGTTGGCGTGGGCGAAGGTGTCTCCGTTGGGGTGGAGGTACTGGTGGGAGTGAAGGTCGCCGTTGCCGTAGGAGTGGGCGTAAAGGTTGCTGTTGGGGTTGGTGTCCGTGTTTGCTTCGCTAAAGGCATGTGCGCCAGGGCTAATTGCTTGCCATTGTTGACGGCTAAAGAAAAAGTGGGGGATCCCAACCAGATCGCTAGCCCAACCACGATCAGGAGAATGGTAAATACCCAGGGGGCAAGCACAGGCTTTCGCAGGACCATGGCGTCCGAAGGGATAGACCGGTCTATGCGTGCTCGTTGGAGTGGCGCTAGGTTTGCCGGTTGAGCTGCAGTCCGAAAGCGTTGGACTGCCCAGTGCATGCCCTGGCGGGCGCGACGCGAAGTTGGGTTGATGTTTAGGGCTTTTTTTAGGTAGCTAATGCTGGCTTTAGGGCTGGCGGTAGCCGCAAGAAGCAACCAGCCTTCTTCATGCTGGGGAGCGAGCGTCACATAGCGTTGTGCTAGGCGACGTGCTTCGATCCTATTGCCTTGCTCCAGTGCATGCTGCGTCTCTTGCAGCAGGGATTGCAAAGAATCATCTTCCAGAATCATGGCGTAGGTGTAACGTTAACAATAAGGTCTTCATTGTTGATGTAGCACAATACCCCATCCGTGATCCCCTTCGCCACAATATCTGATTTTTGGGTGAGCAGCTCTCGATCCAGGTTTAGAAATCCTATCTCAATAATAACTGCTGTCGTGTCTGGATGAATCTCGGCAAAAGCATGATAGCTGGTCATGTCGATAGTAATACTGGTATGTAAAGGTAAGCCTGTGTTTAGCGAGTAGCGGTTCTTCAGGCAGGCGGTTAGTCTGGCGGCGCGATCGGGATTTGGATTTGCCAGCGCAGCAGAGACTTTAAAGCCTGTCGCCTGGTCGTTGATGTAATCACACGAATCGGAATGGATAGATACGAGCACAGAGGCACGGTAGTTATCCAGCTTTGTATCAAACTCATTGAGCACGTCTACGTGATAACCCTGATCGACCAGTGTCTTCTGCGCCAGGAATGCAACTTTTTCATTGACGCTGGCTTCTGTGAGTTCATCTCCACAGACAGCTCCAGAGTTGTTGCCCTTGTGACCAGCAACGATCCCAATGCTGGGGATACCACTAAGTGTCGGGGTCGGTTCGCTGGCGGGGGTACCCGTGGTAACAGCCTCCGGAAGCTGGGCGAAGGTGAAGCTGTTCACCAAGTTATCCGGAAGCATACCGGGATCCGTCCAAAGGGTAAACAAAGTTGCCAGGAGGAAAGCAATGCCAATTACGACCTGGAGATAATAAAAAGTCCCCTTGGTATTCCGGGATGGGGCGTGTGGTTGCGAGGGGGGTAGCTGTGTGCTCATTCTTTCAGATACTACCGTATTTGCGCATAGATTGCAAGGGTGCTCTTATCGCATTCTATTGAGCTAATTCTCTTAATTAAAGTATCCAGAGTGAAAAATTGATCCATGATGCTCCTTAGCTATTTTTAATTGCGTTGATCATAGATAGCAAGAATTATGCCAGATCGTTAAAAGAAAAACGGGCTATGCGAGCGATCTCGCATAGCCCGTTTTGATAGGTTTAATACATGCCCCAGTCTGCGCTGGCGCCTTCTTCCATCATGGAAAAATCCCACATCTCCAGGCCCATTTCAATCGTTGTAGTGCGATTGAGGGACTTCTCAGCCTTTTGGCGGGTGACGTCAAGCATCGCAGGGCCATAAGGGCAGAATGGTGTCGTAAGGATCATTGTTACCATGGCTTTTTCATCTTCGATGGTAACGTCTCGTACTAAACCCAGCTCAACAATATTCAGCCCAATTTCCGGATCGACAACCTCACGCAAAGCCTCGCGTAAGGGGCCGGATAACTCCGGGTGCGTGCTATCCGCTTGCCAGATGCTCTTTGTACTTGTTTCTTCCGTCATATACTCTTCTCCACATTTGCTATGTTCGTAACCACGTATGTGCAGTGGTGATCGCCATTGAGCACACAATTCACCTTTTCTGCAGGGACGGAGAGCATAGCAGAGATCAATGTCTGGTCAACCGAGCAGACTTCTGGATGGCTCTGACCGATATGGTAGTAAGGGCAGCTAATCTCGCGAATGTGGTATTCATTGCCCTTCTGTTCCCATTCCACAGTAAAGCCCTCATTCCTTAGCAATTCAGCGACGAGATCCAGGCGTTGCTCTATGTTCAGGCCGCTGATCTTGGTTTCGTATTCTGCGGCAACATCTTCAGCCATTTGGCGGAAAAGGTTGCTAACGAGGCCTTCGGGCATAGTATCTTTGAGTTGCTCCAACAGACGGATTGTGAATCGTAAATACCTAGAAGGAAATTGTTCTAGCCCATCTTCAGTGAGGTAATATAACCGCCGTGGACGTCCTACACCATGGCGCTCCTCATCTGATGCAACCAGCCCATCTGCCTCCAGTCGCGTAATATGATGGCGGACAGAGATCGGGTTGATTTCTACCGCTTCAGCCAACTCATTAATGGTACAGCGTTGGCGGCTCAACAATGTTTGCAAAACGCGTTGGCGGGTGGTCTTCACTTGTTCATCGGATCCGACTTTCATATCCATACCCGCGAGTATAGCATGCTGAATTAATTCTGTCAATATATAAGATTTTTATGCTAAATATTATTGACTTATATAAACGATCCTGCTATAATCCGAATATATAAGATATTTAGTATAAATATTGACGGAACACGTTCAGGCTGCTATAATTGGCATCTTGAAAACTAAGATCCATATGTGAATATGGCCCCAAGGAAAAACTGATAAAGGAGTTCCAAATATATGTCTGAGCTTTCCATTCGCAATTTGCATGCCAGTATCGATGGGAAAGAAATATTAAAGGGAGTAGATCTAACTATCCGGCAGGGTGAAGTGCATGCCCTGATGGGTCCAAACGGGACAGGCAAGTCTACTCTGGCATATGCACTGATGGGCCACCCATCATACGAATGTACGGAAGGCGAGGTTATGTTCAAAGGCAAGAACATCATCGAGCTGGAAGCAGATGAGCGTGCCCATCTGGGCCTTTTTCTGGCATTCCAGTACCCGGTAGCCATCCCAGGAGTCTCCGTAGCGAATTTCTTGCGCTCAGCCTTGAATGCTCGGCGCAAGGTTGATAATCCAGAAGATAAAGGCATCCCTGTTCCGGAATTTCGCAAGCTTCTCAAGGAGCGCATGAATTTATTAAAAATGGATCACAGCTTTGCCGGTAGGTACTTGAATGAAGGATTTTCCGGCGGTGAGAAGAAAAGGGCGGAGATCCTGCAAATGGCAACTTTGCAACCCGAAATTGCAATCCTGGACGAGACCGATTCAGGTCTGGATATCGATGCACTGCGCATAGTCTCCGATGGCGTAAACACCTTGCGGAGTACTGATCTGGGTGTTTTGGTCATCACACACTATCAGCGCATCTTGAATTACATCAAGCCGGAGTTTGTACATATCATGATGGACGGGCGTGTGGTTGAGTCAGGTGGCCCCGATCTGGCGTTACATCTTGAGGAGCACGGTTATGACTGGTTGAGGGGAAAAGTTGAAGCTGAACCAGCTTAATGGAGGTAGGTAATGAGTACAGATGCTGCAATCTTAGAGGATATTGGCGAATATAAATTTGGTTTCAGCGACCCCGAGAATTATGTATTTAAATCCCGGAGAGGCCTGGATCGGCAAGTAGTCGAAGAGATCTCGCACATGAAGGGCGAGCCGCAGTGGATGCTGGATTTCCGCTTGAAGGCTCTTGAGCACTTCCAGAAACGTCCCATGCCTACGTGGGGTGGCGATCTTTCCACTTTAGACCTGGATAATATCTTCTTTTACGTGAAGCCATCGGATGCTGAATCAAAGTCGTGGGACGATGTCCCTGAGACGATTAAGAACACTTTCGACAAGCTTGGCATCCCGGAAGCAGAGCGCAAGTTCCTGGCAGGTGTGGGGGCGCAATACGAATCTGAGATGGTGTACCACAAAATCCAAAAACACCTGGAGGATCAGGGTGTTATTTTCCTCAGCATTGAAGACGGTTTGCGGAAGCACCCTGACCTGTTCCGCAAGTACTTCAGCACGGTGATTCCGATTGAGGATAATAAGTTTGCCGCCTTAAATAGCGCTGTCTGGTCTGGAGGTTCATTCATCTACATACCTAAGGGTATCAAGGTGGATTTACCGCTGCAGGCATATTTCCGGTTGAACCTCGCAAATATTGGGCAGTTCGAGCGCACCCTGATTATTGCTGATGAGGGCTCCCAAGTCCACTACGTCGAAGGGTGTACAGCTCCTATCTATACAACCGATTCCTTTCACAGTGGAGTGATTGAGATTGTGGTGAACGCCGGCGCACGTGTGCGCTATACCACCATTCAGAATTGGTCTACGAATGTATACAACCTGGTTACGCAGCGAGCTCTGGTTTATGAAGGCGCCACGATGGAATGGGTGGATGCTAACCTTGGCTCAAAGTTAACCATGAAATACCCGTCCACTTACTTACTCGGTCCTCGCGCCCATGGAGAAATTCTATCCATGGCGTTCGCTGGGAAGGGGCAGCATCAAGACGCCGGAGGCAAAGCCATCCACTTCGCCCCCCACACCACCAGCAAGATCACGTCCAAGTCGATCAGCAAGGGTGGCGGGCGCGCTTCTTATCGCGGCTTGCTCAAGGTTCATAAGGAGGCGGAGGACTCGCGCTCCAATGTGGTCTGCGATGCACTATTGCTGGATGAACATTCGCGTTCGGATACTTACCCCTACATCGAAATCGATGCCGAAGATGTGACTATCGGTCACGAGGCGTCCGTATCCAAGGTTGGGGAGGAGCAGCTTTTCTACTTGATGAGCCGTGGTCTGACGGAAGAAGAGGCCACAACAATGGTGGTCTCCGGATTTATCGAACCACTGGTAAAAGAATTGCCAATGGAATATGCGATTGAGATGAACCGCCTGATTCAATTACAAATGGAAGGATCAATTGGCTGATATGGCGACCCGTAGTGTAGTAACTCGAGGACGGCGCGTCGAGCGCCCAGTTTCCCGGGAATTTGCATTCACCCGCGAGATGATTCCCGCTCTCCTGGATGGTTCGGATTCCCCAACGTTCTTTCGTGAATATCGCCAGCATGCCTGGGAGTCTTTCCAGCAACTGCCTATGCCCACAACGTCGGACGAGCCATGGCGACGCACAGACATTCGCAGCTTGCAGGCAGGTGCTTTTCGGCTGCCTGAATCCGGCGCATACAAATCATTGCCAGGCGTGCCGACGGAATATTTACGGTCAATCGTTGGTGAGCGGCATGGTGGGCAGATCGTATTGTTACCCGGTAAAGAGGCGCAGGTTGAGCTGGATCCCGAGCTGGCTGCTCAGGGTGTTATCTTCACAGACCTTTTGACGGCAGAGAGAAAGCACCCTGATGTGTTGAAAATGATATTGGGTCAGGTAGTCCGACCTGATGAGGGCAAGTTCGCAGCGCTAACGGCATCCCTGGCGCAATCTGGGATTCTTCTCTACATCCCGCGCAACCTGCAATTAGAAGCTCCTCTGCAAAGCTTGTTGTGGGGTCCGGGCACCAATCTGGCCCATTTCTCCCACATTCTGGTGTGGGTCGAGCCAGGTGCATCGGTGACCTACATGCATGAGACAGCTTCTCATACCGAGACCGATGGGCAGACTTTGCACGGAGGCATCGTTGAGATGCACGTTGGTGAAGGCGCAAACCTGCGTTTCGTCGAGCTGCAATCCTGGGGGGAGCATGTGTGGAATTTCAGCCATGAGCGAGCCCGCGTTGATCGCGATGCAAGCCTGGATTGGATATTTGGAGCGGTTGGTACCCACTTAACCAAAAATTTTTCCGATCTGGACCTGATCGGTCAAGGTGCCGTGGGACGAATGTCTGGCTTCTATTTCACTGATGGTGTCCAGCATCTGGACCACGATACTCAACAAAATCATCTTGCACCGAACACGACAAGCGATTTACTGTTTAAGGGCGCCCTGAAAGATCGTAGCCGATCTGTTTGGCAAGGAATGATCTATGTAGCGCCGGGAGCACAGAAGACTGATGGATACCAGGCTAACCGCAATTTGACACTCAGTCCAACTGCCCGCGCCAACTCAATCCCCGGATTGGAGATTTTGGCGGATGATGTGCGTTGCACCCATGGCGCCACAGTAGGAAAGATCGACCCAGATCAGGTCTTTTACCTGCGCAGCCGTGGGATCCCTTACACAGAGGCAGAACGCTTGATCGTTGAAGGCTTTTTTGATCCGATCATGCAGCGCATCCCATTCGAAGGCGTACGAACGCGCTTCCAGGATGCCATTCACGAAAAAATGGTATAAAATACCTTTTGATTCCGTTACAGGCGAGCGGTGGGGATTAATTGCTTATAGCAAGCCTACCAAGGTCGGCTTGCTTGTAGCGCTTCATACAGATAGGTTCAGGAGGCGGAGTTGACAGAGCTCCATTTTAAAACGACTCCCGACGGGGTCGAAGCGTATCACGTAGGTGATTACGTTGAAGTATTATGCGATCACGAGAAGGACGGAAATCGCGTGCGCGATTGGCTGGTGGGAACTGTGGTGCAAGTCGATTCAAAGATGATCGCGGTTCAATTCCAGGAAAATGTATACCTCACAGATGGTTGGATGGTACCCGATCACGTCCTGTGGTGTCCGAAAAACTCATCCAATATCCGCATTGCACGTCGCAGAAAACGACCTCGCCCGCGTATTCGCTAAGAACATCTGCCCACTTCGGAGGGATAAGTACACCCTTATGGTCAGCGATAAAAACAGCAATTTGGATGTCGCAAAAATACGCGAAGATTTTCCGATTCTGGCGAGACAGGTACGTCCGGGAGTTCCGCTGACCTACCTAGACTCTACTGCTACTAGCCAAAAACCTTTCGCCGTCATACAGGCGATGGATGAGTACTATAAGCACTCGAATGCCAACATACACCGGGGTATCCATACTCTGGCAGAGGAATCCACCGCAGCATACGAAGAAGCACGCAAGCGTGTGGCTGACTTCATTAACGCTCCCTCCGCTCGCCAGATAATCTTCACACGAAATGCCACTGAAGCGATCAACCTTGTAGCCTTTGCCTGGGGGCGGGCGAACATGAAGAAAGGCGACGTCGTGGTGCTTACCGAGATGGAACACCACTCTAACCTGGTACCATGGCAAATGCTGGCTGGCGAGCTTGCTCTGCGCCTGGAGTTTATCCCAGTGACCCAGACGGGTATTCTCGATATGGAAGCTTACTCGAGTCTGCTCGAATTGCAGCCACGTATGGTAGCCTTCACGCATATGTCGAACGTGCTTGGGACGATCAATCCTGCCGGTGAAATCGTCTCGTTAGCCCACAAAGCAGGCGCGCTGGTTCTTATCGATGGAGCGCAGTCGGTACCCCACTTCTCTGTGGATGTTCAGGCATTGGATGTGGATTTCTTAGCCTTTTCAGGGCATAAGATGTGCGGACCTAGTGGAATTGGCGTCCTCTATGGGAGGAAAGCCATCCTCGAAGCCATGCCACCCTTCTTGGGCGGCGGGGATATGATCAAGCGAGTACACTTGCGCTCGTTTGTTCCCAACGAAATCCCCTATAAATTTGAGGCAGGCACACCTGCAATCGCTGAAGCGGTGGGGTTGGGGGAAGCGGTGAGCTATCTCTCCGGCGTGGGCATGGACGCTATAGCCAGGCACGAGCGTGAGATCATTGAATACGCTCTCGAGCGGTTGGAGGAAATTCCGGGCATTAGCAACTTTGGACCAAGTGCCGAACACAAAGGCGGTGTGGCCTCCTTTACGTTAGACGGTGTTCACCCGCATGATATCTCACAAATCCTGGATTTGGATGGCATCGCCATCCGAGCTGGGCATCACTGCGCCATGCCTTTGCACGAGAAGTTCAATTTGCCTGCGACTTCACGCGCGAGCTTTTATTTATATAATTCCTTCGAAGAGGTTGATCGTCTGGCTGAATCTCTTTATAAAGTAAAGAACATCTTTCAGGTTTAGAATCAATGGACGATCTCTACCGCGAGCTGATAATCGATCGTTATAAGAATCCTCTGTTCCGCGGCCACCTGGATCCGCACGACATCTCCTTCGAGGATGACAACCCCTTATGCGGGGATCACGTGCGCATCGAATTACTTGTCGATGAAAATGGCACGGTGAAGGATGCAGTATTCGATGGCCATGGCTGCGCGATCTCACAAGCATCTGCCGACTTATTGGTTGAATTGGTCATCGGAAAACCACTGGAAGAGATCAAAGAACTGAGTAAAGAAGACATCCTGGAGTTGCTTGGGATCGAGCTGGGTCCGGTTCGCCTGAAGTGTGCCTTGCTTTCCTTAAAGGTGCTCAAAGCTGGGGTGTATGGCTTGGGCGAGGCCAGCGATGAGCTGGTGGAATAATCGATTGGAGACAATAATCTGCTATGTTTAATTATAAAGTCCTTAATCCAGACGAATGTGAATATGTAAGCGTGGCGGCCGCCAGTGAGCTGCCGCCCGGTGAGCGTCTTTTCATCGAGATCGACGAGAGTTCCGTAGTGCTGTTTAATATCGGAGGGAATTTATTTGCAATCGGCGACCTATGCACACATGACGACGGGCCTTTAGGGGATGGCGACCTGGAAGGTATGGAGGTAATTTGCCCGAGGCATGGGGCGCGCTTTGATGTTCGTACTGGCAAAGTGCTTGCTCTGCCAGCGGTAGAGGATATCCCTGCATATCCAATTCGGGTCGTTGATGGAGATATCCAGATCGGTGTCCCTGCTGCTTAGCTCCTAGGCACCTTTCCCGAAGCGTAAAAAGTCGGCACGTATAGGATACGCTCGCCTGCCTGCCAGGCGAGCCAGTCCTGCGATTTTATTACTTCCAGATCAATATGCTCGCTGGCTAGGTGCGCGAGATCCGCCTCAAGCACATCCCATTCTGACTCCCACTCTTCAAGGCTTGGAGGAGCAGCCCACTGACCTCCTAAGACCCCGCTCTCAATCTCTAATAAACCTGCCTTTTGGAATAAGCCTGCCAGCTTGCGCCCTAAGAGGGGATCGGCTCGCTGGCGGAGCAAAGATTGTCGTTGTATCTCTCCCAGGCGTATGAAATCGTGCGGATAGTCGATGCGCCCGCCGTAGTCTGGCTCTGCCAGGGCGAGCACCATCCCGCCGGGGCGTACCACGCGAGACATCTCTCCTAAAACCCGTGAAGGCTGATCGACCCACAGGAGCAGGTAGTGGCAGACAGCAATATCGATTGCTTGGGATGGGAATGGGATGTGGTGCGCGTCAGCCTGGATAAAAATCCCTTGTGGGAATTGGTCTGAGGCTAGAATGAGGCTGCCCAAATTGATATCCAACCCAAAAACCTTGCCCTGCGTGCTCGCCAGGAGCTCAGGTAAGAGTGCTCCGGGGCCGCAGCCAACGTCCAGCACACGCTGGGATTCACCCAAATGATATTTTGAGTACAGGTATTGCCGCAGGTCACGCGTCCAACGTGCTTGCTGAATATACCGTGCCTGCCATTGTTCACTGGATAAACCGCTTCCCATGTGTGAAGATTATAATTGAAACTATGGATGGAACCAATCGCTACGAGATACGCCAGTGTGTTCGTTCTAGCTGTAGCCTGCGTTTTCCCGTGGTGGACCACCCGCCTGACGGAGATCGGTGCCCGCGCTGCGGCGCTTCCACACGCCCGGTGCTTGCCGGCTCTTTGGAGAGAGAACACATTCAACCAAAGGGCATTGCGAATAATCTACACCTGGAAGTACTCTTGGATAACCTGCGCAGCGCCTGGAATGTTGGTTCCATATTTCGAACTGGCGATGGGATGGGGATACGCGGGTTGCACCTGTGCGGGATGACCCCAACTCCAGACAACCCCAAAGTTGCTAAAACCTCCCTGGGGGCTGAGCGAAGCGTGCCTTGGTGGTACTACGCCGATGGTTTGAGCGTGGCGCATTCCCTAATAGAGCAGGGATATAGTTTGTGGGCTCTCGAGCACGATGAACGGGCGGTCTCGTTAGTGGACGGGGAGATCCCACTTACAGTTGGGAAGATCGGTCTGGTTGTGGGTAATGAGATTACAGGTGTAGATCCTGGCATCCTGGCTCTATGCGAGCGAGTGGTCTTCATCCCCATGCAGGGTGTTAAGCGCTCCTTGAATGTCGCAGTGGCGTTTGGCATCGCAGTTGCATTGCTCTATTCAAGGTCAATTGGTGTTCCAGAGAAAAAGTGATGCGGGCGTTTTACGCCCGCATCCTGTATTGGAATAAATTGCACCTTCCCACGCACGTACTTACGGGGTACAAGCTACTTTTTCCAAATCTTCTCCCACGGATCGGAGAGGAAATTCCCCATCACTTCATTCACACCCTGAGATGGAAGGACGTCCCCATCTGGCTCGATATACAACCAGGCGCGCCCGGCGCCTTCCAGGACGCCCGCCCGGGTGACTTCCAGCGAGATTGGATTCTGGCTTGAGTACGGCACCGGCAAGTTCCAAACGAGTTCCATTTGTAGGACTGCGACCTGGTCGCGTAAAGCTTGCAATTTTGTCTCAAGCTCCGGGTTCTTTGAAGAGAGCGAAATCGCAGGGACGTTTGCTTGAGCCAGTCTCTTCAGGAGATCATTTATCTCGGTTGCATTCTCATCGCTTAAGGTCACATGAACGGCGGTGAAGATATCCTCAGCCAGTGCGTTCTCCAGACCTTGCCAGAACGCCTTGCTTTCAGGCTGTAGGATGAGCATGAGATGGTCCAGTCCGGTCTGGAGCAACTCATTTAAGTACTCACCATCAGCCAGTCGTAGCCCGTCTGTGAGCAGTCCAGTCACTTGCCCATTCTTCTCGGCATGAGCGATCAACTTGTGGAGATCTTCCCTCAGCGTGGGTTCTCCACCAGTGAAAACAATGTGCGGAATGCCCACCTTCCAGGCTTTATCCAGGATGGATACCCATTCCTGCGTGGTCAGCTCGCGCTCAACGCGCTTGACAGGAGCTGCATCGGGTTTGGCGCTCTCAGGCAGTTGGTAGGTGATTGCGCAGTCCAGCCGGTATGGCGCTGATATCTTGCGTTGGAAGGGAGCTTGGAGATCGAAATCCAGGAATGTGACCGGGTCGAGATCGGGGATCTCGATTAATGTCATGACGCGGTCCGATAGGTCGCGATAATCTCTGGCAGCCTGCTCGGTTGCCACGTTGTAGCGCTGATTCATGTGCCTGGCGACTTCGTTGGATGGTGTGTTCTTTACAAAGTGATAGGCATAATCTGTGGCTGTCTGGTTTAGGTGTAGGACGGTGGATGCATTAACAATCATCACCCCGCTCCCGTCTTCGTCCACACGCAGGTGCAATCGATAGTTGCGCGGGTCGTCTGGCGGCGCTTGATAATGATACACGCCAGGTGGTACAGGCGGTGCAGGGGTGAAGAATCGGCGAAAGAAGGCCGTCATGGCTATCTCCTTATTTCTCAATATTAAATTTCAAAGGACAACCGCCCCCACACTCTGCGAGCAAGGAGCAGCCGCTGCATTTCTCAGGCAGGTTGATTCGCTCGCGCAGGCGGAGTGAAAGCTCGTGGTTCCAGATATTTTCCCAGGGGTCCGTCAGGATATTGCCTAGCGGTTGGTAGTAAGATTGGCAGGGCAACACTGCACCATCTGGCTCTACGCACATGTTATAAAGCGCGGCGGTGCAGCCCTTGACACCAAGCTCTAGCTGCATGGGATCGAAGTGGCAATATTGGGTTGGCGTATACCAGATCAGACGTTGCCCGAACTGATCCGTGCGCTGGCGCGCCAATTCGAGCAACGGCGGCAGTTCACGCTCTTCAAGACCGGTTCCCACAGTCAGCCCTTGCCCAGAATAAATCAAAGCATTCAGCCCAATCGTTGGCACACCCAGCTCCCCAAGAAAGTCCAAAGTCTGCGCTAATAAGGGACTGTTCTCGCGCAGCATGGTTGTATTGGTCATTACAAACAACGGCGTATCCAAGCTATTTCGGAGACCGGCGACAGTCTGATTCCAGCCCCCTTTGGCATGCACCATATTGTCATGAATGTGCATTTCATGCGACTCGAGGGTAATCTGCACATGGTCTAATCCTGCATCCACCAGTTTCTGTAGGAAGCGAACATCGCTCAAACGCCTGCCGTTAGTATTCAATCCGGTTATCTGCCCATTCCGTTCAGCATGAGCGATTAGTTCCGGGAGGTCGTTCCTAAGTGTTGGCTCTCCACCAGTGAAGACCACGTGTGGGATTGCCAGCTCCCAGAGATGATCAAGGATGCGTTTCCAATCATCGGTGCCCATCTCTGCGTAGCCACGCGGCCGGGCATTGTAGCAGTGGGCACAATCGTTGTTGCAGCGATATGTCAGCGCCAGGTCCATACGGTATGGCGCGGAAGGGCGAGCGCTGAAAGGGGGGATGGTTTCAATATCGAGCTCATGCACCGGGCAGGCGCTATCAGGACGGGTGAGCTCTTCAAGCTGCTTCACAGTATGCGAATAATCCTGCCTCGCCTGCTCTTTTGATATCCCGTATGTATGCGCGAGCTTCTGCAGAGCCTGTGGCTCAGGGATGTCTTCCAGGAAAAGATAGGCGATGAGCGCTGCAGTGGGGTTCAGGTGCATCACGCGACTGGCGTTGACCAGCAATAAACCGCTGCCGTCCTCATCAACGCGCAAGTGCACCCGGCTGCGCTCATACTCGTTCTCCCGCGTGTAGTGGTACAGACCAGATTGGATACTCGCAGGTTTTCGCCAGAATAGTACACTCATCACCTGCCGCCTCCAGCGCAGGCACAGGCGCATCCAGCGCAAGCGCAGGCGCAGGCACACCCTCCGCCCCCGCTTGATCGACCGCTGCTGCGGGTAGTGGTGACCGGGACTGGATTGGTTTTATTGGTGACCTTGCTCGTGAAATCGCTCAGGTTTCCGATGACCTTGCCAGAGAAATCTTGCACACTGTTCACCATGGAGGCGGCGAAGTCGGAGCCGGGCAGGTGAGGCAGGGAAATCCCACCTCCACCAACAGGTGCTGAGGTCGAGACAGGGGCACTCACTGTGCCTCCGCGGTAGGTCGGGTCGTAATGGCCCCACCACATTGGGACAAAAACCGGGCTACCAGTGAAAACGCGGCGCGTGCGGTCATCATATTCACGATCGAGCATGGTCCATTCCATAACTTCGTCGAATTTCTGGCTCTTTACTTCAGGCGTGTCAGCAGCTTCTACCTGTCCCCAGGCGCGCTGCACAATATCCCGGTAATATGCCAGGGATTCCTTACGACTGAATCCTTTCATCTTGCCTGAGACCGATTTCACCAAATCAATCGTCAGCTCCTGTAATTCAGCACGACGCTCGGCGGGCTTATCTTTTGCGAAAGCCTGCACAAATTTCGTTTCGTACGCCTGCATGTCTTCGGTAGGCGGCGCAGTGATTTCTAGCTTGAGAGGATCGCGCGTGACAACGGAGGCTGCACCCTTTTTAACCACGGCGAATAAAATCATTGTAAGGATCTTATCCAGTGGCTGCTCCATGAGGATGGCGGCTTCGACAGCAGTGAGACCGCGCTTAATTCCGTGCCCTTCGATGGTGATCTTGGGAGGTAAATAGGCCAATTTGCGTTTCTGTGCGCCACGGAAAGAGGCGAAAATGATCAGACCAAATAGGGCGATGATACCCAGGCATATGCAAGTACCAAGTACAGCCTCAGGGTCGATCCCCAAAACTTCAAAGAAACTGGGACTGGGGACAGCAGACGCGGGCACATACTTTTTGGGGAAGGAAGCGCCAAAGAAATATTGCGTATAGCCATTAGCCAAGGCGTTCGACCACGTGTAGGTGATGCGCCCTTCCTGGTCGAATCCAGTTTGCGGCTCGCTAGCCCAGCCAGAGGGCGGCTCGTGCCAGCGTGGTTCATCGGGGAGCATTCCCGGTGGGAAGTGATACGTGACGCTCAAATTGGTGCTGCCGTGCACATACTCGGACCCAAACCAGGTGGGTGAGAAGACTCCGCTAGCGTACTCCGAATCCTGGCTGTCCGTGCGCAGCATGCGCCGCTGAGTGCCAATGAAAACGTGAACCTGCCCGGTATTACCCGGCTGGATTGCCTGGCTCCCCAACGCGAGCGCCACTCCGCTACTCCCGCTGCCCTGGTAGTCGCTAGCTGAGATGTCACTTACTGGCATGCCATCGACATCGGCGAAGATAGTGCTACTGTCAAAGTTTGAATTTGGCAATCCGACATCGACGAAATCGATCGGTGATGCGAAGGAGTCGTTCGTGAAAACGAAGATATAATCTATCGACGCAGTACCGTCTTCATTCCAGAAGACATTCACCGTTTCCTGGTCCAGGCTGAAGGAGTAGGTCTCTGCCAAAACGCTGCCCGGCAGGAGGACGGTTAATAAGAGTGTAAGTAGAACAAGGATGCGCTTAATCATATTAGCTCACCATTTGGGTTCTTCTGTAAGCTGGTAGGTTGTATTGCAATAAGGACAATTGACTACAGGTGCCCCAGCCACCATCTGGATATTATCCATGGTGAGTGCACCCCCGCACGACTGGCATTTGAGCGTTTCCAGGTTCACGTCTCCAGGCAAATCGATTTTGAGGGTGACATTTTGGTTTGTCGCCTGCACTTCAGGCTTTTTCCGGCTGGCAAACCAGATCAATCCAAATCCTATCCCCACGCTTATCAGGCCTACCGGGATCCATCCTACCGAACCCTCAGGGCTGAAGGCACCCCAGATGAACAAAACACCGAAAAAGATCAGGATAGCTGCAGCGATATACCCTATGATTTTCATGAGATGCAATCCTCCTTTGGTAGGATCTACGTAAATCGATGATAATAGTTTAATGAGATATCGATCTCCTGACAAATGATTTTATTCCTTCTTTTGTCACATATTAGGATGAAAATTGAGTGTTTTACATTAATCGGATAAAAAAATGCCACGAATAACCTTGAAAGGTCATCGTGGCGATATCAATTAAGTTGTGGAAAAAGATTTCGCGGGCTCTGAGCAATCCAAAGCTTCTAAATGGTGAGATTATTTCACTCAGCGAGTTTTAACTCGTCGTCCGAAGACTTTATCTCTTTGAGCTCGCCAGTTGCGCAGTAGATCGTGCGCTCGCATATGTTCGTCACTCGGTCCGCCATGCGTTCTAGATTGTGGGCTGCCCACATCAAGAAGTTAGCCCGGTCGATAGTGGTCGGGTCGGTGAGGATGATAGCTACCAGCTCGCGGTACACCTGGTTATACAGGGCATCCACTTCGTCATCTTCCTTGGGAATGGCTTGTGCCGTCTCGACGTCACCGGTTACAAACGCCCCCACTGCCCGGTGAAGCATCTTCACAGCGAGATCAGCCATGCGGGGGATATCGATCAAGGGCTTGATATGCGGATCGTCGCCAATCTTCATGCAGATATGGGAGATGCCTTTGGCGTAATCACCCATGCGTTCTAATTCGCCAACAATCTCGAGGATGGACGCCAGCAGGCGCAGGTCTTTACCCATAACCGGCTGTTGGGTGGCGATCGTTGCCATGCACTCATTCTCGATCTCGAATCGCTTGGCGTTGACCTCTTCGTCGAATGCGTATAGTCTTTTGGCAGCAATTACATCTCTGCGCTTAAGCGCATCCACAGCATCAAGCGTGGTTTCTTCGATCATGCTATCCAGGATGAGAATTTCATCCATCAAATGACGAATTTTTTGGTCCAGGAATTCGCGAGGCATTTGTCATCCTTTATGTGAGAATTCTATCCGAAGCGTCCTGTGATGTAATCTTCAGTGACTTTCTCCCTCGGGTTGGTAAAGATTTTCGTTGTCTGTCCATATTCCATCAGGTACCCAGCGCGATCTTCATCCATAGTGAAGAAGGCTGTAAAATCGGACACACGTGCAGCTTGCTGCATATTGTGAGTGACAACGATAATCGTGTAGTCTTTTGTCAGCTTTCTCATCAACTCCTCAATTTTCAAGGTGGCAATCGGATCCAGGGCAGATGCCGGCTCATCCATCAGGATGAGATCAGGCTTTACAGCGATTGCTCGCGCGATGCATAGGCGCTGTTGCTGACCACCGGAAAGTGAGAGCCCACTCTGTTGCAGTTTATCCTTAACTTCGTCCCACAGCGCTGCGCTGATTAATGATTTTTCGACAAGCTGGTCCATATCCGCTCTAGAACCTCTAAAGCCGTTTATCCGAGCACCCCAAGCAATGTTCTCGTAGATGCTTTTGGGGAATGGGTTTGGCTTCTGAAAGACCATGCCCACATGTCGGCGCACTTCCACTGGGTCTACCGCTGGGGCGTAAATGTTTTGCCCCATAAAGAGTACTTCTCCCTGGGATCGCGCGGTCTGTACCAGGTCGTTCATACGGTTGAAAGCCCGCAGCATGGTGCTCTTTCCACATCCAGACGGCCCAATAATGGCTGTGATTTTTTGACTTTCTACAGGTAGTGTAACATTTTTAACCGCCCGAAAATCTCCATAATAAATGCTCAAATTGCGGGCTTCGATGGCGTATTGTCCACGCGTGGAAAAGGTCAATTCCAGGCGCTCTGGATTGGACGAGGACTGCAATGATGCTTGAAAATTCATGAAAACCTCCTGCTAAACCTGTTGCGCAGCAAGATAGCGCTGGCATTGAGCGATAGCAGTAGAATCAACAAAACGATGATCGCTGCAGCAGCAATGTTGCGGAAATCGTCCTGCGGCCGTGCGGTCCATTGATAGATCTGAATGGGTAACGTAGTAAATTTTGAGAATGGGCCGCTCGGGTCCAATGTGATTAAGGTAGAGGCGCCAACGACTACCAGGGGGGCTGTTTCCCCTATTGCCCGCGAGACCGCAAGAATTGTACCCGTTAAAATTCCAGAGATTGCATTCGGGAGCACATGATGCCAGACAGTCTGCCATTTGGTAGCTCCCAAACCGTACGCCGCCTGGCGCAAAGAGTTGGGAACGGCGCGGATCGCCTCCTGTCCGTTGATGATGATGAGTGGAAGAACAAGCAGTGCCAGAGTCATCCCAGCCGATAGAATTGTACGGCCATTTGCAGTGGTACCACCTGCAATCGCACCGAAGAAAGAGCCGCTCGTTATCGGTTCTAAAGAACGCACAAAAATCGCCAATCCTAACATGCCGTAGATTATCGAGGGTACGCCAGCCAGGTTATTGATGTTTGTTTGGATGATGCGATTAGCCAGGTTATCGCTGGCGTATTCCTCTAAATAAATCGCTGCACCAACTCCAAGAGGAAAGGCCACGAGGATCGTGATCGCAATGGTCCAGAGAGAGCCTTTTAATGCCGTACTCACCCCAGCATACAGAGGTACACTGGCTTGGGGCTTGGATACAAAGCGTGGGTTCAGCCAGGAGCGGAAGATCAGGCTGCCACTCGGATATTTTTCTAATAGGGTCTGCTCAATCTCATCTCTATTAAAGAGCGAATCCACGAAGGAATATGTTACTTTGACATCCGGTTTCAGCACCCGTTCCACGATCAGGTCGTAAACCTCGTCTCGACCCCGTTTTTCAAATGGTTTGTCGCGCTCTAATGTGCGGAAAGCACCGGGAGTGGTGTTCTCCTCCAGAATTCGTAATAAGGCGTCTTTGCTGAGGGTTTCCAGAGGGGCTTCCCCCGCGGTGAGTGATGTTGGGTCAACCTTGGTTTCAATGATGATGTAGCCGAATGTGCTATTCAGAATATTGTAAAGTAGCGCTGTCAATGAGATGATCCCGATGATGGTGGATACCTGAAAGATGATTTGCCAAACAAATGCCCGGCGGTGGCGTTGGGGCAGGTTGTTCACCATGGCACTTTCAGAATCGGTGCTTTCTTCCTTGAGGGTGCTTTCGTCGGTCATTCGTACACCTCTCGAAACCGACGGACGAATTGCTGGCTGAAAATATTTAGAGCCAGAGTGATTAAGAATAACAACAAACCAAGAGCAAAAATACTGTTGTAGTCAATTGAGTCATAAGATAAATCGCCACCGCTGATACGCACAATGTGCCCAGTCATGGTTTCGGCTGCCTTGAAAGGATTGAAAGTAAAAGCCGGACCAGCACCCGCAGCCAGGGCGACAATCATGGTTTCGCCAATGGCGCGGGAAAGGCCGATAATGATGGCAGCAGCAATACCCGAGAGCGCCGCCGGCAACACGATGCGCACTGCGACCTCCAGTTTGGTTGCTCCAAGCCCATAGGCGGCTTCCCTGAGCGAGCGCGGCACCGCGCTTAACGCGTCTTCACTCATCGAGCTGATCAGCGGCAAGATCAGGATGCCCATGACCAACCCTGCGGAGGCGGTGTTATATATCTCGACGATATCCCTCCCGAAGATACTTCTCAATAATGGCGTCATAAAGGTCAGAGCGAAGTAGCCATACACAACTGTAGGAATCCCCGCAAGGACCTCCAGAATTGGTTTCAGCAGGTTCCGCGCTCTGGTTGTTGCGTATTCACTCAAGTAGATTCCGATGCTCAACCCTAATGGGATAGCGATAAGCATGGCAAAGAAGGTGGTCATCAGCGTGGAGTTCACCAAAGGCCAGATACCAAAGTGGAGGAGCTGTGGTTGCCACTGTGTGCCGGTGAAGAACTCGAGCAGATCGACCCGAGGATCCATAAAAAACAACATGGCGTCCTTGCCAAGCTCGTATACGATCCCGATAGTAGTCAGGATCGAGAATGCTCCACAGAAATATAGAAAACCTTGAATGATCGTTTCGCTGATGCGAGGTTTCTTTTTCAGGTTTGGGACCTTAACGAGGACGTCTTCAGATTTCATAGGAGAATGGGAAGTTTCTGGGAAATCGACCATCCGTGCATATCCGGTTTATGCTGCAAGTCTAACCAAAGACGGCCAAAACTTCCGGCAGGAGTATGAAGGATTGTTACCACGCAGGATCATTTCAGCGCATCCTGCCACGCCTGTCTCGCAGCTTCTAGAAAGGTTGAAGATGCAGGGAAGTAGCCGACATCAAGGATTTCCTCGTTCACATACGTGAGGTAGAAGTTGATGAAAGCTGCCACCTGAGGTCTGGACTTCATAATGCCAGGATCGGAGTATATGAACAACGGGCGAGCCAGGGGGTAGTCCCCGGCTTCTGCCGATTCTGCAGTAGGTGCAATACCGTTGAGTGCGAGGGCCTTGAGCCTGTCCTGGTTTTCCTGGTAATAGGCAAAGCCAAAGTAACCGATTGCGTACGGGGAGCCTTCGACGCCCTGGACGAGGACGTTGTCGTCTTCGGAGAATTGCAGGTTCTTGGCGGTCAGGATGGCTTCTTGGCCTTTATCAGCATCCTCTTCAAAGGCAGGGGTCATAACTGCTTCGACGAAGAAGTCGTAAGTGCCAGAATCAGTGCCCGGTGAGAAGCGTAGGATAGGCTCAGCCGGCCAGGAGGGGTCGACATCAGCCCAGGTCTCAGCGCTGGAGAAGATCAGGGCGAGCTGCTCCAGGGTGATGTCTGTGAGGAAGTCGTTCTCACTAGAGACAGTAACAGCGAGGGCATCCGTGCCAACGCGGAATTCGATGGGCGTGCGATTGATGGCTTTGCAAGATTCAACTTCGGAGTCTTTGATAGGACGAGAAGCGTTAGAGATATCGGTCTCACCGGTTTTGCAGAAGCGCTCAAAGCCTGCCCCTGAGCCGATGGAGTCAACGGTGATATTGCCGATATATCCTTCCTCCTTGAAACGTAATGCCATGCGCTCTGAGAGCGGGAAGACAGTGGAAGACCCCGCAGAGATAATGTCACCAGTAATATTTCCTGGGTCGAGCTCCAGTGTCGATGGATCTTGAGGTTCAAAAGGCGCTGCACTTGGCGTTGGCTGAGCTGAACATGCACTGAGCACGATCGCTATTAGCATGAAAGCTGATAGCACAGTAAATATCTTTCGCGACATTCGCGTTCTCCTGTATGAGTATTTAGCATCATTTTCACGGTAATGTTGATGTCAGTATAATGCTTGCCCTTTAACGGTTAGCCAATTTCTGATTAACAAATCGTCAATGCTCTGTAAATAATTGATTAACAAAAACTGGGCGCTAGGCGCCCGCGTCTAAATTGCATTATTCCTCGAGCAGTATTATCGTAATTTATGCTCTGTTGCTGATTCATACAGCCTGAGAACAGTATCTACGTGATTGCGGGTCTCTTCGAGAGTCACGTAATTGGGGGTCCCATCAAGGATCGCTGTGTTCATATCCTCGACCTCGCCACTGTAGAGCTCAAAACTCGGAATGGGGACCTCGACCGGTTCTCCACTCGCTGGAGTGAAGATCATCCGCCGCTCAGCCTCCTGTGGGCTGGTAAAAGGCCGGTTCATGGAGAGGCTCCCGAGCGTCCCTAAGATTTCTGCGCGCGTAAAGTAGGGGGTGCGGAAAGAGCAGGAGATTGCTGCGATTTGCCCGGCAGGATAGTGCAGCAACCCACTGAAGACCTCATCGATGCCGCTCGCCCCGATCCACTGCATCCCCGCGACCCGCACTGGAGGGCTGCCCAGCAGATATTGTGCCAGGCTAACTGGATATATGCCCACATCCCACAGACTGCCACCACCCATGGCAGGATTGAGACGGATATTCTGGCTTTCTTCGAGCCGGAAATGGAAGTCTGACTTGATTACCGTTATCTCCCCTAATCGTCCGCTGCGCACCCAATCCCCGGCAATACGGGTTTGAGGGTGATGCCGATACATAAATGCTTCTGCCAGTCTTCGCCCAGTGCTGAGGCTGGCAGAGATCATCGCATCCACATCTTCCAAGCTGAGGGCAAATGGCTTTTCGCAAAGAACATGCACGCCAGCCTGCATCGCGCGAATGCTCCATTCTGCGTGCAGGTGGTTGGGTAATCCAATATAGGCCACATCGATTTCACCGGAATCCAGCATCCCCTGGTAGCTACCGAACCAGCGCGGTATCTGCCATTCAGACGCGTACGCCCTCGCAGTCGATGGGTTACGGCTGGCAATCGCAGCCAGCTCACTACCAGGAGAGCTACGGATGGCTGGTATCAATCTCTGGTTAATGTGCGCAGTTGAGAGCAATCCCCACCGAATTTTTCCCATGCTCTTCTCCTTGTGCAATCAACAGCAATAGCTTACCGATTTGTTAAGCGAACCCGCTTTACTTTCCAACAAACCGCATTATCATTCTATCGGGATAGTCTATCATGATTGCCTGCCCTGCGTTGGCGCCACATGAATAATCATTTACGAGTGCTTGTCGCTCAATCTGACCAGAAAACTGATCGCTGGTGGATCGACCTCGTCAAAGCGCATGAGGATGAATTATCGTACAGTATCGTCACAATCGATGAGGCTTACGCGAAGGCAATCGACCAGGGATCCTGGGACTTGATCCTCGCTGAGCATCAAGGCAGCGACATTATCAACGACACTGCCCTGAAGCTGCTGGTTGAGCGAAACTTGGACCTTCCGCTGATCCTGATAACTGACGATCACCTGCGCCAGGTTTCATCGATAGCATTACCCCAGCAAGTTGTAGACCTGGCTCCACAAGATAATCCGGACGAACTTGCATATATGATTACACGCGGGATTCGGGTGGCGCAACGCCGTAAGGAACAGCGCCACACCGAGAAAGTGCAAAAAGCGTTAATCGAGCTCTCCACTACAGCACTGACAGCGCAAACATTGCAAGACCTCTATAATACGATCCATGCAACTATAAATGGGTTGATGACTGCAGATAACTTTTATATCTGCTTGTACGACGCTAGAACTGAATTGCTCAGATTCCCCTACTACGTCGATCAATTCGATGAACAACCCGAACCGCACAAATTAGACAATGGACTAACAGCCTACGTACTCAGAAAGGGAATACCGCTCCTCGCCTCCCCAAGGGTCTTCGATGAGCTCGTACAGCAAGGAGAAGTTGAATTGGTCGGAGCGCCTTCAATCGATTGGCTCGGTGTGCCGCTCATCCTTGATAAAGATGTGATTGGTGCGATTGCAGTTCAGACATATACCGAAGGTGTCCGATTCACACCGAAAGATCTCGAGATTTTGCAATTTGTCTCGAATCAGGTGGCAATGACCATTGACCGGAAGCGCGCTGAAGAAGCGTTGAAATCTGAGTCGCAATTCCGGAAAGCAATCGAAGATTCGATTCTGGCAGGGATTATCGCGGTCGATGTGGACGGCCGTCAATCGTACGTGAACCCCGCTTTTTGTCGCATGGTCGGCTGGAGCGAAACTGATCTCTTGGGTGCAACTCCGCCCTTTGTTTATTGGCCTACCGAGGATATCCCGGTTATCTCCGAGGCATTTCGAGTAACGACTGGGGAGGATGGTCTTGCCAGTGATTTTGAGCTTGTCTTCCAGCGGCGTAATGGCGACCGGTTTGATGCGTATTTGTTGGTCGCACCTCTCAAGGACAGAAAGGGCTGGTTGGCATCGGTCTATGACATCACGGAGCGCAAGCGTGATGAGGCAGCTATTCGACGACAGAAATCACGCGCCGAAGCCCTTGCGAGAACTGCAGCCCGTTTGAATGCTCGGTTGAATTTACAACAAGTTCTGGAAACAGTGTGCGAAGAAACAGCCAAAGCGCTCAATGTACCAGCTGTGACCGTCTTCCTATACAATCCCAAGGCAGAGCGGTACGAGGTCAGTGCTGGCCATGGTTGGCCGGACAAATACTCCCAGTCGTTTAAACCTATTCCTCGAAAGCTGGTTGAGTCGATTCCAAGGGGTAAAGACCAGACAGTAGTGATCCCGGACCTGCAAGTCATGTCAAACCTGCCCAACTACTCGATATACCAGGAGCTGAATATACGTACATCAGTGGTCGCCAGCATGTCACGCGACAAGGCTGTCGTAGGTAACTTGTCAGTTTTCACAGTGGAGCACGTGCGGGAGTTTACCTATGACGAGAAAGAATTACTCGCAGGGCTGGCCGACCTGGCTGCACAGGCGATCGTCAACGCACGCCTCTTTGAAGATCTCGAGCAAAGCTTACGGCAAGTACGGGCTTTGAATGCAGTCGATGTTGCTATCAATGCAAGCCTTGATGTTCGTGTCACGCTCAATATCCTCCTGGATCAGGTAATCAACCTGCTGCGGGTGGACGCAACTGATGTGTGGCTATTCAACCCTGTCACGCAAGAGCTCGAGTTCACTGTTGGGAGGGGTTTTCGTGTCCTCCAGCCCACCGTTACGAGATCTCGCTTGGGAGATAGTTATGCCAGCCAGGTCGTTGTTGAGCGGCGTCTGATGCATATTGATAATTTAGCTTCGACGCCATTGGGATACTCACCGGTCAATCGACTACCTAATGAAGGCTTGTCTGCTTACATTGGTGTCCCGCTGATTGCCAAAGGTCAGGTCAAAGGTGTATTGGAGATATTCAGAAAAGATAGGTTTGACTTAGACACGGATTGGCTGGAACTTTTGGAGGCGCTCTCGGGGCAGGCAGCCATTGCAATCGACAATGCCACTCTATTTGACCAGCTAAACCGCTCAAACGAAGAATTGACTCATGCTCTTGATGCTACCCTCGAAAGCTGGGTTCATGGCTTGGAAGCGAGATTTCAGGAAGAAGAGGGGAGATCGGAGCGACAGATTGATCTTACGCTCAGGATGGCGCGGGAGAGTGGTATCCGCGAAGAGGAAATGGTGCATATCCGTCGTGGAGTCCTCCTCCACGATATCGGAATGTTGCGAGTTCCAGACAGTATCCTATTAAAATCTGGCCCGCTAACTGATGAAGAACGGGCAATTGTCCAGCAGCATCCTGTTTATGCCTACCAGTTGCTCTCTCCAATTGGGTTCCTGCGCCCGTGCCTTGACATCCCCTACTGTCATCACGAGCGCTGGGATGGTAGTGGATATCCCCGTCATTTGCCAGGTGCGCAAATACCCCTGGCAGCGCGAATTTTCTCCATAATAGACGTATGGAATATTTTATTGTCCGATACAGTTTATAGACCAGCCTGGGAGGAAGCGCGGGTTCTTGATTACATCAAGGAGCAGGCTGGGATTTTATTTGACCCAGAACTTGTCCCGGTTTTCTTCAGTCAGCTATAAGTATCTGCAAAATATAATAATGTCTTCCGGACGCAATTCACCCGCACGAAGGTGTTATTTGCCGTGTAATAATTACTGACAAGTATTCGTATAAATATAGTAATAAATGTCACTTGTCGATTGTATTCATATTTGCTATAGTGATTTTTAAGACTGGAGGAAATTAACGCAATTCAAGGAAGGAGTACAATGGTAACAATAACGCTCGATGTGCCGACTATGTATGGGGACCATCATGTCGTCGAAGTGCGTCGCATCTTGCTGGAGCTCCCTGGCATTGAGGATGTTTATGCTAGCAGTAGTTTCCAGACCCTCGAGGTGACGTACGATCCAGCCCTCGCTTCACCACAAAGTATACAGGATAAGCTACAAGATGCCGGATATCTCGGAGAGTTGCCCGTTCCGGTAGAAGAAGGCGCTGTAGTCTACGTAGAAAAAGGCGACCGCTCGTTCTTCCGCCACACCACCGTCTACGAGCACGTTCGCCAAACAGTGAGTTTCCAACAAGATGTAGCGTATTTCGGGCGCCCGCTTTGGCCGTGCCCTGGAATGGGCCCCATTGCATCGAAGGTGGTAGAGGAGGAATAAAACATGCCTAAAGTTAGACGGACTTACGAAGAACAATCCTCAGACCCTGCAGCGCAAGAGATGCTTATCCGAGCTGACGAGCTGGGCTTGAGCACTGCTTTTTCGCGCGCCGATGATATGGTGCCCTGCAATATTGGCGGCGCGGGGATGTGTTGTAAATTATGCGGCATGGGCCCATGCCGGCTGACGAAAGATGGACAAACTGGCGTCTGTGGAGCAACAATTGACACCATTCAGGCTCGTAATCTGATCCGCGCTATCGCTGCTGGATCTGCAGCTCACTCTGACCATGGACGCGATATGGCCTTCACGCTAAAAGCTGTAGCCAATGGTGAAGCGGAGGGATATGTCATTCGTGATGTCGCCAAGCTGCGTACTGTAGCCTCTTATTACGATATTCCCGTCGAGAAGCGCTCGCCACAAGAAATTGCCAATGATCTGGCCGATCTATATATCGCCCAGTTTGGACAACAGAGAGGCAAAATAGTCCCTATTATCCGAGCCCCCGAAAAGCGCCAAAAGTTGTGGGAACAGCATGGTGTAGTGCCGCGCGGCGTCGATAGAGAGGTAGTTGAGGCACTCCATCGTACCCATATCGGAGACGACCAGGACCCAGAGCACATATTACAGCACGCCATACGAACTAGTTTGGCGGATGGCTGGGGTGGCTCGATGATCGCAACAGATGTCTCCGATATCCTTTTCGGGACCCCCGCACCGATTTTAGGGCAGGCCAACCTGGGTGTCTTGAAGGATGATATGGTCAATGTGGTAGTCCACGGGCATGAGCCCACTCTGAGCCAGATGATTGTGGCTGCCACGCAGGATCCTGAGGTGATCGAGTACGCAAAAGCAGCTGGCGCCAAAGGCGTAAATATCTCTGGAATCTGCTGCACTGCCAATGAGATCCTGATGCGCCAGGGTATTCCTGCCGCTGGCAACTTTCTGCACCAAGAGCTGGCGATCCTGACCGGCTCGGTGGAAGCCATGGTTGTGGATGTACAGTGCATCATGCAGGCGCTGGTCGACCTTGCGAAGAATTTCCACACAATGGTCATCACCACCTCGCCGAAGGTAAAGATTAAAGGTGCAACGCATATTGAGTTTGATGAGCATCGCGCCCTGACCATTGCCAAACAGATCCTGAAGACAGCCATCGATAATTACAAGAATCGCGGCGCCACGCACATCCCCCAGGTGCTTGAGGATTTGATCCCAGGCTTTTCACACGAGTACATCAACTACATGTTAGGGGGCTCCTACCGGGCTTCATTCCGGCCGCTGAACGACGCCATTATGTCCGGGCGTATTCGCGGTGTGGCTGCCATTGTAGGCTGCAATAATCCGCGCAGCAAGCAGGATTATCTGCACAATTATGTGACCCAAGAACTGCTCAAGCAGGATGTCCTGGTCGTCGAGACAGGATGCGGCGCAATCGCAGCCGCCAAGCTGGGGTTATTGTTGGGCGAAGCAGGTCTGGATAAAGTCGGACCTGGCCTGCGCGAAGTGTGCGAGACGGTCGGCATTCCACCTGTGCTGCACATGGGTTCATGCGTGGACAATACCCGCATCCTTACCGTCCTCACACAGATGGTGGAGGAAGGTGGGTTGGGTGATGATATTGACCAAATCCCTGCTGTTGGTCTGGCGCCCGAATGGATGAGTGAGAAAGCGCTGTCAATTGCGTCGTATTGCGTTGCATCTGGCGCTTATGTCATTTTCGGAGGTTCGTCACCAGTGGGTGGCATGCCAGACAGGGTGGAAGACAGCGATATCGTATTACGCTATATCAGCGAAGGTTGGGAAAAGCTCTATGGCGGTAAGCTGGAATTCATCCCCGACCCAGATGAGATGATCCGTAGCACGCTTGCCCACATCGATAAAAAACGAGCTGCACTTGGCTTGTCCGAATACGATCCTGAGATCTTCGGTCGTAGTGGCGACAGGCGTATGCTTGAAGTGGAAGAACTCCCCCTGGCAGAACGAAGGGCTGCCATCTATGGGGTAGCGGCAGATTAATACGATGCACGGATTGCATTGAGACTATGTAATACGTAGACCAACTCGGAGGAATAATGTCACGATATATCGCTACCCGAGCGATCCGCGGCGCTAACGCCCTGGTAATTGAAGCAGAATTGATGCTGGATAAAGCTCTTGCTGAGAAAGGGGCGGATACCGCGGTTTCTTTTCCCAACACAGCTTATTATTTACCCCTGATCTTTGGGATGACTGGCATCACGGTTGAAAAACTGGGTGACCTAAAATCTGTCATGGAGCATGCCCGCAGCTTGCTCCACCCCACACCTTCAAGCAGGCATTGGACGCCATACCTGGGTGAAACTTTGGATAGTGGCATGGCAACCCTACTCGCTGCGGAGACGATCGAAGCAGTACGCTTTATCTATCGTCTGCAGCCGGAGCCCATGCCTGGATTCGCCCTGGCTGGCGGCACGGCGTTTAGCAGCGCTGATATCGGTGGGAACGGAAATGGTATGGATGGGCACCTCAATGGCCCAATTGATGACATCCAGCTGCGCTCCTGGGGAATCCAGCTTGTCGACGGGCGTATGCCTGGCTTTGCTGCCATCGTTGGTTGTGCACCATCCAATGAAGTTGCAGTGAAGATCGTGCGCGAGCTTCAAAGGCGCAATATTCTTACCTTCCTGTCTGGCAATGTAAACGGTCGCAGTATCATTCACCAGCTGGTAGAGGAGGGCGTCGAGTTGGGCTATGATACGTACACTGTACCTTTCGGGACCGATACGATCAGTGCCATCTACGCTCTAGGATTTGCTACCCGCTCAGCATTGACCTTTGGTGGGCTCAAGCCTGCCCAAGCGCGAGAAATCCTGCTCTACAACCGCGAGCGCGTGTTCGCCTTCGTCCTGGCTTTGGGTGAGGTTGATGATTTGAAGTACGCTGCAGCCGCTGGGGCTATCAACTTTGGCTTCCCGGTAATCGCAGATACTGTGATCCCGGAGATCCTGCCCACCGGCGTGACGCGCTACGAACATGTCGTCAGCATGCCCTTTAACGAGATTGAAGGCAAAGATGATTTGGAGCGTGCCGAGAGGTTGGTTCAAAAATGCATCGAAGTGCGTGGCGTCAAGGTTAAAGTCGCGGATGTGCCCGTCCCTGTACCTTATGGATCGGCTTTTGAAGGGGAAGTGGTGCGCAAGAACGATATGCGCGTCGAGTTTGGCGGTAAACACTCACGCGCCTTTGAATACTTGCATATGGCCCCCTTGGAAGAAGTCGTGGATGGGAAAGTGGAGGTTATCGGCCCAACTTTCGCTGATCTTCAACTACAAGGGAGCATGGATATCGGCATCGTCGTCAAGGTGGCAGGTCGCCAGATGCAAGAGGATTTTGAGCCGGTTTTAGAGCGCCAGATTCACTACTTCATCAATGGTGCTTCAGGCATCCAGCATATTGGTCAGCGGGATATCGCTTGGATCCGCATTTCCATCAACGCAGCGGATAAAGGCTTCGGTCTTGAACATTTCGGAAAGATTTTACACGCACGCTTTCACTCCGACTTCGGCGCGATTGTGGATAAGGTGCAGGTCACGGTCTATACAGACCCTGAGATGCTGCAGCAGTGGTTAGCCACCGCTCGTCAGGCATATGATCACCGCAACAAACGCCTGGCAGACCTGACCGATAATCGGGTAGAAGAGTTTTACTCGTGTACGCTATGCCAGTCCTTTGCTCCTAATCATGTGTGTGTTATCAGCCCGCAGCGCCTGGGATTGTGTGGAGCGTACAACTGGCTGGATTGCAAGGCTTCCTTTAGCATCAACCCTACAGGCCCGAACCAACCCATTAAGCTTGGTAAGGTGATCGACCAGAAGAAGGGCTACTGGGAGGGCACCAACGATTATGCCAAAATCGGCTCACATGGCGTTGTCCAGGAAGTTTCCATGTATTCGATCATGGAGAATCCAATGACCGCCTGTGGCTGCTTTGAGTGCATAGTCATGCTCATCCCGGAGGCCAACGGTGTCATGGTAGTAAGTCGTGAAGATACGAGCATGACACCTGCTGGGATGACCTTCAGTACCCTGGCAGGCATCGCGGGAGGTGGGTTGCAGACCCCTGGTGTGATGGGTGTGGGCAAGTTTTATCTGATCAGCCCAAAATTTATATCCTCGGATGGCGGCTTCAAGCGTGTGGTCTGGATGAGCAGTGTGCTCAAGGAGACCATGGCAGAAGAGCTCACAGTCGTTGCTGAACGGGAAGGCGATCCAGACCTTATCAAGAGAATTGCAGACGATCGCACGGCCTCAAGTGTTGACGAGTTGCTCGCCTGGATGGAAGAGCACAACCATCCCGCTTTGGTGATGGATCCGATCTTTTAGTGGTTGTGGGAATGAGTAGTAAGGGTTCATGGGATAAGCTCCATTGCAGCTGACATTGCGATCTCCCTGAACCCTTATTCTTCATTCCTGGATTTTATTAATGTGACCATTGAACCTCGAACCCATCCACGCCTGGTGCGAGATTTAATGACTGTTGGGGTCGAGTCATGTTCGCTGGATACCTCGATCACCGATCTGGCTACGATCTTCCTGGAAAAAGGAATCGATTCAATTATCGTTTTGGATCAGGGTAATGCAGCCGGTATCATTGAAACGCGAGATATCGTACGTGCCTTCTCAAGTCAGGATTATCAAGCCCTGAAAGCACAAGATATCCTGCGCGAGAATGTCCCCCAGGTGCCGCCGGATATCCCTTTACAGGCTGCTGCCCAGATTATGCTTGACCAAGGTGTGCATACATTATACTTAATGCATCACGCAGGAGGTATTGAGTACCCGGCAGCGAAAATTTCACGCTGGCACATCTTACGTTATCTGGCTGCACGTGAAGATAAAGAATTAGTCGATCTTGGGATTCTTGCCGAGCGAAGCGCGCCACTCGAGACATTCATACGCAGGCGAGATCAATCCCGCCGGTTGACTCAAGAGTGAGCAAGGGTCCAGGAATTTCGTCATAAAATAAGCGATTTGAGAACAGGAGTAGACCAAATGCCAATCGAATTGCCCGTCGACAAATGGCCGGGTGCAGTGCGCACCGTAACCCTGGGAGCATTGAGTACCGAGGGGGGACGCGGGCTCGTACTGTCACCGTAGGTGGTGAAAAAGCCATGCCCTTCATGCATTTCGAGAGTGAAATGCCAAATAAACCCGTGGTCGCCATGGAGATTCGCGACCGCCGTCCTGATGACTGGTCTCCATTATTGCTCGAAACATGGATAGATGTCGTCGACGATCCCGCTAAGTGGGCGAAAGCAGCCGAGGAGAGTGGTGCGGACATTGTGGTGTTGTACCTGAGCCTGACCGACAAGGACGGGAAACCGAACTCTCCTGAAGTCGCCGTCGCCGTGGTCAAAGCTGTTCTGGCTGCTACGGGTTTACCACTGATCGTGTTTGGTCCAGGACAGGGGGAGCTGGATAATTCACTCCTGGTTCCAATTGCGGAGGCAACGAAAGGCGAGCGCCTAGTCCTAGGCATCTGCGAAGATAAAAATTACCGTACCATTGTTGCAACTGCGATGGCAAATGGGCACTTAGTGAGTGGGCGCACTCCAATGGATGTTAATCTGTCCAAACAGCTCAATATCCTGATCACCGATATGGGCTTGCCACCAGATCGCGTCTTGATGGACCCAACCACCGGTGCACTCGGATATGGCATTGAATATGGGTTTTCAGTGATGGAGCGCTTGCGCCTGGCAGCACTGCAAGGCGATACGATGACACAATCCCCAATGATCGTTACTCCAGGTTTTGAAGCCTGGAAGACAAAAGAATCGAAAGTAGGTGAGGGGGTGCCGGCTGCCTGGGGAGAGTGGCTTCAAAGAGCAATTAATTGGGAAACATTGACTGCCGTTACCCTCGTTGAATCCGGTGCAGATATCATCGTACTGCGCCACCCCGAAACGATCAAGCAAGTAAAAGCAGCCATCGATGAACTGATGGCCGTACCGCAGACAGCGTGAAACGCACTCTGGAGCGCAAATCAGCCTGATATCAAAAACATCTAGAGCGGAGAAAAGCTATGGCTCTTTCAGGAATACAAATCTATAAATTGCTTCCGCAGACAAACTGCAAAGAATGCGGATTTCCGACCTGCCTTGCATTCGCCATGAAGTTAGCAGCCAAGCAGGTTGAGTTGAGTGACTGCCCCTATGTGAGCGAAGAATCCAAGACTCAGTTGGCAGAGTCGGCTGCGCCACCCATCCGTCTGGTCTCGCTAAAATCCGATGGTTATGAAGTCAAGGCGGGTAACGAGGTCGTCTTGTATCGCCACGAAAAGACCTTCTATAACCTGCCCGGCGTATTTATTAAGGTGAATGACAACCAAGCTGTGGATGAAATTAAATCAGTTGTCGCAAGCGCTGATGCATACGCAGTAAATTACGTGGGCATTACTCTTAACCTGGATGGCTTTGCGGTTGAGTCTGTGAGCGGCGATCCTAACCGCTTTGCAGACGCTGTAGCAGCAGTCCGGGCAGCAAGCAAGCGACCGGTGATCCTTGTAGCCCCAAATCCGGACGTGGCTTCAGCGGGATTGCGGGTCCTGGATGGTGAGGTCCCCTTAGTATATACGGCAGATGCCGAAAACTGGGAGGCGATGGCTGCCCTGGCAGCAGAGCACAAAGCAGCGCTGGTGGTATCAGGTGATTCGCTTGAAGCCCTCGCTGATTTGACGGAAAAAGTGAAGGGAAAAGGAGTCGAAGATATCGTGCTCTACCCCTCAGCACCAGGTCTTTCAGCATCACTAACCATAAACACTCAGGTCCGGCGTCTGGCTCTCAAAAAAAACTTCCGGCCTGTGGGCTTCCCAACACTCGCCTTCGCTTCGAATGCAGCAGCAGCGGCGCAAGCGGTCTCAAAATACGCTGGGTTTATAGTATTGGAGAAGTTCGCACCCGAGCTGGCTTATCCGGTGTTGGTCCTCCGCCAAAATATATACACAGACCCACAAAAACCGATCCAGGTGCAGCCAGGGGTGTACGAGATCAACAACCCCAAGCCAAACGATCCTGTTCTGGTCACCACAAATTTCAGCATCACATACTTCAGCGTTGCTAATGAGGTCGAGGGCTCAGGCCTACCCGCCTGGTTGGTTGTGGTAGACGCCGAGGGAATGAGCGTTCTTACGGCCTGGGCAGCCGGTAAGTTCGACGCTGAAAGGATCGCCAAATCTATCAAGTCCTTTAATCTGGCAGACAAGGTCAGCCACAAGAAGCTGGTCTTGCCAGGGCACGTGGCTGTGCTTTCTGGAGAGGTTGAGGCTGAGTTACCCGATTGGGAAATTCGCGTTGGTCCGCGAGAAGCTGTGGATATCCCAAAATTCATGAAGCAAGCATTATGAGGTAATAGTTAGGATGTTGAAAGTTGTGGAGCAAGGATTTCCTTCCTGGCAATACTAAAATGTAGCCATCAATTGGGGATAGACACAACTTTCAACTCTCTAGGATCTTCAACCTGATGACAGACCATCTGGTCACATTCGATATCTCGCCAATCCCTGTGCGCGTTCCAACCGGCACGCTGCTGGTTGAAGCCGCTCGGATGGCGGGAGTAGAAGTTGCGCAACCTTGCGGAGGGCAGGGACGCTGCGGGCGGTGCGCGGTACTTGTCACGACTGGTCCCGTGCGCCGCCGCAGCACATTGCGCTTATCACAGGAAGATATTGAACAGGGATACGCCCTTGCTTGCCAGACCGTCGTCGAGGGGGATGTCGCTGTCACTGTACCGCCCGAGGAGAAGATTGAGCGCAGGCTTACCACCGACCGCACCGTGGCAGAGATTGAAGTCCCCGCTGGGTACGACCCAGTTCTATCACAAACGATACGCCGCGTACGCTTGATGCTCACACCTCCGAGTATGGATGATCAAACCGATGACTGGTCGCGTCTAACCTTAAGTCTTCGCCAACAGACGGGATTCGACAGTATTGAAACGTCACTCGCTGTATTGAGGAAAATTGGGGATGTCTTGCGTGAAGAAGATTGGCGGGTGACAGCCATTCTGGATGCAGGCAGCCGAGATCGCAAATCTTCCCCCGCACGACTGATCGATCTGCACCCTGGACACACGCTTCTGAACGATCCGCTATGGGGAGCTGCCATTGACATCGGGACGACAACGGTGACATTATGGCTGGTGGATCTGCTCTCGGGGAAGGTGCATGCCCAGGTCGCTGAATATAATGGTCAAATTTCTCGCGGCGAAGATGTCATTTCTCGAATAATATTTGCCAGTAAAAATGGTGGCAACGAGAAGATGCGAAGCCTGGTGTTAGAGACCATCAACTCATTGGTCGATACTGCCTGCAAGCGTGCTCAAGCGAATCCTGCAGATATTGTTAAAGCAACAGTTGCGGGCAACAGTACCATGATTCACTTGCTGCTGGGTATACCGGCAATCAATATCCGCTTGGCTCCTTTCATCACAGCTGTAAACAGTGTTCCGCTCCTGACAGCAAGCGAAATTGGTTTGAACATCCACCCGCAGGCAACCGTTGATTGTCTACCTGGGGTCGCCAGCTATGTAGGTGCAGATATCACTGCGGGTGTGTATTCCTCAGGTATGGGCGATACTGAACAATTGACCTTGTTCATGGATGTTGGCACAAACGGAGAGATGGTGCTTGGCTCAAGAGAGTGGCTGGTGACCTGTGCATGCTCTGCGGGACCGGCATTTGAAGGGGCTGGCGTGCTGCATGGAATGCGCGCAACGAAGGGTGCGATCGAAGAAGTATGGATCAGCAGTGATACTCACGAGCCAAGCTTCAGGGTAATAGGCGGCGTCAAGCCTAGCGGATTGTGCGGTAGCGGCCTGATCTCTCTGTTGGCTGAGATGTTCATTACCAATGTTGTAGACAAAGCTGGCAATGTCAACCTCTCCCTGGATACACCGCGCGTCCGGGAGGGTGAACATGGTGGCGAGTATGTGATTGTCTGGGGTTCTGAGACCGCAGATGGCAAGGATATTGTGATTACTCGCATTGATATCGACAACCTGCTGCGTGCCAAAGCCTCGATCTATGCTGGCTTCATCATCCTTGCCGATAGTGTTGGAATACCGCTTGAAGCCGTAGAGCAAATTTCAATCGGTGGCTCATTTGGTAAATATATAAATGTTGAAAAGGCCGTCCAGATCGGGCTGTTGCCAGATATGCCCTGGGAGCGCTTCGCATTCCTGGGAAATACTGCTGTTCGTGGTGCATACTATGCCTTGTTGGATAGTGATACCCGTGAGCGGATACAGGAGATATCTGGACGCATGACCTATATCGAGCTTTCGGCAGACAACAGTTTCTACGACGCCTTCATGTCGGCGCTTTTCTTACCACACACAGATTTATCTCGTTTCCCATCGGTGGAAGCGATGATGAGCAGCGCATAGATTGCGCTGAATGGATCGAGAGGGGAAGCCCTCTTGATAGCCGGGAGAAAATTCTTAAGCTACAGTTCGATGGAGTGAAAAGTCATGTATATCTTGGGTGAAAATATCCACATAATCTCGGAAAAAGTCAAGGAAGCCCTGAAGGAAAAGGACGCCAAATTCTTTCAAGAGCTGGCTGTCAAACAAGTTGAGGCGGGAGCGCAAGCATTAGACCTCAACCTGGGGCCGCGCAAGAAAGATGGGGAGGAAGTCTTTCCATGGATCGTTGATACCGTGCAGGCGGTAGTAGATGTGCCCCTCAGTTTCGATACTACCAATATCCTGGGCATCGAGGCGGGACTGAAAAAAATCACCAAGGCACAACCGATCATCAACTCGACCTCGGCAGAGCCTGAGCGGTTAGAGAAAGTGCCGTTGTTGGCTAAACAGTACAATACACGTCTGATTGCACTGACAATGGGGTCCAGCGGTATTCCTGTGGGTGCCGATGAGCGGGTCAACATTGCCCTGGAATTCCTGATCCCACGCATGCTGGAGATTGATTTTCCCGTCTCCGATCTGATCATAGATCCGTTGGCATTGACTGTATCAGGTTGCCAGGAGTACTGCCCACAGCTCATCGAAGCTGTGCGCACCCTGGAATACGCTTGGGATCCGCCTCCCACGATCTCGGTAGGTCTCTCGAATGTCGCTAATGCGGTGCCTCACGAGCGACGTCCATTGATCAACCGCACCTACTGTGCGATGCTGATGGGCGTGGGCTTGAAGATGATGATTGCCAACCCGCTGGACGAGAAGCTCAAAGAGACCATCCGTGTAATAGAAGAGCGCGACGAATCAACTCCGGTTGGGCGGCTCTACCTGAAAATTGCGGACCACATCGCAGCTATGGAGGAGCCTTCATTCGATGACGTAGACCCCAGCGATCCAGAACAGCTGGCGATATGGAAAACTGTCGAGATCTTAATGAACAAGGTAATTTACGCAGATGCGTATTTAGGACAATTAGAAGTCGTCTGATCATCACCGAGGGATTGTGCGGACGCATTTCCGCGCGATCATTTGCGAAGGTAACATTATAAATAGGAGGAATTTATTCAATGCCCGTATTTACTCCTGGCCGCCGGTGGCAGCCGCCGTACTTACCGTTTAAAAAAGAGTCAACCGGCCGTCGCGTGCTGGCTGCACTGGAACGCAGCGTCAAAGGACCCCTATTCGGCTGCCGAATGTGTGGGAACTGCTTGTTGCAGGAAACCGCGTTTATCTGTCCGATGGAGTGCCCCAAGGGCATCCGCAATGGGCCGTGTGGCGGATCCACTCAGGAGCATTGCTATGTGGATGACACGCGCCCGTGTATTTGGTACCGCATCTACGAGCGGGCATACGCTATGGGACGCGAGGAAATGCTCTTGGAGGTGCTCCCCCCCCTGGATTGGGATAAGACCGGTGGTGAGACCTGGGGTGATGTGGTGCGACAAATCTCAAACCTGGGGACGAAGAAGGTCATCACTGGGATGCTCTCACGCGATCCGCTTGAGCGTACAGAGACATGGGATTCTGTTTTCCGTCCCGTACGCCAACCTGAGTGGTGGCAGGGAGATTCAGAGTATCACCCGCCGGCCTATTCGGAACCGGTATCTGAGCTGGAGCGTCGCTTGAAATCTGGGGAGTTTGTAGTCACCAGCGAGGTGGCACCACCTTTGACAGTAGCTACGAAGAAACTGGTCGAGAATATCGAGCTGGTTAAACCATATGCCACGGCGATTAACTTCACGGATAGCCCATCCGCAACACCCCGCATGAGCAGTTGGGCATGTAGTTCGATCGCCATTCAACAGGGTGCTGAACCTGTGATGCAGATTGCTGCGCGTGACAGGACACGCACCGGCTTACAGGCGGAAGTGCTGGGGGCGAATGCCCTGGGTGTTCGCAACATCCTGTGCCTGTCTGGCGACAGCATGCGCATGGCGCCAGAGCCACGCGGTCGCATGGACATTGTGGATATCGACTCAATCCAAATGTTGTGGATCCTACGGCGCATGCGTGATGAAGGAAGATACCTGGATGGACGCAGTCTTAAATTCCCTCCGAAGTATTTCCTGGGTGCTGCCGCATCACCATTTGCTTCTGAGCCGAAATTTCAGGCGATCCGCGAACAAAAGAAAGTCAATGCCGGCGCGCAATTCTTCCAGACCAATCTGGTATTCGATCCCTCAGGATTGGAGGTATGGCTGGATGCATTAGGGGAGCGCAACATCCTTGATAAAGTGTATATCCTGATTGGGATTACTCCGCTGAAAAATCTGCGCATGGCGCAGTATATGCACAATGAAGTTCCAGGTGTCACGATACCCGAGTCACTCCTCAAGCGTATGGAGGCTGCTGGGGATGGCGCCGCCGAGGAAGGTGTGCAGATTGCCCTGGAATTGATCGATGCCGTAAAAGCTTTGCACGGCGTGAATGGAATCCACCTTATGGCGGTCGGATGGGAGGAGATCGTTCCCCGCATCGTCAGCGAGGCTGGTCTGGCTATTGGTGCTACAAGCGAGCCCGTGCTGACATAAGAAAGGAATATCGAGAATCGTTCAAGTTGTGATCGGAATAAATGAGATCGTGTGGGTACTTACGCCCACACGATCTCATTTATTTCTTAATGGTGAGCCAGAATGAGTCCAGTGTTTTTGTCGATGCAAACAATCCTGACTTAGCGAATTGCAGGTGCGGAATCAGCAAATAATTAGAATAAATTTATCTTTCTTGTAAGATTTCCTTAATCATTCCTTGGTAGACTATATCACGATCAATTAATTCTAGAAGCGTGGAGTATGACATGGTAAAAATTCTTTCCTCCGAGATCACCCCGGAGCAAACCTATCTAAACCGGCGCCAGTTCATGAAATTCGGGGCGCTTACTGCTGGTGCGCTCGCCTTAGCCGCCTGTGGAGGCAGTCCAACAGCAGTTTCTGAAACTTCTTCCTCGAACCCATCCGATGAGCCTGACCTGCCCACAGGGCTTACAGATGAATTGGGAGATCCAGCGAATACATTTCAAAATATCACGAATTACAATAATTTCTACGAATTCTCTACCGATAAAGAAGCTGTTGCAGTCCTGAGCAAGGATTTCAAGACCCAGCCATGGACGGTTGAAGTCTCTGGATTGGTGAACAAGCCCAAAACATTTGGTATTGAAGATCTCCGATCGATGTTCCCTGCAGAGGAACGGATCTACCGGCTACGCTGTGTGGAAGCCTGGTCACTGGTCATTCCCTGGATGGGCTTCCCCCTGAAAAAACTTCTGGATGCAGTTGAACCTACTTCACAGGCGAAGTTCGTTCGCTTCCAAACCCTATTCGATCCTGAGCGTATGCCTGGACAGAATGCTCGCTGGTATACCTGGCCCTACGTGGAGGGATTGCGCATGGATGAGGCCATGCACGACCTGACATTAATCTCTACGGGTTTGTATGGGAAGGAATTGCTCCCTCAAAGTGGGGCTCCTTTGCGTTTGGTTGTGCCCTGGAAATATGGTTTTAAGAGCATCAAATCGATCGTGCGTATTGACCTGGTTGATGAGATGCCTGATTCATTGTGGATGAACGCTGCCCCCAACGAGTATGGATTTTACGCCAATGTAAACCCAGAGGTGGATCACCCGCGCTGGTCACAGGCCTCTGAACGCCGCATTGGTGAGCTAGGGAGGCGGAAGACATTGATGTTTAATGGCTACGCTGAAGAGGTCGCCGATCTGTACGACGGCATGGACTTGCGAGCCAACTATTAGATATGAAGCTACCTCGATTTACTCTTTTTCAGTGGGTGGTTCATATTGGAAGTTGGGTGCCGCTTGCACTCATTATTTTGGATTTCTTCCGCAATAATCTGACCGCCAATCCAATCCAGGATATCACTTTTCGTACCGGGAAGACAGCCCTCGTCCTGCTTGTGCTCTCGCTGGCAGCTACGCCTGTGAACACGTTGTTTGGTTTCAAGCAAGCTATCAAGGTGCGCCGTGCGCTGGGCTTGTATGCCTTCATGTACGTAGTCATGCATTTGCTAATTTTCGTTGGGCTGGATTACGTTTTAGACCCTGAGTTGATCCTTGAGGCGATTTTCGAGAAGCGCTATGCACTTGTTGGGTTTACGGCTTTTCTGCTTTTGCTTCCTCTGGCGATCACTTCCACAAAGGGGTGGATGAGACGTCTGGGGCGCAACTGGAAACGGTTGCATCGTCTGGTATATGTGGCAGCATTATTGGCGGTCATCCATTACGTCTGGCTGGTGAAATCTGATATCCGTGAGCCTTTGGTATACGGGGGGATTGTGCTGATCTTGTTGATACTGCGTCTGTCTAAAGTACGGCGCTGGACATCCAGTTTGCGAAATCGGTTGCCAGTTAGAACAGATTTCCAGATAAAGATGAAACAGTATAGCATCAAGATCTTTGGCCGGGGTTGATCTTCTCCGCAAGAACCGCGCATACAATCGAGAGGTAAAGCGAACCAACCTCGCTTTTCATCCCATCCGGACTAGATGGTTGACAAATAGGGGCTTCTGCGCTATATTACTAACGCGAGTTAGTAACACGTGTTAGCGTGGTGCCTCCAATATGGGATCAAAACATATTACAAGTACAGACGTGGCTAAAGCCGCTGGTGTTTCGCGTACTACTGTTTCACTGGTATTGAACCAGGTTAAGGGGATACAGATTAGCGACGAAACCAGGCAGCGTGTTGTTCGCGTCGCCCGCGAGATGGGATACGTACCCAACGCTGCCGCCAGAGCTTTGGTTAGCAACCGCGCGCAGATTGTTGGACTGGTACTAACTCGGCAACCTCAACATATTGCTTCTGATAGTTTTCTCACCCAGATCTTGGAGAGCTTGATTGCAAGCGTTCGCGCACTCGGGATGAGATTACTGATCGATATAATCGATCCTGAACACCAGAAAGAAGCATATCTTGAACTTGTGCGCGCCAAGCATATCGACGGAGTGATCATCTCTGGTCCGCGCTTCGATGATGCTGCACTTCAAGCCCTAGAAGATGATGGATTTCCAACTGTTCTGTTGGGGCAGGTTCCTGGAAAGGATTTCTGCAGTGTGGATGTTGACAACTTCGCTGCCAGCTGCAACGCTGTTGAGCACCTGATTAAGTTGGGGCACACTCGTATTGCTTGCATCACCAATGCCCCGCTATCCTATACAGCTGCCTCCGAGAGGCTGCGTGGATACCGCCAGGCTTTGGATGAGGAGGGAATTTCCTACGACGAAGCCCTGGTGGGTTACGGTGACTTCAACTTGGAGAGCGGCTATCGAGAAATGTCGAATCTGCTTGAGAGCGGTGCCTGGTTTACTGCAGCTTTTATTGCCAGTGATGAGATTGCCCTAGGTGCGAAAGCAGCAATCCGCGATCATGGGCTTAGCATCCCTGAGGATATTGCTCTGGTCGGCTTTGACGATCTCCCCTTAGCATATTATCTGGATCCGCCTTTGACGACTGTGCATCTCCCTGCGGTCGATCTGGCTCGGCATGCGAGTCAAATGCTGAGTATAATTTTACAGGGTAAACTACCCGTAAAGAAACAGGAGATCCTGGATACTTATCTCGTCGTGCGCCAGTCTTGCGGCGCTTCGACCCAAACGGTGTGGCAATCACATGAAAACCCGCGTCCCTTGCCATGAAGAATCTTTTTCTGTAAGGAGGTGGTTGTAGCTAGGGAACTCACCGTCGGAAAATTAACCCACTAATATAATAGTCACTTTAGATAAAAGGAGCAGAAGATGCAAAGAAAGATTCTATTCGTTACCCTGGGATTGCTGGTTGCCCTCTCACTTATACTGGCAGCCTGCGCCCCCGCGGCAACCCCAACCCCCGAAGCCACTGAGCCACCCATGGAAGAAGCGGCGATGGTGGAGCTCGGCGGCGTCGAGTACTCGACCGCTTATGCCGGCACGACGGTAAACTACTTTAGCGTAGCTGATGGCGAGCAATTGCGCTTGTTCCAGAGTGAGTTCGACGAGTTCACCGCGGCTACTGGCATTACCGTTGCGGCTGAGGGCGATAAGAACTTTGAGACGCTAATTCTCGTCCGTGTGGAGGGCGACGATGCCCCCGATATCGCCGGTTTCGCCCAACCTGGCTTGCTGGCTGACTTCATGCGAAAGGGCAACGTCATCGACCTGAGCACCTTCCTCACCATGGATTTCCTCAAAACCAAGTACGGTCAGGGTCTCATCGACCTTTCCCTGGTGGACGGTAAGGTTGCCGGAGTTTGGCATAACGCCGACCTTAAAAGCATTGTGTGGTACCCGAAAGCAAAGTTCGATGCAGCCGGTTACCAGATCCCGCAGACCTGGGATGAGCTTATCGCTCTGTCCGATCAGATGGTGGCGGATGGTCAGACACCTTGGTGCATCGGCATCGGGAGTGAAGGCGCCACCGGCTGGGTGGGTACTGACTGGGTTGAGGACGTGATGCTGCGCACCACCAGCCCCGAAAATTACGACGCTTGGACGCGTGGCGAGCTGAAGTTCAATTCGCCTGAAGTCAAGAATGCCTTCGACGTCGTCGGTGAGATCTGGTTTAAAGAGGGCTACGTGTACGGTGGTGTGCCCTCCATCCTGACAACAGCCTTCGGGGATTCCCCTCTACCGCTGTTCGATGATCCGCCAAAGTGCTGGCTGCACCGCCAGGCGAGCTTCATCACCAACTTCTTCCCCGAAACTGCTGTGGTGGGTACGGACGCCGATTACTTCTACCTGCCTCCCATCGATCCGCAGTATGGCAAGCCTGTCCTGGGCTCTGGCTCGATTCAGGCCATGTTCAACGACCGGCCTGAGGTGCGCGAGGTCATGAAGTTCCTGGCATCTGGCTATTCGATGAAGAAAGAAGCAGAGGCGGGCGTGGCGGTTGCGCCGCATCTGGATGCCGACCCCGCCTGGTACCCCACTGATGCTGCCAGAGGCTTCGCCAAGATTATCCAGGAAGCCACTGTCTTCCGCTTTGACGGCTCAGACCTGATGCCCGGCGCAGTGGGCGCTGGCTCCTTCTGGACTGGGATCGTCGAGTGGGTTTCCGCGGATGGAACCAACACTGATCAAGTCCTGCAGACCATCGATGACAGCTGGCCTGCTGAGTAACCGTCAAAGTTAAGGTACAATCAGAGTATTGCCGAGAGATCTCAGCAATACTCTGATTTTTACCATTTCTAAAACCGATTTACTACCCAATACCAACCCTGGAGGTGAGCCATGGATGAAACACGAGAGTTTAATAAACCCTCACGTTTTGTCGATCTTGTCGCTTGGCTAGGGCGCATTGTTATCTCAATCCTTGTGCCTGTCCTGACATTTATCGTATTGTGGCAGGTATTCATCTTTTTGCGCGATGGAAACGCGCCCAGGTTGATTATTGCGGTCGTGGCGATTATCTGGGGCGTAGGCGGGGTCGCAATCCTTTTCGTCATGTCGAATTGGATCGTCGAAAGGTTAAACCCGCGGTGGCGAACAGCGCTACAACCGTTCGTTTTCGTAGGTCCTGCGTTAGCCATCCTGACCTGGTATTTGTTTCTCCCCACGTTACGCACGCTCTACCTGAGCTTCTTTAATGCTTCCTCGTCCACATACGTGGGCTTACGGAACTACATTTTCGCCTTCACGAACGCGGCAATGCTTGAGTCGTTCCGCAACAACCTGCTATGGCTGGTTTTCGGAACAAGCTTGAGCGTTATATTTGGCCTCTTGATCGCTGTCCTGGCAGACCGCTCCCGTTTCGAACGCTTTGCCAAATCACTTATCTTTTTGCCCATGGCGATCTCTTTCGTCGGTGCTGGCGTCATCTGGCGCTTCATCTATTATTACAAGCCGCCCGGAGAAGAGCAAATCGGCTTATTCAATGCCTTTATCACGTATTTGGGTGGACAACCACAGGCATGGCTGACCATCCGACCGTGGAATACCTTCTTCCTGATTATCATCCTCGTCTGGCTGCAGACAGGGTATGCAATGGTCTTGCTCTCTGCCGCTCTAAAAGGTGTCCCCGAAGAGCTCCTCGAAGCTGCCCGGATTGATGGCGCCTCTGAGATTCAGGCGTTTTTCCGCATCATCATTCCGTATATTCAAGGCACCATTGTCACCGTTGGGACGACAATATTGATAGCCACACTTAAGATCTTCGATATCGTTTTCGTCATGACCAACGGATTGTTCGGTACCGAAGTGATGGCGAGCCAGCAGTATAAACAAATGTTCAAGTTTCAGGACTTCGGGAGGGGCTCTGCCGTAGCGATTGTTCTGTTGATCGCTGTAGCGCCCGTGATGATCTATAACCTGCGCCAGTTCAGGGAAAGGCAGGCATTCTAATGAACGTCAAACGACAGAGACTGTTTTCTGATATCCTGGTCAACGGCGGGTTGCTCTTGCTTTGCATTGTGTGGACTCTGCCTACCCTAGGCATATTCGTCTCATCCTTCCGGACTCGTGATCAAGTCTTGAGCACCGGCTGGTGGAATCTAAGCTCGATACGTGTTACTACGGAAAACTACACGCAGGTTTTGACGGGGAAGGAGGTCGTGGATCCGCTCAGGCCCGGAGGCGTTTCCAAGGGGGAGGACATGTCTCAGGCGTTCTTGAACAGCATAACGGTCACCGTGCCTTCGACGGTCATCCCAATCCTGATTGCTGCCTTCGCCGCCTATGGCTTCGCCTGGATGCGCTTTCCTGGGAGCAAAGTATTCTTCGTGATGGTGGTCGCCCTGCTTGTTGTTCCGCTGCAGATTGCTCTGATCCCAATCTTGCGTGACTACACAAAATTGGATTTGAACGGCACATTCCTGGCCGTCTGGCTGGCGCACACGGGGTTTGGCTTGCCTCTGGCTACATACCTGCTGTTCAATTACATCAGCTCCTTACCCCGCGATATCCTGGAGAGCGCTTTTATCGATGGCGCCTCACATTTCACGATATTTGTGCGCTTGATTCTGCCTCTCTCCGTCCCTGCGCTGGCGTCATTTGCTATTTTCCAGTTTCTATGGGTATGGAATGATCTGCTGGTTGCGCTTGTATTTATCGGCAGCCGTCCAGAGGTGGCGGTGCTCACACAGCGCCTGATGACGATGACTGGTGACCGTGGCCAAGACTGGCATTTGCTTACCTCTGGCGCATTTGTTACTATGGCGATTCCATTGATAATATTCCTGGCGTTGCAACGCTACTTTGTGCGTGGCTTGTTGGCAGGATCGGTAAAAGGTTAAACCGTCGTTACGTAGGCCTCTATGCAACCGATGCGGGCGTAAATCGCCCGCATCGTCTTTTTTCTCGGGATCACATCGTTGTTTTGCCTACATGTTCGGTATAATTTACTTTAAGTCGGCAACGATCAGCTGACCTGAAATTGCGGAGACTGATAATGGAAGCGATTCAACTTTGGACAACCATCGAGGAAGCCTGGCTCGCGCTGACAGAGCGCTTTGAACCGCTGGTAGATAAACGTTGCGAGCAAGCCGGCTTTGATAGTCGCCTTTGGGGGCTCTTGCTGGCTGTATATACATTCGAGCCTGAAGATACGACTCCTGCTCACCTGTTGGTGCGCAGTCCCTATACGGCTGCAGAAGCGTACCTGGTGAGATTGCGCCAAGCAAGAGAGTTAGGTCTGTTAGCTGAGGTTGAGCAGGGAAGATTTCGCCTGACCGAAGCCGGTAGGACATTGGCTTTCGATATCGCCGATATTGCACGCCAATCTATGGCCCAATCTGACCCTTTGCTTCCTGCCGATTCAGGACGGTTAGCGATCCTTTTAGATCGCATGGTGCAGTCCTGTTTAAATACCCCGCCTCCACCGGAACCATGGTCGATCCGCCTCAGCTTCAAGCTTATGCCTCGCTTAAATCCGCCGATGCCATTCATCGAGCAAGCCTTTAGCTGCTTGGGTGCATACCGCGACGACGCTCACCTGGCTGCCTGGCAGCGATCTGGAGTGAGCGCCATGGCACTGGAGACGCTCAGTCTGCTTTGGCGGGGAGGAGCATCCACTGTGGACGACCTCTGTAAGAAGCTGGATTATCGGGGACACCCCTGTGAGGTTTTTACCACAGTGCTTTCAGAGCTGCGCGAGCGCGGCTTTATCACAGGACCAGACCATGCCCCTTGGGTGACAGGCACAGGGAGAGTCTTCCGCAACCAAATCGAAACAAAGACGGACGAGCTCTTTTTCGCGCCATGGGACTGCTTGGGCAACGAGGAAATGACGGAGCTATTCGACCTGGTCTCCCGAATGCGGGATGGGTTGAGCTAACATGCGTATAGATAGTTTGATGGAAGGCCTGCCTGCGTCCTATTCACCAGCAGATCGCGAGCTGGTGCTACGCGCATATAAAGTAGCTGAACGCGCACATAAGGGGCAAAAGCGCGCCTCGGGTGAGCCCTACGTCAATCATTGCCTTGCAGTGGCTACCATCTTGGCGGAGTTTTCGGTTCCCGCGCAAGTAATTGCCGCTGGCTTATTGCACGATACGGTTGAGGATACGAGCATAACACTGGAAAATATCCGTAATGATTTCGGCGAAGAGATTGCAATGCTGGTTGATGGGGTAACCAAGCTAACACAGTTACCACGCGTCTCGCGCGGAGACCAGCACGAAAGCGAAAGCAATCAAGACGAAGAGATGCGCCGGTTGGCGGAGCGGCGCGGTCTTCCTGACCCCGATGAACAAGCTGAGATGATAACCCGCAGCCGCCGTTACGACCTGGTATCTGAGACCTTGCGAAAGACGTTTCTTGCAATGGGCGAAGATGTCAATGTTGTTTTGATTAAACTGGCAGACCGCTTGCACAATATGCGTACATTGGGGAACTTGCCAGAAAACAAACGCAAACGCATCGCACAGGAGACTTTGGACATCTTCGCTCCTCTAGCCAACCGCCTTGGGATATGGCAGATGAAGTCGGAGCTCGAAGACCTGGGCTTCCGTCATGTGAACTACGAAACCTACCGAGAGATTGCCACCAGCCTGGAATCAAGGCATTTGAAGCAAGATATTGAAATGGAGGACATCAAAAAGCAACTATCCAAAGTGCTTGAGCAGGCTGATATCCAGGCAGAGGTGACCACGCGCTCAAAGCATATCTACTCAATATATAAGAAGATGACGCGCAAGGGCGTGAGTTTTGATATGGTCTACGACGTGCGCGGGGTGCGCATTGTTGTGGACGATGTCCCCGCCTGCTATTCGACCTTGGGGGTAATCCACACACACTGGCACCCAATCCCAGGCGAATTCGATGATTATATTGCTGTGCCAAAGGATAATTTCTACCGTTCTCTACATACAGCTGTGGTTTATTCCGATGGCAAGAATCTCGAAGTGCAAATACGCACGCCAGAGATGCACCAGGATGCGGAATACGGCATCGCTGCCCACTGGCAATATAAGGAAGGCGCCAAGCGAGACGATTCGTACGAGAAACGCATCCTTTGGCTGCGGTCTTTGATGGAGTGGCGCCAGGACGTGGCGGATGCACGCGAGTTTATGGACAGTATGAAGACGGATGTTTTCCAAGATAGGGTGTATGTATTCACGCCCAAGGGAGACATCATCGATCTTCCAGCAGGCACGACACCTATCGATTTTGCCTACCATGTGCATACGGATATCGGGCACCGCTGCCGTGGGGCGAAGATTAATGGCAAGCTGGTGTCCCTGGATTACATGCTCAAGACCGGCGACAAGGTGGAGGTGCTAACCGCAAAGCGGGGTGGCCCCAGCCGGGATTGGTTGAATCCTAACCTAGGTCTGGTCAAAACCCAGCGCGCCCGGGCAAAAATTCGCTACTGGTTCAAGCGCCAGGCCCGAGAACAAAACATCAGCCACGGCAAAACGATCCTCGAAAAAGAGCTGCGACGACTGGGGCTTGTGGATGTCAACCTCGAGCGTCTGGCACGTGAGTTCGACCAGCGTAGCGTGGATAATCTTTACGAAGCGATTGGCTGTGGGGATTTGCCTTTGGGGAGGGTGGTAAATCACCTGACTTTGGGCGGAAAAGAAGAAGACGAGAATCAGTACTTGATCGCTGCGCGTCCATCAACTGAAGGTCCACGCCCGGCAGATGAGGCGATCAGTGTATTAGGGCTGAAAGGATTGCTGACAAATATGGCACGCTGTTGCAACCCAGCACCTGGGGATGATATCATCGGTTATATCACCCGGGGGCGTGGAGCGACCATTCACAGGCAAGATTGCCCGAATATGTTACGCATCCGGGATCGCGAGCGTTTGGTGCGGGTGACATGGGGCGAGCTTAAGCGCACTTATCCTGTGCCCGTGCGTGTAAAGGCATACGATAGAAATGGTTTAATGAAGGATATCGCCACGCTGATCTCAGACGAGGGAGTGAATATGGCTGGAATCAGCGTGGACGTAAACCGTAATCAAGCTGTGCTCGACCTAGTGCTGGAAGTCCCCGATATTGCTAAATTAAGCCGCGTGCTCGACCGTCTGGAAAACCTCCCCAATGTAATGGAAGCCCAACGCGTCCGCCCCGGCTAGAACTGCACCTCGACGCTCATACCCGCCATCAATCCTTCAGGGATCGATTCCAACTCAATAGTCGTCCTATAGACGACATCGCCACCAAGAGTTCTCAGCGAGGGGGGAGATTTCTATTACGGTCCCTTGCACATCCTCATTCAGGGCTCGGATTGAGATCAGTACTCGATCGCCAACCTGGATCAAGGGAACGTCTCTCTCGCTGAGGTCGGTGGTTTCAACGCGTAGATTTTGCAAATCGCTCAACTCGAGGACTGGCTGCCCAGGAGTGACCCACTCGCTCTCTCGGACGAATGCATGTGTAATCGTTCCACTGAACGGGGCGATCAGCGTGAGGTCTTCCAGGGCTAACTCGGCAGCATCGAGTTGAGCTTGAGCGGACGATAGACGTCCTTCAGCTAATGCAATGTCATCTGGGTGTGGACCATCTTGGAGGAGTGCATAATCTCGTTCTGACTTCGCCAGATCTGCTTGGGCGATCGCAAGGTTGGCTTGCGCCTGGGACAGGTCGATATCGCTCGCTGTCCCGATCAAATTGTTGTACCTTCGCACCAAGGCGTCATATTCCTTTTGTGCCTGGGCAAGCTGGCTCAACAGTCCAGCGCGAACCAAGTTCTCTTCGGGCTTGTTTTCGTAGGGCTCAAAGTCTTCCCGGACACGTTCGAGTTTATCTTTGGCGAGGATCATGTTAGCAAATGCTGCATCCACATCGAATCCTTGTGACAAGGATTGCAGGTTATATAAATTTCGCTCTGCATCGCGCACAGCATCACGGTTGTCTGCAATCGCTTTGAGTGCATGGGCCTGCTTGACATCCAGATCCTCGTATAGATCATCCCGTTCCTGCTGAGCGGATAAAAGCGCAAACTTTGCGGATTCTAGCTCTGCAGTGAGCCTCTCCCTGCCAGCCAGCTCAACCAGCACCTGCCCTGCCTCTACCCGATCGCCTGATGCGACGTTTACGGTGTTTACTTTTCCGCCAAAAGTAAACACCATCTTCGATTGCTCAGCGGGTATCACAACCCCCGACGCTGTCGCCTTTCCAAAAGAGGATTCAGTTTGATTGCTGGCGGGTGTGACATTATTATCCAGCACAATGGTTGGCAGTGGTTCCGGAGTAGCATTCCCAAGGACACTGCATCCAGGTAGGGTAAATGCTGCCAGCAAGACCAAAAGTGCCTTGAATTTCATCTCAAGCTCCCAGAGCAATCTTCTCCGCCTCTAAGTTATCAACGATTCGGCCGTCCTCAAGGGTGACCACTCGCCGTGCGTATTCGATCACGCGCGGGTCATGTGTGGCGAATATGAAGGTAACCCCGGTTTCCTGGTTGAGCCGCATCATGGTCTCCATCACCTGTTTGCCATTCGCAGTGTCCAGGTTAGCGGTGGGTTCGTCTGCTAAGATTAGCGCTGGCTGAGTTGCCAACGCACGGGCGATGGCAACCCGCTGTTGCTGGCCGCCGCTGAGCTGGTCAGGGCGGTGCGATGCACGGTCAGTTAGCTCAACCTCTTCCAGAAGATGCATCACCTGATCTCGTCGCTCAGAGGCACCTTTCCCGGTCAGGAGCAGCGGCAATTCTACGTTCTCGTAAGCGGTCAGGGTTGGGATCAGGGCAAAGAATTGAAAAATGAAGCCAATCGTCCCCCGACGCATATCCGCGCGTTGATTGCGGTTGAGCTGGCTGACATCTTTGCCGTTAATAAATACGCGCCCACTGCTGGGCTGATCCAGACAGCCCATCAACTGTAATAAGGTGGTCTTTCCCGAGCCCGAAGGGCCAACCAGTGCGGTGAATTCACCATTCTGGATTGTGAGGTTGACCCCGCGCAGGGCATTTGTCTCGACATTGCCTGTCTTGTATACTCGAGTGACATTCTCGATCTTCGTGACTTCCATGATGTTCTCCTTGCGTTATTGCCCGGCGCGTAGAGCATCGACGGGTTCCATACGTGCTGCCAGTACAGCCGGAAAGAGCCCGGCCAGCAGGGTTACCACAAAGGCTAAGACGGTCAGGTTGACCGTATCCTCCAGCGTCAGCTTAGTGTGAATGGTATTGCTAATCAGTATGCCGGTAACACCCATGCTTTCAATATTAAAACCATATTTTGAGAAGAAAGCGACGGCTAAGAATCCCAATACCAAACCCATCAGGATACCTCCTACAGCCAGCAGGGATGATTCCGCTAGGAACATGGTCATGATGTTCCGGCTTTTCATGCCGACTGCAGAAAGGATACCTATCTCCCGCGTGCGTTCAAAGACTGACATTACAAGCGTGTTTACGATGACCGTGGCAGTAATGGCGAGCACGATCAAATACAGGATAACCATATAAGAATTAGCCAAGTTTTCGTATTGAATGATGAAATCATTCATCTGGGTCCAGGTCAGTACTTCGTAACTCGAAGATTGCAGCGCCGAAGCAACAGCGTCTGTCTGCTCCATGTCTTTGAGCATGACAAATATCGAGCTGGCATGATTCTCAGTTTGGGTGAGCGTCTGGGCTTTATCGAGTGGTAGGAACACTGAGAAACTATCGAAGGCGTTTGTTTCCGTTGTATATATACCCCGGACGGTGAATGTCTGCTCAACTACATCCCCATTGGAGGTATTAACGGACATGCTTATTTGGCTGCCTGCATCCAATCCCAGTTTGTCGGCCAACGACAAGCCGATCAAAATGCCCTGCCGATCGTCGGGGGCTAAAAATTCCCCTCGGACCAAACCTTCCCGGAAGGGGTCATTGGCAGGGGAGAGAGGATCGATCCCGATCACCCGCACCCCAGCAGTCTCATCGCGGACCGAGATGATACCGGTAGCAAACAAGCGGGGAGTGGCCACGCTCACCGGAGCCAGCGAACTGACCTGGCTGGCGACCTGGCCGGGATTTTCGACCAGGTCCTCCCACTTGAGGCTGGTCTTAATCTCGTCATAAGTACGAGCGCGTATCTGCAAGTGACCGCTTTGCAAGCGGATGCCGGTGTCCAGAGCGCTGCCCATCTCGCCCTGGATAAAGGCCGCCATCAGAAGCAGGAGAGCCAGGCCAATACCCAATGCCAAGGAAGAGAAAAAGGAGCGGCGGCGGTTACGTCCCAGGTCGCGAATAGCCATTTTAAGGAGTTGTATCATAGCTCACCTCACACGTAATGCAGGGCTTCGGCAGGCTCGCGCTGGGCTGCCTCGCGGGCCGGGATGAAGGCAGCCAGAGCTGCGATGATGGCGACCGTCAGGGAGCGCCCTACGATCTTTTCCAGCCCCCAACCTGAATAAATCCGTCCCCCGATCAGAGCCGTGTATTCGGTGACACCGGAGAAAGCAGAGTAATCAATGCCGACCATGCGGAGCAGGCCGTTAAACAATAACCCCATGCCAATCCCTGCAGCCACACCTACCACCCCCATGAGCGTCCCCTCCAGGATGAAGAGCAGTGAGATCTGGCGTGGTTTCAACCCCAGCGCGCCCAGCACGCCGATCTCGCGCGTCCGCTCGTAGACCGCCATCAGTAGCAAGTTTAATATACCGATCCCGGCGATCCCCAGTATGATCACACTGAATATATTCATCACGCCACCTTTGGTACTGAGGGCTGACTGGAGCTCTGGGTAGTTGACATCCCAGGACTCGATCTCATAACCGGGGAGGATAGGTCTCAGAGCTCCCATCACCGTGCCTTCCTGGCCGAGCTGCTTCAGGGTGAGCGTGACCTCGGTGGATTGCCCGGTTAGATTATAAAGATCCTGGGCCTCCCCGAGGGAGATGTAGATCGTGCGTTTTTCAATGTCTGGCATGTTCAGGTCATAGATGCCCACAACGGTCATCGTACGGCGGCGCATTTGCTGGTGGGTGGACTGCCCGGTGAGCGTGATGCGGTCGCCAACCTGGACGTCCATGGCATCTGCCATTCCTTTTCCAATGAAGATCATGTCCTTATCGTCTGATGTCAGGTACCGGCCGGAAATGACGAAATTGGCGGCGAGATTGACATCTGCCTCTTTCTCCGGCTCGATGCCCGTGATGCTCACCGCGAAAGCACCTTCACGGCTGGACGCCAGGCCACCAGTATTGATCCGCCGGCTGGCTGCCAGCACACCCGGTTGAGCAAGGGCAGCATTCACCACCTCCTGGTCATTCTTGAGAGCCAGGAGAGGGGACTGGCTGGTTTCGTTACGGTATCCGGCCGCATGCACCTGGATATTGCCACCGAGTACTTTGATGGCGTTACCGTAAATTGCCTGGTTAAAACCAGACACCAGTCCATCGTACATCATCATCATCGCCAATCCAAGGCCCATGGCGATGATGACGAGCAGTGTGCGCCGGCGATGGCGCCAGATATTGCGCCACGCTAGTCGTAGATATAATCTCATGCTGGGTTATCCTTTCTGCATTGTAATTGTGCTTGATTGATGCAGGTTATGATTCAAGAACTCGTTCAGGTGAGACAAACCATTCATTAAGTGTAGCTGGAGCGACGAGATGCACCGAGCCTTTTGGAGATCCTAAAATACGCTCCATCGCATCGTTCAATGCATTGGTGTATTCGTATATGGCACTTTCAATTTTGGTCGCGTCACGGTCCTTCTCGTCCGAGATTAGCATTCCGAGGATGGTGTCGCTCAGCCCTTGGGAGAGATAGAAGATCACCTGACATACCTGGTCAGGGTAGGGGGTTGTGAAAACGCCTTCTGCTACGCCTTGGCGTATAATCCTCGAAAGGAGCGGGGTAACCATCCTGCTCGACATCGTAAATAGTTTCTGGCGGACAATAGCGTTCTCATCTGCCATCCAGACGCGTAGAACTGCCAGCATAAAGGACTTCTGAGTGGTTTTCCACCGGGCTCCGGCATCAAAGTATTCGTGAAGCTTCTCCAGTGCAGATTTTTCCGGATGTTCAACAATGCGGTTCAGTATAGGGAGTGCCTCATCAACCACCATTCGTTCAATCAAGGCCTCGAGAAGCTCTCCTTTGGAGTTGAAGTAATGGTAGAATGCGCCTTTTGAGATCTGCAACGTCCCCAGAATATCCTGGATAGTCATCTGCTCGTATCCTTTGCTATAAATGAAGCGCATTGCCGCAGTTAGAATCTCGTTTCGCCTGGCTACGTATAGTTCGTCTTTTACAATTCGAGCCATAGTGTTCTCCAAAAGTAATAAACCGACCGACGGTTTATAATCGAGAATTGTACTCCTTGATTGTACGCCTGTCAACCTGTTACCACGCTTGATGCGATCACAGCAGATAGTGGTATAATTCAGCGCCGCGCCACCATGGGTACAGAAAAACAGTTCATGATTAACTATTGGTAATAATATATGAGTGAATTGCTTAGCGTTGCTGAAGCGCAGCAGAGGTTGCTTTCGGTATTTGAACCCGTGGCGATCCAATGGCTGCCTATCACCCACGCAGTCGGCAGAGCACTGGCTGAGCCGATCATTTCTTCCCAGGATATCCCCTCGTTTGATAATTCTAGCATGGATGGATTTGCTGTCCGGTTTTCGGATGTCATCTCTGCAAGACCGGATGGTGGGATTCTCCTTAATGTGATCGCCGATATCCCTGCCGGACGGTACGTCGACGTAACTATCCGGAAAGGACAGGCCGCCCGGATCATGACCGGAGCGCACATGCCTGCAGGTGCAGATGCGGTTGTGCCTGTAGAGAACACCGATTTCAACGATCGCCAGCCAGGAATCCCAGCGCCTGAAACAGTCCAAATATATGCACCTGTAGATTCCGGCGAGAACATTCGCCCGCGCGGTCAGGATGTTCGTGCTGGTGAATCTGTCATGCCAGCAGCCCTACGCCTAAGACCTCAGGATATTGGCTTTTTGGCGATGCTAGGAGTTTCCCAGGTAGCAGTGCACCGAAAACCTAGAGTAGCGATTTTTTCCACCGGTGATGAGCTCGTACCAGTCGGAAGCCAGCTCACACCCGGGCAAATCCACGACTCGAATTCCTACACTCTGATCGCACAGATCGAGCGCTTCGGTGGCGAACCAGTCAATCTTGGCATTGTTCGCGACGACCTTATGGCTGTGAAGGTGTGCCTGGACACTGCGCTTGAGGCACACGTGGATTTAATCATATCCACTGCAGGTGTTAGCGTTGGGGCATTTGATTTTGTACGCCACGTTGTTGAGCGCGAAGGACGCCTGGATTTCTGGCGGGTGAATATGCGACCCGGAAAGCCTCTCGCTTTTGGAGCCTATCATGATATTCCTTACATTGGCTTACCAGGTAACCCGGTTTCAGCGTTCATCGGGTGTGAAGTGTTCGTTCGCCCGGCAATCTTGAAAATGGCGGGGATAGATGGCGCCCAGCGGCAGACAAAGCGTGTGACGACCATCGAAGCTATCGATTCGGATGGACGCGAGAGTTACCTGCGTGCCATTGTCTCCAAACAGGATAGTCGCTGGATTGCACGTCTAACGGGACACCAGGGCTCCGGAAATATGCGATCTTTGGTTCAAGCGAACGCTTTGCTTTTAGTGCCATCTGGGGTAAAATCTCTGCCGACCGGTGCCGAAATGGACGCTTGGTTGTTAGATCAAGAGGTTTGATTTTAAGGACCGTGGGGTCATTCCCCATTGATTGTGGCGATTTATCTGCAGATTGAAAGGTAGCTGGGATTAGGAATGATCAAAACATCACGCTTGTACATTGTTGCTGGGATTACTTCTTTCATTGGATTGGTGGACACAATATACCTGAGCTGGGTGAAGATCACACAAAGTCAGGTGTATTGTGGGACATCCAGTGAGTGTGAAATCGTGAATAATAGCCCATATTCCGAAATTGGAGGATTCCCAATCGCATACCTGGGTATGGGAGCATTTTTGCTTGTCTTGTTACTGTTAATTTTCGAGCGACGCGGGATTTTTTGGCGGGAGAATTCTCCGTTGATCGTATTTGGAATAAGTTTAGTTGGGGTGATCTATTCTGCTTATCTAACTTATATTGAGTTTTGGATCCTTCGCGCGATTTGTCCATACTGTGTGGTAACAGCCCTTGCCATGCTGGTATTGTTCGTAGTCTCGGCACTTCGCCTCCGGCAAGTCAGCCCTGGTGCCTCTACAAATAATCCTCGAGGAGGTTAATATGCCCCGCATACGCTGTCATTATTTAGATTGTATTCTGTTAGACGATGGTTATTGTGGCGCTGCGGCGATCGAGCTCGATCCCGATGTAGGCTGTATGACCTATAAGCGCACCGATGATCTGGAAGCTGAAGAAGATTGGGATGAAGAAGAAGAGGAAGATACCGAAGAGTGGGAGGATTTGGAGATCGATGAAGAGGATGACGAGATCTGGATTGATGACGAGGAATTTTAATTCGTTAATCTGAAGGATCTCATGATTGATGCCGTTGTCTTCGGGAATGTCACACTAGATATCATCTGCCAAACGGTAGACGAGGTGCCCAGGCATGAATCGATTACCTTTGACCATGCTGCCGTAAGTCCCGGGGGTTGTGGCTCGAATGTTGCCCTCGGGTTACGCGCCCTGGGTGTGCCTACGGCATTGGTTGCATGCATCGGATCAGACGATTCAGCTATGCTGGTTCGCAACTATTGGGATCGCTTCGCACTGGACCAACGGTTTGTGCGAATTATCCAGGATCAGCCGACTGGGACCAGCGTGGGTCTGGTGGATAGCAACGCCCAACCACGCTTCATCCATACTCCAGGCGCTAACGCTTCACTAACCGCGGACGCGCTTGACCTGCATGCTTTTTCCTCAGAGGGCGCGCGAGCGCTGCATATCGCCGGTTATTTTGTGCTTCCCGGCATTCTAAATAAGGCTTTACCTGATGCGTTGGGGAGCGCCAGGCAACTTGGAATGTTTACATCGCTGGATGTCGTCCGTTCCTGGCGTATGCGCGATCCAGCATCCTTGTGGCCCTGCCTGCCTCATTTAGATCTCTTCATGTGCAATGCACATGAAGCTTGGCGGCTCACTGGCCTGGATGAGCCATCACAGGCTGGAAGCCAATTACGCTCACGTGGCGTGGATGCAGTCGTAATAAAGCTGGGAGCTCAGGGATGCTGGTTGGATTGCGAAGAATTTCAGGGGCAGATAGATGCTCCGCGTGTGGTTATCATTGACACAACTGGAGCAGGCGATGCTTTTGCAGCCGGGCTGCTTAATGCAATCTTGCAAGGTGAAAGCCTGCAGGCAGCGTGTCTGGCAGGTAATATAGCTGGCGCACGTATGGTGGGTGCTTTAGGTGCGCTGGGCGGCTGGCTTATGGCCGTGCCGTGATGGCCATATTCCCCAGAGCCGACCAGGAATCAAGAAACTGGCTCACCGAGACTGTATAAATCGTTCCCCCATTCAGGTAATAAACTAAATTTGAGGTATATCCGGTGACGACCACGGTATGCTCATAGCGTGCTACGATGGTGTGGAGACCGTCAGAAGGTGTGTAATACACAGGAATGCCGTTATCGATTGACCCGATGATCCATACGAACACCGGCCTTCCATTCGCAACCTCATTCCTCAGTCCATCCCAGCTCAGTGGACGGTGTGCATATGCCTGCACTCCGTAATCGCGTAACACTTCTGCCACTGGTTCAGCATGCACGCCGTATGGATTAGGCGGGATCTGTCCCCAGGCGCCGTACACACTGCCCACGAAGCCCTTATCAGGGTTATCGGAGTGCGGCAGCTGGTAGAAAAACTCCAACTCATCGATGTTATAGCCGAAGGTCTTCGCCCAGTCGACCGCAGAACGCGATTCGCAATCCAGGGGTAGGGCCTGAGGTCTGCCGGTAATCCCGCTTAAGATTCGTGACGATGGCAAGCTTGGTGGTGGAGGAGTTGGGGTGGGTGGCGCTGGATTTTCGCTGATCGTGGCGAAAATACACCAACCTCGTAATGTTCCGGTACCTGAAGCAGAGCGATCGGATACGTTTAAACGCCATTCGCCGGCTATGCTCACGCCATCGAACCAGCTCAAGGGTTGGTTCGGTATATATATTCCTGAAATCGCTGCCGGGCTAGAAGCGCATTTGTTCTCCACGGCTGAGGAGAGTTCGTCATCGAGTATGGCTTTGATGTTATCATTGCTGCAACCCAGGCTTGTGGCTGGTCTTCCTGGGCGGTGTATCAGGTTCACTGAGTCACCCGTATTTAGATGGGTCAAGTTAATATTTAGATCACCCACCCAAGTGTGGTTAATATCCAACTGCACATCGATATCAACAATCTGCCTCGTATCGTTAATTGTTATTGAATCGTTTAGTCCTGATTCATTATTGTCTGGGATTGTCTTGGGCGACGAGAAAGTATCGCAATACAACAGCTTTATAGGTGGTGTGAAAGGTGGTGGAGGCGTTGGTGTTGGCGCTGGGGCTTGTGCTTCTTGCCAGAACAGGATTGGCAGGTGTACGATCGTTATCTCAGAGGGCGAGGCTTGTTCGGGATCGCCTGCAGTGCCCGATGGTGTTTCTGTGGGAGTTTCGCTGAGTCGTGGGATAACCGTTTGCGAGGGTGGTATTGAAGTCGCTGTTGGCGTAACCACAATTGTCGCGGTGTAGGTGGCTGTGCTTGTCGGAAGGACGATCGCCGCGGTTACACTTGGTGTGTATGGGGCAATCTCGCTTGATGGGGAAGATGTCGCTTCTGCCCTGGTTGTTTTGGTGCTTGCAAAGACAGCCTGCCCTTGGCTGAGTACAAATAACAGTGCGGCTGATCCCATGGCGATCCAGCAAAGCGCGATCCGTTTGGGGGTGCGGAGAGTAGTGTGCATGGCGGGTCGTGGGTAGCAGTGAGAATTATCTTACCATGAATGGCAGAAGACCATGGGAAGGCACGAAACTTGTAACGGATTACAATTGAGCAAGGTCTAGATCGGTCCACGTGCACTGGTTTGGCATAAAAAGTGACCTATGGAGAATAAAGAAATATTTCCCAAAGTAGCCTTTCTGCTGATAATTGCCATCGCGTTCTCCGCGTGTTCGCCAACTGTCCCTCCCACCCCGGGAGTACCGACAGTTAGTAATTATCCCATTGTTGGCAATCCATCAAACCCGCAGCCAACGATTACTAATGACGAGGGGGGAGAGAGCGCCGTCCAGCTAGATGTGCAGCCATTCCAGCTGGTGACCCGATTTCCTCAGCTGCCACCGTACCGCACACAGATAGGGTCGCCGGTAGCTATCGCCAACTTTATTTCTCCACAATCTGGCTGCAACTGGATGGGCGTGGGTGGACAGGTCTTCGACCTGAGTGGTACCCCACTGACCAGACTTGTCATTGAAGTAGGCGGGCGATTAGAGGGACGAGAAATTTTCCATCTAGAGCTCTCTGGCAATGCGCCTATCCTGGGTCCGGGAGGTTTTGTGGTTGCGCTGGCTGATCACGCCGTGAATACATCCGGCGAGTTGTGGATTCTGGTTTACGACCTAGCAGGTCAGCCGCTCATCCAGCGGACTTATTTCCCAACTTACGCTGATTGTACGAAGAATTTCACCCTGATAAATTTCTCGCAGATATCTCCGGGTCTGGCTCCGCGCATGACTTTCCCATTAATTTTTAAATAATCCATGCCGTTGCCGGATCACTTCGATATCGTCGCCCCTTTTTATGACCGCGCTCTGCCGCCTCGCCAGGAGGGCTTCCTGGTTGAGCTGGCTGGATTACCACTGGATGGCATTTTGCTAGACGCTGGCGGGGGAACCGGTCGCATTGGGCAGACGCTTCGTCCATTGGTATCACAAGTGGTGATCGCGGATCTTTCGCTCGGAATGCTAGGGAAAGCGCGAGATAAGATTGGACTCCAGGCTGTTTGTTCCAAAAGTGAGCGCATGCCATTTCCCGATGGCTGTTTCGACCGCATTATCATGGTGGATGCTTTACATCACGTTTATAATCAGAGCCAGACTGCAGCTGAGCTATTCCGAGTGCTAAAGCCTGGAGGCCGTTTGGTGATCGAGGAACCCGATATACGCCATTTTGCTGTGAAGTTGATCGCACTTGCGGAAAAACTCCTCTTTATGCGCAGCCATTTCCTCGCGGCTGATAGGATAGCCGGGCTGTTCGACCACCACGGCGTGGGATCCCAGATCGAATATCGGGATGGCAACACTTGGGTCGTCATTGACAAACCACAAACTAGCAAAATATCCTAGATGCCGTTGCTTACAGATATAGGGTTCATTATTTTGGGATATTTATCTGGCTCGTTACCTTTCGCCGTGTGGGTCACCCAATGGCGTAAAGGGACAGACGTGCGCGCTGCGGGTTCCCATCATGCCACCGCAACAAACACGATCCGTCAAGCGGGGTGGCTTGCAGGCTCCATTGTCCTTATCCTGGATGTCGCCAAAGGTTTCTTGCCGGTTTTCATTGCAGGCAAATTTGGAATTGGAGGATGGTCGCTTGCATTCATCGCCGCAGCGATTGTGGTGGGACACTGCTGGCCGTTATTTGCTAGATTTCGGGGAGGTATGGGTTTGGCAACTACCGGAGGCGCTATCCTGGCGGTTGACCCCCTTGGTTTCCTCATCGGATTGGGATTTCTAATTACCGTTGTCCTGCTGATACGCCACAGCGCCCGTGCCAGCGTACTGGTGGGCGTGCTGCTTCCCTGGCTATTCTGGTTGGTGGGCCTTCGAGCAGATAGCTTCTCGGTTGCACTAGGGGCTGGCCTGGTGGTTGCACTGCGCTTCTTAATGGACTGGAATCGCCAATACCATGAGCTCTGGCTTGATCGCCCTGGACATTAGCAAATTCTTGGTAATAATTCGCCTGCCAGCATGTCTAGGATGCGCCTTGTTCCGATAGTGGTTCGCATCAGTACACGCCCAGGGGGGTCTTGAGTGACGGTACCAATAATCACCGCATCCTGACCATAAGGCACACTACGCATAGCTAATAAGGTCTTCTCGGCATCTTCTTGCGCTACCAGGGCGATCAACTTGCCCTCGTTGGCGATGTAGAGCGGATCGAAACCTAACATCTCACACGCAGCGCTGACAGCAGGTCTCACCGGAATGGCGTCTTCCTCGATAGTTATGCACACATCCGACTGAGCGGCAATTTCATTCAAACTGGTTGCCAGGCCCCCGCGTGTCGGATCGCGCAAAACGTGCACCTGGTCGGTAGATTCCAGGATGGCAGATACCAGATGGTTCAGTGGAGCTACATCGCTCCGCACATCGGCATCAAAGCCCAATTCGCCGCGCGCTGCTAACACAGCGATACCGTGATCTCCAAGTGGTCCTGACAGAAGGACAGCATCTCCAGGTTGAGCCCTGGCTCCGCCGATTTCTAAGCCGGTAGGGATCAATCCCACGCCGGTAGTAGTGATATATAAACCGTCTGCTTTGCCTTTCTGCACGACCTTCGTGTCCCCAGCGATAATCTGCACACCGGCTTCCGCAGCTGCGGTCTGCATTGAGGCCACCACGCGCTGCAGTATTTGCAGGTCCAGGCCCTCCTCCAGGATGAAACCCGCTGTCAGGTAGAGCGGGGTTGCGCCCAACATGGAGACATCGTTGACTGTGCCACAGACTGCCAGGCGACCGATATCACCACCAGGAAAGAAGAGCGGGTAAACCACATGGGAATCGGTACTCACAGCCAGTTGTGTGCAAGCATTGGGCTGGACACTACCAGCGTCGTCCCCGCATCGCAGAACAGCATTATCGAATGCCGACAAGAAAACCCCCTGGATGAGATCATGGGAGAGCTTGCCTCCGCTTCCGTGTCCCAACATAATCTGTTCTTTATGGGTGAGGGGAATTGGGCATACCGCCCCTTCGAGGTTAGGAATTATGCGATCGCTCATCGAGTGACCTTCCTCAATTTAGCGAATAACGATAGTACGCCGCGCAGGCGCCTTCCGAGGAAACCATCGTGGCTCCCAAGGGGTTCTCCGGTGTGCACTTGCTACCAAATGCCGTGCAGTCGTGGGGTTTTTTCAGCCCTTGCAAGATTTGTCCTGCAATGCATTCCGCTGATTCATCTGGTGTGATCTCGGCAACAGAGAATTGTTGCTCCGCGTCGTAATCAATCAGCTCCGGACGCAAACGCCAACCAGACATAGGAATCACACCGATGCCCCGCCATTTCTGGTCGCACTCGATGAATATCTGATTGATGACCTCCTGGGCAGGCAGGTTGCCTTCCTGAGTGACAACCCGCTTGTAGGCATTTGCGGTTTCGATCTTACCCTGCTCTAAATTCTTTACAGTCATCAGAATTCCCTGGGCAATATCGAGTGGCTCAAACCCAGTGACTGTGATCGGCACCTGGTATTTGTGGGCGATAGGAAGATACTCCCAGTAGCCCATTACGGCACATACATGCCCAGCAGCCAGAAAACCCTGCACCCGGTTTGAAGGCGAGCTGAGAATTGCGTGCATGGCAGGTGGCACACGCACATGTGAGACCAGCACGCTATAGTTGGAAAGCTTCAAGGATTTCGCTTGCAGCACACTCATGGCATTTGCAGGTGCAGTAGTCTCGAAGCCAATGGCAAAAAACACAACCTGCTTATCAGGATTCTTTTTAGCGATTTCGAGTGCATCCAGCGGAGAATAGACAACACGAACGTCTCCACCCGCTGCACGGATTGAAAATAGATCACTTCTCGAGCCGGGCACACGCAGCATATCTCCATATGAAGTAAAGATCACTCCAGGCTGCGCAGCGATCGCCTGTGCTTTATCAATCAGTTCTAACGAAGTTACGCAAACCGGACATCCCGGCCCATGAACTAGCTCGATTTCTTCCGGCAGAAGCTGGTCTAATCCATAGCGCATGATGGCATGTGTCTGTCCACCGCAGATCTCCATGATCACCCACGGGCGCGTCACCTGGCGGCGGATTTCTGAGATTACCGCGTGCACCAGCTCCTTGTCGCGATACTCATGAATATATTTCATTGAGATCGTTCTCACTCGCCCCGTTATCAACATCCATGGCAGCTATCTCACGTAAAAGCTGCATGGTCTCTTGGGCTTCCTGCTCACTGATTAAGTGGAGCGCAAAGCCTACATGAATCACGGTATACTCGCCCACCTGAGCTTCGGGAACATAAGCTAGGCAAGCCTCGCGGGTGACACCACCGAAGTCGATCTTGCCCATGCTTAGCCCATTGGCTTCGTAAATCTCGACAATCTTTCCAGGTACACCTAAGCACATACTGCCTCCAATAGATTACCTACAACATTTCCTCTATCAACGCACAGCCATTACCCGGGAGCTGGCTACTACTGCCTGCCCAAGCGCGATCCCGCCATCGTTCGTTGGTGCCTGAGAGTGGACATAAATTTGAAAGCCATCCGGATGCATTAGATCCAAGGTTTTGTGCAGCAGTGTCATGTTCTGCCAAACGCCCCCGCTCAGGGCGACACGTGTAATACCGGTTTGTTTGGATAGCTGCCTAGCAACCAGCCAGGACATGCGGGCAATACTGTTGTGGACGCGGGCAGAGATAACCGATATTGGTACGCTGGCCTGCAGGTCGTCCAGCATCGCAGAGAACAACGGACCAGGATGGCAGACGATGTTACTCTATCCCTTCTTCCCCTCGAATCTCAATAGGATAAATCCCTTTCTCATCTTTATCAGCCAGAGCTTCGAACTCGATAGCAGCTTGCGCTTCGTAATTGACCGTCTGTCGCACGCCAGCGAGCGCAGCCGCAGCGTCGAATAGCCGCCCCATACTGGACGTGAATGGAGAATTGACCCCTGATATTAGCTGGCGTTCGATAGCTGTCAGGGTGGCAGGCTCAGAAAGCTGGTTGGCGTATTGCACAGGTGCCAGGCACTCTTTCCAGGGAATACCCGCCTGCCAAAGCCACGCCAGCGCCATCCGCCAGGGCTCGCGTATGGCCTTATCACCGCCTGGAAGCGGCACGTAGTGCAGGTGTGCAGCGCGTTGATATGCCTGATAGCTGGCAATAAGGAACTCGCCACCCCAAATACCTCCATCCTCACCATACCCGGTGCCGTCAAATGCCAGACCAATAACCGGCTGGTCGTCATTCAGCTTATTCTCTACCATGCAGGCAGCGATGTGGGCGTGGTGGTGCTGAACACCGATGGCATGCAGCCCGTCATCCTGGGCGCGCTGCAATGCATAACGCGTTGCCAGGTAATCCGGGTGCAGGTCGTAGGCAATGATCTCTGGGCGGATGCGGAACAGGCGCTCGAAATGGGCTATCCCATCTTCGAAGGATTGCAAAGTCTCATAGTTCTCCATATCACCGATATGGTGGCTCAAAAAGGCGTACTCGCCGCGCGTCACGCAGATTGTATTCTTGAGCTCAGCGCCTGTTGCAATCGTGGGAGGTGATTGCCAGGGAAGTAAAACCGGGTACGGCGCATAGCCACGCGAACGGCGTAACGGATATACTGCCTTGTTATGAACTCTTACTACCGAATCATCGCAGCGAGTGCGAATAGGCCGGTCATGCATCAAAAACGCCTCAGCAAGCCCACTTAGCCGGATTCTGGCATCTTCATTACTGAAGGCGATTGGCTCTTCAGACAGGTTGCCGCTGGTCATCACCAGTGCATCTAGCGCTGGAAGGCTGCTATCTTGCGGGTGAGGGCTGAACAGGAGATAGTGCAGAGGTGTATAGGGCAGCATAACACCCAGAGTATCCTGATCGGGTGCGACCTGCTGGGCTATTGTAGAGCTGGATCGTCGCTGCAATACCACGATCGGGCGTTCACGCGACTCCAGAAGTGCTTGCTCTGCCGCGTCGACGAAGCAGTGTCGTTCCACTGTCGCCAGATTGGGCATCATTACGGCGAAAGGCTTATCCACACGCAGCTTGCGTTGGCGCAGCTCGTTGACAGCTCGCACGTTAGTCGCGTCGCAAGCCAGGTGGAAGCCGCCCAGACCTTTGATTGCGATGGTTTTTCCATCTATGAGTAAGCGTTGAGTCTCCAGCAGAGCCGCATCCTCACGAAGACTTGCCTCTTCACCTACGCCGGTTGTATTGAGCTCCAACCAAATATGCGGTCCGCAGCGCGGGCATGCCACCGGCTGGGCGTGGAATCGCCTGTCTAGCGGCTCGTGATATTCTGCATCGCAATCTGGGCAAAGCTTGAATGCTGCCATAGTAGTCTTCGGGCGGTCGTACGGGATATCCTCGATGATGGTAAAGCGCGGCCCGCAGTTGGTGCAATTGAGGAAAGGATAGCGATAGCGCCTGTCGGAAGGGTCGAACAGCTCACGCAGGCAATCCGCGCAGATGCTCACGTCGGGAGAAATTGGCTGAAAGGCATCGTCGATCGCCATTGAGCTGGCAATCTCAAAGCATGTGAAGCCATTCGCCGGGCGTTCTTCCACGGATATGCTGTCGATGCGCGATAGAGGTGGTGGTTCATTATGGAGCGCCTGGATGAATAGGTGCAGCGTTTCGGGATTGCCATCCACCTCGATATCCACCCCAGCGGATGTGTTGCGAACCCAGCCGTTCAAGCCTAAGCGTTTAGCCAGCGAGTAGACGAACGGGCGGAACCCAACCCCTTGCACTGTTCCAGTGATATGAATTCGTAACCCGGCTAGCTCGGCTGTTTTCATCCCGCTTTCATCCCTCGGTAACGGGTCACGCACCCTTCAAGCCAAACCAGCCAGCCATCGATCCCGTCTCCGCTGCGACAAGAGAGCGGGAAAGTCACCAACCCCGGATTGAGGATTTCCACACCACGCTGAAAAACCTCCATTTTGAAGTCTATGTATGGCAGTAGGTCAATTTTATTGACCACCAGAGCGTCTACGTCGCGATACATGCCAGGGTATTTATAGGGCTTATCATCCCCTTCAGGCACAGAAGCAATCAGAACGCTGGCATGTGTGCCTAGTGGAAAGCTTGCCGGGCAGACGAGATTACCAACATTCTCTACGATCAACAAGTCGATCATATCCAGATCGAGCTGGGGCAGCGCAGCGTCCAACATGGCAGCATCTAGATGACACTCCCCCCCAGTGTTGATTTGGATAGCAACTGCACCCGCCGCTGCCGCTCGGTCAGCGTCTATGCTCGTAGCAATATCCCCATCTATCACAGCCACACGCAATTTACCCATCAGCCCTTGAACTGTTTTCTCAATCAATGAAGTCTTGCCGGCGCCTGGTGAAGCCATAAAATTGAGGGCGTACACCCCAGCTTTATCCAAACGCAAGCGTATCTCGTTTGCCAGGCGCTCATTGGCACCCAGGATTTTCTCAACGACGGGAATACGAGCAGGCATGTTCAATTCTCGATGTCAATAGATTCAAGATAAAACTCTTCGCCAGCTATGACGTGGATGTGTGCCCCGCCACATTTTGGGCAGGCGTGATCTTTACCGGATAGCTTGAAGCGAGTATCGCAATCCCGGCACTGCATCTCCGCAGGAATGCGCTGGAAGTGCAATTTTGCTCCTTCTGCCAATGTCCCTTCAGCGACAATATCCCAGTAGAAGGCTACTGAGTCATCCACAATCGAAGCCAGCTGTCCGATAACCAGATACAGATCGGTGATTCGCACCGCGTTAGCTTCTCTGCCGTGTCGCAGGGAAATTTCCAGAATGCTTTCGGTGACAGTTAGCTCATGCATGGCGCCATTATCCATGCTCAGAATATCACAAGGGGGTGAATCGACGTAGTGAGTTAAGTCACACCTAATTCATACCATTATTCTCGAAATTCACGATTTTTCAGGTGTTGGAGTTGCTCTTCAATCCAAATGGCGGCTTTCGGTAAGCATTGACGTACTTCCGGGCTGAGCTCCGCCCCCATACCTACATCTCCTGCTTCAATCCCGATAACAACCACCTCCCTCGGCATCTGTTGGGGGTATAGTTGCCTACCCAGAACCAGCGCCTCTGAGACCCCCAATCCATGCGCGGACCCGCTTCCCGCCTCGAAAGTTGCCAGGTCCCTTTCATCCAGCAGGAGCAGCTCGCCGGGGGTCATGCCGCTGCGTACGGCATCCACCAGGATAGCTGCATCCGCGCCGAGTAAATCATCAAGCAAGCTCAAACCGGTCACCTCAGCCCACTCGACGCGCACCTCAGGCTGCCGGGCACTTTCAGGATAGGCTTCCTGCCATGTCTTGACTGCTTCTAGACCAGCGCCGTCGTCTCCGCGCAGGCTTTGCCCAATCCCCAGGATCACAATCGCCATAATTAATTCTATCAGGAACGAAGAGATCCGATCTCAGACATCGGAGACGACCTAATGATCTCAGTGCTTGAAATCAGACCCCAGGGGATTGTAGCGATCATTATTCTCAGGCAGATAATTCTCTCAAAGATTTTACTGCTGGAGGTGTGCTGGCCCACAAGACGAGAGCCATTACGACGGCGCTGGTGAGGCACCAGGCACAAGTTGCCCCAATCACGAAGGGCTCCAGGAATGTAAGATAAGCCGAGAATAGCACACCAAATAACGCTAATCCCCAAACGCTGAGTCTTGCATATTGCCCCCACTTCTCTTTCGCGCTACGCCCTACGAGCCATGCTATTGCAATCATAATATAGCCGGCGGCACCCAGGACTCCGACCGGTAAAAAGCCGAAAAGACGGGCATATGCGCTCTGCTGCACGGTGTTGCAATCTCCTACTGGTCCACAGAAAGCTTCGGTATGGGTCACTTCGATGTAGCTCAGGTAGAGCGCCACACCAAAGCCAGTCAGGATTAATAATAGGAATGCCCAGGATGGCCAGGATTCATGTACCCAAATTCCTCGCCTGAAGAATTGGTAGCTGGAAAAGCCTAAGGTAGCAATCAGACCAAGTAGCACGAGCACTGCCAGCCCATTCCCAAGCGGGTCTAAAGAAAATCGCATCGCTATTGCTTCGATACCTCCAGGCTGGATTTCTAGCGACTCAGCTGCTTGTGTATCGACCAGCGCCTCCTCAGTTTCAGGATTGAACCCTTCTTCAGCCAGCACTTTAGCCAATCCGGGAAAATCTGGCCAGGGGATACCGCCCGCTGCCACCCCTGCTTCAACGATCCCGGGGAGCTTTTCAGGGATCTCTAGCGAGCCATATAGCTGTGTGTTTCCAACAATCATGCAGGGAACGCCGCGCTGTCCTTCAGGGATCTGGTAGTAGTCGATCGCAGCTCGGTAAAGTTCAAGGCCTTGTTCGTCCGCGACATTAACTCCCAGGATGCTCAAATGCTCGCCATACTTTTCCATGATTGGCGGCAGGTCTTCCTGAATCACTTTCTGGCAGTGCCCACAGGAAGGAGAGTAGAACAGCACTGCTCGTACAATTTCACCTTGCGCCCATACAGGATGCGTGCTCAAGGCTACTGCAAGTGCTAGCGCTAGAAGAAAGGCTGCCATCCATCCGTGTGTGTTAGTAATTTTTCGCATGAAGATATCCTCCCCCGATAAGAGCGATCCCCTCCCTCTCGAGAGGGAGGGGATCGGGGGTTGGGCAGTCTACACCTCTTCGATTTTCAACGTAAGGAAATGCGTAGCACAGGAAATGCACGGATCGTATGAACGGACCAGGTGCTCACAAGCCAGGGTGGCTTCATCTTGAGGTAGCCCGATCACCTGAGGGGCTAGCTTCCAAAGGTCGGCTTCGATACGCGCCAGGTTCTGCGCGGTTGGCGGGACGATGCGTGCGTGTAGGATCATGCCGTCGTCGTCAACCACGTAGTAATGGTAGAGCAACCCGCGCGGCGCTTCAGACACGCCATGCCCCTCACCAGCAGCAGCCGTGATCACAGCCTTGCTGGCACCTTTCGGATCATAAGCTTTGGCCAGCCGTAGCGCCTCTGAATACACTTCTACCAGCTCCAGAGCGCGAGCGTAAAGCATTTTATAAGGGTTGCGGATAGGCAGCTCAATCCCGGTCTCTTCCAACATCTGGCGCGCTTCCTCCCCCAATTGTTCATGGTTCAGGTTCACGCGAGCCATCGGACCGACGATATAGGTCGTCCCCTCCGGAGTATGGCTGTGCAGAGCATTTGAGTGGCGCACATGGCTTTCGAGATAGTTCTCGGAAAACTCCTCGACAGTTATCTTCTTACCGGAGGAAGAGAGGATCTCACCGTCCAAGATGCCATATTCCTGCTCGTGGTGCACGGCCACATATTCGTAGTCATACACCTCGAACTCCGGATAGGGAAGCTTGGCAGCCCAGCGTGTGGCCTCTTTGGCAGCTTCCAGCCCCCACTCCAGGTCTGGGATCAGGGCTTTGATTTTCTCGACCCTGGGCCAGCGGTAGAAGCCGCCCACGCATGCGTTTACCGGGTGGACCGAACGCCCACCAATGGCTTTGAGCAAGTCGTTGCCCACTTTCTTTAAACGCAACGCAGTCTTTACTACATCAGGCGCTACCTCAGCCAGGCTTAATACACTATCATGGCCAAGGATATCCGGAGCTTGTAACATGTAAATGTGTAAAGCGTGGCTCTCGATGTATTCAGCATCATAGAGCAACCTGCGCAGGGAACGCACATCGGGTGTGATTTTCACACCCAGAGCCATCTCCAGCGCCTGGACTGAGCTCATCTGATACGCTACCGGGCAAATACCGCAGATACGGGCGGTGATGTCGGGCACCTCTTGGTAATACCGTCCGCGCAGAAAGCCCTCGAAAAAGCGTGGAGGCTCGTAGATATTTACCTCTATTTCGGAGATGTCACCGTTCTTCAGGCGGATATACAACGCCCCTTCACCTTCCACACGCGCCAGGGCGGGGACTTCGATATTCTTCTTCATGATTTCACCTCGTTCAGCAGGCTATCAGCAGCCTTGCGGAATGCAGGCGCATAGCCGGTGAAGTAGCGCAGCAGGTGGGCGGCCTCTCCAGGGTAGCTCTCCAACGTGCGCAAGACGGGTGTCATCGCCTCCATTTCTGCGGATGGCACCGGACCGAAACATCCGTAGCAGCCACGACCATTTTCAGGGCAAAGCGACCCACAGCCGGTGAGGGTTACGGGTCCCATACACGGCATCCCGTTTGCGACCAGAACGCATACGTTGCCATTGCGCTTGCAGTCCAGGCAAACGCTGTGGGTGGGTAGATTGGGCCGGCGCTTTTGTAAAAGGGCAGCCACAACTTCAACCACCTGGTATTTGTTAACCGGGCAGCCCCATAGTTCCAGGTCCACTTTGACGTGCTCTGCCATCGGAGTTGAGGTTTCAAGCGCATGCAGGTATTCGGGATGGTCGTAAACAGCCCAAGCCAGATCATCGAGTTTGGTGAAGTTGCGCAGCGCCTGAATGCCACCAGCAGTGGCGCAGGTGCCCAAGGCGACCAAAAAACCAGCCTCGCGGCGTATTTCCTGGATGCGCTCAGCTTCGTGGGGTGTGCTTACAGAGCCTTCTACCAAAGCAACATCGTACGGGCCTGGGATGATCCGGCTGGTTGCCTCTAAGAAATAGGCGATTTCTATAGCTCCTGCCAGGTCAAGCAGCTCATCCTCCAGGTTCAGAAGGGAGAGCTGGCAGCCATCGCAGGAGGAGAATTTATATACAGCGACTTTTGGCTTAGACATTACAGCTCCTCCACATTGTAAAAAGGCTCCAGGGCTTCGAAGCTGAATACGGGGCCGTCTTTGCACACAAAATACGGGCCGAGCTGGCAATGCCCACATTGTCCCAGCCCACATTTCATATTGCGTTCCAGGGAGACGTAGATGCGCTCGGAGGCGACCCGGCGCGCCAGTGCCTCATAGACAACAAAGCGGATCATGATCTCCGGCCCACAGGTCATTACCACGCTTTTCTTGGGATCCATGCGCAGGCGGTAGAACAAGATTGGGACTACCCCAACCTGCCCATCCCAGGACTCATCGGAGCGGTCAACCGTGATCATGGTCTCGATGCCTGCTTTTTCCCAGGTCTCGTACTCGCGAGTGAATTGCAGATCTTTGGGAGTACGAGCTCCATACAACAAGATGACTCTTCCGAAATCCTGCCGGTGGCGCATGGCATGGTAGATCACGGGGCGTAGCGGGGGCAAGCCCACACCGCCGGTACCCAGGATCAAATCTGCGCCTTTATATTGCTCCAGCGGCCAGGATGTACCAAAGGGTCCGCGCACACCCAGAACATCGCCAACCTTTAGCCTGGCAATATTCTGAGTGACATTGCCCGTGAAGCGAATTGTGTGACCGATCAACTCGCGGTCTTCGGCATCGGAGCTAATCGAAATAGCTGATTCACCGTACCCTGGCAGGTAAAGCATGTTGAACTGCCCAGGCAAAAAGCTATAGGCTTCACGCACCCTGGTATCTAAAAAGCGCAACCAATACGTGGCGATACCCGGGGCTTCGGGGACAATGTTTACGATCTCTGCCCAATAGGGCAGCATGGGTTTGGTGGCTGTTATAGCCATCATGGATGGTGCAATTTGCGCCGTCATGAGACAGTCTCCTTGCGTAGTGCGGCGATTTCTGCGGTAAGATCGATGCCGGTTGGGCACCAGGTGATACAGCGACCACAACCCACGCATCCAAGCACATCAAATTGGTGCTTCCAGCTGCCTAACTTGTGAGTCAGCCATTGGCGGTAGCGAGATCGGGTATTCGGCCGTGAATTTCCGCCCGCAATATACGAGTAATCTGGGTTGAAGCATGAATCCCATACCCGGACCCGGTTAGAGACATCGCCGGACAGGTTTGGTTGGTCAGTTGCGTCCCAGCAGAAACATGTTGGGCATACCTGGGTGCAATTGGCACAGCTCAGGCAGCGCTTCGCTACGTCATCCCACTGGGCGGCTTCAAGGTTATTGAGCAGGAGCTCGGGCACCTCATGCGGGTTGGGCAAAGTCCGCCCCATGCGTTTGCGTGCGTCTTCGATACCTTTACTGGCTGCCTGCAGCAGATAAGCGCTGGCAGGCTGGCAAGTGACCCCAGCAAGGAGCGTGCGACCGGCTTCAGAGCCCACTGACAGCAAGAAAACATCCTCGAGTTCAGTTAGGTTGATATCGTAGCCTGTATCGGCTTTCGGACCGGTGCCCATTGAAGAACAGAAGCACGTCCCACAAGGATGCATGCAGTCCACAGAAAGGATAAAAGCATTCTGGCGGCGCATGCGATAGATCGGGTCGCTCCATTCTTCACGCAGGAAAACAAGATCCTGGATCAAGATGGCGGCCAGCTCGCAAGGTCGCACACCGACAAATGCGTACGCAGGCACAGGATCTGTGTTCTCTTCTACAGTCCATTTTCCATTTCGCCGAGCTGTGAAGAGGGTCGCGCGCGGCGGAAATAGGAAGCGTTTCCAGCTGCTTGGCCCAGGTGTGATATCAAAATAGCGCGTGTGCCCGGAATATACCAAGCGGTAGTGACCAGCGTCCTGTTTACTGGTATATCCTTGAGGGAGATCTTTTAAGCCTTCAATCAGCCCGTATGTAATCGTGTCATCCTGGACTAGGGGTCCCAGCGTCTGATAGCCGGATTTTCGCAAAGCTTTTAGTAGCTTGTCCAGTTCTGGCTTTGGAAGGGCAACGGTGCTTCCAACCTCCGGGGTGAGGTCACTCATTGCTAGCCTCCCCGCCGGGATTGGCAAACATATCCAGTAGCTGCAGGCGTGTCACCAACAGGCGACTGGCGACCACATTTGCCAGACGGCGCATCACTACGTAGCCTAGATCGTGGTCCTCATCGCTCAACTGGCGCAGCTTTTTGGCGTCCATTGCTACCAGTCTTCCGGGAAGCACAGCCCGCGCGCTGGCTGTGCGCTGGCGTATTACTGGTGTAACGCTTGACCACCCAACGATATCCATTGGCTCTGCAGTATAGATGCGCAGGCGTCCACGGCCTGGGATGAAGGTCTCGATTGCTACCCTTCCTTCCAGCACGATATACAAATTGTCTTCTTTGTCCCCTTCTCGGAAGAGTTCTTCTCCAGCCTCGACCTGGCGCAGGCAGGAGATGTTGCACAGCTGATCGAAATGTTCTTGTTTGATCTCCTGAAACCAGGGAATTACATGCAAAGCAGCCTTGATTTCTTTTGGATCGCAACTCATGGGTTTCTCTCCTGGCTTATCGTAAGCATAAGCTCAAAATCTTTGACAAGGCCTAGTCCTTTTTGTTAGGAAAAAGCCCTGTTAATAACACATCAATCTAACCCATTTGTACTAAAGTTCACAAGGAATGTCAGGTGTGATACATCATGATTACCAGCCGCAGAATGTCATTGGATGGCAATCCCCTGTGGTGCCTCTTCACAGGATTATTATTAAATGCCATAGCCCCCTCCGAATTTATTACTTCTCTTTAAGGGGAAGCTCCTACCAATGAAGGAAAATACACTTGCTTAACGCCCCCCATGATCACCTTAAGGGTCAAGTTGATCACGTGCGGCGAGCCAATACGCCCCACCTGGATTAGTGACCGTCACTGTCAGGCTCCCGCTGAGCGTTTCGGGTTGCGAGAAATTCCCCTGGGGTGTGATCGTGATCGATGTGGGTGTGCTCCCGTTGGGAGGGTTGGCATCGACCCAGCTCCCCGATGAGCTCGTCTGCCAGGAAAGTATCGTCTCATTGCCTACATTCAACGGCGTGACTACCGAGGAGGGAGGGAAAAAACGCTGGTCGGTTATGCTGTAGATGAATTGGAGGGATTCTGGCAGGTTGCCCAATTCTGGCGAGGTTGCAGTGGAAAGATAGATCGAATCATTGCTGCTTGCGGTTGTGCTGCCTCTACGCAATTCAACAGTCACGGTGTGGTTGCCTATTGCGTCCGGAAGTTGCCAGGCAAGGGTGTTCTGGAAGGGCATCCATGTCGTCCAAGAAAGGCTGTCGTTGCGTAAACGCATCTCTGTCCAGTTGGTGGTAGTCCCATAGATGTACAGGCTGACATCCCGGTTTGCGGTATCGGCGGCTTCATTGTTGATCACGAGGGGATACACGTTGTTGCGCTTACCGAAATCCTGCACCCAATGGCTTCCCGAGTAGTATCCCACGCCAATCTCCCGGTACGACGTACTCAAGATGTTATCCCGGTGTCCAGGGCTGTTCATCCAGCCAGACATCACAGATTGCGGTGTGCTATACCCTCTGGCGATATTCTCTCCCAATGAATTCCACGCCGAGTAGAAGTTTCCGATTCGTGTACTCCAGGAGCACACGTAAACCAGGCTGCCGCCTTGCCGGTCGTAGGTGCCGTGATCCTGAGGGAAGTAATTATCCTGGTACATATCGGCAGCATAATAGCGTGCAGATTGGTCGAGTTGAGTTACGCGCTTGAGCGGCGAGAGCCCGCGTGTGCTGCGTTCGGTGTTGACCAGCTCGACGACTTGCTGCTCATAAGCTGCGTTCACGACCCCTGGATACTGAGGTGTGCAGCCGCTGTAATCTAACGCGAGCGGGGTCTCATCAGCTGAAACTGGCTGACCCAGCGACAACTCGTCGGGCGGTGGGGGAGGTTGGGCAGAAACCTGTCCCGGAGGAAAATATGCGAGAAAGAACAGGATTATTCCAAAAATTGGGAAAAGCTGAATACGCCTGGCGAGCTGCCAGGCGCGAAGTACCCGCGGAATGCGAACGAGCATCATATTTCGCAAACCTCCATGCCTTACCTGGAGTATATATCAGGGTTTCTTTTGACAAGCTAACAACCCTGTGAGCCCTGGTAGGAAATGTGTACTATTACTGTTTATCGTCGGGAGCCACCAAGCGCAAATTCCACAGTGTGTGAATCTGGCTCACCGGTGCTACTAAACTGGGAGCTGAAACAGCATTACCTTTTATTACCAGATTGCGCATCGTTGAAGGATAGCACACAGTATTCAACGGTGCTTGTACATCTGGTTAACGCATCGCGAACGTTTGGTAAAAGGTTAATTTATTGGAGATAAGCAGTGAAATGATCTAATGTACCCACCTATGACCTACTGACAGGGATTGAGAAATAGAACGTGCTGCCTTTGCCTTCAATGCTCTCTGCCCACAATCTGCCGGAATGGGCTTCTACCGAGTGCCTGGCGATTGCTAAACCCAATCCTGTCCCACCACTGGCGCGAGCCCGGTCAGCTTTATAAAAGCGCTCGAAAATGCGCGGCATATCATCGGCGGGGATACCCACTCCAGTATCACGAACGGAAAAGACAATCGATGCGGGTGAACCCTCACCACCGTTTACCGCCTCGGCGCATACCTCGATCTCCCCGCCGGGGGGAGTGAATTTAATGGCATTATGAAGCAGGTTAACCAGCACCTGCTCCAGCCTCTGTACATCGGCGATGAGTACGGGCAGATTCGCGTGGCAATCAACCCGTAAAGTGAGATGGGCGCGTTCTGCCTGCAGGCGAAGCCTATCCACGGCGGATAAAACAACTAATGCGGGGTCCGCTGGTTGAAACTGCAGCGGCACGCGTCCGGATTCGATCCGGGAGAGCTCCAATAGCTCCGCTACCATTTGGGTCAGCGCATCCACTTCGGTTTCAATACGCTGTAAAAAGCGCTTTGCTGCTGGCGGGTCATCTAATGCCCCGGATTGCAAGGTTTCAGTCAATGCTTTCAGCGATGCCAGTGGAGTGCGCAGCTCGTGAGACAGATTGCTGATAAAGTCTCGGCGTACTGTCTCGAGGTAACGCTGGCGAGATAAATTTGTAAAGAGCAATAAAGTGCTGGAATGGGAGATGCCGAGTGGTCTGGCTTCAGTTTGCAGGAAGAGTTGTTCAGTGCTGATCTCGATTAGTGCGCTCTCGGACTCGCCACTAGCAAGACATCGCTGCCAAAGATCCACAATCTGGTGGTGCCGCAGTCCTTCCGCAAGCGTGCGCCCCAGGACATCAGCGCTCTGAAGTGAGAACATCTCTTCTGCACCTGGGTTGATCATCTTGATCTTGCCATCAGGATCAATAATGATTACGCCATCGTGCATTGTACGAAAAATGGCATCCACTTTGTCTTGCTCATCGCGCAGTGCATCTGCCTGGTGCTGTAATTTTGACGCCAGGTGGTTAAATGCATCTGCGAGGAGCTCGCTCTCATCTTCGCTTGTATGCGGGAGTTGCTCGGGTGCGGAATCGCTTAGAAAATCACTGTGCGCCAGGTGTGACGCTTTCTGTGCGAGCTGCCGAATCGGGCGGGTTGTGGCGCCCGCAATCCAAGCTGCAAGTAATACGGCGACAACGGATGCCAGGAGCGTTGCCCCCAGGATCGCCCCTTGGATACGTCTTTGGCTTGCTTCAACCTGTGCAAGCGGTATGGAGACCCGCACAATTGCTGCCTTCTTTTCATTAACATCGACACGGCTGGCGAAATACATGCTCTGATAGCGCATTGTGGTGCTGTAGCGGGTATTTTTGCCCTCACCGGTGGCCAGCGCCGCTGTAATCTCTGGGCGTGTCAGGTGATTCCCCATATTTTCCGGATCATTATGTGATTCGCCGATGACGATCCCGATCGGATCGATGATGGTTACACGCGCATCCAGTAAGTCAGCATAGTGGTGCGCAAGAGTGTTGACCGTTTGCGGATCAGCCCCGTCGGCGAAATAGGGTTCAAGCCCCTCGCCGATCAAGCGTGCTTCAGCAGCCAGCTTGGATTCAAGCTCCGTGTAGTAAACATCACGCACCAGCTTGGATAAATATAGACCCAGGACGCCCATCGTGACCAGAATGAGGAGTAAAAAGGGGATGTATATGCGCCTGCGGATATTCCCTAGCATTCATCCCTCAAAGCGATACCCTGCGCTACGTACAGTAATAATCCGCTCAGGTGTGGTTGGATCGTTCTCTATCTTCTTTCGAAGCCAGCGGATGTGTACATCGACAGTGCGGCTACCGCCACTGTACGTCCACCCCCAAACCTGTTCAAGGATTTGCTCGCGTGAGAGCACTTGCCCTCTATGCTTGGCCAGATAGAGCAAAAGATCGTACTCTTTGGGTTTGAGAGAAATTGGTTTGCTGTCTATTTGCGCTTCCCTACGGGTTTGATTCAGGGTCAGGTTGCCAAAGTGCAGGTTCTCCTTGGTTTGTACCGGCCCGGGATCGAGCTCTTCGCGGATCAAGCGTATACGACGTAATTGCGCCTTTACCCGTGCAAGAAATTCTCGCATGCTGAAAGGTTTTGTTAGGTAATCATCCGCCCCCATCTCCAGACCGATGACACGATCAATTTCGTCGTCACGAGCTGTGAGCATAATAATAGGAACGTTCATTTCCTGGCGAAGGATGCGACACACTTCGAAACCATCCAGCTTGGGGAGCATGATATCCAGCACAATCAGATCGGGAATAAACTCCCGGGCTGTATCGAGTGCAGCTTGCCCGTCTCCAGCACTTTCAACAATATAACCCTGGCGCCGCAAATTGTAGGCAAGTGTCTCCTGGAGTGAAGGTTCATCTTCAACGACCAATATCTTCTCAGCCATGTTTGAATTTTATCCTATACGAGAGGGGCTGAGCGCCTGGAATCATTCTAAATAGTTCTGTTCTCGGAGCCAGGCTATTGCATCCCGCATGGTTTCATCAACCGGACGCGGATTGAAACCAAATGCATTTTGAGCTTTACTTGTATCGTATCCCTGCCAATGACGGATCGCCCGTAGATGATTGCCGGTCAGGTTTGTAAATGGAAGCCCGTCATCCATGCGCACCAACACGTCTATCACCCAGAGCGGAATCTTGATGCGGGGTGGTGGTGCTTTGCCTGCTTGAGCGGCGATTGTTAGTGCCTCTCTTAATTGCAGGTTATGCCCACCAATTATGTAGCGCTCACCAGAGCTGCCCTTCTCGGCTGATTGGATATGTGCCTGAGCCACCTCACGAACGTCGATGATGTTGATGGTCACCGGTAGCCAGGCAATTCCCCAACCACGTGCCACCCCAAGCAGCAAGCGACTCAAGGTGAGGTGCACGTCACCAGGTCCAAAAACTGCCGTAGGGTTTAGGGTGACGCAGTCCAAGCCCTCCTCACAAGCAGCCATAACTGCTTGCTCCATGCGAATTTTCGTTTCATAATACGCGCTTTTTGGAAGGGTGCCCGGTGTGTAGGTGTCGGCTTCATTCGCCAGACGCGTCTCTCCATTTGGAGGGTGCCCGATCGTCGTCAGGGTCGAAGTATAGATAAGGCGGGACAATTTAGTCTCACGAGCAGCCTGGAGTACACCTGTTATCTGTCTAGTTCCTTGGTTGATATGCTCTCGGACAGAACGATTGTCATTGCGCTTCGGGTAGTATCCTGCAGCGTGGAATACGACATCGCAGTCTGCCATTGCCTCAACAAGCTTTCCAACATCTTTCAAGTCGCAATCGACCCATTCTATGTGCGTCTCTCCAAGATGGCCTTTGGCGCCGGGTGAACGTCTCACCCCGCGCACAACCCAGCCAGCCTGCAGAGCAGACTTAGCAATGTGCCCGCCGATAAATCCTGTTGCCCCGAGTACGAGCACAGTTTTGTTAGGGATTGCCATGCAGATCAGGGGACCTAAATGACGGTGCTAGGCACCATCGGTGAGAACGGGTTCGTGAGCAAGCTGTCAAACTGGTAATCCGAGCTTTTGAGCGACCTTGGTATTGGAAGGTTCTACCAGGATAGAGCCATCACTAAAAACTAGGGTCGGCACGCTGCGCAACCCGTTGTTGGTTTGCAGCACGAATTTTTCAGCCTCTTTATCTTTATCGATATCGATCCATTGATAAGGAATTTTGTGATAATCCAGGAATCGCTTTGTCCTGCGGCAGTCACCGCACCAGTTTGTCGCATAGATCGTGATTTTTTGTTCTGCCATGCTAGATGCCATATCCCTTGAAATGGATTCTCTGCCTATTTGCCTCGCCACGTTAGGATGGGTTGGATTCTTGGGTGGATTTTTTCTTAGCCCTATTATAATAACATTGATGCTCGATTGGTATCTTGGCACAATGGGATTTGGCTACAAAGACTGGAAAGGTGTGTTTTATCCGCCTGCAGCCCAGGCTCGGGATTATCTTGCATTCTATAGCCGTTATTTCAATTCTGTGGAGCTCGATACTACCTTTTATGGTACACCCCGCGCTCATTCTGTTCGATCGTGGGCATCGGCTACACCAGACGACTTCCGATTCTGCGCCAAGACTCCTCAGGTGATTACGCACGAACGTGGTCTGGTGGGTACAACCGACCTCATGATTGATTTCCTTGTTGGATTGCAGCCGTTGGGCGCTAGGCTGGGGGTCGTTTTACTTCAGTTCCCTCCCTCATTCACCTCCATTCAGCTCGATATTTTGTCGAGCTTTCTCCAAAATACTCGCGCTCACGCCTTGGGAAGGGATGTCTGCCTGGCAGTTGAGTTCCGCCACGGCTCGTGGTACACTGACCGCTCAAGCCTGATATCATTGTTGTCGCACCACGAAGTCTGCTGGGCGTCGACTGAATATCCGGATCTTCCCGCAGAGGTGAACTGCACAACCTCATTCCATTACATTCGTTGGATTGGACAGCATGGGCGCTATGCTTCTCATGAGAGAGAACGCGTGGACATGACCCAAAGACTGGCTCGTTGGTGGGGACAGTTAATGGAAGTCGCAGGGGAGTTGGACAGTATCTATGGATTTTTCAATAACGATTTTGCCGGCCACGCCCCGGCAACTTGCAACCGATTTAAAGCCTTGGCCGGACTTTCGGTGCAATCACCTGATCATCCAAGGCAAGGACGGCTATTTTAGAATATGAAAGCTAACCGCTTTGCACAGTTTGCTTGGGGGGTGTTGGGCTTCAATATTCTGGTCATCTTGTGGGGCGCTTATGTGCGTGCCACAGGCTCTGGGGCAGGATGTGGCAGCCATTGGCCCTTGTGTAATGGGGAATTCGTCCCTCGAACCCCTCAAATCGAGACCCTTGTTGAATTCTCCCATCGATTGAGCAGCGGGGTGGCATTTCTCCTGGTAGCAGGAATGTTCTTTTGGGCCTTGCGCAGCTTCCCAAAGGGGAACCTGGTTCGCCGTCTTGCCGGCTATTCTTTTCTATTAATTATCACTGAAGCGCTCATTGGCGCTGGTCTCGTCTTGTTTGAGTGGGTAGCACAGGATCAGTCCAGCGGTCGCGCTATAGCCATCGTCATCCATCTGGGAAATACTTTTATTCTACTGGCTGCACTGACGCTTACCGCATGGCTAGCCTCCAGGCGGGAGCATTCCAGGGTGGATAATCCTCGCTATTTCTGGATATGGCTGGCGTTTGGATTGGGCGGTGTGTTAATACTAGGCGCCAGTGGCGCTTTGACAGCACTAGGTGATACCCTGTTCCCAGTCAACTCGCTTGCTGAAGGAATCCGCCAGGATTTCTCGCCCACTGCTCATTTTTTACTCCGTCTACGACTGCTTCACCCAACAATTGCTGTGATTGTTGGAATCTACCTGATAGTTCTTGCTGGTCTCGTCCGCCTACAAATTCATCGAGACGATGCGCGGCGGTTAGCTCGATTGCTAACTATTGGAGTAATCGTGCAATTAGCTGCCGGTCTGATCAATGTGCTGCTTCTTGCACCGGTATGGATGCAGTTGACGCACCTGTTTCTAGCTGATCTGCTTTGGATTCTTCTCGTCCTTATCACAATCAGCAGCCTGGGAGTAGGCTATAATACCCGACTATGAGCCCCCTGGCTGAAGAGCGCGAGCTTCGAAATAGGATAGAGATATTACGTCATAAGATAAACGACCACAATTATCGCTATCATGTACTCGATTCTCCCGTGATTAGCGATTATGAATTTGACCAATTGTTACTCGAGTTACGCGCTCTTGAGGCTGCGCATCCTGAATGGATAACGCCAGACTCACCCACGCAGCGGGCGGGCGCCATCCCTTCAGAGAAATTCACCAAGGTGCGCCATCCGGCCCCGATTCTGAGCCTGGGAAACGCATTCACCGCAGACGATGTGCGCGCATGGTACGAACGCATTCTCAAGCTGGATGAGCGCATCGCCACGACTGACTTCGTGGTCGAGCCGAAAATCGATGGTCTCACCGTCGTTCTTCACTACCAGGATGGCTTATTTGTGCAGGGTGCTACCCGAGGTGATGGCGAGGTTGGGGAGGAGATTACCAGCAATCTGCGCACCATTCGCAGTCTGCCACTGCGAATACCGGTATTCGCAGATGGCCCTGCGCCACCTGAACGTCTGGTCGTTCGCGGTGAAGCATTTTTCAACCTTGCAGATTTCGAGGCCTTAAACCGCCAGCTTGAGCTGGCAGGCGAAAAGACCTACCAGAACCCACGCAATACCGCAGCCGGAGCGCTGCGCCAGCTCGACCCTGCCCTTACCGCCTCTCGACCGCTAACATTGCTGACTTATGACATTGTAGATGGGGATGGCCCGTTACCACATACCCATACGGATACGGTAGCATTTCTAAAAAACCTTGGTTTCCCGGTTGTCGATATCGAGCACTGCCAGACAATAGACGAGACCATTCTGGCACACGAGCAACTTGTCCAACGCCGCGACCAAATGGCGTACGAGGTAGATGGGGCGGTGATTAAAATCAACAATCTCGATCTTGCGAACAGCCTGGGAGTTGTGGGAAAAGACCCGCGCGGCGCCATCGCATTCAAATTCCCAGCTGTAGAGGTCACGACAACCTTGCTGGATATCGGTGTCAATGTTGGTCGCACTGGAGTCCTCACACCGTATGCCGTATTAGATGCGGTGGAGATCGGGGGGGTGATTGTTCGCCAGGCGACACTGCATAATTTTGATTATATTCGTGAGAAAGATATCCGTGTTGGCGATCGCGTAGCAGTCAAGCGAGCAGGAGATGTAATCCCGTACGTCATCGGCCCTCTCATTTCGGCACGCACGGGAAAAGAGACAGTATTTACCCCGCCGCAAACCTGCCCAACCTGCGCGCAGCCCGTAGAGCATTTCGAAGGGGAAGTAGCCTGGTATTGTGTCAATGCTGCCTGTCCTGCGCAATTAGTGCGCAATGTGGAGCATTTCGTCTCCCGCGGGGCAATGGACATCGTTGGTCTTGGCATCCGAATTGTGGAACAGCTCGTTGAGAGTGGGCTGGTGGGCGATGTGGCAGATATCTATACACTGCAGCGAGAGGCATTGTTGTCTATAGAGGGTTTCGCTGAGAAAAAAGCAGAGAATCTAATCTCATCGATCGAGACCTCAAAGAGCCAATCCCTGGCGCGCTTGATCACCGCTCTTGGCATTCGGGGCGTAGGAGAGGTGGTTGCGAACGATTTGGCGCGCGTATTTTTGGACCTTGACCAGCTCTCTAATACCCATTTAGAGCAATTGCAGGCAATTGAAGGCATTGGCCCCAATATTGCCCAGGGGATTGTAGACTGGTTTGCTCGTCCAGCCAACCAGCGTGTTCTTGGAAAGCTACGCAAGGCGGGTGTTTGGCCACGCGCCCAACGTGTGAAGGCAGAAGCGTCAGGTCCTCGAGCTTTAGATGGGTTCACCTTTGTGGTCACTGGCACCCTCGATGGATTCACTCGCGATACTATCAAAGCTTTTATCGAAGAACACGGTGGAAAGGTGATCGAATCGGTCAGTAAGAAGACAAGTTATTTGGTCTTAGGTGAAAACCCCGGCTCGAAGCTGGATAAAGCCAAAGCATTAGGCGTTCAGGTGATCGACGAGACCGGATTGCGCCGTTTGATCGGTGAAGCATCTACTTGAGGAGAAATCAATGGTTCAGCAAATAAATGATTCTGTCCAGCAACGAATAGCAGCGATTTGCGATCGAGTCAATGGGTTGATTGAGGATGAACTATATTTTTACAACCAGCCAATAAGTGAGTTGCGAGGAGGGGCGCGCGTTCTTGTCAATGGGCGTGAGATGGGTATGTACGCATCCTACAGTTACCTGGGGTTGGTGAATCATCCGCGTATCAATCAGGCTGCCAAAGATGCAATCGACCGATATGGCACGGGCACGCATGGTGTCCGCTCTTTGGCTGGCTCACTTGAATTGCATCGTGAGCTGGAAGAAAAGATATCCGAATTTAAAGGCACTGAGGCTGCGATTACTTATTCCTCCGGCTACGTTACTAACCTGACCACTGTCTCAACCCTTGTTGGACGTGGTGATTATGTCATCTCAGACAAACTAAATCATGCGAGTATCGTGGATGGCTGCCTGATGTCGGGGGCAAAGTTTCTGCGCTTCCGCCATAACGATATGGAATCGCTAGAGCAGCGCCTGCAGCAAGCCGATGCCGACAGCGAAGCAGCTAAACTGGTTGTCTCTGATTCAGTATTCAGCATGGATGGGGATATCATCGATTTTCCCAACATGGTCGCACTGTGTCGCAAATACAATGCTAGGCTCATGATCGATGAAGCTCATTCGGTCGGTGTCTTGGGAAAGACCGGGCGGGGCATTGAGGAGCACTTTGGAATGCCGGGGAGCATTGATTTGAAGATGGGCACCCTGAGCAAGACGATCCCATCGATCGGCGGGTATGTTGCGGGTAAACACGAAATGATAGAGTACTTGCGTCATGCCAGTCGTGCCTACATCTTCTCGGCGGCGCTTCCCCCAGCTCAAGCAGCTGCGGCAAAAGTTGCCTTTGATGTAATCCTGGATGAGCCTTGGCGAGTAGCAAAGCTCAATGCCAACACAAGCCAATTTATTGGGGGATTGAAAGCTCGGGGGTTTGACACCCTGCAAACTGAGACAGCAATCGTCCCTGTGCTTTGTGGCAGCGATGAGAGGGCTTTCAGCATGACTGCAGCTGCCCAACGCCAGGATATATTTGTCCTACCTGTCGTCTCGCCGGCTGTGCCGCCAGGACTTGCGCGCCTGCGCGCTACGATCACCGCAGCTCATGAGCCCGATGAGATTGAACACGCCATGGATGTCATTGCTGAAGCAGGTAAGAAAATCGGCTTGGTGACATGAATGGATGATGTAGTCCTTAAGACCGGAAGAGAGAAGTCGGTCTTACGCCGCCACCCGTGGATATTCTCTGGAGCAATTCAGCATGTAAGCGGCAATCCTGGGTTGGGGGACACGGTCCTGATCCGTGACTCCACCGGGCAGGAACTGGCATTAGGAGCGTATAGCCCCGCATCGAATATCCGTATCCGACTATGGACCTGGGAACCTCGATCCACAATTGGTAAGGCGTTTTTCAAAGCACGCCTGGAACAATCTCTCTCGGCGAGAAAATCATTGATTTGCGTAGCAATCTGGACGGGTTCGCCTCCGACGCGTACCGCCTTGTATACGCCGAATCAGACGGCTTGCCGGGTTTGATTGTAGACCAATACGGCAGTACACTCGTGATGCAATGTTTGAGCGCAGGAGCTGAGCGTTGGCGCGAGACGATAGCAGAGCTGCTTATAGAACTTACGCCTGCCGCATGCATTTTCGAACGCTCGGATGCCGATGTACGCCAGCTTGAAGGGCTGCCGCCAAAAATTGGTGTTCTACACGGCGAAGAGCCGAGCCCACGAATACGCATAATTGAAAATAATAAGGCATTCTGGGTCGACATCCGGCAAGGCCACAAGACGGGCTTTTACCTTGACCAGCGCGAGAATCGACTGCGCCTGGGAACCTGGGCGCAAGATCGGGAAGTGCTGGATTGTTTTTGCTACACCGGTGGAATCACGCTTTATGCATTAGGCGCAGGAGCGAAGTCGGTTACCACGGTTGATTCTTCCATCGATTCACTTGCTTTGGCAGGCGAGAATCTGAATTTACAGAACCAATCCTCAGAGCGAATCTCCTGGGTAAAAGGGGATGTTTTCCAGGAGCTGCGAAAATTCAGAGATTCGGGCAGGTCGTTTGACATGATCGTCCTGGACCCCCCGAAATTCGCCCCAACTGCTTCCCAGGCAGCGAGTGCAAGCCGCGGCTATAAGGATATAAACCTTCTGGCGCTAAAGCTGCTGCGACCCGGAGGTCTGTTGGCAACATTTTCTTGCTCGGGTGGAGTTAGCGACGAATTATTTCAAAAGATCCTTTTCAGCGCTGCTTTGGACGCTGGTGTAGACGCTCAAATTATTGAGCGCTATCACCAGGCGGGAGATCACCCAGTTGCCTTAAATTTCCCAGAAGGCTCCTATCTCAAAGGGCTTTTGATCCAAATATAGTCTACGACGTGTGAGAAGCAATACATTAGGGTTCGAAGCTGTATCCAATTCCTCGCTCGGTAATTAAATATTTCGGATTAGCTGGATCGTCCTCTACCTTCGAGCGCAAACGTCCAATGTACACGCGCAGATATTCGTGTTCTGGGCCATATTCCGGTCCCCATACGTGTTGCAAGATGGTTTGGTGTGGCAGCACTTTCCCGGCGTGCTCCATGAGGTAGGTGAGCAGGTTGAATTCAGTGGGCGTCAGCTCGATCGATTTGCCACGTACAATGGTCTCATGGCGCTCAAGATCGATAACCACCTCGCCGCGCATAATCCGTCCCTGGCGGGTAGGCGGTTCTGCCCAGCGAGCACGCCGTAGCACTGCCTGGACACACGCGAGCAGCTCACCAACACCAAATGGCTTAGTTAGATAATCGTCCGCTCCCAGGTTTAGGGCACTTATTTTATCATTTTCCTCCCCGAGCGCAGATAGAACAATGATTGGAACCAGTGAGTTCTGGCGGATGCGTCGGATCGTCTCCAATCCATCCATGCGCGGCATCATAACATCAAGAATGACGAGATCTACGGATTGTGTGTTGAACACCGCAAGCGCTTCCAGCCCATTGGCTGCTCCACGAACATGAAAATTTCGCACTTCAAGATTGCGTCGCACAAAATCGCGCAGGGGTTTTTCATCATCGACAACCAGGACGGTAAGATTGCTCATGGATTTGGAGTAAGGTCGACTGAGGGTTGTTCCTGTACCGGTGGATTAGGTTGATTTCCTTCACTTGCTGCAGCAATGAGGGGAAGAGAGAATGCGATACACGTGCCTTTCTGCTGGGGCTCGAGCCAAATCTTGCCACCATGCGCGATGACAAAACCCTGGCAGATCGCTAACCCCAGTCCAGCACCTGCTGCACGGCGGTCGAGACCACTCTCCAGTCGATAGAAACTCTCGAAAATGCGCTCACCATACTCATTAGGGATGCCAGGTCCCTGGTCTTTGACCTGGATAATTAATTGATCCCCTTCCCGTCTCGAACTAATCAGAATCGGTGACGGATCATTCGAGTACTTGCTGGCGTTCTCGATGAGGTTCCGTAATACGACCTCGATACGTTGTTGGTCTACATATAGCGTGGGAAGGTCAGTGGGAATATCCGTGATTATACGCGCCGTCGAGGTGAGGTGGGCTCGCTGTGTTGCGAGCTGGATAAGCTCGGGCAAACTACACTCGCTGCGATTAACATCCACGTTGCCGGATTCGATCTTAGACATATCCAATAAATCATCAACCAGCTTACTTAAACGATCAGTCTCGCTGGAGATGATTTGTAGAAATTCTCGCTGGCTTAGCTTGTCCCAGGCGACGTCTTCCGCCAGAAGGGTAGTTGCATAGCCTTTAATGGCTGCCAGGGGTGTGCGCAGCTCATGCGAGACGGTTGAGATCAGGCTGGACTTCATCCGGTCGATCTCATGATCGCGTGTAATATCGCGCAATATTTGACCACGCCCAGTAGGTGTGCCATCTGCATCGGTGACATCAAATACGCGCAATGCCAGATAGCGCGTCTGGTGGTTAATCGATATTGCCAGCTCCACACGGCGTGCTCCGGAGGCATTCAATGCCCCTTCCAGCGCCTGGCTGGCTTTCAACCTTTGCTCGTCGGTCTGGAGGGTCATCTGATCGAGCAACTGATCGATTAATCTTTTCCCGGAGGAACCAATAATCTCATGGAGAGGGAGCTGAACGAGCTCGCTTATACGTCTATTGGCGTACAAGACAATACCTTGCAAGTCTTCCAGGATCAACCCATCTTGAAAAGACTGGATCAGCGCCTCCAGACGTCGGGTTTGTTCGTTGAGACGCATATCGCTGCGTGCGAACAGCGCTGCATTCTCAATTGCCATTGCAGCGTGGTTAGCGAAGCTGGTTAGCAGGTTTATCTCTCGCCGTGTAAAGATGTGTGGGTCAGGACGGTAGACCAACAGCGCTGATGGCGGGGCGTGTTGAGTATTCAAAGGGACAGCCAGAACTGAGCGGTAGCCTTCCGAGCGGGCGCGAGGCCGCATCGCAGTGAAGGTTGTGTCTGATTCCGTATCACTTACCTGGATTGGTTCCCCAGTGCGAATGGCTCGCAGGCTGACCGAGAGCGGCTCGCTGGGCGAGATCGAAAGTTGCTCCGTATAGCGTTTGGATAATCCCCGGCTGGCTTGAGCGCGGAATACGCCTTGTTTTTCATCCAGGGCAAGTATGGCGCACATCTGTATACCCATCAAGCGTTCCACCTGCTCGAGAATACGATCGAGTACGACCTTGGAATCTAATGTTGATACGACTGCTGCGCTCGTTTGCAGCAAGGTCGAGAGCTCGCGCAGGCGTGCCTCAATCGCTTCCTCCATCCGTGCCAGGCTACGAATCAGGTGCCCGATCTGATCGGGTCGCTCCGAGAGCGCCGTGATGTGGCTTCGATGACCTTCCGCGGCTTCTTCATCCAGCCCAATCGTCTGGCTAAATGCTGCCAGCCTCTCCACCGGGCGCAGCACCTGTCTGGAAAGCGCAAGCCAAAAGAAAAGCCCCACGATGAGGAATACAGCAATTGTGAGCAGGACGCCGCGATGGGCTGCAGTCGAAGTGGCAAATGCAGCAGCTGTGGGTCTGCTGACGATCACACCCCAACCTGCACTGGGGATCGGCACATAACTATACAGCTTCTCAACACCCTGCGGATCAGGTGAGATCAGATTGCCAAACTCGCCAGAGAGAACTGCACTGGTAACCGCAGGTAGGTTTAAGGCAGTTTGGGTAAGTGGGAATTCCGGGTCTGGGTGTGCAATCACGTTGCCGCTCTCATCGATAATCGCAACATTGAAGCCTTCTTCTGGACGATGCTCGGCAACGATGCTTGAGAGGGTTGTGCTCAATGACTCCAGTTTGATATTTGTTGCTACTAACCCAAGAAAACGCCCCGTAGCATCCCTGAGCGGCATTACTGCAGTCGTTACGGGCTGGTTTGTTGTAGGGGATATTCTCCCTTGAGAAAGGTGCGGTGTATCCGAATCGCGGGCACGCTGGTAATAATCTCGAAATGAGAAATCCGTCCCAACTGTTGATCCAGGGCCGAGGGGGTAATGAAATACCATAATCCCGTCCGAATCCAGGCGATATACCAGGTTCACGTCCGGACGCGCGCTCATTAAAGTGCTGAAGGTGTGCTCCATCCCAGGAATGTCCATCGAGACAACCTCGGGAAAGACTGCTAAGTTCGCAATCGCCTCGAGTGCGTGACCCAATGCGGTATTCGTTTCTTGAGCGATGGCGCGCGCCAATGCCAGATCAGCTGCCTTCACGTCAGCTTCAATGCGTTGCGAGGCTAGCCGGTCGAACACGAGTGACGCCACGACGACAGGCCCAACAAAGAGCATATACAGACCTAGCAGTTGCAATCCTAAGTCGTGGCGGAAAGAAAGCTTCATTACAACCCTGATCTCAGCTTTTTATTCACGTGTCCCATATTTCAAGCGAACTCAGTCAAGATCCGCACCATGTGCTTGGCATGTTTTAGATAGAGATCTAGGCGTATGTTCTCGTTAGGGGCGTGAGCTTGCGTATCCGGATATCCAAGCCCAGCAGTAACAACAGGTAATTTGAGGTATTTAATGAAAGCATGGTTTGGACCAGAGCCACCGATCATTGGGATAATTTGCATGGGAACCCCATAAACCGGCTCTGCGCTCCTCACGACCAGGTCCACAAAGGGGTGATCTGGATTCGTTCGTGCGGGCAATTCACCGCCGAGATATGTGATCTGGATATCTGAGAAACCCTCGTCATCCAAATGTGCCCGCAGTCCAGCCAGCACTTGCTCAGGGGTTTGGTCCGGCACGAGGCGGAAATCCACCTTGGCGGAGGCCGATGCAGGCAGTACAGTTTTGCTTCCACCCCCCTGGTAACCAGACGTCAGTCCACAGATCGTACAGGTTGGCTCGAATACCTCGGCCAGCTTCAATTCGACGCCGCCAGTCAGCCCATGCAGGAAATATTTTACCCCATACCGATCTTTATACTCTTCATTGACTTCGGGCATTGCTTCCATTAATTCCCTGTCTGCCTGGCTGGGAGGTACGATAGGATCATAAAACCCTGGGATACGAATGCGTTCATCGGGTCCTTTTAGTGTATTCAATGCCCAAACCAGGCGCCAGGCAGCATTTGGGAAGATTGAACCCCCTAACCCAGAATGGACATCCCGATCGGCGGTACTGACTGATAGCTCAACGTAACAGATGCCCCTTAGTCCCAGGTGCTGGAGGGGGACATCCCGGTGATCTACGCCACCGAACTCCCATATGCAAGCATCAGCAGCCAGTTTCGCCTGGTTGCTCTCTACGAACTCGTTCAGGTGAATACTGCTTGTTTCCTCCTCTCCTTCGATAATAAACTTAACATTGCATGGTAAGTCGCCAGTTGTGTGCAGGAAGGCATCCAGAGCAAAAAGGCGGCTGGTAATATGCCCCTTATCGTCACTGACTCCGCGTGCAAACAGCTTGCCGTCTCGCAGTGAGGGTTCGAATGGAGGAGTTATCCATAAATCCAGTGGCTCTGGTGGCTGGACATCGTAATGATTGTAGAAGAGTAGGGTTTTATTGCTGCGACCCTTGCGCTCTGCGAAAACAACTGGCGCGCCACCGGTGGGCATGACTTCAACCTGAAAATCACGCTTTTTAAGCATCTGTCCGACCAGTTCGGCGCATTCTTGTAGTCCCAAATTCTGTGCGCTCACGCTGGGTTGGGCAGCTAGGATGGATAGTTCTTCTATGCTTTCGTGAAGATGCCCATCGAGATAAGCATCCATAGCGGTAATTGTATCCGTCATGTGAGTCTCCTATATGAAATAATTAATTAAGCCTGATCCTGCATAAGCGAAGATAAGCATTTTGCCAGTTTCTCCGAGCCAGCACCAGAACATAAAGGTTAGCAGGCGCATCTTTAAGATACCAGCGGTAATACCGGCAACATCAAAGAAAGGATTGGGTAAAAAGGAGAGCAAAAGAATGGTTAGCGGTCCATTCTTTTTCATCCAGATAGTCATGCGATCATAGATCTTTGTGTTTTCAATGATGGCTCTTCCACTAAACCCGGCCAGATATCCGGATAATTCCCCGAGCATAGCCCCTGAACCAGCCGCAATCGCTACCCCGATCGGATTGAAAACTGCGCCCATTGTAAAAATGACCATCACCCCAGGTGCCGGTAAAAGGACTGTCGCGTACGAGAGAAATGCCAGCACAAATATGCCTGGATAGCCGTAGACCGCCAATTGCTCAGCGCGATCGCGGAGACTATAGACAAAAACAGAAATTGCAATGACGATTATGGCAGCGAAGATGCGTGCCAGAGTGAGGTTTCTCTGCTTCAATCGTCTTCAGCACCGCGTAGGAGCGCCTCTAAACGAGCGACGACCATATCCATAGCAACCGTATTCAACCCACCTTCTGGGATGATCACATCAGCGTAGCGCTTGGATGGCTCTACAAATTCAAGGTGCATAGGACGGACAGTACGAATATATTGCTGGATGACGGATTGCGTGGTGCGACCTCGCTCTTCGATATCGCGCTGCAATCGGCGGATGAACCGGATGTCGGCGTCGGTATCTACGAAAATTCTTACGTCGAAGAGCTGCCTGAGGACTGGTTCAGCGAATATCAGGATGCCTTCTACGAGAACAACCGGCTGAGGTTTTACTTTCAGGACTTCTTCCGTGCGGGAATGGGTAATAAAATCGTATATTGGAAGTTCGATCGGGCGCCACTCGCGAAGCTCTCGCACGTGGTAGGTGAGTAGCTCTGTGTCAAGGGAATTGGGGTGGTCAAAGTTGATGGTGGTACGTTGCGCGTGAGGGAGATCACTTAGGTCTTTATAATAGGCGTCATGCGGTAAGTAAGCAATATGGCGAGCACCAACCCGCTCCATGATAACGTTTGCCACAGTAGTCTTGCCGGAGCCAGTGCCACCGGCGATGCCGATGACAATAGGGGTTGCGCGATTGTGCATAGGGGAATTATACTGGAATTAAAATAAAAAGAGCCACCGAAGGGATTTGAACCCTTGACCTGACGTTTACGAAACGCCTGCTCTGCCAACTGAGCTACGGTGGCAGCATCGAGTGCGGGGCACATTATACCAAGTGATTGAGGGATAATGCAAGGTGACATGATGCGACGAGGTGAAGTTTGCGCATAGCCATGATCTCCTACCATACTTGCCCGCTGGCAACTTTAGGAGGCAAGGATACCGGGGGTATGAATGTCTATGTGCGCGACCTGACCCGCCAGTTTGGGCCGATGGGCATCCAGGTGGACGTCTTTACACGTTCTCAGGATGAGCATGTTCCGCATGTCCTTCACGATCTGGGTTTCGGAAATCGGGTAGTTCATATCCCTGCTGGCCCTGAAATTCCTCTTATCAAGCAAGAGCTCGCCAGCCATCTACCTCAGTTCATTGAAGGCGTTCTTGCATTTGCCAAGCATAAACAAATCAATTACGATGTTATCCATAGTCATTATTGGATGTCAGGTCTTGCAGCAATAGCGCTCAAAGAGCGATGGAATATCCCAATTGTGCATATGTTCCATACGCTGGGGGTGATGAAGAAGAGGGTGGCACGGAGTGAAGATGAGGCAGAAGGCGATTATCGTCTCAATGGTGAGCGAACGGTGTTGAGAGCAGCCGACCGGATCGTCGCTGCAACCCCCGCCGAGCTGGCTCAGCTACAATGGCTCTACCAAGCTGAGGTGCGTAAGATAACAATTGTTCCTCCAGGCGTTGATTTGAGCCGTTTTTATCCGATACCCCCGGATGAAGCCAAAGAGTTTATAGGAGTGCAACCCTGCGAACAAGTTCTGCTCTTTGTCGGGAGAATCGAGCCACTCAAGGGAATTGACACGCTGATCGAAGCCATTGCCATTATGCGGCAGAAGAATATTATTGTCTGCCTGTCTGTGATTGGCGGTGATGCCGATGATGGCGCGGAGAATTTGGATAGCGAGATTAAACGCTTACAAGCAGAGAGTATGCGTCACGGACTGCAAGACCTGATTGCCTTTTTGGGCAAACGCGACCAGGATACGCTCCCCTATTATTATTCGGCTGCAGAGGCCGTCGTGGTACCATCACACTACGAATTGTTTGGGATGGTGGCACTGGAAGCTATGGCGTGTGGGAAACCGGTTGTTGCCTCTCAAGTTGGCGGATTGGCGTTCCTGGTACAGGACGGTATCACAGGGTATACGGTACCAGTTGATGATCCACAGGCTCTCGCAGAATGCTTGATCAAACTAATCCAGGACGTGGACCTGCGCCAAAGAATGGGAGATCAGGCAGCAGCATTTGCCCACGATTACAGCTGGGATGTTATTGCCGGACGGATCATCAAGGTGTATAAAGACGCGCTGAGAATTAACACACCGGTTTCGTGAGACCATCAATGTGTGATTGATTGGATAAATTTTTCTCGGTTTGCTGAACGGGCGATTTTTCCGCTGCTGGTTTTGAGCAGCCAATCCCGGTCTACGACAAGTACCTGCCTGAGCGCTACATCCGATCCGCGTGTGACCTGTTCGCGCAACTGGTTGGCGATTTTGTCACGTCTACTCTGTTCCCTTTCATCGCTCTCTGCGACGATGATCACTTCTTCTGTACCCATCTCTGGATTGTACACTCCAAAAGCAACAATGCGTCCAGGGTGGATGCCAGAGACACCGGATGCTAGGCGTTCCAAATCCTGCGGGTAGATATTTTTCCCACCAACAATGATCAGGTCTTTTTTGCGACCTGTTATGTACAACTCTCCATCCGCCAAGTAACCGAGATCTCCACTTAAGTACCAGCCATCCAGGAACGCCTTTTCGGTCAGGTCGGGACGATTATGGTATCCAGACAGCATGCTATTGCTCTGGATGGCGATCTCACCGATAAGGCGTTCAGACACTTCCTTCCCAGATGCGTCCAGGATGCGAATTGATGTATTTTCTATGGGTAGCCCTGCAGAGAGCATCATAATTGGTGATTGCGATTCCTGTGCAGAGATCGCTACTTGTTGTGTTGTCAACGCTGGGCCATCAACGCGGTCGATCTTAACCGGTGTCCCGATACCTCCCTGTGTGACTGCAAATACGGTCTCAGCCATGGCATAGCAAGTTGCCAAGGCGGTTGGGCGCAATCCGAAGGGCGTGAATCGCTCAAGAAACATGTTGTGGCTCTCCCAGTGCATTGGCTCGGAGCAGTTGATCACAGCCCGCCAGCTGGAGAGATCGACTGCATCCAGATGTCGACCCCGGATTTTTTGGGCGCAAAAATTGTATGCAAAGTTTGGTAACCAGGAGAGGGTACCTTTGTAATCGGAAACAGCTTGCATCAAGCGTTGAGGCGCTCGTACCCAATCAAAAGGAGACATCAACACCAGGGGGACACGGCTCAAGATCGGTAGCAGGAATCCTGCTATCAAGCCCATATCATGGTAGAGCGGCAGCCAACTCACGATCACATCCTGTCCGCTCAAGTGCAAGGCATTGGAATAGCTTTGCAGCTGGTTAAATACGGCAGTATGCGAAAGGGCGACGCCTTTCTGCAAACCGGTAGTGCCAGATGAGTGTTGCAGAAGCGCAATGTCTTCAGGCTCTCGCCGGAGCCCTGGCAGTCCGCTGAGATCGATCTCGGTCACTGGTGATACCTGTTCGCTGAGGATGATGGAGTGCGGCTTCCACAGGCTGGAAGCACGTGCCACTTCGCCGGCAAACGCTTCGCTCGTAATCACTGCTCCCGGCTGGACGATCTCAAATAAGGATTCTAGCGACTTGCGGTAATGCTCTGGGGAAAGCTTCTCGGTCAGGAATGGCATAATGGACGGGATCGCCCCATGCAATATTGCTCCGAAGTATCCCTGCAGGAGCGCATCTCCATGATCCAGGATCAAGATAACCACATCCCCGGTTAGAGTGCCTGCTCGAGCAAGCGCTTGCGTGTAGCCCATTGCCCCATCAACCAAGCTCTGGTAGGTGATCGTCTGGTCACCCTTGCTGCTGCGCTGGAGGTAAACTGCCGCCTTATCCGGGACCTCTCGATAAGCTTGAATAAGAACCTGGGAGAATGTGGTCATTGTCCTTGCCGCTGGCGGATGAGTCTGATCAGCTGATCAAACGTGTCGAAGATGTCAGCGTTCAATTCGGTATCTTCGATGCGCACACCGAATGTATCCTCGACAAAGAGTGCCAAATCTACTAGGTGGAACGAATTGATCAATCCGCTGGAGATCAATGTCTGCTCAGGGTCGATCTGTCTTCCGGGTTGTTTTAGGATCTCCTCGGATATGAATTGTGACAAGGCTGCAGTGATTTCTGTCATCGTGAAGGTTCATTGACCACTTGCCAAACTGCGTCCAGCACCTGGAGGGCAGTTAGATTTCGCACTGTCCAACCCTTCTTCATCGCCTGTGGGTCGTCAAAGCGGTTCGGCCCCCAGGTGATGTGAGCTCCATCCTCCTGCAATCCCTGACCCGGTAAGGCTTGAACTGCCAACCAGTAGTTCCAAAGAGGGATTTCGTATTCATACGCCAGGCGGGCGATCGTTGCATTAATGCTTCCGTCGCCTTCCTCATTATCAGCTTTAGTGGATAGGATTGGCACCACGCCATTCTCAAGTGAGAAATCAATAATGCGGCGCATCTGCGGCTCAAAAGTGTCCGAATGCCAGATGTCATTGGTGCCTAAGGTAATGAAGGCAAAGCTCGGGCGTTGTAGGCGGTATTCGCATGCCAGGGGTGTCTCGTCTGAATTACAATAACTACGGTTTGCCCAGAGCGTGGTGAAGACCGAAGATGCGTTAAAGCCGGATTTTGCTGCCAGGCTGGTGCGCTCGTATGAGCCCGAAAATACTTCAATAATGCCTTGCAAGCTCTGGTATTCACCGAGCTGGTAGTATCTTGGACCTCGATCGAAATCTCCCAGGAACCATGCGGGAGTGCTCCCGCAATCCCCAACCTTAGAAAATGCTCGAGGGTTATTACCCCGTTCCAGCCCACGCCGGTAAATTTCCGCCATTCGAGGAGAGACGACTGGAATAACAGGCAGTTCCATCCAAGCATCTGGAGCAAGGGTGGGTCTCGGAGTAGATGTCGGCTCGGTGGTCACGCGTATTTGTGTCTGTGTTGCGGTTGGAAATAATATCGTAGGCTCGACGTCTTCGATATTCGATGTAACTGGGGTTTGACTGATTAATGTTGTGGGAGGGGCAGACAATCCAGGGGATGTGCTCTCCGAGACAGGATTCTGGGTGATGGGTGTGCAACTAGCAGCGCTGAGAATGGTGAGCAGCAGCGATAGGCATCTGGGGAGCTTCATGGCGCAATGATTATATCCGAAATCGCTTTGTACACCTGTTCGGCGAACATACCAGTACCGCCAGGGGTAATGTGGATGGCGGTGTTGGTGAACTCACTGGCATGGATCGTGTTCCAGTAATCCACATATTTCCACTCCAGCCGAGCGCTCTCATCGGCCATGAGTTGCCGGTATTGGTCGTAAGCCCAGCGAGGGTAGAAGAAATTATAGCGAATATCACTGTTCTCACCCTGGCTGACAAATATAGGTTCGTTGATGATCAAGACCGGTATTCGGTCTGCGAGTTGGATGCCAGCATGGAGTACGTCAAACGCCAAAGTTGCGCGTCTGAGGGGGGGCTGCAATTCATGAAACCTGTTGTCGTCCGGCAGGTCTTCCATGCGCTGCGTGCTGATTTGTGAGAGATCGTGATCAATGCCGGTCGCTGCCCACAAAACGCCGTAAAGTTGCAGTCGAAGTAAGTCTGCAAGGGCGCGGCGTTCTCCAATCAGCGTGCGATCGAAAAAGGATGGATAAGCGAGATCCGGGTGGTTGGGATCGAGATGCAGATCGTAATCGCGAATAAGTTTTCGTAAGGACTCCGCATTATTCTGAACCAAAGGCGAGAATAGTTGCTTGTCATATGGGAATGATTCCAACGTTACCAGCCACACGATCAGGTCTGCATCGTATTCCACTGCTTTGGAAAGAATTAGGAGGTCTTTGGTAAGCGACATGACGGGATAGCCAAGGTTATAGGTTCGCAAATATCTGCCATCCGGAAGGGTGTGTGCAGCGGCGTTAAGTTGTGCAGATAATGTTTCATAAGGTTCTAGCAAGAATCCCCATGTGGATGAATCTCCAATCAAGATCACACGGTATTCTTCCGGGAGTTTTGGACCAGCATGGATCTCGTGGCTGGCGAACATGGCATCCAGATTAGATAGGCTGATCGAGTACGCGCGCTCTGGATTATCGCCATATGGTAGTCGCATCCGCCCAGGGAATATCCGGTTGTAGGCAGATATGCGCCCAAGAGCAGATAGTGGCGAGATCCATGCAAATAATAGCGATAAGATGGTGAAAAGGAAGAGAGCTTTAGTAACCAATCGGATGATGGTACGGTAGTTCATCGATGAGTTCAATATCCAAATAATTTGGTCATTGTCACAATTGCCAGTTTCGGACCAGGCAAAGCGAACCAGACCCATCCCAACGTGACGTAATGGAAAGTGATTACCCAGCTGATGAAGGACAGGATTAGCGTTAGCCCTATGCGCTGCTCTAGACTTGCCATGCGAGGCCGCATCCAATCGCTCCAGCGGTTATGTGCGAACAATCCAACCGCATGCCACAAACCCCAGATGGCAAAATTCCAGGTGACGCCATGCCACAATCCGATTAACAGCATCGTTCCCGCCTGTCCGACAAAAATCACGAGCCAGACAGGGAGATTGAGCTTTTTCGAGCGGAGTGCTCTCGTGACCGGATTGAAAAAATATGCCCGAAACCATTGAGCCAAGGTGATATGCCAGCTGTTCCAGAATGCGGTGATGTTCGTCGTTATGTAAGGAGCAGAGAAATTTTCTGGTAGTTTAATACCCAGCCATCGTGCAGTACCCAGAGCGATATCTGTGTAACCGGCGAAATCAAGATAAATGCGGAGAGCATAAGCATACAGAAGCACCCAAGTCCAAATAGTGGATGAAGTCTGAGCTGCGTTGATAGGATTCAGTGCAAAGATCGCCAGGCTATCAGCAAGCACAAATTTCTTAAAGATTCCAACAAGCACCCGTTGTCCACCATCGAAAGTCTCTGCAGCGTCGAGGGGTGGTGACAAGCGTATGTCACCCATAAACCGTTCGGACCGGTCAATCGGTCCGGCAGTAAGAGCAGGAAAGAACAGGCAATAGCTGACAAACTCCGAGAGACTGTAATCGTGTGGCTTGCCTTGCTGGCGGTCTCGTAGCACATGCATCAGGCGGAATGCGAGATATGAGTATCCCAACCAGCGCACATCGATGGCACTTGCCAATTGAGCGTCCTGCCCTTGCAGGCTGCGCAATGCCGCGCTCAAGGAAATAGACAGAGGCTCAGATTTCAGGACAATAAATATGATGATCAAAAGAAACAGGACCAGCAAGGAAGAGAGCCGTTGTCCCTGAGATGTGCTCGTTATTGCAATGATCAAGCCAAGCATAAGCATTACCCCAAGCACCAGTGGCAGTTCAGGTGGGCGGGTAGGGGTCAGGCAGCATACAGGCCCGAAATAACGCGTTAGAGCGACGACCAGGGTCACACCGAGCAGGATTGCGGTGTCGACAGACAAAATCCGAGCCCTGTCAGGTTTCGTCTGATGTGTCACGAGCCACACAAGCAGCGTCAGGAAAATGGTGGTAATCGGGAGCCAGAAATCCAGGTTGCGAATGGGTGTTGCTGGTTGCAACCAGAAAATTGCAAGCACCGACCCAATAAAGATGCTATGAGTCCGCCACCGGCTGTTGGGAAGCCAGCCCAGGATGAGCGACAAGCCGCAAAGGAGGAGAATGTGCGTCAGTGTCACAAAATAAGCTTACCTAGAGCGGTAGGATTGCTCGATGCGGGGTTAAAAACCTTGATAGATCCATGGGGGAGATTGGTCTGCTGTGGTAATCAGCACAGTGATCAAAATCAGGCAGAATATCAATGCCAGCAAATTCTCTCGAGTGAGGAGGTTCTTAAGTAGCATATCCAGTAATTCTAGCGGTATCCACACATACGCCATTCTCCCGCCTCATACACTGCCTGGTAGATACGTTCGGAGAGGGTAATCTCTAAGACTTCATTGCCATAATTAGCCACGATTTTTCCAGAGCATTCGATCAGTCTGGTCTCTCCGTCTTTGCCACTCTCCTGGCAAGCTAAGTCCTGTAGTGTAACTGTAACTGCTGTGAAAGACTCAAGCTCGGTCAAGCCATCTGCCTCCCAGTCCGCGCAAGAGATCGTAGAGATGCTCTGGCGATCTTGATTCGTTAATGCCTGGATATACTCCTGAATAGCGCTGGCAGCGCCATCGTCAGCATTGCTGCAAGCTGAAAGGCAAAGGCAAATGAGGAATACCCAGATCGAGGGCCGGAAAGTGAATCTTTTCATGCGCTCAATTTTACCAAGCAATTGGTCACGTTCATTTGTCAGACAATTGACTTTTTATCGGATGTTTGGTAAACTCCATTTGTCAGACAACTCGTGAGACAATCGCATGCAATGGCTTCAATAACCCGGAAATAGAGATCTGCGTTTATGTCCACAAAACTAATCCAGCACGCCAAAATCTTAGTGACGATGGATGACCATCGCCGGGAAATCCCGGACGGTGGTCTTTTTATTCGGGATGGTTTTATTGAGCAGGTGGGTCTCAGCTCGGAGTTGCCTCATGTCGCCGATGAAATCCTGGACTTGACAGATCACATTCTCCTGCCCGGTTTGGTGAACACACACCATCACTTTTATCAGACGCTGACGCGGGTTGTGCCCGATGCCCAAAATGCCAATCTATTCACCTGGCTTAAGACCCTCTACCCAATTTGGGCAGGTTTGACCCCTGATGATATTTACGTCTCGACACAGACCGCGCTGGCCGAGCTGGCTTTTTCGGGTTGCACCACAGCTTCAGATCATCTCTATATTTTTCCAAATGGCTCTCGCTTGGACGATGAAATCCATTCTGCGCGAGAAATGGGTGTACGCTTGCACGCATCACGCGGTTCAATGAGCCTGGGCGAAAGCAAGGGCGGTCTTCCTCCCGACCGGGTTGTCGAAGAGGAAGATGCCATATTACGTGATTCTCAGCGGCTGATTGAGAAATATCACGATCCCAAGCCAGGGTCTATGACCCAAATCGTGCTGGCTCCTTGCTCGCCGTTCTCTGTTACCGGAGAGCTCATGCGCCAAAGTGCTGGACTCGCCAGGCAGTATGGCGTGCAGCTGCATACGCACCTTGCCGAAACCCAGGACGAAGAAGAGTTCTGTGTCCAACAGTTCGGATATCGCCCAGTTGCTTATATGCAACACCTCGACTGGGTTGGGAATGATGTATGGTTTGCCCATTCGGTCCACGTCGGCCAGGCGGAGGTGGATATCTATGCTCGCACAGGCTGTGGCGTTGCGCATTGCCCTACCTCGAATATGCGCTTGGCTTCGGGAATTGCCCCCATTTTCGAAATGCTTGGCGCAGGGGTGAAGGTAGGTCTGGGGGTGGATGGATCGGCCAGCAACGATGGCTCGCATCTCCTGGAAGAGGCGCGACAGGCGATGTTAATGGCACGGCTAAGAGCTGCCTTGGGTGGAGCATCTTTGTCGAGTGAGGCTGCGCCACCGATCATGACCGCCCGCCAGGTTTTGGAGCTCGCCACGCGTGGAGGAGCTGCTGTATTGGGGCGGGGCGACTTGGGCTCTCTGGAACCGGGCAAATGCGCCGATTTCTTTGCAATCGATTTAAACCGCCTGGATTATGCCGGTGCACTTCACGATCCTGTCGCAGCAGTCATATTTTGCGCTCCGCAGCATGTAGATTACACCCTGGTTGGTGGAGAATATGTTGTCAAGGAAGGACAGCTAACGACTGTTGATTTACCCAAGCTGATTGAAAAACACAACCGTGCCGCCAAGAGGCTTTGCAGTTGATATGCATTCATTTGGATAACTGCATCGGTACGAAACCGGATTATTGGAGCTGAGGAAATGGTAGACGCATCGCTGAAACATCGTGACACTGTACTGTTGGTAGATGTCGCAATGGGACGAATACCAGCAGACCTGGTTATTCGAAATGGTCGGTGGGTGTGTGTTCAAACTGGTGAGACCATCCCCAATACCGATATCGCCATCAAGGGCGAGCGAATTGCCTTCGTCGGCGAGGATGCAAGCCATACTATCGGGGACGCGACGAGAGTGATCGATGCCCGTGATCGCTTCCTGGTGCCGGGTTTGCTCGATGCACACATGCATGTCGAATCCGGGATGCTTACCGTCACTGAATTTGTAAGAGCGGTCATTCCTCACGGCACAACTGGCATGTTTATCGACCCGCACGAGATTGCCAATGTATTTGGAATAAAAGGCGTGCGATTGATGGTGGATGAGGCTGCTCAACAGCCAATCCATGTCTGGGTGCAGATGCCGTCCTGTGTTCCTTCTGCGCCTGGTTTGGAGACACCCGGTGCCAGTATCGGTCCCGAAGAGGTTGCTGAGGCGATGGCATGGGAGGGAATTATCGGTCTCGGCGAGATGATGAATTTCCCAGGTGTGTTCCTGAGCGATAAAAAGATGCACGCAGAGATGGCTGAGACACGTAAAGCCGGCAAGGTTATCGGCGGGCACTACGCATCGAATGATCTTGGGTTGCCATTCCATGGGTATGTTGCGGGAGGACCAGAAGATGATCACGAAGGCACCCGTCTAGAGGATGCAATCGCCCGCGCTCGCCAGGGAATGAAGCCAATGTTGCGCTTCGGTTCTGCTTGGCACGATGTGGCTGCACAGGTGAAAGCCATAACGGAGAAAGGAATGGATGCGCGCCGTTTTATCCTGTGTACCGATGACTCTCACTCAGAGACGCTGGTAGAAGATGGGCATGTCAATCGAGCTGTTCAAGTTGCGATCGAGAGTGGTGTGCCACCTGTCACGGCTGTGCAGATGGCCACTCTGAATACAGCAGAGCACTTCGGAGTCTCTCGCGATATAGGCTTGATCGCTCCGGGTCGAGTAGCTGATGTGCTAATTGTTGAAGATCTGGCGATTATGAAACCAGATTTGGTTATTGCGCGTGGCACGATCGTTGCTGAATATGGGCAGCTGCTCATTGATATGCCTGCATACACTTATCCCGAATGGGCACTCCAATCTGTTCACATCTCACGAGCACTGACAGCAGAAGATTTTAATCTCCTGATCCCGGACAGTCTATCTGGGATAAATAAGACTGTGACTGCCAATGTGATCGGGGTGATCGAAAACCAGGCACCGACACGGCATTTAAGGATAGACGTAGGGGTTATTGATGGCGCGATCCGAGGGGATCTTGGCCGCGATCTAGCCAAGGTTGCCCTGGTCGAACGCCATAGAGGCGCTGGACGCGTGCAGGTCGGCCTGGTGCAGGGGTTCGGTTTTACATCCGCTTGTGCCGTTGCGTCCACGGTCGCTCATGATAGCCACCACATGATTGTCGTAGGTACGAACGAAGAATATATGGCGCAGGCAGCTAATGAGCTATCAAGATTGGGTGGTGGGCAGGTTGTTGTGAAAGATGGCAACGTCATTGGATTGGTAGAGCTACCGATTGCCGGATTAATGTCTAACGAGCGTGCTGATATTGTCGCCCAGAAAGCTGCCGGCGTCCTAAAAGGCTTCCGAATGTGTGGGTGCGCGCTTAACAATCCCAATATGCAGCTCAGCCTGCTGGCGCTTGTTGTGATCCCAGAGCTGCGCATCTCAGATCTAGGGTTGGTTGATGTGACGCGTTTCGAATTCATTCCCGTAGTAGAGTTGCAGGCATGATCTATCATTCGAGTACTTCTCAAAAGCTACATGAGAATCTGGGGGAGATCATCGCTTCCACACTCCCCGGTGATAGGCTGCCTTCGGAGCCAGATCTGGCGCGTAAGCTTGGCGTCTCACGCGCTACTTTGCGCGAAGCCATGCGCACATTCGAAACGCAGGGGAAGATCCGCCGCCGTCAGGGATCAGGAACCTATGTGACCCATCCAACGCAGGTAATTGAAAGTGGCCTGGAATTGCTCGAATCGATCGAGAGGTTAGCGGAACGGATCGATTTGCCCGTATCAATGGGCGAATTAAAGCTTGAGCATCGGCCGGCAACAGATAAAGAGTATCATGCCCTGGGATTGGCGTCTGATGTGAAAGTAGTCCATCTCTCGCGTGTCATCCTGGCCGAAGGTCGCCCGGTTGCATATCTGATCGATATCATCCCAGAGGATGTGCTCTCGCCGAGAGATTTCGGAAAAGAGTTTACTGGATCTGTGCTGGATTTGCTTCTCCGCCGGGGTTCCCCCGATTTGCTCACCTCGCGTTGCGAGATTAATGCAGAGACTGCAACCGCGCCTGTGGCACGCTCATTAGGAATCCAGCGCGGGGATGTATTGCTCCGGTTTATCGCTTATCTATACGATACTGCAGGGAGGGTTGTCGATTATTCGTTTAGTTATTTCTTGCCTGGCTATTTTCGCTTCCATGTCGTTCGCAAAATCGGATAACACACCTGCGGCCAAGCCAAGGGTGTTTATAAGTCAAATTCATACATAGAAACAGGTTTCGGAGGAAAAAATGCGCAGTTTTAATGGTCGTGACATCTTGTCACTCAAAGGTTTCGAACGGGAGGAATATTTCCGCGTTTTCGAAATCGCAGATGAGCTGGCTCCATTCGCACGCAATCGTCGCAATACAGACTTGCTAAGTGAAAAGACTCTAGTCACAGCTTTTTACCAGCCAAGCACGCGTACACGTTTGGCGCATGAAGCCGCTATGCACCGCCTGGGCGGGCATGTTACAGGCTTCTCGGATGCCAAGATGACCCGGGCCGGAGATTTCTACCAGGAATCGATCAAAGATACCGTAAAGATGCTGGAGTTTTATGGTGACGCCATCGTGATGCGCCATTTTCAGCAGGGCGCTCCGCATGAAGCGGCGCGATGGGCGAGCATCCCGGTGATCAATGCAGGCGATGGCTGGGGCGAGCATCCCACCCAGGTGCTAACCGACTTATACACCATCCAGGAGGAGTTCGGATCATTGGATGGCCTTAATTTCCTGTTGATTGGCGATATGCGTATGCGCACGATGCACAGCATCAGCTACGCCATGACCCAGTTCGACATCAACGCCTTCTACGTCTCTCCTCCCGAGATGAGCCTGACCGATGACTTCAAGAAGGAATTGAATGATCTGAGCTTGAATTTCAAGGAGATCGAACACGTAGAGCAGGCTATCGCTGAAGCAGATGTGATCTACATGGAGCCGGTCGTTCAGCCAGACTACACAAAATCGCGAGATGAGCGCACTGGTGAGGTGAGCGGGACTCCAGCAAATTACAAGGTCACTAAGGAATTGCTTCGCAAAGCTAAGCAGAGCGCTATCGTTTTGCACTCGCTGCCACGCATGGATGAGCTTCCAGCAGACGTTGATGACACACGTCACGAACGCTACTGGATTGAAGCCTTCAACGGTGTCGTGGTCCGTATGGCTCTGTTGGCACTTGTCTTAGGAGCGATGGAGTAAACCATGCAAACTGATCTACGCAACCGCGATCTAATTGGCGATCTGGATTTCTCCAAGGAAGAGGTGGAAACCGTGATGGAGGTCGCCTTCGACCTGAAGCGCAAGCGCGCTTTGGGGGAGCCACATGCCTACCTGCGCGATAAGGTGCTGGCGATGCTGTTCTTTTTCTCCAGCACACGTACCCGCGGCTCTTTTGAGGCTGGTATGGCACAACTTGGCGGTCATGCGGCTTTCATCGAGAGTAAGACCACCCAGATAGCCCATGGAGATACCCCGAAAGAAATTGGCGAGATCTTTGGGCGCTACTTCGATGGGATAGCTATCCGGCATGTGGATTGGGGTGTTGGCAATGGGTACCTGAACGCCGTAGCGAAAGCCTCCCGTGTGCCCATTCTCAATATGCAATGCGAGATTTACCACCCGTTTCAATGCCTTGCTGATTTGATGACGATATTCGAGAAAAAAGGCCGAGATCTACGCCGTAAACGGATGGTCGTTTCCTGGGCGTACGCGGCTTCTTACCAGAAGCCCATGTCTGTGCCGCAGTCACTGGTATTGCAGATGCCACGCTTCGGCATGGATGTTGTCCTGGCACACCCGCCGGAGTTCAAGCTTATGCCCGAGATTATGGATCAAGCTCAGGAACAGGCGCGGAAATTCGGCGTCGGCTTCGAAGTAGTCGATGATATGGAAGCTGCATTCAAAGATGCCGATATCATCTATGCCAAGTCTTGGGGTGCGATGGTACATACACCAGATCCTGAGGAAGGCGCCAGGATTATCAAAAAGTACGCCCATTGGATTACTGATGAGCGCAAAATGGCGCTTGCCAAACCCGATGCGATCTACATGCACCCACTGCCGGCTGACCGCAATATAGAGGTCACCGATGGCGTCATGGATGGACCAAATTCCGTGGTTTATGATCAGGCTGAGAACCGCATGCATGCTCAGAAAGCGGTCATGGCCTTGACGATGAGATAAGCGACAAAAGGGATTACGACATGCCAAACTCAGATAAAAAGATAGCTGTCGTCGCCATTGGTGGAAACTCCTTGATCAAGGATAAAAACCACCAGTCTGTTGAAGATCAGTACCTGGCAGCCAAAGAAACAACCTTCCATATTGCCGATATGATCGAAGCTGGCTGGGATGTGGCGATTGGGCACGGGAATGGGCCACAGGTAGGCTTTATCCTGCGTCGCTCCGAGATTGCTCATAAAGTTGAGGGTATGCATGAAGTGCCGCTGGATGTGTGCGGAGCAGATAGCCAGGGAGCTATCGGATACTCGTTGCAGCAGAATCTGCAGAATGAGCTCTTCAAACGCGGCATCAAAAAGCCTGTAGCCACAATTGTCACCCAGGTTCTGGTAGATAAAGATGACCCAGCTTTCCGCAACCCGACCAAACCGATCGGTGGGTTTATGGATGAAGCAGAGGCGCAGATGCGTGCCAAAGATATGGGCTGGAGTGTTGTAGAAGACGCTGGGCGCGGTTGGCGCCGCGTAGTCGCTTCACCTCTCCCCAAAGAAGTGGTCGAGCTCGATTCGGTACAGGCGCTTGTTCGACAAGGAGTAGTAGTCATTACCGTTGGTGGAGGGGGAATCCCTGTTGTCGATGTGGGGGAAGGCGAGTATCGAGGCACGGCTGCTGTGATCGATAAGGATTATGCCAGCAGTTTGCTCGCCCGTCTGATAGGCGCCAACCTGTTTGTGATCTCTACCGCCGTGGAGAAGGTTGCCCTGAATTTTGGCAAGCCTGACCAGAAATGGGTAGATCGTATGACTGTAGCAGAAGCAAAGGCCTACCTGGCAGAGGGCGTGCATTTTGCAAAAGGATCTATGGCACCCAAGATAGAGGCGATCCTATGGTATCTCGAAGGTGGCGGTAAACAAGCGCTTATAACTAATCCCGAGAATATCGGGCGTGCATTACGAGGTGAAACAGGTACCTGGATTGTGCCATAACCTACGTCACATAGGATAAAATATGTCCTATGGTGAGACCCTAAAGGACGAACTGCTTTAGGGTCTCACGACAAATAAATATATTGGTTTTCGGATACAGCCACACCCAACGCCTGGGAGGCCTGGAGCTATGCAAATCGAACTAAAAGAGATACGCAAATACTTCGGCAATGTCAAGGCGAATGATGGCATCAACATGGTCCTTGAGGTAGGTAAGATCTATGGACTACTGGGGGAAAATGGCGCCGGTAAAAGTACATTAATGAAAATCCTGTCCGGTTATCAACCCCCGGACAGTGGAGAAATCCATTTAGGTGGAACGCAGGTGAGGTTTAATTCACCAGCGCAAGCCCTGAAGAATGGTATCGGTATGCTTTACCAGGAACCGCTGGATTTCCCCCCTTTTCGTATCATAGAAAACTACTTGCTCGGACGAGACCAGCGAGTGAGCCTGGATTACAAAATTGCTGCAACCGAATTAAATCAGCTTTCCTCGCGCTACAATTTTTCACTCGATGTACAGGCATATTTAGACAGCCTATCTTTAGGGGAGCGGCAGCAGTTAGAGCTAGTGCGCTTGTTGGCAGGTGGTGCGGAAATCTTGATCCTGGACGAGCCGACCACAGGGATCAGCGCAGAGCAAAAAGAGATTTTATTCGGATCGATGCGCAAATTGGCGCATCAGGAAGGGAAAACCCTAATACTGGTCTCACACAAGTTGGATGAAGTCCAAGAATTGTGTGACCATGCGTTTGTGCTGCGGCGTGGTAAGCTCGTTGGACAGGTTGAAATCCCCTGCCCAAATGAACAGCTTGTAGAAATGATGTTTGCACAGATCCCGCCCCGGACTGACCGCGCCCCAAATATTCAAACAGGAAAGGCTGCGGTCGAGTTGCATGCAGCGACGATCCCCACCTATCGTCTTACGTTAGAGAGCATCAATTTAGCTGTCCAGCCAGGAGAGGTGTTCGGACTAGCTGGCCTTGAAGGCAGCGGACAGCAGCTGGTTCTACAGGCTTGCGCAGGATTACTCCGTCTCTCGCATGGGAAAATCCATCTGGCTGGAGAGGATGTCACAGGTTCTTCTTACCACCGCATGCAATCTGCGGGTGTTGCGTACGTCGCTGCCGGACGTTTGGAAGCGGGATTAGTTGCTGGACTATCATTAACAGAACACGTTGTGTTAGCACAACCCGAACACCCTTTTTTCGTAGATTGGAAGAAAGCCCAAAACAGTTGTGCTGAGAAAATAGAGAAGTATCAAATTGTTGGTAAGCCATTCTCAAACGCAGACGAACTCTCTGGTGGTAACCAGCAGCGATTGTTATACGCCCTTTTGAGAGATAAACTAAAGCTGATCCTTTTAGAGAATCCAACGCGTGGTCTCGATGTACGCTCCTCGGATTGGATTTGGGAGATCATGTACGCCCGACGCCAGATGGGTACGGCCATTTTATTTATGTCAGCTGACCTCGATGAGGTTGTAGAGCGCAGTGACCGGATTGCAGTATTTTCTGGGGGAGTGATGTCCCGCATCGTGAACTCCAAGGAGACTTCAGTGGATGAACTTGGTCATCTGATTGGAGGGCAGGCATGAGCGCACGTCAAGCCATCCGCTGGTTCTGGCCGCTGATCCCGATATTCGCTGCCCTGCTTTTCACGACAGGACTATTGGTGCTTTTTGACGCCAGCCCGGTGGAATCCTTTGTGGCGATGTACAACGGTTCATTTGGAGACCAGTCCAAAACCCTAAGTGTATTGGCATTCTGGGTGCCAATGACCTTGAGCGCATTAGGTCTATTGGTGACTTTCAAGGCTGGTCTGTGGAACATTGGCGTGGAGGGGCAAATCATCATTGGCGCGATCGCCGCCAGCTGGGTCGCACTCAAAGTCACTGCTCCTACTCCCTTCCTGCAAGTCACTCTGGAAGTGCTTGCGGCAATGGCTGGCGGCGCGGTATGGGGTGCGCTAATCGCTGTTATGAAAACCCGAGGCGGTGTCAATGAGATCTTTGGAGGCCTTGCCTTAAATAACCTGGCGATTATCCTGACGAATTACCTGATCTCCGGTCCATGGCAGCCGCCCGAAGGAGGGACGTTTCGTGGTACGGCACCTTTTGCACCTGAGGCTCTTCTCCCGCGCTTTGCCGAGTCACGCTTCAGCCCGATCTCGATGGTTGTGACACTTATTGTTATCGCCGTGATCATTGTTCTGTTGCGTGGCACCTTCTGGGGATTGAAATTAAAGGCCTTAGGAAAAAATCCCTTCTCTGCTTTTCTATTGGGCGTCTCCAGCGAGCGAGAAGTGATCCTGGCAATGATGTTTTGCGGGGCGTTAGCTGGGCTGGGCGGAGCAGTACGTGTGTTGAGTTGGTTTGACAGCCTGCGCCAGTCAATATCGGGAGGGATTGGGTTCTTAGCATTGCTGGTAGTTATGTTAGCAAATTTCCAGACTGCCTGGGTGCCTTTCATCGCATTATTTTTCTCCGCAGTCCTGAATGGCGCAATCACATTACAGCTTAGAACGCAACTGCATTCTTCTTTAGGTGGCATTTTGACCGGTGTTATGGTGCTGTTCGTCCTGCTATTTGGAGATAGCGGGATATTCAAGCGCTGGCGTAGGGAGAAGCATCATGAATGACACCGAACTTATTCGTGTGTTGGCATCAATCATCCTGGCGTCTGCTCCACTGATCATTGCAGTTTGTGGAGAGACGATTACTGAGCGGGCGGGTGTCGTAAACCTTTCTCTGGATGGCACGATGCTTATGTCTGCGATGACTGGCTTCGTGGTTGGATTGAAGACCGACAGCATCTGGTGGGGCTTTTTAGCAGCAGCAGTTGTCGGAATGGTATTTGCAGCCATAGTCGCATTTGGGAGCATTACACTCGGCAAGAGCCAGGTAGCAGTAGGTTTTGTTCTCACCTTGCTAGGCGATGATCTGAGTGCGTTCTTGGGACAAAATTTCACCCGCATTCCCGGTGCTGTGGTCACGCGCATTGGTATCCCTATACTTAAAGATATCCCCATCATCGGACCGATTTTATTTGACCAGGATATTGTCGTCTACTTTTCGTTTGTATTGGTCATCTTCTGCTGGTGGTTCTTGTATCGCACTCAACCGGGACTTCACTTGCGGAGTAGTGGGGAACGACCCGATGCAGCCTTTGCTCGAGGTGTAAATGTCCGCCTCGTTCGCTATCTTTACACGATGTTCGGTGGAGCGTTGGTTGGGATCGCAGGCGCTGCTTACTCGTTGAATGTCAAGATCGGCTGGTCGGATGGTCATACCCGCGGACTCGGCTGGATTGCCCTGGCAATCGTTATCTTCGGAGGCTGGTCGCCTGTGAAGGGGGCACTCGGAGCAATCCTTTTTGGTGCTACCAAGTCACTGGCGACGCTCCTGCAGCGTACGTTTCCTGAGGTCTCTGTTGTCGCTTTCAATGCCATCCCTTGGGTATTGATGATTGCGGTGTTGATCGTGGTCGGGAGCGATTTTACAGAGCGCCTGATAGAGTTGATGCCTCGGCGTGCCCAGCGACCGTTGCGACGCCTGCTTCGAATCACGGCACCCCTTGCACTGGGGAGCAATCTCCCCGACCAATAAGGTTTGAGTAGAACTCATTATGAGAGCATCGTGGAAAAGTAACATTCGCCTGGATAGTATCCTCAACTTTCTCATGCCATTTCTCGCAGCTGTCGCTGCGCTTGGAGTGGGTGCGATCATGCTGCTGGTGTTAAAGGTGAATCCTATCGAGGCGTATGCTGCACTCTGGCAGGGTGCTTTTGGTAGCCAGAACGCGATGGCAGATACGGTGGTTAAAGCGACACCGTTACTCTTAGTTGGTATTGGCATCTGCGTTGCCTTTCGCGGAGGTGTCATCAATATTGGTGGGGAGGGGCAGCTTGTGGTTGGCGCGCTATCTGCCACGGCGGTAGGCTTGCTATTTCCGGATGCGTCCGGCTGGTTAATTATCCCTCTGGCTCTTCTGGCTGGATTCGCGGGTGGTGCTGTCTGGGGAGGCATTCCCGGCGTACTTAAAGCGTACTTCAACGTGAATGAGATTCTGAGCACAATCATGATGAACCAGATTGCGGTTCAGGGCATGAACTTCCTCCTCAGAGGTCCGATGATCGATCCTGTCCAACTGGAAGCAGCCTCCCGAATCCCGCAAACAGCCCGTCTCTCCCGATTGTTCGATCTGCCCAGGTTGGTGCCCACACGCTTACATCTGGGGTCAGCCATCGCAGTATTGGTTGCGATCCTGATCTTTATCTTCTTGTGGCGCACGATTGCTGGTTACCGTATCCGTGCTGTTGGATTGAACCCAGCTGCTTCTCGCTACGCAGGCATTAACGTGCGCCAGTATGTAGTGCTGGCCTTACTGTTAAGCGGCGCGCTAAGCGGACTGGCAGGGGCAGTTCAAGTGTATGGTGTCAACCATCGCATGTTCACCGACGGTTCTGCGACTGGGTTCACAGGCGGAGCAGGGTTTAATGGCATCGTTGCGGCTCTGTTTGGTCAGCTCCACCCCATTGGCACTATTCCAGCCGCCTTCCTTTTTGGTGCGCTCCTGGTTGGTGCAAACGCCATGCAGCGTGCAGTTCAAGTGCCTTCAGCTTTGATTACAGCGTTGAATGGCTTACTGGTTGTATTTGTGGTCAGCACAGATCTATGGCGTCGCAGGTTGCAGCGGCGTCAAACAAGCCAGGCGATACGCGAAGAGGGGAGCCCTGCTAAACAGATGAAGGCAGAGACATGATCGCCGATCTTTTCACAATAAATGTCCTCGTTGGAATCCTTGCATCCGGGATACGATTAGCAACCCCTTATCTCTATGCTACGATTGGTGAAGCATTTGGACAGCGTAGCGGTGTGCTTAATTTGGGTCTGGATGGGCAGATGCTGCTAGGTGCTTTTGCCGCGTTCTACGTGGTGATTAACACCGGAAACCTCTGGTTGGGACTACTAGCTGCTATTATTGTAGGCGCCCTAATGGGGCTGGCTATGGCTTTCGTGAGCATCACCTTGCAAGCTGAACAAGGCATTAGTGGGATCGGCTTTTACCTGTTTGGGTTAGGCATGAGTGACTTGCTCTTCCAGAAGACCCTTGGTACGGTTGAAACGGTGAGCGGATTTTCTCCTTTGTCGATACCATTTCTAAGCGACATCCCAATATTGGGTCGCGTTCTCTTCAGTCACAATATAATGGTTTATATGGCATATCTGCTTGTACCTGTTGCCTGGTTTATTCTCAATAAAACAACCTTCGGACTAAAAATTCGTGCAGTCGGCGAGAATCCAGGCGCAGCAGACTCCCTGGGTGTGAGTGTGAGTCAGGTTCGATATATCACTGTGACGCTTGGTGGCGCTTTGTCCGGTGTTGCCGGAGCCTCACTCTCTATCGCATTATTGAATGTGTTTCAACAGAATCTGACCAATGGATTGGGCTTTATTGCTGTCGCGCTGGTTTACTTCGGAAGTTGGCGTCCCGTGGGCGTGCTGATTGGCAGCTTGCTGTTTAGTCTGGTGAACGCGCTTCAGCTCTGGGTGCAGGTATTGCGTATCCCTATACCATCGGATATTGCTGTTATGATGCCATATGTGCTGACGATTTTGGTGCTCGTGGTTGCTGGTCAGCGTGTGCGCCCTCCTGCGGCGCTTTCCAAGCCATTTGAACGTGGTGAATAAATTTCTCAAGTTGAGGAGGTGCGAAGATTATCCAGTCGTTACAATTGAATACTTGCATATCGAAAATCTTTGACGAGGACTAAGGATGGAGAAAATGACAAAAACATTTCGAATCGTTGCTTTAGTGATAATCATGGCTATGCTGTTGGGTGCTTGTGCTCCGGCAGCGACGCCTGAACCGACCCAACCACCTGCGGAAGCGACCGAAGCACCACCTGTCGCAACTGAGGAGATGATGGGGCCTTTCCGCGTGGCAGTTGTTATGCCTAGCGCGATCAACGACCTTGCGTTTAGCCAGAGTATGTACGATGCTCTCAGCGCGATCCAGGGTGAGATGGGTGCGGATAATTTCGAGTTCGCTTACTCCGAAAGTATGTTTGTGGTCGATGATGCCGCAGCAGCCATCCGGGATTACGCCAGCCAGGGCTTCAACCTGGTGATCGCCCATGGCTCTCAATATGGGTCATCGCTTCTGGAGATCGCCCCCGACTTCCCTGAGACAGCTTTTGCATGGGGCACTACCGTAGATACTTTTGTAGATCAAGGCGTCAACAACGTATTCGCTTACGAAGCTCGCTCCGAGCAAGGTGGATATGTCAATGGCGTTATCGCAGCCAGCCTATCCGAGAGCAATATTCTCGGTGTGGTGGGTCCAATTGAAACTGGGGATGCCAAGCTCTACGTAGATGGTTTCGTAGTTGGTGCGAAAGCGACCAAGCCGGACATCCAGGTGAATGTCAACTACATCGGCTCGTTCAGCGATGTTGCGTTGGCTTCAGAAGCTGCACAGACCCATATCAACGCTGGTGCCGATGGGCTAAGTGGTACCGCCCAGATGGTTGTTGGCGCGATTGGTGTAGCTGAGGAAAAAGGGGTGGTGTGGTTTGGAACGCAATCAAACCAGACATCCCTTGCCCCCGATATCGTTGTTGCCAACCAGGTGTATGACTGGACGGTAGTTCTCAATGACATCATCGCCTTGGTTAAAGGCGGCACCATGGGTGGTAAGTCCTATGCCTTGACACTTGAAAACGGTGGCTTGGTAATGGAATATAACCCCGATTTTGCACTTCCTGATGATGTAAAGGCTTTGGCAGATCAGACAGTTTCCGGAATCGTAAGTGGAAGCATCGTTATCGGCGAAGCGCCACCCCCCGTTGCAGCTGAAGAGGTCGCCTTTGGCATGATCCTGGTTGGTCCCAGAAATGATCGTGGCTGGAGTCAGGCGCACTATTCAGCCGGTGAGTATGTCGAGCAGACCGTTCCCGGTGCGCGGATGATTGCCTTTGAATCACTCAATCCGGCGGATAAGCCTGAAGCCACTCTGGAAGGCGTTGTGGCAGACATGATCGCAGATGGCGCAAAAGTGATTTTCACCACCTCGGATGAATTCGAGGAGGATACACTCACCGTTGCGCAGGCTCATCCAGAGATCACTTTCATCAATATCTCGGGTGATGATGCCTGGACTGAGGGACGCGAGTTTCAGGCGTCCCCGAATATGGGCAACATCATGGGTCGCATGGAGGATATGAAAGCCGTTGCGGGATGTGCTGCTGCCCTGGCAACACAATCCGGCAGATTGGGATATCTCGGACCGCTAATCAACTTCGAGACCCGCCGCCTGACCGCTGCAGCTTATCTCGGCGCAAAATACTGCTATGAGAACTATCGCGGTTTGGATCCGGCAGACCTCAAGTTCACTGTAACTTGGATTGGTTTCTGGTTCAACATCCCCGGTGTCACCCTCGATCCGACGGAAGTGACCAACAGCTTCTTGGATGCTGGTGCTGATGTTGTCATGAGCGGTATCGATACTACGGAAGGTATCGATGTAACCGGACAGCGCGCCCAGCAAGGTGATACTGTCTGGGCTGTCCCGTACGACTTTGAGGGCGCCTGTGACCAGGCTCCAGATATTTGTCTGGGCGTACCGTACTTTAACTGGGGTCCAGCTTATGCTGACACAGTGACGGCGGTCCGTGATGGTACCTGGGCGCAGTCCTGGGATTGGAATCCGCCCGCTTGGGATGCACTTACCGATAACACCAAGACCGCAGTTGGTTGGGTGAACGGTAGTGCTCTCACCGCTGAGATGCAGACCAGTCTGGATGAGTTCATCGCTGGTCTGGCTTCCGGTGATATCAATGTCTGGGAAGGTCCGATCAATCTGCAGGATGGTACTGAGTACATCGCAGCTGGCGCGACCGCTACAGACCAAGAGGTTTGGTACCTGCCTAAGCTTCTCGAAGGCATGGAAGGACCTAGCGAGTAACCAACCCGTTTAGGGTTTTGTATATCCGAAGCTGGAGAGAGCGATGTAGGCATCGCTCTCTCCACTCGCCTGCACGACCAGGGATTTTTGGTTGTGTGTGCTTCCAGCAGCCATTCATCCTCAGATGGAGGTCTCCTGGAAGCTGGATCGCATCTTGAGATAGAGGGCTATGTCTGTCCATAGTAATCATCTTGATATTTTGCCTTCGGGTCACCCACGCATCTCTCACATGGAGATGCGCGGAATTGTCAAGCAATTTCCAGGCGTCCTGGCAAATGATGATGTCGATTTTGATGTAGTTGCTGGGGAAGTGCACGCCTTACTAGGTGAAAATGGGGCTGGGAAGAGCACATTGATGAAAATCTTGTATGGCATGTATGAGCCAAACAAGGGTGAGATCTGGTTAAACGGGAGTAAGGTAGTTATTTCATCTCCTTCGGATGCGATCCGAAGCGGGATTGGGATGATACATCAACATTTCATGCTGGTACCCTCATTGACGGTAGCCGAAAACGTTGCTCTTGGATTGCCGTCTACCCGCGGTTTTATCACTGACCTGGATGTCGTCGCAGCGCGAATAAACGAGCTCGCAAAGCTTTACGGCCTGCTGGTAGATCCTGGAGCGTATGTCTGGCAACTCTCCGTAGGGCAGCAGCAAAGAGTTGAGATCATCAAAGCCCTATACCGCGGCGCGGCACTCTTGATTTTGGACGAGCCAACCGCAGTGCTGACGCCACAGGAAGTGGATGATTTATTCGTCACTTTTCGCCAGATGGCCAGTGACGGCCATGCAATGATCTTCATTTCTCACAAGCTGCATGAGGTAATCAGTATCAGCGACCGAGTTACCGTACTACGCGATGGTCGGGTTGTTGGAACGACTCTGACGTCAAACACCTCGAAGGGCGATCTAGCAAATTTAATGGTCGGGCGCGCTATGAGCCATAAGCTCGTGCGCGAACCTGTTGAGATCGGCCAAGAACGTCTTAAATTGAATAATATCTGGGCGATGAGCGACCGTGATACCGAAGCCCTGTGTGGTGTTGATCTGGAAATTTGCGCGGGTGAGATTGTAGGTTTGGCAGGAGTGTCAGGCAATGGTCAGCGTGAGCTCGCGGAGGTGATCACTGGCTTGCGACCTGCAGCAAAGGGCTCGGTACATCTTGACTCAATAGATGTAACCGGGCATTCTCCTGGATCGCTGATTGAATCCGGCTTATCTTATATCCCTGAAGAGCGTATGCGCGATGGAATGATTAAGGAGTTCAGCGTCTCTGAAAACTTGATCTTGCGCGACCATAATAAGAAACCAGCCTCCAATGCTGGTTTTATGAACTTGCCAGCAATTTCTAAGCAATCAATCGAGCTGATCCAGAATTTCAATGTAAAAACTCCGTCTCAGGATACTCCTGTAAAGAGCCTGTCAGGTGGAAATATCCAAAAACTTGTTCTGGCACGTGAGCTCTCACGAAAGCCCGGCGTGGTGATCGCAGCTCAACCAACTCGCGGCTTGGACATTGCTGCAACTGAATATGTCCATTATCGCCTGCTGGAACAGCGCAAGGCTGGTACGGCAACATTACTAATCTCTGAAGACCTAGATGAGATCCTGGCTCTCTCTGATCGTATTGCTGTGATCTATGAAGGTAGGGTTATGGGTATTCTTTCGTCTGAGGAAGCAACACCCAAGGAATTGGGCTTGATGATGGCAGGAGTAAAACCGGAAAACTAAGGAATTTATGACCGAGAAATTTCTTGGATATCAATGCTCGCTGTGCAATTCACAATACTCGCCAGGCGAGCTCGCTTATACCTGCCCAAAGGACGGCGGCAATCTTGATGTTCTTATCGATTATGAGAGCATTGGCAGCCAGATCTCTCCTGCATCCATCTTTTCAGGGAATGATCCATCCCTCTGGAGATATCTCCCACTCTTGCCCGTAAGGGATCCAGGGGGTGAAGGCACTCCACTACGCGCGGCAGGAGGGACACCTGTATATTCCTCGCAGCACCTGGCTGAAGGGTTAGGACTGCGCAATCTGTGGATAAAAGACGAGAGCCGGAATCCAACCGCTTCGTTCAAAGATCGCGCCAGCGCGGTTGTTGTAGCACGCACACGGGAAATTGGCGCTGAGATCGTCGTTACAGCTTCAACCGGAAACGCCGGAGCGGCGCTGGCTGGGATGTCAGCGGCAGTTGGGCAAAAGGCTGTCATCTTCGCTCCCAAAACTGCGCCACCTGCCAAGGTAGCCCAACTGCTCATCTACGGTGCAAAAGTACTGCTTGTCGATGGCAGCTATGACGATGCTTTTGATCTGACTGTCCTGGCAGCCCAGGAGTTTGGATGGTATTGCCGGAACACAGGCTATAACCCGTTCACAGCGGAGGGAAAGAAGACAGCAGCCTATGAGATCTGGGAATGGGCTACGAAGGGGCATGGCGAATCAAGACCAACGAGTGATCATGGTCTTGAATTTTCACCTTTCTCCACACTCAGCTCTCCGCTTTCGATATTCGTTTCTGTCGGGGATGGCAACATCATCTCTGGAATACACAAGGGATTCAAAGATTTGCTGGCACTCGGTTGGATCGAGCGCATGCCGCGCATCTTCGGCGTGCAAGCCGGAGGTTCAGCCGCCATTGCCAACGCCTATTTCGCGAACACTGAGCAGATTACCCCTGTTGCTGCCACTACACTGGCTGATAGCATCTCGGTAGATTTGCCTCGAGATGGGATTCGCGCAGTTCGTGCCGCACGGGATACCGCCGGGTCATATATTGTCGTGCCGGACGAAGATATTTTGGCGGCAATTGCCAGTCTCGGCAGAGTGGGGATCTTCTCCGAGCCAGCTGGGGCGACCTCCTATGCGGGATTAGTGAAAGCTGTCGAGATGGGGGTGATCACACCCGACGAGCCTGTCATGGTGGTCAATACAGGCAGTGGACTGAAGGACGTCAAAGCAGCTATGCAGGCAGCCGGTGAAGCACCGATTATCGAACCAACGCTCGAAGCGTTAAAGCGATACCTGCGATGAAGCCTGTAATTACGATAATCGCTCCAATATTTAACGAATTCCAGAATATCCCGGAACTGTACCGCAGGTTAAAGGATACCCTGGAATCAGCTGGCGAGACTTGGGAACTCGTGATGGTGGACGATGGATCAACAGACGGTTCCACGGATGTCATGAGCGAGTTGGCTACTCAAGACGCGCGTGTCAGGCCTGTGATCTTCGCCAGGAACTTTGGTCATCAGATCGCCGTAACTGCTGGACTGGATTTTTCGCGCGGTCAGGCAGTCGTCATTATTGACGCTGATTTACAAGACCCACCTGAAATCATATTGGATATGATAGCCAAGTGGAGAGAGGGGTATGAGGTTGTATACGCGGTGCGTACCGGGCGAGAGGGGGAGGGCTGGTTTAAATTATTCACTGCTTCGTTGTTCTACAGAATGATTTATCGGATTACAGATGTTTCAATTCCTTTAGATGCGGGGGATTTCCGTCTCATGGATCGCAAGGTTGTGGATGTGTTGAATAGCATGCGAGAGCGTTTCCGCTTCCTGCGAGGCATGTCTGCTTGGGTCGGATTCCGCCAGACGGGTGTAACCTACCGGCGAGCGGCGCGCCATGCTGGCGAAACCAAGTATCCTTTTCGTAAAATGTTGCGCCTGGCGCTGAATGCGGTCACTGGCTTTTCGTACTTCCCCTTGCAGCTGGCGACATATTTAGGCTTTGCTGCTGCAGGTTTGAGCATCCTGGCGATCCCCATCGTAGCCATAGGTCGTTTGGCTGGATCCCAGGCGTTTTTTGGCCAGGCATCCACCCTGATTGCCGTGCTTTTTTTGGGTGGTGTCCAATTGATCTCCCTTGGAATCTTGGGCGAGTATATCGGACGCCTGTACGATGAAGCCAAAGGACGACCTTTATATATTGTCAGAGAGGCTCCCTCACTTGGTGATGAGGATTAAATCATGGGATACCATCCAAATTTCCAAACTCTCTGGAATATTGAAAAATAAATTAATAGGAGAACACTGGTAATGAAAATTGAGCTTTCTACCGAGAAAGAACGCCGTGCTCGTGCAATCCAACGTGTGCGTGATCGAAATATCATCATACCGACTTTCGCACAAATGCGCGATCCCGGAAAAATTTCTCCAAAAATCAAAGAAGAGCTGGGTCAGGTCGGATTATGGGATTTGAATGCTCGCAACTTGTTTAGAATTACCTGGCATAATGATCCAACAGACCAGGGTGGCGGTTTTGGTGGTGTTAATTATGTTGAGCTTCCTAAGAGTTTGACAGGGACCGAAGCCCGCATCATCGTGCTGGTCGGTAAGTGGTTTCCAACAGGTGCTCATAAAGTTGGCGCAGCATTTGGCTGTCTCGTCCCACGGCTAGTAACTGGAGAGTTCGACCCAACGACCCAGAAAGCTGTATGGCCGTCCACTGGAAACTACTGCCGTGGAGGGGCTTATGACTCAGCCCTTTTAGCCTGCGAATCGATTGCCATATTACCCGAGGGCATGAGCCGGGAGCGCTTTGAGTGGCTCTCGAAGATCGCAGGTGAAGTCATCGCCACCCCGGGCAGCGAATCGAATGTCAAGGAAATTTTTGATAAATGCTGGGAATTACGCGCCTCCGGGCAAGATTTGATGATATTCAACCAGTTTGACGAGTTTGGCAACTACCTCTGGCATTACGAGATAACCGGTCATGCCATGGAGGAGGTTTTGCAACGTACAATGCGGCCCAAGGACGAATATCGAGGTATGGTCTCCGCAACAGGGTCAGCTGGCACGATAGCCAGCGGAGACTACATGAAAGAGCTTTTTCCTTCAAGCAAGATTGGCGCCAGTGAAGCGCTGCAGTGCCCAACGATCCTCGAAAACGGCTTCGGCGCGCATCGTATCGAAGGGATTGGGGATAAACACGTCCCTTGGATTCACAATGTGAAGAACACCGATATGATTGTCGCCATCGATGATAACGCCGTTGTGAGCCTGGCACGCCTGTTCAACGAGCCTGCTGGGCGCAAATATTTGGTCAATAAAGGTGTCCCGGAAACGCTTGTAGGCAATTTGGACCTGATGGGCTTTTCAGGGATCTCAAACATTCTCACAGCGATAAAGATGGCTAAATACTATGAGATGGGCGAGAACGATATTGTGCTGACCGTGTTGACCGACTCGATGGATCTTTACGCCAGTCGTTTGCGCGAAATGCACGATGAATTTGGGGCATACAGCGAAATGGATGCTGCTGCCCATTTTGCCCAATATTTGCAAGGCGTCTCAACGGATCACATGAGCGAGCTTACTTACGCTGACCGGAGGCGTGTGCATAATCTCAAGTATTTCACCTGGGTCGAGCAACAAGGCAAAACGTACGAGGAAATCCAGGCGCAGTGGTATGAGCGAGAGTATTGGAAGGAAATCCGAACACAGGTAGATGAAATTGATGCGTTGATCGAAGAATTCAATGCCGATGTTGGCTTGAATTAATAAAATACCATCAGAGTGTATGGATTTGTACTCGCTGGTATGGTAGATGGACGGTGATTTGGTATCTGTCACTAGATACTACATTTGATGACTCTATCACCTTCTTCGCTGATCCTTATTGCGGTGCTGAACAATCCGCGTGATCTGGAAATTGCCCGTATGCTCGGCTGGTACCGCATTCCCCTACGGTCTGCTCCGAAAGTTGTGGCTGTGGATTATCTGGCGTTTTACCAGACGGCAGCATTCGGCAATGAAAAGTGGCGTGTCAAATATGTGGCCGAAGTAAAAGGTCACGAGTTGACCACACGCGGGGAGCTGTTGAGAGATGAGCTTGATCACCCGCATGCGCTGCATGAATACTTCAAGATCCAGATTGGGCCACTAGAGGCTCTCCCAAAGCCGGTGACAACGGTCGGGTGGCGCAGGATCACATTCTTTTATACAACCGGAGAGTATTTGCTCAATGCAAATACTCTCCAGGATTTGATCCTGACAGAAGATGACCGGCGTCCGCTGTGGCAAGCTCTCAGAGAGCGCGCTTCGCTGGCTCAAAGCTATACAGCAGAATTACCTGAAATCGGCGTCGATTCATCCCTACTAGCAGCCCTCTTAGGAATATCACATGAAAATGCTGATTAAGTCTGGAACGCTGATAACAGCCTCTGAGGTTTTTCGTGCGGATATCCTTGTAGATGGGGAAAAAATTACCCAAATTGGCAAGAACATCGAGGTTTCCGAAGCTGAGGTTGAGGTCATTAATGCTGAAGGCATGTTAGTAATGCCCGGTGGAATCGATCCCCACACGCATTTTGACTTGCCGATGTTTGACACCGTATCCTCTGACGATCACTACACTGGTCACAAAGCGGCGGCCTTCGGCGGCACGACGACAGTGATGGATTTTGTCCCACAAGGTAAAGCTACTCTCGCTGAGAGTGTGCAAGTCTGGAGAGAAAAAGCTGACCCGAAAGCAGCCGTTGACTTCAGCTTTCACATGAATATCACCCGTCTGGATGCAGAAATAAGCGCTGAGATTCCAGAACTGATTGGGATGGGGATCAGCTCCCTGAAAGTATTTACGGCGTACAATAATCGACTGCGCCTCGCGGATGGGGACATATATCGCGTGATGCGCATAGCCAAAGAACATGGATTTCTAACAATGCTTCACGCTGAGAATGGTGACGTGATCGAAGTCCTTGTTCGAGAGGCGCTTGACGCCGGTCATATATCACCCGAATGGCATGCACGCACACGTCCTGCCTGGGGTGCGGTGGAATCCACGCTCAGAGCGATTGCGTTATCCGCACAAACTGATGCACCACTCTATATCGTGCACATGAACGTCGGTGGGGAGGTAGATCAACTCCGATATGGTCGTGCGCGGGATGTCCCTGTGATGGGAGAGACCTGCCCTGCCTATCTATTCTTCACCATCGATCACCTTAGACGTCCGGACGGAGCAAAGTGGGTTTGTTCGCCTCCGATGCGCACTGAGCAAGATAACGCTGGTCTGTGGCGTGGTATCTCCGATGGTACCATCCAGACCATCGGAACGGATCATTGCCCCTTCTTCTTTGACGGGACGACACCGATAACGTACGAAGGCGCAACTGTAGCCATTCCAGGCAAAGAGCTTGGAAAAGATGATTTCACAAAAATACCGAACGGTCTCCCCGGGGTTGGTGACCGCCTACCAATTCTTTGGACATATGGGGTCCGGGCGGGAAAGATCACTGCCAACCAGTTCGTTGCTCTCACCAGTACCAATCCCGCAAAAGTATTTGGGATTTACCCACAAAAAGGTGCCCTTTTGCCTGGCGCAGACGCCGATATTGTGATCTGGGACCCCGAGCGCCGCTTGACTTATGGAGTTGCCCATGCCCACCATCGCACCGATTACAATCTTTTTGAGGGGTGGGAATTGATTGGTTATCCTCAGAAGGTGTTCTTGCGTGGGAAGATGATTGTGGATGGCGAGCGTTGGTTGGGGGCTGCTGGAATGGGGAAATTCATAAAGCGCTCGACGGGATCAACAATACTTTGCTGAGCCACCTGTGGTGAGAATCCAATCTGGCAAGCACATGCCTGAATAACGAGCCTCGATGGCCTCCTTTTTTCCATTACTTTCGCTTCTTATATTGATTGCATTCTCGATCCTGACACCGCTGGTGTACCGGCTCCGTCGCAGTTTGGCTGTCTCCTGGTTGGTCGCATTGTCTGGTGCGCTGATTGCATGGGTACTCATTTTGGTCACCGGATTCAACCTGCCGATGACAATAACCCTTATCGCGTGGCATCCACAGGGCTTATTCCCAGAATCTCCCGTCTGGCTGGTTGATCAGATCTCATGGCCTTTTGCATTCGGTTTGACAACCCTGGCACTAGTGGTGATACTCACTGACGTCGCTCGTGAATTCGAAGCCGAATCGAATAGCTGGGCAAGCAGCCTGGCACTCACCGCTTTGGGTCTTGCCAGCATCTTCTCCGGGAATAGTGTGACCCTACTGCTAAGTTGGGCAGCCTTGGATTTAATAGAGCTAATTTATTGGCTCCAGCGCCTTCACAGTGAGGCCGACGTGCGGAAGGCAGTTGCAGTTTTTTCCGCCAGAGCGGCAGGAATTGTCTCTTTTCTCGTTGGGGTTGTCTTTGCAGCTGACCAGGGGTTCACTTTTCAATTTGATCGGATTCCCCAGATTTCCGGGATATTTTTCCTTGCGGGGATAAGCTTGCGGCTTGGGGTATTCCCCTCGCATGCTCCCTTCTGGCGCGAAGCACCCCTACGCAGAGGAATTGGCACGGTTGCACGCATAGTCCCACCGGTAGCCAGCCTCGTAATATTGGCGCGGGTCGCAGACAGCGGCTTGTCATTGAATCAGACCACGCTCATATTCTTTTTTTCTGGAATTGCAGCGATCTACGCGGGAATCTCCTGGTACTACGCATCCGATGAGCTTGAAGGGCGGCCTTATTTTATCCTGTGTGTTGCAGCGCTGGCGTTCGGTTCAGCAATCAGAGGGCAACAACCCGGTAGTCTAACCTGGGGACTGTCTCTTGTGTTTGGTGGCGGCTTTATCTTCTTATATTCATCACGTGGACGAATTATTGGAATCCTGGCGTTAGTGTTTGCTTTAGGGTTTGTAACTTTGCCATACACACCGAGCTGGTTTGGCGGGCAGCTGTATGCCAGCCGTCTAAACCTATGGCATGTTTTATATTTGGTGGCGCAAGTATTCCTCGTGGTTGGATACATCCAGCACTCTCGCCGTGAAGGGGAGATTCTGAGTGATGCTGAGCGCTGGGTACGGCTGATTTACCCCTCGGGGCTTGCTATCCTCCTGGTGGCTCAATACATAGCTGGGTGGTTGAGTGGGTACCTCATACCGGATGCGCGTTGGAGCATGAATTTTTTCAGTCTGCTACCTGGGATGATAGTTTTACTCAGTGTTGCAGCATGGATCCGTTTTGCGCGGCGAATTCCACGCTTTTCCTTTCAAGCGTTTAACAGGATTCGCAATATTTTCTCTCTAGGTTGGTTTTATTTAGTGTTAGCCTGGGTTTTCAAGGTTACCGAAAGAGCGGTCCGGTTTACCTCCTTGGTGTTAGAGGGTGAGGGGGGGGTATTATGGGCACTTCTATTACTGATTTTACTGATCGCCTTCTTGAGCGGTGGCGGTGGGGTTGGAGGTTGATCCTTGGCGGGGATTGATTTTCAAACACTTGAATGGTCTGCTGCCGTGTTATTGATGATTACGACGTTACTCTTGGTTGCTGCTCAAGATTGGCGCCTGATCCTGGCAGCATTATTCATTCAATATATCGGTGTGTTCGTCCTCGTGGCAATTCACTGGCCAATCATGATGGCATTTTCGAAGTTGCTTGCAGGATGGATTGCCACCGCTGTTTTGGCAATGGCAATTGGATCCGGGAATCAGTCTACCCTTGAAGGAGACAAATCTCGCATTCTCCCTTCGGGGATTCGAAGAGTGATTGGAGATTCGCTCTCGGTTTGGGTATTCAAGACGATTGCTGCGTTGATGATCGTACTGGCTGTGTTCACGCTGGCTCCAGCAATATCTGAATGGATTCCCGGAGTGCAGTTTGTGGATGTCCTCGGGGCGCTCATCTTGCTCGGGTTGGGATTATTACATCTGGGATTGACTGCCCTCCCATTCAGGGTCATCCCTGCATTACTAACTGTCCTTTCCGGGTTTGAGATCATTTACGCTTCGGTAGAAGTTTCTGCATTAGTAGCTGGCTTGCTTGCTGGTGTCACTCTAGGTCTTGCACTGACCGGGGCTTACCTGCTCGTCAATACATCCGAGGAAAGTGGACCGTGAGTGCAGCTGTGTTGTGGATATTTTTCCCAGGCTTCGCTGCGGCAATTCTGTTCGCTTTGAATAAATGGGATCGTGTGGTGAATGCTGCTGGGATCTTGATATCGATATTCTTAGCCTGGCTTGCCTGGACAGAACCGTTTGGTGAGACCTTTGTATTAGGAACGATTAGACTCGAGTTGCAGGAAGTGTTCGTTGTTCTTGGTCGGAGATTCGTCTTCTCTGCTACAGATGCTCCAATACTGACACTGATATTTCTGGGAGCCGCATTTTGGTTTGGAGGCGCGCTCGTTGCGCGTCCAGGTCCCCTCTTCATTCCGATAGGATTAGCGATCACTGCGTTGCTATCTGCGGCAATTGCGGTGGAGCCTTTCTTGTATGCTGCCTTACTTTTCGAGTTGGTGACGATATTAAGTATCCCGCTGGTATCTCCGCCAGGTAAACCAACAGGTAGGGGAGTATTACGATTTTTAACATTTCAAACATTAGCGATGCCACTCATACTATTTACTGGATGGATCCTTGAAGGTGTTGAAGCTGGGCCAGCCGATTCAGTGTTGATTATTCATGGCAATATTCTCCTCGGATTGGGCTTTGGTTTGCTATTAGGTATTTTCCCATTTCATACCTGGATCCCAATGCTTGCTGAAGAAGCACATCCCTATGTTGCTGCATTTATCTTCTATATGCTCTCCTTAGGGTTTACATTTCTGGGAATAGGTTTCTTGGAACGTTACGCCTGGCTGCGCACATCTGCTGGCGTATTTGCTATCCTCCAGATGGTGGGAGTGCTAATGGTGCTCGTAGGGGGACTCTGGGCGGCATTTCAGACACACTTGGGGCGAATGTTGGGTTTCGCGGTTTTAATGGAGACCGGTCTCTCACTCCTGACGGTCAGCTTGGGTTCCGGTAGTCTGGGCTTGCTGGGGTCTTTGGAAATCCTATTCACATCACTGTTGCCACGTGGTATCGCTTTTGGGGTTTGGGCACTCGCTCTCACAACACTGATGAGGGATGATACCGGAGATTTCACTAATAATCTGAGTTTTCAGGCGATGAGAGGAAAAGGGAGAAGTAGCCCAATCGCTGTTGGCGTGTTGGTGATGGCAATCTTTGCGCTGGTGGGTTTCCCCCTGCTGGCAGGATTTCCAGTACGCCTGATCCTATGGCTAGCCCTGGTACAACAATCTTCAATTGCAGTGGTAGCAGCAATGTTGGGTAGCATCGGGTTGGCAATTGGAGGCATGCGTGCCTTGGCTGTGTTGGTCTCGGGTTCGGAACAAGCCCAGTGGTCATTTTCGGAAGCCTGGGGGCAGCGAATCATGCTATTCCTGGGTGGTTTGGCGATATTGCTGGTAGGCATATTTCCGCATTGGTTTTTTCCACACCTGGCTCGACTGACACAGCTGTTCCTTAGTGATATCCCCCTTCAATGAATAGGTTCACATCGCTTTCAGGTATAAATTTCCTCAGCAAATGGGTCGACAAAATCCTAAAGTTATTGCCATGCTATAATCACTTTCTAGGGTGGTTAGTTCAGAATGTGTGAACGAAGGAGAAATATCCATGGAGAATGATCAAGCCCAAAAAAAGATTAGTTGGTTGGATGAAGAGCATAGAAAAACAAAATCCGCGGTCGATCTGCAGGAGAAGAAACTGGTCAGCCTGCAGGGTGAGATACAGCCTCTTGCCCAACACATAAAGGATTTAAACGGAGAGGTTACCCGCCTCTCAGCCATACTGGCACGCATCGACCAATTTGACGAGGCTTTGCTTCAGTTGCGTATCGAAGCCAAGCAATCTATTGATGCTGTGGATAAGCAACTACGCAAGCGAGAAGAGGAAGCTGAAAAAGTAAGGCGTGTAGAGTTGCGTGCCTATGATGATGGCCTGGAAGAGATCCGTAAAGAGATTGGTGCTATTAATGAATTGAAGCGTGGTCTTCAGGTACGTGTGGATGAAGAGTTACGCCTGGGCCGGTCGATTGATGAGGTGCGCGCCCGAATCGATACGCTTCGGCGTAGTGAAGACGAGTATACCCGCTCCTACAAGCTCTTAGAAGATGGGCGCCGTCAGGACTCAAAACGCCTGACCGACCTGCAGGGAGAGGCTTCTGCCTTGCGCAAACACGTAGATGACTTGCGTGGAAAAATGGAGCTGACATCCTCCAGTTTGCGAAAAATTGAGACCCGTCTGAATGAAGTATCGATGTTAGAGGTCGAACGCCGGGAAGCCCAGACCAAGTTCCTGGAAAACCAGACACTTCTACAGGTTGAGCGAGACCGGATTTGGAAAGAGTGGCAGTCACGCTTCGATAAGATCGAAGAGCAATATTCAGCCGTGCAGACCAATCTGCAAAGTATGGATGCTACCCATCGTGAGGTGCAGCGTGCCAAGCAGACATTAGAAGAGTTAAATCAGCTGGTTGAACGCCGCATAAGCGAAATGACAGAGATCCAGCGCTTGTCGGAAGAACGCTTCCGCCAGGAGTGGGTCACGTTCAAAGCCGATGATCAAAAACGATGGACGAACTACACGCTCACTCAGGAGGAACAGCGCGGCGAAGCGTCGAGGCAGAATGCCAAGCTCTTAGAACGCGTTACGGGGGTTGAAGATAACATGCAAGAAGTACAAGATGTGCTCCAGCAGATGAACGAGCAAACTGAGAAACGTTTACAATCCCTGCTTGCCGCTGTGCATGAGTGGGTTACCGCCTATGAACGCACATTGGGGAGGGCTCGCTAACTGCTTATGCACGTCATTGGTACAGCAGGTCACGTCGATCACGGAAAATCCACTTTAGTCGAAGCGCTCACTGGTACTCACCCCGATCGCTTGAAAGAAGAGCGCGAGCGAGAAATGACGATCGACCTTGGATTTGCCTGGTTGACGCTGCCTGGCGGTAAGGAGATCGGGATCGTCGACGTTCCAGGACACAGAGACTTCATCGAGAATATGCTCTCCGGTATCGGTGGCATCGATGCAGCGCTATTTGTGATCGCAGCAGATGAAGGCGTGATGCCCCAAACCCGGGAACATCTGGCGATATTGGATCTTTTGCAAATTCAGGGCGGTGTGGTTGCGTTGACCAAAACCGACCTGGTTGATGGCACGGAATGGCTTGATCTTGTAGAGGAGGACGTTCGTCAGGTCTTACATGGCACTGTTTTGAGCAAAGCACCCATAGTGCGTGTATCAGCCAGAAAAAAGACTGGATTGGAAAGCTTATTGGATGCCTTGGATGCCTGCGTCGCAGATAGGCCTTCCCGAGCCGATCTGAGTCGTCCACGCTTACCCGTAGATCGGGTGTTTACTATAGCTGGGTTTGGCACGGTAGTCACCGGGACCTTAAGCGACGGTAGCTTACGAACAGGCGATGAAGTGGAAATATTGCCGCGTGCTTTGAAAGGTCGGGTGCGTGGCTTGCAGACCCACAAACGTAAAGAAGACGTTGCGGTACCTGGGTCGCGTACTGCCGTCAACATCACTGGTCTGACAGTGAATGATATCCGCAGGGGCGATGTCGTGTCACATCCTCGTCAATACCGGCCGACCAAGCGCCTGGATTTACGCGTTCGTTTACTCCCTGACGCCAGCCTAACTGTGCGCCACAACAGTCAGGTGAAACTGTTCATCGGCGCCTCTGAAGTGCTGGCGCGGTTGCGCCTTCTTGGTGCCGACTCTCTCAAGCCGGGGGATCATGGTTGGTTACAGCTCGAGCTGGTTGAGCCCGTTGTCGCCATGCGTGGAGACCGTTTTATCATTCGCCGTCCCTCGCCTGGTGAAACACTGGGAGGCGGAGTCGTGGTTGACCCACATCCAAAGGGACGCCATAAACGTTTTTTACCTGGAACAATCCAGAGATTAGAGGCACTGGCACAAGGCACGCCGGCTGATATTTTATTGCAGGCACTACTGGCGACTGGTGCTGCACCTTTCAAAGAGGTAGTTGCTCGTTCAAATCTCGAAGCTTCTCAAATTTCTCCTGCGGTCGAGGAGCTGGTTGCCCAGCGTCTTTTGCGAGTATTGGATGGAGAGCAAGATGCCACGCGCTTATCGTCTGACAGCCTGGTTATCAGCCAAGGGGCGTTGGAGCAGTTATCCACACGGGCTTTGGAAGAGGTGAGAAATTATCATCGTGTTCACCCTTTGCGCAGGGGCATGCCGCGTGAAGAATTAAAAAGTCGGTTAAAAGTCTTACCGCGTGTGTTTAATGCCGCCCTAGCTGTGCTCGTTTCCGAGCATCAAATGAACGAGAGTGGCACTTTTGTATTATTGCCGGGATTTGAAATTGGATTTAATCTGGAACAGGAAAAATCCGTCAACCGGCTTCTGGAACGAATAAATGCTTCCGGTTATTCTCCACCCTCTGTGAAAGAATGCCAGGCAGAGGTTGGTGAGGATGTGTATGCCGCACTTCTCGACCTTGACAGACTGGTCCAGGTTTCGCCAGAGGTGGTCTTCAGCCGGGAGGGTTACGATAGTATGGTGAAGGAAATCATCTCAATGCTTCAAAAGAAGGGCACACTCACAGCTGCACAGGTGCGCGATCATTTCAATACCAGCAGGCGATATGTACTTGCATTATTAGAACATATGGATGCCATCGGTTTAACCGTGCGGGATGGTGACACCCGCAGGCGGAAAGAATAATTCGGATTGGCTGTATAATAAGATTGTAGCTTCTACTACCTTTTACTAACAATGGATACAGACATGAAAAAGCTATTCTCGCCCCAGAAATTCCCCGATCCTAGTCATCTTTTGCGTAACCTCAAGTATTGGCTAGCTGCAGGATTCTTAATACTCCTCAGCTTGCTTGTCTTGCGACCATCTCTCGTTACTGCAGAGAATCATTACCAGACTCCCGGACCCGATTTATCGATTGATAAATCGCATACGGGAAATTTCCAGATTGGGGATACCGAAGCGTATACGATTGGGGTAACAAATGTCGGTGACGCAGCCGTTACCGGCGTAATTACTGTTTCCGACACCCTTCCCACTGGCTTGACCTATGTTGTGTCAGGATCAGGAGGGGTTGGGTGGACCTGCAATGCTGTACTACAGGTAGTAACGTGCACGCATGCCAATGCTGCCGGCTTGAATCCAAACCAGGATTATTCTCTCCAAATAAGAGTAACTGTAGGTCAGGCTGCTGCTCCCCAGGTAACAAATTCTGCCAGTGTCTCAAATGCATCGGACGTGAACAGCAATAATAATAGTGATGCTGATGTAACGATTATTGATAGCGCCGACCTCGCAGTTACCAAGTCTGTTTCAACATTATTCGCTGATGTGGGAGCGCCCATTACGTACACTATTGCCCTTTCGAATCTCGGGCCTTCAACCGCTACTGGCGTTGAATTAATCGACGCACTGCCGGGTGAGGTTACCTTTGCTAATTACACCGCCTCTCGGGGATCGTATAATTTCAACTCCGGGATATGGTCTGGAATTGGCAGTATGGCTGTGAGTGAATCGATCACCCTCACAATTCGAGCTACAGTCGATTCTAGTCCTTACGGTACTGAAGTAACGAATGAAACGGACGGAATTTCTTCAGGCCTGTATGATTACAATTTAACAAATAATGAAGACTCCGCCACCTTTGAGGTCGCTGCCGATGACCTTCTGAGAGTGACAAAGTCAGATAATAACAAATCGACCGTTGTGGCAAATGAGATTTATACCTATACCATAACCGTTGAGAACGTGGGAGATGTGAACATCTCGGATTATGTGATCACTGACACGCTCTCCGCGTATCTCGAGATAATCACCGACACAATGGGTGTCACTCACGTAAAAAGTGGGGATAATTATTATTGGGACATCACACAGGATTTAGGGGCAGGTACAGGTAGAGATTTTTTTGTCCGTGTAAGGGTCGATAACGTTCTCCCAGGTGCCAATACCTCAATAATTAATACGGTTGCAGTTGGATCGGATATCCCCGAGATCAACAAAACGAACAACTCTTCCACTGACACGAACACTGGATCAGGAACACGAAACGTAACCATCTCGAACACGGTCTCGCCTATTTCTGTACAAACTGGACAGAATGCAACGTATACCATCCGGGTAAGTAATAGCGGGAGCGCCTCCGTTACTGATGTCGTTGTAACAGATACGTTCTCTCCGTATGTCGATATTATCAGCGCTGATACTAATCGGGGTAGTCGGACGATTAATACCTCGACGCGGGTCGTACGCGCTGATTTTGGCACACTCGCAGCTGATCAGACAGCCACCCTGACGGTCGTGGTGCGTGTCAACACCGTTGCTGCAGCCAACACTACTGTTTCGAATACTGCCACGATGACCTATAGATTTGGCTCTACGACATTTTCAGGGTCGGCGAGCGCCAGCTTTAGCCTGATTCGTTCGCCAATCTTACCCGGTACGGGAGGGGTCGAGCTGCCCAAATCTGCAGAAACTCCTTTATCGAGGGTCTATCTGATTGCCATACTCAGCGCCCTTGTACTTGCAATGCTTGGCGCTGCGATCTTGGTGTTTGGCTTGCGCGCCAGGGCTAGCCAGCCAGAGTGGGCAGGATGGGCAGTACGCATGGGCTTTATGTTCAGCATAACAGCCTCACTCTTCGGGCTGGCAGCTTGGGGAGTATCGCGTGCAACCGGCAACGATCCCGTTCCTACGCTCCTGGCACAGATTAAATCGGTTGGCAAGACTCAGGCGACACCTTTCCCGGTGGAGGACCCGCCCTGGGTTGGGCAAAATCCAGAAGGAGATCTGCAGGTTTTACCGGATTTCCCCATCCCTGAACCGACAGATGTTGTGCCCGATGAGAATGGAGATCTCCCTGATACCAGCCCAGTGAATCGCATCGTTCTGCCTTCTCTTGGCATCGACACGGTCGTTAAATATGTGCCCTATGATGGCCTCACCTGGTTGATCGCTGGTTTGCAACAAGAGGTTGCCTGGATGGGCGATACATCCTGGCCGGGATTGGGTGGGAATACCGGTCTGGCAGGGCATGTGTCCTTGCGAAATGGGCGGGATGGTCCCTTCCGCTACCTGTCTCAATTAGTGCCTTCGGATGAGATTACCATTTACACTGAGGAAAACATATACACGTACAATGTGCGTGAGCAGCGCACTGTGACGGAGGCTGATTTCTCCGTCGTAAGGCCAACATCTGCCCCACAGCTCACTTTGATTACCTGCGTGAACTGGGATGCTGGCACGGGATTTTACCGGGACAGACTGGTGGTATTTGCAGACCTAATCGGGGTCACTCCCTTAGAGGAGATCTCTCTTGGGAATTGAAGGGAAAGCTGCTCGGACGCACACATTGTCCTTCCAAAATGAAGTGACAGAAGTGTGCCGAGTTGAGAAATCGTTTAATAAATTGCCTTCTCAATTTTTCAGGGCGTTCATTCTACTGGAGCCGTATGGTTGAAGCCCCACTGATACTTTACGCAGATGATGATTACGATAGCCAGCAATCCGTGTTTCTGGTCTTGGAAGACGCGGGAATGCAGGTCGTGTTTGCTGAAAATGGGGCGAGAGCGGTTGATCACTTGTCTGCCCAGCCAGTCGACCTGGTTGTGTTGGATGTTATGATGCCAGAGATGGATGGTTTGGAAGCCTGCGAGATAATTCGCAATGAGTCTAATGTCCCGATTATCCTATTAACTGCGCGGGGAAGAGAGGAAGACATTCTAAGGGGTTTTCAAGCGGGGGCGGACGATTATGTGGTCAAGCCGTTTAAACCGCGCGAGCTGGTAGCGCGCATCAGCGCTTTGTTGCGTAGGACTACGAGTGTGCCCTTAGCCAGCCGTAAGCTGATCACCTATGATGATCTCAGCCTTGATCTTGAATCTCGATGCGTAATTCAATCAGACAGGCAAATTGAAGTGTCGCCAATGGAATTCCGGCTATTAAAATACTTGATTCAGAATGCGGGGATCGTTGTCAGTAAAGAAGAGCTGCTGCGTGATGTTTGGGGTTACGCGGCTTCCTCGGGAGATATGAACCTGATCGAAGCAACCATCCGGCGTTTGCGCCAAAAAATCGAAACCGACCCATCTCACCCGCGTTACATTCAAACTGTGTGGGGTGCAGGCTACCGCTTTGGTGATTGAATGTCGCTTATGATAATTCGTGTGAAAATATTTGGTTTTTTATCGCGAGCAGTAGACCTATAAGGCTCTATTAAACCAGGCAGTTCCCGTACGTACTAATCTAATCCGTTGAAAATCCACTGTCCGCCCAGCATGGTCGCAACTGGGTGTATCTCTTTGATTTCGTCTGATGGGCACATGAACATGTCAGTTGAGAGCACGAGCAGATCTGCCAAGTAACCCGGAGCAAGCCTGCCAAGGCGGTCTTCCATCCCTGCCAGATAGGCTGGACCAAGCGTGTAGCCTGCTAAAGCTTCTTGGATGCTGAGTCTTTGAGCTGCATACCACCCATCGGTTCCTGGGCTGCCATCTGCACGCCTGCGTGTTACAGCAGCGTGTAATCCCCAGAATGGATTTGGGGATTCAACTGGCGCATCTGAGCCAAACGCGAGCATAGCGCCGTGCTGGAGCTGTGTCCGCCAGGCGTAAGCAAAAGCACTGCGCTTTCCCCAATACCTATCAGCCATATCCATATCCGAGGTTGCATGGATCGGCTGCATCGAAGCAACAATCCCCGATGCTGCCAGTCGCCCGGCATCATCGGGATGGATGAGCTGGACGTGTTCAATCCGGTGGCGTAATCGCTGTGTTTTTCCGTCCTCACCACCCTTAAGTTTGTTTTCGTATTTGCGTAATTGCATAAACGCATTCAGGACTTCATGATTGGCGCGGTCGCCGATCGCATGTACAGCCAGGGAAAAGCCAGCTGCAACAGCCTGGCGCCCGCGTTCGTAGAGCTCTTCTCCGTCTAGCATGAGCATGCCGCGGTTTTCCGTCTCCCCCTCGTAGGGCTGCAGCATTGCCGCTGTCTGCGGACCCAAAGCACCATCTGCAAATGCTTTAAGCCCCCCAATGCGCAATAGATCGTCTCCAAAACCGGTGCGCAATCCAACAGCGATCGCGTGTGACAGATCTTCGAGCGGGATGCTTTTCACCACTCGTAGGGAGAGTTCGCCGCGTTGGTGCAGAGATTGAAGCGCATAGAAACACCGCCTCCGGTCGAAATCATGCAGGCCTGTTAGGCCTAGTTTTGCTAAAAGCGGCAATGCACCTCGAATTGCATGTTCGACCTGAGCGGTTGTAGGTTCTGGGATTGCCACTTTCACCAGCTCCACTGCGGTCTCGAGTAGAATCCCATTTGGGTTTCCGTGCGAATCACGCACAATCTGCCCATCAGGGGGATCGGGAGTGGTATTGTGGATATTTGCAGCAGCCAGAGCAGCGCTGTTCGCCCAGGCTGAATGCAGCGACTTGCTGGAAAGATACACAGGATTATTTGGAGCTACAGCATCCAGAGTCGCAGCGTTGCCATAACCTTCTGGCCATGTATTCTGGTTCCATCCGTGACCTAAAATCCACTGACCGGGGGGTGTACGAATGACTCTCTCTGCAACGCGCTGGATGCACTCCTGGCGAGAGTTTGTCTCAGCGTCGATGTTCTGCAGTCCAAGGGAATATTGCTCCAGGTGGATGTGTGCATCGATCAGTCCGGGAATTACCGCCCGTCCTGCAAGGTCGATGATTTCCACATTCTGCCCTTTCCTTACTTCTGCCATCGCCTGCAGGTTGTTGCCTACCAGCGCAATACGGTTTCCATCAATGGCAATCGCTGCTGCTATCGGCTGCTCTGGATTTTGGGTGTAAATTGTCGCGTTATGGAGAATTTTGATCATTCGTTTATGATCATTTTAATGAGGCTGTCCAATTCTTCATCGGAATAATAGTGGATCACCATAGTTCCCCCTTTTTGGTATCGGTTTATCTTGACCCTTGTCCCCAAGCGGGAACGTAATCTTTCCTCAAGCGCCGCCACCTCTGGAGAGGGGAGCGGTTTTGGTTGCCGAACTGGCTTCAATCCAGAGAGCTTACGTACGAGTTCCTCAGTCTGTCTAACGTTCAATTCAAGTTTGATAATGCTTCGTAAAGCCGCTTCTTGCGAATCGATTGTTGCTAGAGCGAGCAGTGCACGCGCGTGACCTTCACTGATCAGCTTGTCTTCCAGCGCTTTCCGGACAGTGGCAGGCAATTTTTGCAGGCGTAAAGTGTTGGTTACAGCGGCCCGGCTTTTCCCAACCCGAGCTGCCACCTCTTCATGCGAGAGAGCAAAGTCTTCGACCAGCTGTCGATAAGCCTCAGCAGCTTCCAAAGGAGTCAGGTCGGCGCGCTGCAAGTTTTCGATCAATGCAAGCTCTAGTCGCTCTTGATCGCTGGCCTGGCGTATGATGGCAGGGATCATGTCTAATCCGGCAAGGCGCGCCGCCATTAACCTTCGTTGCCCTGAGATTAAAAAATAACGATCTTTCAGATCATCATAAGTAACCAGAATAGGCTGTAGGACGCCATGCTCTCTTATCGATGCAGCCAGCTCTTCCAGCTCTTCCGGATCGAAATGTGCCCGCGGCTGGCGCGGGTTTGCCGAAACGCGATCAATGGAGATGGAGCTCGTGCCAGAAAGTACAGGCTGCTCGGTGGCTGGGATAAGAGCCGCTAACCCACGGCCTAAACTTGGTCTGCGAGGCATGGTTATATCAAACCTCCTGAGCGATGGGAATGCTCACGCCATCTCTTTCGAGTAGTTCGCGCGCCAGAGCTGCATAAGCCGTCGCACCGGGCGAGGAAGGCGCATAAAATGAGATAGGCTGCCCATAGGATGGCGCCTCTGCAAGCCGGACAGAGCGTGGGATGATGGTTTCAAAAACCTGGTCGGGGAAAAAGCGGCGAACTTCTTTGACTACGTCTTGGGATAGATTCGTCCGGCCGTCAAACATTGTCATCAAAACGCCTCGGATCAATAATCCTGGGAATAGCGCACCACGCACACGGTTCAATGTTTGGGTAAGCTGGCTCAGTCCTTCCAATGCCAGATATTCACACTGCACAGGAATGATTACACCGTCCTGAGCAGTGACAATCCCATTAAGCGTCAGCAGTCCAAGTGATGGAGGGCAGTCCACCAGGACGTAATCATAACGGTCTATGAGAGGTGCAAGTGCCTTTTTTAGCCGGGTCTCACGTGCCAACTCGGGAACCAGCTCGACCTCAGCACCAGCTAGCGCTGGGGTGGAAGGCAAGATGGATATTTTGAGTCTTGGGTTATGAAGAATGAAACTGGCTGGAGGTGCCGAACCGATCAGCGCTTCGTAGGTTCCTCCCCGCACGGTGTTCCGATCGATATTTAAGCAAGATGAGGCATTGGCTTGAGGGTCCAGGTCTACCAGCAGGACACGTTGCCCATTGTATGCGAGGTATGCTCCCAGGTTGATTGCTGTAGTTGTCTTACCTACTCCGCCTTTCTGGTTGACCAGCGTATAGACACGCCCCATTAAAATACCTCGACCATACACTCTTCGATTTCTTCGGGTGTGGGGATGCTATCCAAACCAGTTCGTGTGACGGAGAAAGCAGCCAGCAGGGTGGCAAAACGCGCCGCTTCCCACGGGTCTCGAGTGGTGAAGAGCCGGACAAGGAATGCAGCAGCATAAATATCTCCGGCACCTGTATCATCTTCAGCCACCATCTTGGGTGCGTGGAAGCGACGCACGTCGCCATTCCAATAGAGGCGCGAACCACGCGCTCCTTCGGTCACCGCAAGTATCCGGCATGCAGACGCCAGATCACTGATGATCTCTTCATCCCCACCCACATCGTCAAGACTGATGATGCAAGCGCCCACCCTCTGGAGAACGAAGGTAGATTCAGGCCATTCGCTAATACTTACACGCCCACTCGAATCCCAATGACGCAGCCATCCCTGTGGTGTGACCCCGATCAACGACGAGGGAAAATTGCGAACCAGAGCTGGCTCCACTTCTTGAGCTACAGGACCAAGGTGCACGATCGATGGATTTCGCCATGTATCGGGGACCAGATTCAAGCTAAGCGCGGGAGCGGTATGGTGTATGAATTGCACACGCCCCTCAGGGGAATTTAAATTTTCAAACGTAGTGCTGGATTCGGTTGGAAAACTGGCGACCGGAATTTGACGTAACGCGCCTAGCGGAAGTTCTTCTCCCCAAGAAGTAGCAATTCCTACGCGAAGACCCAGGGCGCGAGCTGTAAGGGCTGCGTAAGCTGCAGTCCCTCCTATGCGCTCACCCTCGTCTCTGACGTCTCTCGTAAGATGGCCGATCACCAAATAATCAACCGGTTCCAGGCTTGTGAGTTGGTACATGCGATTATTATAACGGAAAATATTTTTTTATTACTTTCCCACAGTGTACGGGATAGGATATTGCCCGTTGGCGGGGTAATTCTGCCAGCGGCGCTGTCCAGAGTATTCAGCTGTCCGTATGGTTATGCCAGAGGGAAAAATCGCGCAGAATAGAGTCCCCGATAAATTCGCGCATGATCGAGTTATCGGGGATCAAATCGCTTTCAATGGGGAGAAACCATTCAAGAAATGCAAGCAGGCGCTTGGCTTCAACATATTCTGGCTTGCCGTATGGCACCTGGCGTAGAAGCGGCTCGACCAGTGGCTTGAGTACACTCACCTCGTAGACCAATGCCGAATTGAACATGATATCTGCATTCTCTTGATAAGGAAAAATGAAGCGCTTCTCGCCTCTGCGCACAGATTCCCAACGCTGAATGGTCTGCTGAGCATTGTAACCACGCTCGCGCGCATCGCGCACGATCCGACGAATCAGGCGTGTATCGGTTGTAGATACTCGGTTGTGGCGGTCTAGGTTCAGTTGGGTTAGTGCAGAGACGTAAAGGCGGAAAGTATTTTCGGGTGAGATGTTCACCGTCAATGCAGGATTCAACCCGTGGATCCCTTCTAGGATGATAATCTCCCCCGATCGTAATTGAATCTCTTCGCCGGGTTCACTCCGACCATTGATGAAATCGAATCGTGGGATCTGGACGGTCTCACCGGCAGCAAGTCGGCGAAGATCGTCTGATAAGCGCGCATAGTCGAGGGCTTCGATCGTTTCAAAATCCAATTCGCCATTCTCATCATGGGGTGTATGCTGGCGGTCGACAAAGTAATTATCCATCTCTAGTGGATATGGTGATATTCCACGCGCCAGCATCTGGATCGAGAGCCGCCTGGCAAAAGTGGTCTTTCCGGAGGATGATGGACCAGCGATGAAAACAACTCGGATGGCATTGCGCCATTCTGCAATTTGTGCCGCGATCTCTGTAATCTGCTGCTCATGGAGCGCTTCGGATACCAGGATGACCTCATGAATACGTCCAGCGCGGATTGCATCGTTTAGAGCACCAGCATTAGAAATACCCAGCCGTTGCAACCAGTCTCCATAACGCCGGAAGGCGACCAACAACTTGGGATATTCTGGAACAGGCAGTAATTGTGTCGGCGAGTTGCGTCTGGGGAACCGTAAGGTAAATCCGTCACCGGTTGGCCTTAGTGCGAACCATCGTAAGTATCCTGTAGAAGGAACCATGTATCCGTGGTGGTAATCTTGAAAATCTTCCAGCTGGTATAACGTCAGGTAATCCTTCTGGCGGTGCATGAGCAAGTGCACTTTATCGTTCGCGCCTTTCGCTGTGAAATATGCGATCGCTTCAGCGAGAGGGACTTCTTTTCGCTGGAAAGGCAAGTCATTGTCAACTAATTCCTTCATCTTCGCAATCAGAAGGTTTAGCTCATCGTTATTCAGTGGAGCACGCCCCGACACCTGGCAATAATATCCACCCGAAGCCACCGAATGGTCAACAGTGAGGACTGCGCCTGGAAAGCAGCTATCAAACGTTGATTCGAGCATGAACACCAATGACCGGCGGTATATGCGAGCGCCATCTGCGTCACTCATCGTAACCGGGCGCACTTTGGAATCCATCAGGATAGGATAGGTGAGCTCACGCAGCTCATTGTTGACGATGGCTCCAACGATCGGTGCAGGCACCTCGTTTGCTATTAAAGACAGGAAGTCACCGACCGGCTTACCGCGTGGTCCTTGTATAGCCCTGCCGTCGGGCAGATGTACTTCGATCGTCGATCGAGGGGTTACAAAATTTACCGAATTTTCCATTCAGTTGCGCATAGCTGAACCATTGGGATAAAATGGAGGGATATTGTAACATGCTGAAGACGTTGAAAGATTACAACTCTTCAGGGTGTATTGTCAATTTAGTAAGGCAAAAAGCGTTCTCCGCTGGTAATGAAGTCCCAGCGGAGAACGCGCATCTCAGTGGTTTGTCCGGGAGGGATTCAGTCAGTAAAAGAACCGACTACGCAACAGAGTACCAACTCCTTTGCAGCCCGCACTTCATCTACCCTACCAATCGGTGTGATGTGCGGAGCAGACTTGAGCAGGTCAGGTTCAGCTTTTGCTTCCTTGGCTATCTGAAGCATTGCCTCGGCAAATACGTCCAAGGTCTGCTTACTCTCCGTTTCTGTTGGTTCGATCATCAGGGCTTCATGCACGATCAATGGGAAGTAATTGGTGGGCGGGTGGATTTTATAATCCATCAACCGCTTGGAGATATCCAGTGCATGGATATCTGGCACATCATCCCATCGCCCCTCCAAGACGAACTCGTGCATGCAAACACGGTCATAAGGGAGTTTGTAGGCATCGCGTAACCGCGCCATCAGATAGTTCGCATTGAGCACAGCGTACTCTGCAATCTTGCGGATCCCCTCCTTGCCATGCATGCGCATGTAGGTATAGGCGCGTACCATCATGCCAAAATGACCGTGGAAGGATTTCACTCTGCCGATGCTCCGGGGTGGGGTTACCAGCCCGTAGAGAGGGGCTAAATCCTCTTCGATGTTCCCTTCCTCGAGCATATCTACGATCGGTCCAGGCAAAAACTCAACCAGATGTCCTACCACACCCACAGGACCAGACCCTGGTCCACCGCCGCCATGTGGGGTCGAGAAAGTCTTGTGCAAGTTATAGTGGAGCACATCCACGCCCAGATCGCCGGGACGGACCACGCCCAACAATGCATTCATGTTGGCACCATCGCCGTACACCAGGCCTCCTGCTTCGTGCACCAGACGGGTCACCTCTTCGACATTTTCATCGAATAAGCCAAGAGTGTTCGGGTTAGTGAGCATCAATCCCGCCAGGGTCTCATCACATTCAGCGCGTAAGGCATCCAGATTGATGTTGCCACGCGCATCCGACTTTAGTTCAACGACTTGCATACCGCTCATTGCAGAGGTCGCCGGGTTCGTCCCGTGCGCTGAATCGGGGATGAGGATTTTCGTGCGCTGTGTCTGGCTGCGAGATTCGTGGTAGGCACGCATGATCAAAACCCCAGTCAGCTCACCTTGTGCGCCAGCTGCAGGTTGCAAGGTAACACCAGCGAAGCCACCGATCTCTTTGAGCCATTCCTGCAGATCATACATGAAGGCCAGGCAGCCCTGGACCGTTTCAATCGGCTGGAGGGGGTGCACATGGGCAAAACCGGGCAGCCTGGCAGTTTCCTCATTGATCTTCGGGTTATATTTCATCGTGCAGGAGCCCAATGGATAAAAGCCGGTATCAATGCCATGATTGAGCTGTGATAGGCGTGTGAAATGGCGCACAACATCCACTTCATAAAGTTCGGGGAGTGGCAGGTCTTCACGTAAGAGTGATTCTGGCAGTGGTTCCTTGGGCACATCTGGCTCGGGATAGCGAAAGCCGATCCGACCAGGTACAGAAATCTCACAAAGCAATGGCTCACTCATGGGACACCTCCGCCAGGACATTCACAAACATATCAATTTCTTCCTTTGAATTCATCTCCGTTACGGCGATTAACATGTGATTCTCCAATTGCGGGAATTCGCTCCCAAGGTCGTAGCCGCCCAAAATACCGTGTTCGAGCAAGTGAGCGTTAATTTCCGCCACAGGCGCAGGGCAGCGCAGCACAAATTCATGAAAGAAAGGTGCGTCACTCCACATCCTGTATCCCGGCAATGAAGCCGCCTTCCGGGCTGCGTAATGAGCTTTGTGATAGCACAATTCGGCTAACTGGCGCATGCCATGCTTACCAAGCAGGCTCATATAGATCGCGGCTGCCAGGGCAATTAATCCCTGATTGGTACATATGTTTGACGTGGCTTTTTCGCGGCGAATGTGCTGCTCACGTGCTGTAAGCGTGAGTACATAGGCGCGCTGTCCTCTGTTATCCACTGTCTCACCGACTAAGCGCCCGGCCATTTTGCGCACGTATTCCTTGCGCGTGGCGAAGATTCCCAGGTATGGTCCACCGTAAGAAAGCGGAATCCCCAGAGGTTGGCCCTCTCCAACGACAATGTCAGCTCCAAATTCCCCAGGAGTTTTCAGCACGCCAAGGGCGGTGGGATTGACCGCTACCGCCAGGAGAGCACCTGCTGCATGCACTGCCTCTGCAAGGGCAGTGTAGTCGAATATTCTGCCGAAGAAATCCGGGTACTGGACAATGACCAAAGCCGTGTTTTCATCCAACAAGGGAAGGATCGCTTCTGGTCCTGAAGAAAGCTTTAAGTCATCGCCTGTGAATACGAGGTCACTGCCGTGGTTGTAAGTGAGCACAGTTTGTCGGTAGTGAGGGTGTAAGGCGGGTGAGAGAATAAATTTGGTCCGTTTGCCTCGAAAATTTGCATAGGCCATGCTCACTGCCTCTGCGACAGCGGTAGCACCATCGTAATGTGAGGCGTTGGAGACCTCCATGCCCGTAAGGGCTACAACCAGGCTCTGGTAATCAAAAATTGACTGCAAGGTGCCCTGTGAAATCTCCGGCTGATAAGGTGTGTATGCTGTATAGAATTCGCCGCGCCTAAGAAGCATATCAACGGCTGCAGGGATGTAATGGTTGTATGCGCCAGCGCCGAGGAAGCAAGCCATATCTCGGGCTGTATCATTCGCCCAGGCAAGGTCTTGCATTTCAGCTAGCGATTCCATCTCTGTCAGTGGAGGTGGTAGTCTGAGATTTGGGAATCGATGGGTGGCAGGAATATCGTTGAATAGTGCCTCGATACTCTCTACCCCGATTGTCTTCAGCATCGCATCGCGGTCAGCTTCGGTATGGGGGAAGAACATTTTAATTATTCCTTTGTTTGGATATGCTTCTCGTAGCCGGCGGAATCGAGTAAGGCTGCCGCTTCTGCGGGATTGTTGAGCTCGATCTTTACCAGCCACGCATCGCCATATGGGTCGCTGTTCACCGCCTCTGGAATTGTGGGGAGTGACTCATTGACTTCAATGATCTTCCCGCTCACAGGCATATACACGTCTGCAGCAGCTTTTACAGACTCGATGGTAGCACAAGTATCGCCTTGTTTCACCACGTCACCTACTCCGACGATGACCTCAACGAATACAATGTCTGATAGCTGTTCCTGCGCATAGTCAGTGATACCTACTGTGCCAGTATCACCTTCGAGGCGTAGCCATTCATCGTTCTGGGTGTATTTCAGATCACTAGGGATATTCATTACTGGCCTCCTGGGGGATAAAGATGAAAAGGCGCACGCGAAGGATGCGTGCGCCTCTGTCTTGGACCTGAGAGATTCGCGCTCAACGCGCTTGCACCGTCGGTGTGCAAGAGTTTCCCATTGTTACAAAACTCCTGCAAATCTTTCCAGAGGTTTACAGAGCCAGGGTCCTTTTACCTGAGAGTTTCACCTGATCGTGCATCTTGCCAGGTTTGCCCCTTCGGTGTCTGCCTAAGGTCTCCCAAAAGCAGATCTCTTCCCAGCCTCAGCTCAATTATTAATATAAATTCTAAGGGTGAGCAGACGAAAAGTCAAGTGTAATTCGTCCTCGCCTGCAGTGCACTTATGCTATACAATCTGCGTGAAGATCGATCAGTTTGAGAGCGATCCCTGCACCCAATCGCCGATGAGCCAATAACGAAAATCCTGACCCTGGCTGCATTGTACGCCACCCATTACACCGTAAACTAGAGCAGCCAATGGCAGAAAGGTGACCAAGCAGGCTAAAGGGATGCAGATTAAGCCGATTAGTACTGCCGATAGTGCTCCCGTGATCGCCCAGGTGACGCCAGCTAACGCGCCTCCACCTACCCAAAAAACCAACTGAAATACAAAGGCTTGCATTGAGTGGAAAGCGACAAAACGAGAGCGCTCTCTGTAGGCGAGGAATATGATGATCGCAATTACTGGTCCTAGGAAGCCAGTGACCAGATTAGCCAGCACACTTAGGTGAGCCAACATTGCCCAAGTGCGTTCATCGGCAGGAGATAGTTGGGGAACGGAAGTTCCGCTTGAATTATCAACCATAAGCCCTCTTATAAATGAAATTAACCCCGTCTTCAATCAGAGTATGAAGACGGGGTTTTCGATTTCCAAATCGAGTTATGCCCAGCCTTGATTCTTTACGAAATCTGATACAACCGGAATCTTTACCCATTGCCCCTGGTAGGCTTGGATTCCCCAGTAGATCATGACGAGCCAGACCACAAATGGAACACAGGCGAGTACTAAAGTCCACGCCAGAAGTATGGAAAGCAGGATATTTACAACACCTACTACTAATGCTTGCATGTTATGGTACAAGATGAACGGGCGGCTTTTCTTGTCTTCCATGAGTAAGACGATGACCGGGACAATAGGGGACAGAATGTATCCCAGTAAAGCCCAGAGTTTGTCATCACTGGTAATATCGGTGGACATTTGTTCGGTCATAAACTATTCTCCTTTGTGCAATTAATTCCTATGTGAAGGCCTCTCAGCATTGTACAACAATTCTGAGACATTGCAAGTCCTCCGTTATGAATAACACCAACAAGATTGTAGGGTCGCGGATCAGTTTTGAATGATCACTATCGAACCATCCGAGCGAGTCTCAACCGTGAGTCTTCTCAGAGGTTCGTTCGCCGGACCATTAATATACCTGCCATCCGGATCGAAGCGCGAGCCATGGCATGGGCAGGCGAACCCTTCTGGAGTGCTATTAACCAGGCAACCCAAATGCGTGCAAACAAGGCTTATTGCCTCGAATCCTTCCGTAGTGTGCAGTAGTATCGCCAGGGCTTCTGGAATGATCGTCCTTGAACCAACCGGGTATGCTTCTGCGGATCCAAGCTCATAACGGCTCACCTCCGCATGTGGATCTTCGTAGCTTAGATAGCGCAATACGCCGCTCAATCCGAGAAGTCCACTGAGATATAGCAATCCATTGGACACCAAGGATAAAAACCCCCGGCGATCTGGTTGGTGTTTATCTTTGTACCGCATGGCACTCATGGCAGTAGCGTGATTCTTGTTCGTCCAGCTTTTGCTGGCACGCCGTTCCTTTTACAGGGATTATTGTGAATCGCTGCCGGGTAACTTTTCCAATCATTTCAATGGTTCCATCAGCCAGCAAGCGTGTATTCCAAAGAGGCTCACCACGATCACTTCTTACAATCGTATCACCAACTTTTAGATCAAGAACCGGATTGAGGAAGGCCATCCGCAATGCCAGGTCATTTGGGTCAGAAATAATGTATGTTTTCGGAAGCTCTTCAAGTGTCCCATGGCAGGTCCGGCATTGGATGTATTGAATCTCCTTCTGGTTACTGTACAAGTTGCCATCCCCCATAGCTTCAATGCGGCTATGGCAATCCACGCAATCAAGGGTCCATTCGCAGCGCACGAATTGGGCAATAGGTTGGTAATAGTCGTGCATCCGATCAACAGCTTTGTCAGTGCGAGGCACGAATTCCATCAAACGAAGATCGTAATTCCCACGATTATGGCAGGTGTTGCATTGTGTATAAGGGATAGCAGTGGTCAACCTGTGTAGCGGTTGGGAGAGTTCTTTCCCGGAAATCGGTGTGTGACAGGCAGCACAGCCCGTGAGACGGTCGTATGGGAAACCCTCGATTGGTTCCGCTGTCAGGTGACAGCTAAGACAATTGTTCGCGAATTTTAGGATAGCTGGGTTGCTCTCATCGCTGGCATTAAATGCTTCTAGGGAGGCTAAACCGGTTAGATTGTCAGCCTCAACACTCACAGAATAGACCCCGATGCGGGCTTTCAAGTCAGGTTGAGCGCCATAACTATAGCGGATATTTGCGATTGCCCCAGCGTAGGTGGATTGGATACTGGTTGTTGCGCGTTGAATATGATCGCGTTCTTCAATTCTGCTGCCACTGTGGCAAGCATCTCCGCCACACGATGCCTGGACGACCAAAAATTCCGAAGGATTGCGTCCACCCCGCATCGTGCTATGAGCTAACTCGGCGGCAAGAGCCAGGCGCTCGCCGCCATGACAGATTACACAGCCGAAGGCTTGAACCGGATGAGATGGACTGATCTCAGGCAGATCTGCATGGCAGGTCTGGCAGTATTCTGCTTTTCCAGTAAGCGTAGGGATGAGAACTGTCGGTTTCTGGGAGCGTATTTGCTGCCAAACGATCGCCACAATCGCCAGTGCGAGCACGATGGATGCGATTAATCGGGAATCTCGTTTGAATTGGCTCATCGAAAATGATGCTTAATCCTGTAGGATTTGCAGAAGTGTAAGAACGAGTATCCCTATGACGATTAGAGCAGTTATGAATTGTGCTGGTCGACCGCTGGCCGGCAACCAACGCCCTAGCTCATTTGGGTTTACCCCTTGGAGAAAGTACGGGATGAAGGCTATTAGGAGTAAAATGCCGAAAGGCACGAATACTCCGAGCCAAAATGGATCTCCCCATGCGAGCATCTTCTGCACCCACAAGAAAAACCATGGAGCTTTCACGTTGCTGGTGGAAAGGAGTGTGTCCGAGATGGGTGGTGCGATCGGGGCTGGAAAGTAAACCGAAAGGAAAATTAATCCAGCAGTTGCCAGGACTGTTGCCACACCCTCTCGCCGTACCAGCTCAAAGCGCGAAATACGGCTAGAATCTGCACGCAGGTGAGGCGGTGGCACGGCAATGCCCCCATCACGGCGGACTCTGAATATATGCCACACTCCCAGGATGATGAATATCAAAGTCAGGCCAAATATATGCCAGGCGTAGAAACGGATTAGCGTAGCTGTGCCTGGCTGTTCTCCACCAACAACCAATCGGTAAAACCCCGAGCCTGCCCAAGGGATGCTTTTAACCAGGTTTGTCCCTGTGACCAACGCCCAGCGCACACCTTCATCCCAACGCAAAATATATCCCGTAAAATCCAGCAATATGACTACTAGAAGGAGAGCAGAGCCTAAAACATAGTTGAACCGCCGGGGTTTGGTGTACGCACCTGTAAAGATCACACGGATCAAGTGGAGAAGTGTCGTTAAGACCAATAATTGCGCAGACCAATAATGCATGTTTCGCACAAGACCGCCGAATGGTACTAGGTAGGTTATCTTCTGGATCGATAGCGCAGCTTCTGCTGGCGTTGGAATGTAATAAAACATCTCCAATATACCTGTCAGGCACACTATCAACGCCAATAGCACGGACAATCCTCCAGCTCCAAGCGTAAACCGGAATTTTGCCTGTTGCTCAGGGATCGTTGGCGGGTGAAGGTGATGGTAGAAGCTGGGTCTCATCGAATTACGTATCGTTTTACCAGGTTTTATCGACTGATTATGTGCCCGAACGCTTGTATAGCAGTCCATTTCGGATTTGCCTATACTCAAGTTGATGGTCAATACACCTGTAGCGCCTGGTGATAGAGAAAAGGCCAGTGCACCTGGTTATTTTAGGCTCCAGGTCAGAATGAATAATACTGTGAACAATGTACTCACGGTGAGTTGGCGCAGCCCGATAGAGGTGGGTTTCAATCCAACAGCAGGTTTGAGTGTGCCCCATAATGTCTCCATCCATTGGAGCAGATAAGGTACGGCGAGCAACGAAGGCAACACTCCAATCCAAGATAGAACCCCAACAATCGCAAGGTTGAACGAAGTAAACAAAATTGCCCGAAATCCCAATCGTAAACGCTCTAAAAGGAAAGGTCGAGCGGGGAGCTCACGTTGGTAGAGACGCAAATAAGTATAGACAATGGATGCCGCAGACTGCGCCCACGACAACCCGAATAGCCACCATCCTGTCGGATCAGATTTGCCCAGAGCTACCCAGTAGCCTGCGGGTGCTGCCAGTGCGAGCACACCACTGGCAAGAACTTCCACACTTGCTTGACCCCTCTCAGAACGCCGGCTTACAAGCTTTAGGTGCCAGATAAAAACAGGTACACCAGGCAATGCCAAGAATAAGATATAACTATTGCCTGAGGAAATGAGAGCGATGATTGCTAAGAGCGCAAGTAGCCCATAAATGGCGATCCAGAACCAGGCAGCCGCCAGGTCACGCTTGGATCGCCGACCAGCGTAAGCCTTTATAACGATCGTTATTGGCTGGCGAATGAGAAAGACTGCTACAGCTGCCATGGAAAGGTATGCTAATCCGGGAGTCCAACGCCCTCCGGCAAAAACTCCGATCAGTAATGGACTGAGGAGGAATACCCAGGCGCCATGTTCCCCAGGGAGTGCAATGTGACGTCTGATGTAAGTGTGCGCAAAGTGTGTCGTCACAGCCCAGATTATAGCCGATATCCCTAACGAAGCGGCTGAGGCTGATATTGCGATATGACCACGTCCAATTACTGGAATACCCGCATCCGCCTGGGTAGCTACATCCGGGTTGTCTTAAAGGTATTTCAACCCACTTCCGGTATTGAATAATACAATTCGTTCTTCAGGGTGTATTTCCCTGGTTTCGATCAGCTTGCGCAAGCCAGCAAGTGTAGCAGCTCCTTCTGGCGCAGCAAATACTCCCTCCAACGATGCCATCTCTCGTTGAGCTAAGAGAATTTCGTCCTCTGTTACTGCGACGGCACTTCCATTGCTCTCTCGAATCACCTCGAGGATGAGCCGATCGGCGAAGCTTCGTGGAACTCGTAAACCCCAGGCTTGAGTTTGCGCATTCTCCCAGAATTCACAACTCTCTGCCCCCGTATTATATGCTTTTACTACTGGAGCACACCCTGTCGCCTGAACCGAGACCATACGTGGGCGCTTTGTGTCCACCAGCCATCCAAGTTGTTCTAACTCATTAAAGGCTTTCCACATTCCAACCAGCCCGGTACCTCCTCCTGTTGGATAAACGATCACATCTGGTAACTGCCAAGCGAAAGCCTCTGCGACCTCATACCCCATCACTTTTTTCCCTTCCAGCCGGTAGGGCTCTCTGAATGTAGAAAGATCAAACCAGCTTCCATCCTTCATTTTCGTTTGGACAGCAAGAGCAGCGTCGCTTATCAGCCCATTGACCAAGATGACCTCCGCTCCGAATAGCCGGCACTCCTCAATAATTGTGCGCGGTGTGTCCTGTGGCATGATGACACATGCCATCATACCGCCTCGGGCTGCGTAAGCAGCCAAGGCGCCGCCTGCGTTACCAGCAGTAGGTATGATCAATTTATTAAGTCCAAGCTCTTTTGCTTTCGATACTGCTGCAGCAAGCCCGCGGGCTTTAAATGTGCCGGTTGGATTTAGGGACTCGTCTTTGACAAAGAGTCGCGCAAGACCTAGCTTGTTTCCAAGAATTTGGCAATGATGTAATGGAGTATCCCCTTCACCCAAGGTAATGATATTTTGAGGATCAGAAACTGGGAGTAATGCGTTCCAGCGCCACATGCCTTTTGACAGAGTACTTATGGTATTTCTATCCAACTTTCTACGTGCGGCTGCTAGATCGTACTGCGCCAACAATGGAGCGACACATTTAGGGCAGTATGTTTGTAAACGATCTGCATTGTAGATCTCGCCACATTGTGCGCAACCAAGGGATGTTAAGTAGTTCATAGCTTTTTGTCAGACTATTGTAAGATATCTTGGTATATAATAAGTTATGATGGGTGGTTAATATATTCTAGTTGGGGTTATCTAGCTCAGAGATTAACGGTTATTATTAATTATATTGTAACGTTATTAGGGTGTTCAATTATATATTTCGATACCAAAGTACTATGTATAATATGTTGATAATTATCTAGAATAAAGAGAGAAGATAGAGGTCGCTTTCACGATATCGATACGTTTTTGTAGCAATCCCGATCAAAGAAGGGTGCAGAGCAAACGACATTGAAACCGACCATCACGGTCGGCTTCTTGATTAAAAGTATATGTTGATTGAGGGATTCCCGAGATCTGGCACTATGGGATAGGCCGGCAAGGTGAGAGGTGAAGATTGGCAGGCCGTTGGTACGTTCTTTCAAGTAAATTGAATAAAGAAGAAGTACTGCTCAAGCAGCTAGAATCTCAGGGATATGAGGTGTTCTACCCAAGGTGTATTGTATCAAACGGTAAATCACGACGAATGGGCGTTAAGTCATATTTCCCGGGGTATATATTCATCCGACTCGACTTGTCAAGTGTTAGCCTGTCAACATTCCAATGGATGCCCAACGCGGAGGGACTGGTCTGTTTTGAGAATCGCCCGGCTTATGTTCCCGATAGATTAGTCGATGCAATCCGAAGGCACGTGGACAACCTCAATTCTGCACACGTAAAAAAGATCAAAGAATTTGAATTAGAAGGCACAATTTCAAAGCGTAAACTCCAAGACGGAGCTTTTCCGACTATTCTGAACTCTAGATTGAGTAGCGGAGAACGAGTTCAGGAGTTGATGCGCATGCTTCAGTGGTGAAAAATCAAACCTGATCCAATACCCGGCAAGGTAGCAGATCAGGGTTGTGTTACAGGAATGGGGGATACAGCCGGCATAGGATAGCTATGTCGGTAGGGCGGAGCTTGCCCGAAATTAGACAATATAGATCGACTACCATAATAATATGCTAAACCAAATTAGCTTGTATCTTAGACGACAAGCTTCGAGTATTGGGCGTTATCTACTTGAGCAATTCTTGTATTTGTTCTTTGGATGGATTCCGACCCCGGTTGGAATTGTGCTCAGAGGAATTTTTTATCGTCTAATTATGAAGATGGATGGCTGGGCCGCTATTGAGGACAATGTGCGGATTCGGTATGCTGATCACATCCGGCTTGGTCATGGCGTTTATCTTGATAAGAATACCTACCTGCATGCGTGTCCGGATGGGATTATTCTTGGTGATGGCACGCTTGTAATGAACGGTGCAATCCTGCATGTTTATAACTTTCGGGATCTCCCACACTCGGGGATCTTTTTAGGGAAGGATTGTTTGGTTGGGGAATACACCGTAATACGCGGACAAGGGGGCGTGAACATTGGTGATCGCGTTTATACATCTCCATTTTGCCAGATCATTGCAGTGAACCACGTATTTGATAATCCGAACAGACCTTTTTCCGAACAAGGGATCACTGCCGAAGGAATCACCATCGAAGATGACGTGTGGATAGGTTCGGGCGCAATCATCACAGACGGGGTTAGAGTGGGTGCGGGAGCCGTAATCGCAGCTGGCTCCGTTGTCACAAAGCATGTGCCGCCACATACAGTGGTAGGGGGAGTTCCAGCGATTGTTATTCGGGAAATTAGCGCCAGCGAAACAAAAGAGACCAATCGACAGATCTATTAAATAGTCGATATATTTGAGGATAGGAAATTATATGACCACACTGTCCATTGTTATTCCAGCGTATAATGAGGAAAATGGCATTGCTGAGATTGCTCAGCGAGTGTTATCTATTCGTCCTGCTTTGGAAAGCGTCGGAGTGAGCGATTTAGAATTAATTGTCGTTGATGATGGGTCAAAGGATAAAACAGCTGAAGTCGCAGGGTCTATTCCTGGGGTCAATCTGGTCCAGCACCCAAAGAATATTGGGTATGGTGCCGCACTTAAAACAGGCTTCGCCCATGCCTCGGGCGACTTGATCGGCTTCCTCGATGCTGATGGAACCTATCCACCTGAATATTTCCCTCAGCTGTGTGTGAAGGCGCTCGATGGGAGCGAACTGGTAATCGGGTCACGTATGGCTGGTGCGAAGAGTCAGATGCCGATCACGCGCAGGGTTGGTAACCTTTTTTTTGCGAGCCTCCTAACACTTATCGGGCGGTATGCTGTGACTGATAGTGCAAGCGGAATGCGGGTCTTTCGACGTGAGGTGCTGGAACGCATATACCCTCTGCCTGATGGGTTAAATCTCACACCTGTGATGAGTACTCGCGCGATCCACGAGGGTATCCAAATGGCTGAGGTACCAATCCCGTATGATGAGCGCGTGGGTCGGTCAAAGCTTAGTGTTGTACGCGACGGCTCAATATTCCTCCAGTCGATGGTCTGGACGGTATTGACCTATAATCCGGTGAGAATATTTGGCTTGATTGGTATAGGTGGTATCGCTGTTGCCGGTCTTGTAGCATTGGGACTGGTTATCACCCGCCTGAGTGGTGTGACAAGATTGGGGCCGTGGGGCGTCGCAGCCCTTTTTTGGGCACTTGTATCAGGGGTAGGAGGGATCAGCGTATTCGCGTTGGGTACCACATTCAATTACCTGGTTTCCCTGTTTTACCGGCGCCCAATACGACAAGGGACTGTTTGGCCGGCCTCTCTTTACTCCCTCCTTGGACTATCAGTTTGGTTGGATTGGGGTTGCGTTATTTTTATTAGGAATTATGGTGGGTATAGCGAGTCTGGCTTTGGGCATCCGTGGATGGGAGATCGCACGCCTTTGGTTATACCTATTAGGAAGTGCCTTGATGATCCTGATAGGAATTCAGCTGGTTATTTCCTGGATATTGATGCGCGCTTTGGAAGAGTTGAGCCTAAGGGATGCGATGATCCTCAAAGATAAAGGTACCTTGAATGGGTAAAAACGCAATTCTTATTGGGCTCATATTCATTTTTCTCTTTCCAGTTGCTTTAGGTAATTGGCCTGTAGAACGCGCTAGGGCGCAGACTTCCTTCGAACCTTGGTCTACACCGATCAATATGTCGCGTTCTGGATCAACAAATAATCCAGAAATCATCGTGGATAGTAGGGGCATCGCACATGCAATATGGTACGACAACGAGATCGGCTACCTGTTTTCGCGACTCGAAGATGGAACATGGAGTTTTCCAACCCAAGCAGATTTGCCTTTTAACCGATCTTATGATACGACTCTTCTGGCTGATACGAGAGGATACATTTATGCAATATGGATAAATGGCCAAGATGAGCTTTCATATAGCTACGTACCGGCAATTGGATTCGAAAAGAAGTTTTTGTGGTCAAAAGTGCAAATATTAGCGAACGATGTAAATGGATATTACGTTGAACGGGACGCTGATGGCTTCTTTCATCTGGCGTATTTTCGCACCACTGACGAATATAACCAGCCAGCAGGGATCTATTACCGAAAAGGACGGGGCTCTGGATATCCTTGGACTTCAAGTAAATTGTTGTATGAATCTCGATATTTTCGCTCGCTCGGTATCGATAACGCGCGGGTGCGATTATCCACAGCAATAGCTGAAGATCGCAGAGTTGTGTACGTAGTTTGGGATCACCGTCCCCTTCGACAGGTATTCCTGATCAAATCCGAAGATGGCGGGAGCATATGGGACATACCCAGAATCATTGATGGGCCAACCGAGAGCGCTCCGGATAGTTTCCCTTTCAATCTACAAGTTAAAGCTTATGACAGCAATATATTATTGTTATGGCAGACAGGACTTCAAAGTGGTATTGACTGTACGCAAGTGAGTCAATTTTCTACCGATTATGGTATCACCTGGACAGACCGTAAGGTAATGTTCGAAAAAATCCCTGGTTGCCCTCAGAATCTCAAACTGTTCCAGCTCGATGACGGATTAATTTTGATGGCAACAATTGAGAATCAAGTATATCTCAGTGCTTGGAATGGTGTTGAGTGGAGCGATCCGGAGCTTCAAATCCCATTGGACAATTTCGATGATCCTGAATCATTCGATAAAATTATTTTCCGTTGTCAGAGGACAGCCCAGGTTGACAATCTACTATTCGTAATCGGATGCGATGATGAAGGCGATGCTGACATCTGGTTGTTCTCCCGTAACTTGGGGAGACTGTCTGACTGGTATGCGGAAAGAGTGGAGTGGAAGGCGCCTGTCGCTATAACTGAGGATCAAAGTAGTGTAGGATCTCCTCTGATCGTGTGCGATGTAAGCGACCGCAAGCACATTCTTTGGAGTCAGTCTATCGTTGACGCCAGGAACGAGGCAGACACAGCAGTTTATTATTCACGGCAGGAAAGCTCGATATGGGTTGGTCCAAATCGTATCCTGAGTTCACCGGATCTCCGTGCGGTGCTGCCAGCTATTGCTCGTGATCGTAATGGGAAATTGCTGGTTGTTTGGTACAGCAGCCAGACGGGTCTTCTATACTATAGTCAAGCGCTTGCATCTAACGCTCAGAATTCGTTCAACTGGTCTGAACAACTGGTTGTTGGGCTCGAAAACCTTCCTGCAGAATCGCCGGATATTCTCGTTAGCCATTCTGGGAGAATTCTCATTGTATATGCAGTAAGAATCAATGAAGGGCGAGGAATATATGTCGTCTTCTCTGATGATGACGGCGTGTCCTGGAGCCAACCTTTGAAGGTGTTTGATGCTGTAATAAATAGTTGGTATATGGTCGATCAACCCAGACTTGCTCAAACTGCGGATGGGGTCATTCATGTGACGTGGACGCGCAATCCTCTACAGAGTGAGGGGAATGCAATTGGGTTTTATTACGCTCGTTCTATAGACGGGGGATTATCCTGGACTCAACCACAACTAGTGATTGATGATGTGTTGAGCTCGGGATCCGTGGTCGCTGTCGGAAACACAGTCCACCGCTTTTGGCGCGGCCTAGGTTTGAATGCGGGTATTTGGCACGAGGCCTCCAAAGATAGTGGAAACACATGGGATTCCGCCACCAATTTGACGCCCCTTGGCGAAACTGCCGGGCCATTTTCTGTAGTTGTAGACAATCAAGGACGGCTGCACATGGCTCAGGTTAACCGAAATAACCTGGGTGACCTTGGCATCAAATACCTGGTCCTTAATGGAGATCGATGGTCCTTAGAGTCGGTTTTCCGTCCGATCGAGGCACTTCAAGGACAAATTACTTCTGTAGCTGCTTGTCTGGGGAAGGATGGCATGTTCTCAATTGTCTATACTTTAACAAATGAGAAGTATTCAACGGTAACTGGAAACGATGATCTATTCATTACCAGTCGCTATATCGGGGCTGAACCGGTGGAAGCACTTATGCTCTCAGGGCAACCTCAGCCTAGTCTCGTGACTCCAGCTGAAGTTGCACCCATTACACCTCTACAACCAACGCCCACTGCTGTAACACCGGCCATCGCTGCTCCAGCTGAACCCGTTCCACCTCCGTCCAGCCAAGATACTATATCCCTATTTACGATGCTTTGGGCGACTCCCTGGTTCGGTCCCGCGCTTGGATTGGCTTTGGCACTTCTGGTTGTGTTGCTCGCGATCACCTTGAGAGTACGAAGACTGAGAGGGATTGATCGATATTAAGCTAACTGCAAGCTCATGGGGGAGCATCTAACGCAGCGACAATGTTTTGGATGTAAAAGAGATCACCAACTGAGAACGCTGGGGCATCCAGGTATTTTGAAAGCTCGTCCCTATTTTGCTTTAGAGCGTACGCCTTTGCCTGGAACAGCGCGGGTGAATTATACAGCGGAGACATCACACCTTCATTGATCATGGATTCGTACCGCGATACGAACCAATATGGAGCGATGTAGTCGTATTCATTCAGCGCTTCTTGAACCTCTGGCAGGATTGTTGCATGTAAATGATCGCCTAACTCGGGTACCAGCATCAGAAAGTTTTGGGCAATGTTGAACACTTTTTTATGGTAGCGGTCATCCCCCCAAGGTGTGTCTTTCTCAAAATTATTTACTCTCATTGCAAGCAACCGATTGAGCTCATTTGTGACCGTTGTGCGTAGTGCGGCATCGGTTTGGGTTGCACCAGCCATTTCCTGCAGTTCCAGGAAACCAAAATATCCAGCGATGTAAGCATTGAGTTCGAACGGCCGAAAGCGGAAATACTCAGCATCAGCCATTGATGGTACTGGTACCTGCAGCTTACTTTTCGCGAGGCTATAGATTTGGGATGCCTGCCCAGGGACGATCAACGCATATTTCCACATCCCATAAAAATTATGCTGCGGGTAAAACCAGGAGAATCGAGTGGATGTTGCAAGTGGTGAAAGGTTTGCAAGTGAAGGCTGGACATCTGGTGGTAAGGGCATTGCTTCACGGGGTGCACCAATTGCCCATCCGGTTCGAGAATACATCACCGGGTCGAAGAACTGGCTGAAATGCTCCTGCAAATACACACGTACATCATTTTGAAGTCCAGTCGTTAAATGGGGGTAAGCCATCGAAAGGGTGTAGAGCGTATCACCCGGATTTTCAAAATAGTTAGTAAATTCACGGTAGAGCATGATCTGGCCGTTATTATAATATCCAGGCCTGAGGTGACCAGCATCGACCATTTTTTGTACCTCGACTTCTAATCTAGCCTGGAGAGCTCCATAACTCAGAGGAGCGTTGGTACTTTGTCCGGCCGCAACAAAGAGAGGAGGACGCTTCCCCTGTGAGGTTCCTGTTCCAAAGGCAAATATTGTGTTACTGCGATGGACGAACACCTTACCATTGTACGGAATGAGTGGGTTTTGGTCTCCATGGTTATGATATATCCCGTTCTGGCTGTTAATATTTCCCTGGTACCATCCGTGAAGTCGAGGCCATCCCGGAAAGACAACCCACATATCATCATAGTCTGGTGCAATCGTTTCTAGATTGTATGACCAGAGCGACCAGGGCGGAGTGACATTTTTATAAATATTAAAATAATCACCCACACGGTCACAGCACAAATTCCGATAAATTAGATTGCCTCCCATCGAAATGGCTTGCGGCTCGACGATCGCTCCTTGTCCACCGATGATGGAGAGCAGGTCATTGCCCTGCTTCCACCCCATGACCTTTCCTTGTGCGTCTTCAATGTTCTGGTAGAGATTGTTCTGGTAGAGAATGCCGTCTGGGCCGATTACCGGGGGGTACCGGTTTCCGGACTTAGTACCCCAGAACGCAAATGGGATATATTCACGATATCCATCGTTGTCTGAGTCGAATGTGTATTCATCCCCGTTGGAGATGTTCAAAGCAATAGAAGTCCTCCGCCATGGCTTATGCTTATGGGCATCCAAATTAGGATTGTTTTCGAGATACTCGGTGATCAACGAGGCGTCCACAATTGGATACCCATGCGACCAGTCTTGACTAGGCAGATTTGGACCAAGCACATCACCAATCGGTTTATTATGGAAAATGTCTTTCCGCTCCATTTCACTGTATGTAGAGTATGGATTTCCATTATCGTCGAGAACAGAATTTGTTCCTGGGTTCAGATCGATGCGGTACCCAACCGAGGCTGAAAAGATTACCAAATTTTGGTAAATCACTGGCCAAAAGGAATGATAACCATCCCCAGGGAGTTTTGTAGATTTCCATATCAAAGCACCATTCGAAACGCTGATCGCATAAGCATGGTTGTCATTCGCAGCAAAGTAGATTACTCCGTTTTTATACGCAGCAGAGAGATGGATCGGTCCATCGGTTTTGAACTTCCATAGCAGTTGTCCCTGGTTTGGCGATCCGTGCGCCCCAATCGCATACATATGACCATCCCGGTTTCCCAAAACGATCTTATTATCAATTACTAATGGATTTGTGTCATATCCAGCTTCGGCGCCATCGAAGGACCACAGGTACGCACCGGTTACTGCATTCAGCGCATGAAGTTTTCGATCATAGCCGCCAACATAGAGAATGCCATTATGTACAGTGGGGGAATTTCCTAATGGTAGCTCGGTATCATAACGCCAAACAGTATCTCCGGTCGTTGGGTTGAGGGCATATAATCCTCTGGCAGTGGAGATAAAAATCAGCCCATTACTGGCTATGATCTGCACATTTTGCGAGATATAGGCTTCGATCGGACGGTACCATTCGACTCTGAGCGCACCTGTAACTTCTTCCGGCGTCCAGGATGTCCGCTCTGGATTTGCTCCAACCATTGGCCAGGAGGCTTCAGAGGGCTCTAATCGAGACCAGAACGGAAGGAATACTCTCCCCGGAGGGATGTCATCATTCAATTTTCGATTGAGCTCGCTCGCTTGGGCAATTTGGAGCTGGGTTGGAGATAGGGTACTTTTGGAAGGTATCGCAATAAGTGTCACAATTATTGCAATACAGATTAGGGTTAATTTACGCAATTGAATATTTTTCAAGCGATTCTGCCTTCGGAACTATTGAGATACCCCGTCCCACCCGGCTATTCTGGCCATCAACACCCAGAACGCCTTTGCTAACCTGATTCTTCCTGCGGATACACTTCCAAGATGTCCGCCATCAGTCTCCGTTGTGTAATCCTGGCAGATTGCAGGGATATTTCGGAAGTCGTTGGCATGGTTTTCACACGAACCACTCTGAGAGCAATACTGTACCCCATCTCGGTTGTCAAAACAGGGAGTACCGTCCTCTCGATACGATTCTATATCAGCGACATCAAATAAGATTTTATTGTTATTCATTGCATACTGGCGCATCTGGTTGTTGAAATTTTGTCCGGTTTGGGTGCCAATACTCCTTGCCAGGCTTGTTGTCCAGAAAACGAACAATTTGGAGGGGTGCTGGGCAATATAAGCTTCCAAATCATACATATCATACCGGCTTGGAGTATTCGCAAAAAAACCATTTGTTGGGTCGACGATATCATTAGACTCGTCGATATTTAGATAGCTAAACTGATAACTGAGCACATCTTTTGAATTGATGTATGCCAGGGGCCAGTTCCTGAATGAAGTTTTGGGTGAGCTGCGCTCCACGTCCCCATACGGAATTCATAAGTCCAGTTATTCCGGTTGTAGATCGTTGGATCTGGGTCGAAGAAGATCCTAGCAGGCACGGCTCCACTAAGCATGTCATTATATACATACGTCTTCCAGGCCCAGTTTGAGTTGTAATAATCTCTCCGGCATGCCGCGGGAGAAGCTTCCCAGCTGCTGGCGGCAAAACAATCCAGCGATTCGCTAATGTTTTGACCCACGGAGCGGTCTGAGAACAGTAGGCGCAAATTCCTGGCTGCTGTTAAATACTGTGCAGGAATATTATCAAATAATGCGACTGACGTATGATTTACAACGATCGAACCGCTTGGGGGGGGAGTTGGAGAATCCTCTCCCACCAGTAACCAAAGGGATAAACATAGAGATCGTCGTTGCAGGAGATGCAGGTGTTTCTTCTATAGAATCATCAGCCCTCACAGGGCTTGAAATAAGCACTCCAGCGAGCATAAAGAATATCAGATGAGTGAATTTTATTTGCATGTGCATCGATAGGCCTTTCTGTAGAGTATTCATGCAATCCCATTATGCCAAGTTGTACGCGTTTTGGCTTTAAGATGCCCTGAAGGTATTGTTAACTCTATGTTAAATATTTTGTAAGAATATTATTTAATGCATAAAATATTTACATTGTGAATTTAACTGCTAGTTGCGCTCGAGTTAATAGTTCAAATGTACTGTTATCCCCCTTTTTATGTTTTCAGATTTGTTGGGTTGGGAATCTAATAAAAAAAACCCTCAATCACTAGGATTGAGGGTACCTAATTGAGAGTATTTATTCTATGGAGTATTCTTGGATTTCACCGTCCCAACCTGCAATTCGAGCCATTAGGACCCAAAAACCTTTAGCAATTTGAATCTTGCCCATCGATACGCTCCCAAGATGACCGCCATCGGTCTCTGTCGTGTAGTCCTGGCAAATCGCTGGGATGTCCTTCCCATCATCTGGGTAATTTTCGCACTTGCCAGTCTGGCTGCAATACTCAATCCCATCGCGATTATCGTAGCATGGAGTTCCGTCTGGCGTATGTGACTCGATATCTGCGACATCGAATAAGATTTTTCCTTGTTGCAGGGAATAACGGCGCATTTGATTGTTGAACTCGACAGCGGTTTCCGAACCGATGCTTCTTGCCAGACTTGTAGTCCAGAAGAAAAAAATATTATTAGGGCGCTTTAAGATATATGCCTCCAGGTCGAAAATGTCGTACCGATCTGGGTTATCTGCAAAGTACCCTCTTTCTGGGTCAGCAATCTCATCACTTTCAGTCACATTCAGATAGGTTAATTGATAGGAAAGGACATCCATCTTCCCCGCGAATTCCGGCCCAAGGACTTCGATAAAATCCTGGGTGAGCTCGCTCCACCCGCCACCTTTGAACTCAAAAATCCAGTTATCTCGATTGTATTTGGTTGGGCTTGGATCAAAGAGAATCCGTGATGGAACCGATCCACCCGAGCGATCAACTCCCCGGAATGTTTTCCAATTCCACTCTGCATTATAATAATCTCTACGGCATGAAGCTGGCGATCGATCCCAGCTTGGGGCGGCTAAACAATCCAGGCCTTCGTTGATATTTTGACCGACAGAGCGGTCTGAGAAAAGCATATTCATTTCTCTGGCTGCAGTCAGATAGGCTTCTGGGATTTTCTCGAAAAGAGCTATTGAAGTGTGGTCGATGATAATTGCACCGGGATCAGCATCGAGGGCTTTTGTGGGATGGATCGTCGTCTGAACCAGGGTTTCTGTAGCAGATGTCGGTGTTTCGCTGGACACTTGGGTCTCGTGAGTCGTGGGTGTCGCTGGGATCAATGTTGATGATGGAGTGGATAGCGGAAATATTGTTGCGGTGAGCCCTTGCGTCATTTGAGGCATCAGACGTTAGGGTGGATACATATCCTGCGTTGTAACACGTTGTTTGTGAACACGACGCCAGGAAAATTCCTGCAAGACATAGTAATCTGATAAATATGACTTCATTCTGTTGTCTCCTTTGGTAAGTAATGTACAAATCGAACTCTAAGCCGATTGTACTACATATGAAAAATTCTCCCCATGACAGATAAGAGACCACTCGTCTATTACAGAAACTTCAGCCTGGCATTTGTACACTGATAGGGATTGGGTTGTCATATTTCTCATTCCTTTGCTCCTGTACTTGCGCAAGCATCTGAGATACGCTGGTCATCATCTCAAAACATCTCAAACTCTCCTGGTTTTACGTCTACGGATCCGTTCTTACTCGCAGATCCTTCGGGATATGTACACTTATTTTGGGCAGAAAAGATTGTCAATACACTACGGATCAACCGGATACTTTGATGTATACACGATGGGACGGGAGACAATGGACCAAACCTGTTGATATCTTTTTTGCTCCACCACAAGAATTCACATTAGTTATCGCTTACCCGCACGCAGTTATCGACGAGAACGGCAGGATACACCTGATATGGTTGGGCGAGCCGAGCGCTCCAAATTACGCTATTTACTACAGTTCTGCCCCAGCATTGGCCGCGCTTTCTTCTCACGCTTGGGAGCCGTGTGCCACGCTCTCAAATGATTTGACAGGAACCAATTATTCAATCCATATAGCGTATACGTCACCCACTACATTACACGTGCTTTACGCCCGCGTCGCAGCAGGTGATCAGCCTGGAGAGGAGAGAGCTGTGACGTACATGCGATCGACTGACTTAGGACTAAATTGGTCAGAGCCGATTGATATATATACGATCCCATTTCTGGACTGGGGCGCGAGTAACACGCGCTTGCTAGTAGATCCCCCAAATACTGTTTATGCTTCTTGGTCTATTTGGAATGCATCGGGTAATGGTCAGGCAATATTTTTCGCGCGATCGTTGGATAATGGATTGAATTGGGATGAACCCGTAAAACTAACTGAGCGAATTGAGCCAGAATATGAGCGAGATTGGAACAATATGGCCTTACTTGGTAAAGGTCAGATTGTTACGATGTGGGAAGGCGGCTATCGAGCGTACCGATATGTGATGTACTCATCTGATGGCGGTGTAACCTGGAGTCAACCAAGTGATTTTGTTCCTTGGCTCATTGGAGAGAACGGTTTTGTTGAATTTGCCTTCGATAGTGTAGGTAGACTGCATCTTTTCTATTCACAGCGTATTCGTGAAGGATTTGAATACAGAGGAGAACAATCTGGATTGTGGCATTCGACATGGATCAGAGATACCTTGTGGACGGAGCCAAAATTAGAAGGAGGTCCTCATGCAATGTTGAATCCAAAAGTTGTCATTGCTGGTGGAAATCAAGTAGTCGCAGCCTGGTATACATCGAGCAATAATGATTACGAGATCCGAGTGATGACTGGAGAATTATTGGACGCCCCTTCTTTACCCAAGAAATCCCTGCCAACGGTGATCTCTCCACCTTTTGAAACTCCAACTACTCCTGTTTATTCTCCAACACCCACAGCTATTTCAGTTTTTCCAGGCATTACGTAAGGAACAACCGTTCAAAGTCTGCCTTCCCCGGTGGCATCCATATTTCTTGGAGTGATATCGGGAACCTTATTACTTGCTGTTATAGTTCTAATAAAAATCAACAAACAAAAAAGTTGAAGAATGACATGGTTAATAATCCTTCGATTGTAACGATTTACTCTCCCGAATCGCAGCTTGGTTCTCCACGCCGTTTGCTGCAGCGCATGTTCAATGATTTATTTTCTGCACGAGAGTTAGCGTGGCGATTTTTTGTGAGGGACATCACAGCACAATACCGTCAAAGTGCATTCGGCATTCTCTGGGCATTTGCCACCCTATAGTAGTAACGAGCTTAATCTTCATCATACTTCAATCCAAGAGGATCATCCAGTTTGAAGACCCTGGTGTTCCTTATCCACTTTTCGTTATTACTGGTACCCTTTTATGGCAGATTTTTATTGAGGGTTTGAATGCTCCATTGAAATCAACTATTCAAGCAAAACCCATCCTCGCTAAAATAAATTTCCCTTATGAAGCTTTGATACTTTCGGCGATCTATAATGTTCTCTTCAGTTTCATCCTGAAGAGTATAATCTTAGTCATTGGTTTTGCTATTTTACAGCCCACAACTAACAAGTGGTATATTTTTTGCGCCCCTCGCATACTTCATGATCATCCTGCTAGGTATCGGCATTGGTCTTTTACTAACACCCTTAGGCCTGTTGTATACGGATGTGTCCTCCGCTTTGCCGCTGGTAAGCCAACTCTGGTTTTATATTACACCTGTAGTTTATCCAATACCCACAGGAAGCACTCTATTTTTGTTACTGTAGCAAACCCTATCAGTCCATTGCTTATTGCTGCTCGAAATTTGACCTAAACGGGGGGATAGAGAATTTGCGCCCATTTGTTGGATGAGCGTTGTGTCTATCATTCTCGTCATTATCTCCTGGGTGGTTTTTAGGGTCTCAATTCCAATTCTTATCGAGCGGATCAGTGCATGATGACTGAGACTATGCTTTCGGTTGAAGGAGTAAGCAAAAAATTTTGTAAAAGTTTGAAACGATCAATGTGGTATGGGTTGGTAGACATGGGATAGGAGCTAGTGGGGAGCACTAATGACCGTAAAGGGTTAAGGCAGGACGAATTTTGGGCGATTACAAGACGTTTCATTCGATGTGCAGCCTGGTGATTCAATTGGATTGATTGGACGGAATGGAGCAGGAAAGACAACCTTGCTGCGCATGATTAGCGGTCTTATCAAGCCCGATCGGGGTAGGATTGCTGTTCGGGGTAGAGTTCAAGCCCTGATCGCATTGGGCGCAGGGTTCAATCCCGTGTTGACCGGACGCGAGAATATCTACGTTAATGCTGCTATTTTAGGTCTTTCAAAAAAGGAGATAGACAGGAAATTCGACGAGATCGTGTGAATTTTCATGGGATCGAAGTCATTTATCGATGCTCCAGTCCAAAGTTATAGTTCGGGTATGGTTGTTCGGCTCGGTTTCTCGGTTGCATGTGCACATGGAGCCGGATATCCTACTGGTTGACGAGGTCTTAGCGGTCGGTGACATCCCATTTCGGTCCAAATGTCATCGGAAGCTGGGAGAAATGAAGAAACAGGGCATACCCTGGATCATGGTGTCTCACGACATGGGAACTATCAGAAACCATACAAACATTGGCATATTTCTGGAACATGGGATGATAGAACATATCGGTACTCCTGAAGATGCCATTGCAAACTATCTCTATTCGATCGCCGAACGAGAACTTGGACAGAACAAAATTGTCCAAAGGATAAACTCGCCTAGTGAAAGGTCTCGAATTGCTCGCATTCTCCAGGTCCGGGTGATGAACGGAAAAAAAGAGCAAAAAGAATACTTCGAAACAGGTGAGCCGCTGCTGTAGATCGAGTATAAGCTTAGTGATCCTCGTTGGTCACCAAAGCTGTAGGGACCATTTTTATACCGCATACTTGGCGAATAGAATCCCACGAAAATTCATATTGACATGTACATTTCCTTTTTATGCTCCAGTACGAAGAGGGGTTAAAGAATGCTAGATTTTGCTGGTAAATTGTTTTCACGAAACATCATCAAGCATCCAATTTTCGTGGTTGGCACTGGTAGGTCAGGAACTTCGATCTTGCTTCAGGCATTGGGCGAGCACTCGAATATTCTATCTGCTGATCGCGAATCCCCTTTTATCCCCTACATCGGATATTTGCTCTACCCATTCGAATTCAGGGAAAACCTTCGATATCATCAGGAGTCGCTAAATCTTCCTCTGCCCTATCTCTACGATTGGCTTCGCCGGTTAAGTTTTGAGAGCGTTATGGGAAAGCACTATGGTTTGCGTTGTATCGTAAGTAACTCTTCGTTCTTACTTCGAGGGTTGGGTCAAAAACTATACTGGTGTGCAAAAACCTATCCCAACAAACAGGAATGTGAAGGCCTTATCAGGCTTTATCCTGACATTCGCATTCTGTATATTTTTAGAAATGGATACGAAGTCATTCAGTCCCGCTCGCAGTTTCGCGGGATGAGTAAATCTAGTTTTGAGGAAAATTGTAAAACTTGGGCAAAGCATGTTGAAAAATATGCATATTTAATGATTATCGATGAAGCAATTTCTGTCCGGCACGAAGAAATCGTCTACAACCCAGAGACCACTTTCCAGCGCATCCTGGCATTCATCGGCGTTGAGTACGAAAGCGGGCCTTTTGATTTTTCCCAGTCGACGCTTATACACTCCCGTGGGAAAAGAACACAAACAGATGTTGATGTTAGTCAGGATCTTAAACCGACGACCAGCATACGAGGATTGGACAGAAGAGCAAAAGACCGCATTTAAGATGATTTGCAAAACTGGGATGGAAGCACTGGGTTATGAAATACCGTTCTAGTATTAAAGTTGATAGCTATTCCCAATGATCTTCTTTTATCCTTGACAAGAAGAATTACTTTTATTATTCTGGTGCTGATCGCAACTTTAGAAGCATTGTTCGTCGGTTTAGCAATGCGATGTAGGATAGGGATCACCCGCGGACTCAATATACTATATGGGCGGTGCGCGGAGCTTGCTATCCGGGGATGGTTTCCGTCACTCATTGGGAGAATTGATCAGCCATTATCCACCTTTTTATTCTTTTGTACTATCTACCTTGGCGATGTTTGGACCAGATCCAATCGTCATTGGTCACTGGTTGAATGAGGCGCTCTTCGCTGCAAATATTCTATTATTAGGTTTGATTTTGTATGAACTGCTAAATAAGCAGTTTCCGGCTGCCAAGTGGATGAGCCTAAATAGCGCGGGATTTGTGGCTACATCCGCTGGCATGATCGAAATCCACACCATGGCGTGGTCGGAATCCCTCTACATTTTATTGCAGTTGGTTGGCTTGGGCTTGCTGGCAAATTATTTTCAGCGGAAAAGTCGCCTAAAATTATTTTTTTCCAACGTGATCATTGGGCTTGCGCGGATCACTCGTTATGCTGGTGTAGCGATAATTGGAGCAAGCGTCTTCGGCATTCTTTTCGTGAGCAACAACTCGTTTTAGTAGAAGAATAAAAATCTCAGTTGCTTACGGTGTTGCCAGTAGCCTGCCAATGATACTTTGGATAGTTAGGACCGGGTTGCATTCTGGTTCGCACTACCAACCGCCAACTTACATTTCATGCTTTCAATCGAGCCCACATTAACGAGACACTGACAACATTATCATCCTGGTTGCTTATTCCCGAAAATATTGATGGCCGATCAAGTTACTTCCAGTTTTATTGCTAATTGCCATTATAGCTGTTTCTGTTGTAATCTGGATCCGAGGCATGGGTAAAGAGGGAGAGAGCAGATTCGCACTGGTATCACTGAATTACCGGATGTGCTCTGGTTATTTTGTTTCTTAATTCCGTTTTACATTGGAGTGTTGATCGTTTCAAATACACTACTCAATACATATCCTCCTTTCGATAGGCGTATCCTGTTACCGATCTATATCCCAAGTGTAGTAATATTGTTATATTTCTTCGGGTTCCTTTATCAGCAACTGCAACTGAGAATTATGCCACGAGTCCTGATTGCCGGATTCATGATTGGGTTTATGTGTCTGCACATAAGCATCAGTTATCAAAATATTGAGTATGCCTATGTCAATGGAATTGGTTTTAGTGCAATTAAGTGGACAATTCGGAGACATTGGAAGTCGTGCGCCAGCTACCAGATGAACTCACGTATTATTCCAACGCTCCAGAAGCCATTTATACACATACATATCGTCCAGCCAACAAAATTCCTCAACCTATAAGAAACGTAGAAAATTCAACAAATGCAAATTTCCAACAGGAAGTTGACAGATTGAATGCAAAAATAGCTAATGGTCCAGTCAATATTCCGATATGTATTTTGCCTTGGCGCAGCCTCGTAGAAACCAACGGAGATATCCTTGCCACCATTCCAATTCATGACCTCACCCGCGTTTCAGATGGCATAGGCTATTCTGTTGTCTTCAATCGATGAGATTAGAACTCATCGAACATCTGAAAAGTATGAATGCTATCGTCGTTAGATATTTTTTACTTACACGAATGGGATATAGATCATGGTCCTTGATATCAAAGAAAAATTGAAAAGTTACGACCTTCTGGTGAACCTTTCACGGTTTTCAAAGCATTTACCTGCCATTTGGCAACAAATTAGGGATGAGCGCAAACAGGAAGTAGCCAAACGTGATGTCGTTAATCTCCGTAGGCAAATCATTGATGACTATCTATCTAATCATCAAATACACAAGTTACAGATCGGTGCCGGAGAAAATCAGCTTGCAAGCTGGTTGAATACTGATCTTGAGCCAGTAACTACTGACATACTATTTTTCGATGCTTTAGAAGAATTTCCTTTTGATGATAATGAATTCGATTATGTATTTAGCGAGCACATGATCGAACATATACCCTACAAAGGTGGGTTGTCCATGCTCAAAGAGTGTTATCGTGTTATTAAAACTAATGGGAAAATACGTATCGCCACGCCTGATGTTGAAAATATCGTTGGCTTGTTCTCTCCAACAAGATCTTCGATCCAGCGCCAATATATTGAATGGAGTGCCAGGAACAGCCTGGGTCTCTATAGCATGGAAAAAACACAGCTCCAACTTCGCCGGGAAGAATGGGATATCGGCTACGATCATATCCTGCGACAATATCCTGAGATTTCGCATGATTCAGTATGTTTTATTGTCAACAACTTCTTTCGTAGTTACGGGCATCAATTTTTGTACAACGAGATCACATTAGCTGGCATACTTCGTGAAGCCAACTTCACGAATATTCAACGATACGCTCCTTCTGAGAGTGATGACCCTGAGCTGAAGAATTTGAATCGCATGGTCACTTAATTGGTGAGGAATTCAACCAATTCGAGACCATGGTTCTCCAGGCAACGAAGTTGATTGACAATTGAGTTTCTGGATGGAATAATTGTATATTCATGACGCGAAAATCAACTATGACCGGTGAACGTCAACCCCTTGTTTCTGTTGTGCTTGCTGTATATAACGCGGAAAACTATATCAGCGAAGCAGTACATAGCATCTTAAACCAAACATTCAGTAATTATGAACTTATTATCGTTGATGACGCATCAACGGATACAACCTCGGAACTCACTTCTCGATTTGTCGATCCGCGTATTACCATTCTTCGAAATGAAATTAATCTTGGACCCTACGGTGCAGCGAATCGGGGGTATCGCCCAGAGCAAAGGTGAGCTGATTGCCCGTCATGACGCCGATGATCTATCATCTCCAAATCGATTTGCGCGTCAGGTCGAAGCATTCAATAAAAACCCGAATCTCGTCCTGGCTGGAAGCAGTTACTATATAATCGATCTGAATGGGCGAATAATTGATATCTCCTATCTCCCGGGTTCCAATGACGAGCTTCAGAATAGACTGGAACACGGGAATATATTCATTCAAGGCGCTACAATGTTCAGGAAGACGGCATTTGAAAAAGTTAAGGGTTATAGAGAGTATTTCCGTGTAAGCCAGGATTATGATTTATTTCTTCAACTCGCTGAGGTCGGTGATATTATCAACCTTCCCGAGCTGTTATATAAATTTCGATTTCATGGTGGATCGATTAGCCGCAAGAATAAAGAACTTCAACTCGCTTGCCGCCGTCTGGCTTGGGAATTGGCAATCCCGCCGCCGGTCTGGTATGGATGAAGGACAAATACCCAAAGATGTTATTTCCACTTATCCTCCTGAACCAGAACGCCTGTTCCGAGATGCTCGTGGTTCTGCATACCTGTATTACTCTGCAGGCCAATTAGAGAAAGCAGCGGAATCCTTTGCTCGTGCGGGAATATATTTACATGAGATCGACAATTTCCGCCCTATGTGGAATGAGTGGATATTATCACATGCAAATTCTATAGCAAATGTATCCGCTGATCTGAGTTCAGGTGCAAGATTTATCGAATGGCTTGTATCCCATATCGCATGGGATGATCCTAGCCTGCCCGCTAAAAAACTGCTCGCTGAATATTATTTGGGGAGAGCGTTCCAAGCTTATGAAGCCAATCTCCCACATAAAGTCCTCCAGATGACATTGGCTGCGATAAAAGCAGATTTCAGCCTGATAAAAAACTATGGTTTACTTTCGATTACCCTTCGATCTCTATTCGACTAACGATACCAAGTGATGAAATTATCTATTGTAATGCCGTGTTTCAACGAAAAAGCCACTATTCGATCCATCGTGGATAAAGTGTTATCGGTAGATATCCCTTTGGAAAGGGAACTGGTCGTCGTTGATGACGGTTCAAAAGACGGCACTCGTGACTATCTAGCAACGCTTCGCGATTGCCCCGCAATAAAAGTTATTCTCCTGGATCAAAATAGAGGCAAGGGAGCTGCTCTTCGGACAGGATTCGAGCACGCGACCGGCGACTTGGTGATCGTCCAGGATGCGGACCTCGAATACGATCCCTCGGAGTATCCCAAGCTGATCAAGCCGATACTGGATGGCAAGGCTGACGTCGTGTACGGGTCTCGCTTCATTGGCAGTGAATCTCACCGGGTTCTCTATTTTTGGCACTCGCTTGGCAATCGGTTCCTGACATTACTGTCTAATTTATTCACAAACTTGAACCTGACTGACATGGAAGTATGCTATAAGGTATTCAAGCGAAGTGTCCTGGATAACATTACTCTGAGCGAAGATCGGTTTGGTTTTGAGCCAGAGTTCACTGCGAAAATCGCTAGACAAGGTTATACCATCTATGAAGTGGGGATATCCTATTATGGTCGCACGTACGAAGAGGGCAAAAAGATCAGCTGGAAAGACGGAATCCGGGCAATCTACGTCATTATCAAGTATGGTATTTTCCGATAAATTGGGCTGGGGGGTCATCGCTAGCCTGGGTGCAATCACGATTCTGGTAGCAACACGATGGGGGATTGGCTTATCACCTGATTCGATTATCTATATTGCTGGCGCCCGGAGCTTCTTAAGTGGTTCGGGTTTTAGAATTCCCTCCTTCCAGGGTGTCTTTGAGCCCGTCAAGCACCATGCTCCTTTTTACTCCATGTTTATGGCGCTTGTAGGACTGCTTGGGGTAGAGGTCGCCCTCACTGTGCGCTGGTTTAATGCCTTCCTGTTAGATGAGCTGGTGCAAGCGCTGCAACTGCATCCCATTGCGCGTGCCAGCGATGGATTAATCCTTGCACCTTAACCCTCCGACGCCAATTATCTAATGCCCCTTGTAAGCGTTATCATTCCCGCGTATAACCAGGCCCAATATTTGAGCGACGCAATAAAGAGCGTACTCGACCAGACATTGGGTGATTTTGAGCTGATTGTTATCGATGATGGCTCAACCGATCACACACCCCTAGTCTCCCAATCTTTTTCAGACGTACGTCTTCGTTATATCTATCAGGAAAACAGCGGTTTATCCGCTGCACGCAATACTGGTTTACGCCACTCGAGTGCGCCGTTCATTTCATTTTTAGATTCAGACGATCTATTTCTCCCTGAAAAACTATCAATCCTTGTTGACGAAATGCACTCACATCCTGACCTGGCTTTGGCTGCTGGGCAAGCAATACCGATCGATGAAGAAGGGCGTAAGATTGGAAAAGTATTTGATAAGCCTTTACCAAAAGACCCACAGAATTTATTGCTCGGGAATCCTCTTCACGTTGGCAGTGTGGTGCTTCGACGCGTGTGCCAGGAGGAAGTGGGCTATTTTGATGAATCGCTCAGATCTTACGAAGACTGGGATCTGTGGTTGCGCCTAGCTCTTAAAGGCTACCCAATGAGCTGGATGCCGAACCCTGTATCTTATTACCGCTTTCATACGGCCCAGATGACACGAATTGGCGCTCAGATGACCCAGGCGTCCTTCTCAGTCTTGGATAAAGTCTTCGAAAATGAGGATTTACCCATAGGGTGGTCCGCTTTGCGCGAGACTGCGTATAGCCATGCACATCTACGCGCTTCCGCACAGGCTTATCTTGCCCGAAACTTTGAGCTTGCCAGGGACCATCTCCACCAGGCGATTCAACTCTCTCCGGACCTCGTCGATGGGGAAGCGCGCGTACTTGCCGACCAATTCATCGCCTGGACGGAATTACCCAAGGTCCATCAGCCCCTCAGATTTTTAGAGGGGATTTTCGAGCATCTACCAGAAGACATCGAGATTTTGCACCAACAAAAGCGAGAGCACCTCGGTCGAGCAGCCGTTCAGATGGCTTTTCAATCATATGTGAACGGTGATTACAAGGCCACCCGGTCTGCTGTTTTCCATGCCCTACGTTACCAGCCGCAGTGGCTAATCAATCGAGGTGTGATGTCTATACTGGTTCGATCCACATTCCGGTAAAGGAGTTATTCAAGACACTACTATGCCCTCTTTCTTTCTTCGTTCGAAAGTCACTCCTTTTGTAATCCTTTTTGTTGAGAGGTCCGGAAGCACTTATCTGGCTACATTGTTGGATGCACATGAAGATATTCTCGCTAAAAGGGAAGAGCTTGCACATATTCTTCAACGAGGCGGGAAGAGCGCAGAGCAGCTAGAATGGGCTCGCCGGTTTTTATCCCCACCGCTAATAGGCAGGCATGCAGCCCTTGGATTCAAAACCAAAATGGTTGATATCCTCGACCCGGTAGGTTTTCAGCAGCTACTAAATGAGCGCCATTGCAAAATAATCCAGTTACACAGGCGAAATCTTGTCAAAGCTGCGATTTCGACCATGAATGCCAAGCGTCTGCACGATTCTTCAGGAAATTGGAACCTCCTCAAAGAAACGGATCGATTGGATGCATTTTCAGTTGACATCAATAAATTCGAGCACCTTTTGAGTGAACGCTTGAATTGGGATCGTGAGATTGAGGAATTTGTAAAGCGCTTAAGTCTACCCGTGCTCAAGCTTTTCTATGAAGATATGCTCTTGGATGAAACTGCTTTCATGCGAACAATCTTCGATTTCATCAGTGTAAGATATTTACCAGTCAAGGGGAAAACAATAAAGAATACCAGTGATGATTTACGCCGGGCTATATCAAATTTCGAAGAACTCCGTAGCAGGTTTTCCGGCACTGAATATGAATCGATGTTCGACGAGGTGTTAATATAATGCCCGGAATTTTTGGATTTGCTGGTCACTATGATCCAGAGGAATCCACGCAGCTCCTTTCCAAGATGGCATCTGCGCTAGATCCTGAGGACGGATATTGTGTTGACCTGTACCATGATGAGGGCGTTGGTATTGGACGTTCCAGTCTGGGGATAATCAATTCCAAACAGCAGCCTGTTTGGAATGCTGCAAAAACGCGCTGTATATTTATGGAAGGGGAAGTGTTCGATACATATCCGATAAAACAATCATTGCGTCAGAAGGGTCATCGGTTCATTCTGGACAGTGATGAAGAACTTCTCCTCAATCTCTATGAAGAGTATGAAGAAGAATTCGCCAGGGAATTAAATGGAGTTTTCGTTGCCGCTATCTGGGATTCTCTGACGAAAAAACTCATCATTGTCAATGATCGACTTGGACTGCATCCGTTTTATTATGCGCAATTTAATGGCAAGTTGTTATTTGGCTCTGGAGTTCGCGTGCTCATCGCGGATCATTCGGTAGCCCGAGAGATCGATCGAGTTGCACTTGCTGAATTTTTGACATTTGACCATCCTATCCACGACCGGACATTACTGGAAAGCGTGCGCCTGATGCCTCAGGCTACTTGCCTGACCTTCGCCGGAGGGCGTTTGAGCCTTCATCGTTATTATGAGATGCACTACGCTGATCCATACCAGCTACGCGATGAAGTCGAATGGATGGATGAATACAACCATTTACTGAAACAAGCAATCGACCGCCAATCAACTGGTGACTTGCCAGCAGGATTGTTGCTAAGCGGGGGGCTGGACTCACGGCAATTGCTGGCATACTTGTGTACAAATTCCCATTCACCTCAGTTACATAGTTTCACATGGGGAATTCCCGGATGTGATGACGCCCGGTATGCTGAAGAGCTTGCTAAGAAAAGCTGTGTGAAGCATAAGTTCTTCGAATTAAAACCAGATTGGCTGCTCTCCAAAGCTGAGCAGGCAGTCCGTCTTACTGATGGAATGGGAAATCTGGTAAATATGCATGCCTTGGCGACGCTAGACCAGGAAGCAGAGCACGTAAGAGTTCTTTACAAGGGCTTTCTCGGAGACGCGATGATGGGTTTTGCCCTGAGGCCACAGTTTTGGGCAAATTATGATGATGATACACGAATCCAAGTGCACCTGTCGGTACATCGGGACCAGGGTGTGCTGATGTATTCTCCAGAAGAGCTCGACAGGCTGCTCTTGGGACCATCAAATGGGGATATTCAGACCAGAGTGATGGATGATTATCGATTGGGTATGGATGAAGCCGGATCACCCATACTCGCTGATCAGCGAGTGTTTTTCGATTTCCGCCAGCGCGTTCCCCGTATGACCTTAAAAGGCGTTGAGGTGGCGCGCTCTAAAGTGGTCGTTAGACTACCGTTTGCCGATAATGATCTGGTCGATTTTGCATTACGCTTACCGCCGGGATTGCGCTACGGCCGTCGCTTGCAACGAAATGCATTTATCCGAAACTTCCCCAAATTGGCGCAAATTCCAACAACTGATACCGGGTTACCGATGATGGAATGTGCGAGAGATATCTACTTACGCGGTCTCCAGGTACTTCGCTGGCATTTAAATTCAAAAAACCTGGGCTGGTTAATTGGTCCGGATCGACGCCCATATAAGAACTACAAATCCTGGTTCCAGACCGAATTGCGCAGCTGGGTCGAGAGCATATTGCTTGATGCAAAAACCCTTGAACGTCATTCCTTCAACCCGGATGTGATTCGTAAGATGGTAAATGAACATATGGCTGGTGGAGACCATACGGTTCGGCTCGGCGCATTACTATCGCTGGAGTTATGGTTTCGCCAGTATCTGGATTAGCTGGACAGGAGAGACATGCGAATCGGTGTTGTCATTGAAGAAACCTGGTCCTTTTTTCGCGAGATCTATGAAGAGCTAGCCAGTCACCATCAAACCACATTATTCCAACACGAAAGTATTAATCTTCCAATATTTCACGATCGCATTAACAACCTCAAATTCAATCGAGATCTTGCGAGATATCTGCGAACGAATGACGTTGTGTTTTTCGAATGGGCAAGCGAGTTGCTTGCTTTAGCAACCCAGCTCCCAAAAGCATGTATTATTGTGACCCGTGCCCATCGTTATGAGCTGTATCATTGGGCAGATAAGGTTAATTGGGCAGCTGTCGACCGAATCATCCTGGTCTCAGAAGCAAAGAGGCGAGAGTTTAGCAAGCGTTTTCAGGATCACGCCGGGAAAGTGGTCGTCATTCCAGAAGCGATCGACTTGGGTAATTTTGAGCATATTGATAAGCCTTTTGCGGGTGATATTGGCATCCTCTGCCATCTCACACCTCGGAAGCGTGTCTATGAGCTTATCCTTGCATTTTATGAATTGACCAGGAGGCAGAGTAACTTCACTCTACACATTGGCGGTGGGCGGCACGAACGTTTTGGAGATTATTACGAAGCCCTACACCGACTTGTTTCAAAATTAGGCATCGAAGAAAATGTCAGATTTTACGGCAATATAAATGACCCAAAGGAATGGTACGCAAACATCGACATTTTCATCTCCAATAGTTACTCGGAAGGACTTCAAGTGGCGCCCATGGAAGCGATTGCCTCTGGTTGTTATTGCCTCTCTCATCATTGGGATGGTGCAGATGAGCTTTTGCCCGATAAATATCTATTCCTGACCGAGCAAGAGCTCATCAAGAAAATCCAGGAGTTTGCAGATAGCGCACCTGATGAGCGATTTGTATTGAAAGAACACCAGCGGAATCACGTAATACAACATTTCAACATGGAAGAAATCAAGGTGCGAGTGCGTGAGGTAATTGAAGGGGTAGTGAAGGATACTCCAGGGTAACCGTGCGTGTATGAAAATTGGCTATTTAATGCAGCTTGGGGAGGAAATTCGATACCCTCCGTACAATGGACCCGCAAATCATGTACGCCAGGTATTCCAAGAGCTTGTCAAGCGTGGACATCGAATCAAGATCCTTTTCCGACTTGATGGTAAGCTGTGGAAATCGGAGGACCTGCAACAGTTCACCGTCGTTCCCGTTCCGCAAGTCGATCAGGGGCTGCAACGCTGGATCGAACGATTTGTGCGAAAAATTCAATCGTTGTTGAAGTTGCCCTACATAGGATATTTTGAAAGTCGTAGGTTTGCGATTGCTTGCCGTCACGAGCTTGCCGGGTATGACATACTTTATGAGCGCTGGACATGGATGACTTATGGTGGTGCCCTAGCATCCCGATGGTTGAGGATCCCATGGGTGCTTGAGTATAATGGGGATCCGCTGGCGGATCTCGAGGCGAAAAAAATTGCCCCAAAGGGAATTCAGAGATGGCTATCTGTGCGCATCATGGGTTGGGCTATCGCTCAGGCAAGTAAGGTGGTTGCGACCGGGGAGGGCTGGAGGGAGAGCACCGAACGGGATTGGGGGGTACCCTATGAGAAATCTACGATAATTGAAAATGGAACAGATTTGCTCGAACTGATTCCACGCGAGGAAATTCAAGCTTTTCGCATAGTTGCTAGAGAAGAACCGCATACACAGCTTGTCTATTTGGGTGGGTTCTATCGCTGGCATGGAGTTGACATTTTGCTGCGTGCCATGGCACGCCTCGTTAGCGAAGGGTTGAACCTACATCTTGTATTGATCGGTTCAGGAGATGGCATGGAGGAGGCCCAATCCTTGGCTCGTGAATTGAAATTGAATGATGTTGTAAAATTTTTGGGCAGGTTATCAGCGGCGGAATACGCTCCTATCTTGGCAAGCGCGGATATTGGTTTATCTCCTTATTGTGGCTGGCAAGAATTCTCAGGATTGAAAATATTTGACTATAAAGCAGCCGGATTGGCCTGCATTGCTTCTGGGAAAGATGGACAACCAGCAACATTGGAGCATGGGGAGACTGGCTGGATTGTCCCACCTTGTGATGAAGGAGCCCTGGCTGAAGCGATCAAGACCCTGGCCTTAGACAGAAAGTACAGACAAGCGATCGGACGGGCAGCGCGCCTGGAAGCCGAGCGCGTGCATTCTTGGGCTCATACGGCGCAAAAAGTTGAATTCATTCTCGAAAAGTGCATAAGCCAATGAAGCGGGATTTGGTCAGCGTCATGATGCCTGCCTACAACGCTGAAGAGTATATTGGCGAGGCAATCCAAAGCGTTCTTTCCCAGACTTATACCACCTGGGAGCTAATTATCGTCGATGACGGCTCTACAGACGGTACGTTTGAAGTTGTACGCTCTTTCCAAGATGCTCGTATCCGGCTTTTCTCACAACCAAATGCAGGGGAATCTGTTGCGAGAAATACAGCATTAAGCCTGATGGAAGGAGAATATATCGCGTATATCGACGCCGACGATGTTTATTACCCCAATCATTTGGAAATTGCTGTAAAAGCCCTCCAGACAAACCCGGATTGGGATGGCGTTTATTCGGATGGTATTCACATCGATACCAGCGGGCGGGAACTGCCGACACTATCCAGCCGGCGGCGTGGCCCTTTTGAGGGGTGGATTTTCGATAAATTGGCTTGGGGATCGGATGTTTTTGGCCCACCTTTGTGCGTGGTTATTCGGAGGGAGAAAGTCGTTTCAAGGCAGCTTGAGTACGACCCGCGCATCGTTATTGGTCCTGACTGGGATTTCTTCCTACGCTTTGCTGAGGATGCCGTATTTGGCTACGAAGATGTGAGAACCTGTAAATACCGTATTCATAACACAAATATTACTCTCCGCGCATCACAACAAGTAAAACTGGACTCGCTCGCCCTATGCCGGAAGAAAGCAATTCAGCTTGCCAGTTTTTCAAAATGCCCTCCAGAAACCCGCCGCTATGTTTTTTATGATTTACTGATCAATCTTGTCAGAGATAATCCGATCGAACGAGATAGCATCATGCACATGCCTCAGTTTTTTGAGCTACCTAAAGAAGTACAGGCGAGCTTGCTCCGCGTAGCAGCAGGTGTCTCGATAGCTGGTGGGTCGGTTCCACAGCTCCCTCAATCCTGGCTAAGAAGATCACAGGCACTCAAGCCAGGCGAATTGCGCACTCTGTTTATGATCCTTCTTCTAAGCACAAGTCCGCGATTGGCTGGTGCGTTATCGAGATGGCGATATTCGGGGCAAGGCAATAGTGAATTATTTGCCCCATTCTCCAATATGAGTAAACTTTTGCTCTAAGTAAATGAAGATTGGCGTCTTTCACAATCTGCCCTCAGGAGGGGCAAAGAGAACTCTGCAAGAGCAAGTCAGAAGGTTAGCTCAGGAGCATTGCGTTGATGTATTTTCGATTTCGAGTGCGGATCATGAATTTGCTGATTTAAGACCCTTCGTCCACGGACATCGGATATTTAACTTCATCCCATCGCCGCTTTTCCCTTCTCCGTTTGGGAGAATAAATCAGATTTCCCGAATCGTTGACCTTCTTCGCATGCATGCTTTAACCCGTCATATTTCTGGCGAGATTCAGCAAAATCAGTTTGACGTTCTGATGGTACATCCTTGCCAGTACGAGAATGCTTCCAGCATCCTTCGACATCTTAAAAAAATGCCTACCATCTATTATTGCCATGAACCTCTGAGATTGGTTTATGAAAGGATGCCGGAACGACCCTATGATCGGGAGGAAAGTTCGCGGCGAAAATTTTTCAACTCCCTTGACCCCCTCCCAGCTTCCTATCGAGAATTCCGCCGCCGGCTCGACCTGGTAAATACTCGTTCTGCTGGGATTGTGCTCGTCAATTCAAAGTATGTTCAATCAACTGTGAGAGAAATTTATCGAGTAGATGCCCAAGTAAGTTACCATGGGGTAGACACGAACGTTTTCAAGCCATTGGGTTTGGAGAAGGGGAATTTTGTGCTCTCGGTAGGGTCCTTAACACCACTGAAAGGATTTGATTTTCTGATTGAGGTGCTCTCGAAGATGAATGGAGATTTCAGACCAGAGCTGGTGATAGCGAGTAATTTTCAAAATCCATTGGAGCATGAATATCTCCTGCAATTGGCTGATTCTTTCGGCGTTAAGGTACGGTTCTTAAGTAATGTCAGTGACCAGTATCTTGTGGAGCTATACAATCGTGCACGCGTAACGGTATATACGCCCATCCGTGAGCCCTTCGGGTTGGTATCCCTTGAATCCATGGCATGCGGCACACCAGTCATAGCGATTCGCGAAGGTGGTATTCAGGAAACCATTCTCGATGGAGTGACCGGATATCTGATTGAACGCGATGTCAAAGAATTCGCCCAGGGTCTCCAGAGGATGCTTGATGATGAGAGCCTCTCATACACCATGGGCCTTAGGGGACGCGAGCATGTGCTCCAACACTGGTCATGGGAGAAATCAATCAATAGTCTCGATGGTTACCTGCGTGAAGTGTCAGCAACCGGACTATGATCGTGATTAATAGAAATTGTAAGGAATATTAAGACAGACCTGGGTGGTAGTGCTATGATATAATTTCAATATCGTAGCAATAACATAGCAATTATCCAATTAATAACGCTTCGACTGGGGGTACCTAGTCGATTCTATCAACGAGGTGTCATCGTGAGAACTAAAGTAGAATATTTGATTGTTGGGGCGGGTCCTGCAGGCTTGCAATTGGGTTTTTTCCTTCAAAAAAATCAGCGAGATTACTTAATACTCGAACGTTGGAACAAACCTGGAAGGTTTTTTAACCACTTTCCACGCCACAACACATTGATCTCCATCAATAAGGTATTTACTGGGAAAACCAATCCGGAGATCAACCTTCGCTGGGATTGGAACTCCTTACTCAGTGATAATCCGGAGTTGCTCTTCAAGAATTATTCCCAGGCTTATTTCCCAAAACCTGAGGATTTGGTGCGCTACCTGACTGATTATGCCGAGAATTATCAATTAAATATTCGCTATAACACCCAGGTTACTCAAGTGACAAAATCTGAAGAGGGGTTCCAAATCACTGACCAGGGTGGAAATCGCATCCTTGCGCAGCGGTTAATTGTTGCGACAGGAGTAACTAAGGAATACGAGCCAGATATCCCCGGACGCGAGCTATGCGACACGTATGCCAGACATTCGATCGACCTGAATGAATACACGAATAAGCGTGTGTTGATTGTTGGAAAGGGTAATTCCGCATTTGAGACTGCTGATCACTTGACCGAAGTTGCAGCTGTGATTCATGTTCTAAGTCCGCACTCGGTCAAAATGGCATGGGAGTCTCACTTTGTAGGAAATCTTCGTGCTGTAAATAATAATTTCCTGGATACTTACCAGCTCAAATCTCAAAATACTGTCATCGACGCGAGCATCAACCGGATTGAGAAAATGGGTGAAATATATTGTGTCGATATCACCTACACGCACGCCAAGGGACAGACTCGACGTTTGGAGTTTGACAAGGTGATTTTTTGTACTGGATTCCGCTTTGACCCCTCTATCTTTGATGAAAGCTGTCTCCCAGAGCTGGTGTATAACGACAAACTACCTGCTCAAACGAGCGAGTGGGAGTCAATTAATGTGCCCAACTTGTATTTTGCAGGGACTTTGATGCAAGCTTGTGACTTTAAAAAGACCATGTCCGGTTTTATCCATGGTTTTCGTTATAATGTCCGGGCATTGAGCAATATATTTGAGGTGAAGTATCATGGTGCTTCCTGGCCTTACGAAGAGATGGAATCTGCTCCTGAAGAAATCCTCACGAAAATCATCGATCGCATGAACAACGGGTCGGGAATCTTCTTGCAACCAGGATTTTTACAGGACGTTATTATCATTGACGGGGAAATAGCTAAGTACTATGAAGATATCCGCGCCGACTATATTCATGCTAGTTTCCTGGGACAGAATGAACATTACTATACACTGGCGTTGAAGTATGGGCATTTTCAAGATGTTTTCTCAACAGAACGCGATCCAGATCCAATGAAGGGGGATGAAGCAGCATACCTGCATCCTGTTATCAGCCGATTTAGTTTTGGCAAGCCTGTGTCGGAGCACCATGTCCAGGATGACCTGGAAAGCGAATGGTATCTGGATGAATACATCCAACCTGCACGCCAGTTCCTAAGCGAGCAATTATCACCGAACGCTACCATGACGTAAAGAATTCGAGTTAAGGCTCGTGGACTGGAGCGCCATCCGGCAACCATAGAAGGACGAGGGGGAAGGGTCGCTGTTTCGTGGCTTCGGTTCTTCGGGTTGATTACTCGGTAAACCTTTTTTGGGGGATTATCAATTCTATGAATTTGGAGTCTAGATAATGGATTTTTCTTGGAGCGAGGAACAGCTGGCTTATAAAAAAGCTGTAATCGAATTTGCCCAGAAAGAACTAAACATTGGCATGATCGAGCGAGATTATGAAGGCAGCTTTTCGCGAGAGCTATGGAAGAAATGTGCTGGATTCGGCATCCAGGGATTAGCGACGCCGGAGATCTACGGGGGTAGCGATGCCGATATTATGACCACCATGCTGACAATGGAAGGGCTTGGCTATGGTTGCCACGACAATGGCCTGATCTTCGCAATCAACGCTCAGATGTGGAGCGTGATGATGCCAATTTTGAGTTTTGGCACCGACGCTCAAAAACAGAGATACTTGCCTGACCTGTGCTCGGGCAAACTTATCGGGGCACATGGAATGACTGAGCCAGGTACGGGTTCTGACGCCTACCAGCTGCAGACGCGGGCAGTCCGCTCCGGGGATGGCTATATTTTGAATGGAACAAAAATGTTCGTTACGAATGCTCCGGTCGCCGATATGGCGGTTGTGTTCGCCACAGTTGATCCTTCTAAAGGTATGTGGGGGATCAGCACGTTTATCATCGACATGGGTACGCCTGGATTTACAGTGAGTAGGAGCATCGAGAAGATGGGATTACGTACATCTCCAATGGGAGAGTTAATCCTCCAGGAATGTTATGTTCCGCTTGAAAACCGGCTCGGACCAGAGGGTGCTGGTGCGCGTATCTTCAATCACTCGATGGAGTGGGAGCGAAGCTGTATACTTGCAAGCAATCTTGGGGTCATGGAACGCCAGCTCGAGCGGTCAATCGAGTATGCCCGAGAACGCCAACAGTTTGGGCAACCGATTGGTAAATTTCAGGCGGTAGCAAATCGGATTGTGGATATGAACGTTCGTCTGGAGACCGCTCGCTTAATTCTCTACAAAGTAGCTTGGTTGAAGAAAATGGGTAAGCCTGCAGCGCTTGAGGCAGCCATGGCTAAACTCTACCTGAGCGAATGCTTTGTGCTTTCAGGAATGGATGCAATTCATACTCTTGGTGGATATGGGTACATGACTGAGTTCGAGGTAGAGCGTGATTTACGCGACTCGATTGGGGGAACGATCTATTCGGGCACCTCGGATATTCAAAGAAACATAATTGCTAGGTTGCTAGGTCTGTAATCCCAACTAGGATGTGCTGATGAGATTTCTGTTACCTCATGCGATTACGACAGGTGCCGAACGACATCCGGAACGGCAGGCGATTCGTATCTCAGGCAAGAGCCTATCCTACGCCGATTTAGAGCTGCGATCGAATGCTCTGGCAAACACTCTACTAGCCCAAGGACTTACACGGGGAGAGCGTGTGGGCATATTCATGAATAAAGGGCTCGAATCCGGCATAGCTATTTATGGCATTATGAAAGCTGGCGGAGCATATGTGCCCTTGGATCCCTTTGCGCCTGTATCACGAATCGGATATGTGATTAAGGATTGTGGTATCAGGACGCTCTTGACCAATGAAATCAAGCGCGAACAAGTAAAACAGATGCTCACGGAGGGGAAGGCGCTGGAAAATATCATCGGACTACAAGCATCGGACGATCTGCCTGTTCGTTCCACCTCCTGGGAAGAAGCGCTTGAATCTGACACCACCCTTCCAGCTCTCAACCTCACAGAGCAAGACCTGGCATATATCCTATACACTTCAGGTTCTACCGGCGTGCCCAAGGGGATCATGCACACTCACCGGAGCGGATTAAGCTTCGCTGAGTGGGCAGCAGATACATATGGATTGGTTGGTGAGGATCAAATTAGCAACCATGCACCCTTGCATTTCGATCTTTCGACCTTTGATTTTTTCTCCAGCGCTGTTGCCGGAGCTACCACAGTCATCGTCCCAGAAGCACTCACCAAGTTTCCGTCCAATCTTTCCCGTTTGATGGAGGAGGAACGAATATCAGTTTGGTATTCCGTCCCCTTCGCATTGATCCAACTGATGGAACATGGTGGCATCCAGAACCGGGACTTGAGCGCACTACGATGGATCCTCTTTGCAGGTGAGGTATTTCCTACAAAGCACCTACGCCAGTTGATGTCATTGCTTCCAGATATTCGCTTTAGCAATTTATTTGGTCCTACAGAGACCAATGTTTGCACTTACTATCACGTTGAGGAGATTCCCCTAGATACGGATGAAACGATACCGATCGGAAAGCCTTGCGCAAATATTGAGGATTTAGTCCTAGACCTGGATGATCGGCCCGTTGAACAAGGCGAAGTCGGCGAGCTACTCATTCGCGGTGGCGTGGTGATGAAAGGCTATTGGGGGCAGTCTGATAAGACAGACAAAAGCTTCTATCAGCGCTCTGCGTTCGATCAGTTCAATGATATCTTTTATCGCACTGGCGATTTAGTTCAATTGGATACCAATGGAAATTATCGTTACCTGGGCCGGAAGGACAGGCAGATAAAAACCCGCGGGTATCGCGTGGAGCTGGATGAGGTCGAAGTAGCTCTGCTGTCACATACCAGTGTTAAGGAGGCCGCAGCCTTTGTCGTTCCAGACAATCAGGGCAGTAATCTAATCGAAGCCGCTATTACCCTTAACCCGCGCAATGAGCTTGTGCTGGCAGATATTATCGAGCATATTTCACAGCACCTGCCACCTTATGCCATCCCCTCACGTATTGATATCCTAGATGAGTTTCCTAGGACTTCGACTGGAAAAATTGACCGTCGTGAGCTACAATCACGCGCCAAGGAAAGATTGACCCTTTAGTTATATATCCACACACTTTATTTTGATTGGAGAATTTCGTAATATGGATCGCAAAGCTATTCTAATGGAGTATATAAAGAGTGAGATTATGCGAAATAAGTCCGCAAATCTCGATGAAAACGAGGATTTGCTCAGCGCTGGTATCCTCAACTCGCTGGCAATCCTACAATTAATTGCCTACATCGAGAAAGCGCTGGGTATCAACGTGCCAGATGAAGATGTAGTCTATGATAACTTCCGCAGCATCAACGATTTAGTGGTGTATTTACAAAAATATTAGTCTGATTGCAAGAGACTTGATCAGATTGATCAAGGATTTCCAGTTCACTGGGTGGTAGCCATGAAGACTGATGTCTTGATTATCGGTGGTGGTCCGGCTGGCTCTGCTGCTGCGATGTTCATTTTAATAGGGATCTAATTAGGACCAGGCAAATCCATTTGCCGACTACCAGCTCTATTCCATTCCAATTGGGTCACGCTTCCACCCGGAACGTGCTCCAATTTGGACTGCCGATTTTGATGGTCAAGCATTATGATCGTGGTGCATGTCGTGTTGAAACCTTGGTGACTTTTTGAACTCTATTTATATAGCGAGTTCTCACCATATCACTAAAGTATGATCCAGACAACATTAACATAAGGGAGTTTATTTCATAATGGATCGTAAAGCACTGCTAACAGAGTATATTAAGAACGAGATCATAAGAAACGTAAACGCTCGCCTGGATGACGATGAAGATTTGCTAATTTCTGGCATACTCGACTCCCTGGCCATCCTGCGGTTAGTCGCGCATATTGATACAGCCTTGGGTATCCAGGTTCCGGATAAAGACGTGATTTATGATAATTTCAAGAGCATCAATGCTTTAGTTGGGTATTTGCAGCAGTATTAGAGCATATCTGAAGGTTCGGGATTGCAGGTGTCTTCAGGAGCTTTTGCTACCCACTACCCTGTTTCCCTTAATTATTTGGGTGTTTATTTCAAAGACAAATAGGAGATTTAACTATGACAGACGTAATCATTATCGGTGGAGGACCTGCTGGATCCGCTTTAGGATGCTATTTATCACTGGCCGGGATCGATAATGTGATTCTTGAAAGCGCCAACCACCCGCGTGACCATGTGGGCGAATCCTTAGTGATGTCGACGTTGCGGATTTTCAACGAAGTCGGTTTCCTTAAAGTTATGGAAGAAGAAGGCTTCGTAAAAAAATATGGTGCGGCTTGGCACGCGCCTAATGGGAACGAGCTTTCAATCCAGTTTCGTTCAATCCCTCAATTAGGTATCGATCAGCCATATACTTACCATGTCGATCGAAAAAAATTCGACATGTCTCTCCTCAAACACGCAGAAAGCCTTGGCTCGAAGGTCCACCAGGGTGTCCACGTTAAGCAGGTGCTCCTTGAAAATGGACAAGCTGTGGGTGTTCGTGCCAGTCTGGCCGGTCAGGAGCTAGATATTCCCGCGAAGTTTGTCGTTGATGCAACCGGTAGGGCAACTTTGTTGGGCAACCAGTTAAAACTAAAGGAAAAGGATCCCTTATTCGATCAATATGCAATACATGCCTGGTATCGGAATGTAGATCGTGGAGAAGGGCCGACAGAAGACTATATCCATATTTACTTTCTACCCATCGAAAGGGGCTGGGTGTGGCGTATTCCAATTGATGACGAGGTTACCTCGGTAGGAGTGGTTGCGGATAAAAAAGTATTCAGGGATGCGGCCAAAGGTCTCGAGGAGTTTTTCCTAAACAACATGAAGACTAACCCTGGCCTTGAGCATGCCATGCGAGATGCCATCCGAATCAATGAGTTCAAACGGGAAGGAGATTATAGCTATAATTTGACCAAACTTGTAGGGGATGGTTTTCTGATCGTCGGAGATGCTGCCAGATTTGTCGATCCAATCTTCTCATCCGGAATCAGCGTGGCTCTCTACAGCGCAAAATTCGCGTCCGAGGCCATCCAGACAGCCATAAAAACGGGTGATGTTAGTGCTGCGAAGTTAGCATCTTACGAAGAGAAACTGCGAAAGGGTGTCGAAATCTGGTATGAATTTATCCGGGTGTATTATAAACTGATGCCATTATTCACACACTTCATTCAGGATCCTGAACACCGCTTGGAAGTGATGCGGCTACTGCAAGGCGAAGTATTTGACCGGGACGAAGTTCCGGTGCTGGACGCTATGCGTCAATACATCGAGACTGTAGAGAAATCGGATCAGCACTTGATGAAGAAGGCATTAACAGGCATATCGATCGAATGATGTCTTCACAGAACAATTAAATACCACTATGGTGCGCCGATTTCTATATTTAAATGGGGTGGCGATTACCTCTGTCGTTTTGTTTCACGCGGCAGGCATGGGTTTTGTTGCCATGTTTTCCTGGGCTCAGCGAAATGGCGCTGTTCCTGGCGCTCAGCTAGGCAGTCTTTCATACTACGCCTTGCGGCTGGTCGAGCAATTTGTGGCGTTCAGTATCGCAGCATTCCTTGTCGTCTCGGGTTATTTTGTTGGGATTGCGACAGGAAAGACTCAAAAAACTGTTGGCTGGAAGGTCATCATTTCCCGCGTCACAAATCTCGCAATTCCCTATTTGATATGGACTGCGATCGCACTGACATTAAGATTCATCGAAGGGCAAAGGTTATCCCTTGCCCAGCTAGTTCAGGCGATTCTAATTGGGCGCACTAATGAAGTTTATTATTTTATCCCCCTATTGATACAGTTCTATCTTATTGCTCCAATCTTAGTGCGCTGGGAAAAGGCAAACTGGCGCTCATTACTTTTCGTTACAGGTTTGATCCAACTCCTTGTAACTTTGGTACAATATCCGACCATTATAGGGAACGAATCATCCATGTGGCATAGTCTAGGCCTGGCGTTTCCTAAATGGCTTTTTGTGACTAGAATCTTCTGGTTCTCCATCGGTATAACGCTGGCAGACCATATCACAGATTTCAAGCGCGTTTTCTATCCCCTTCGCTGGTTACTTCTGGGAACTGCAGCGGTGTTGATTCCTGTCGGGTTTCTTGAGTGGGAGGGTTTGGTGTATCTCTCCGGAGCAGAATGGATTTCAATCCGCGAAACATTGATCGATGTGATTTACACTCTGACGTTCATCCTGGGATTGCTTGCATTTGATAAAGGAAGATTTCCCTTCTTTGATTCCTTCTCTTTTTTGGGAACCAAATCCTTTGGGATATATCTCACCCATGCACTGGTGATTGAGTATAGCGCAAGACTTATCTATCGGTTTTTCCCTCGAATATTGACGCATCAAATTGTTTTTCAGCCCGTGCTCATTACATTAGGTTTAGGGTTACCACTTCTGCTATTGTCTTTGGTAGACAATTCCCCACTTAGACGATTTTCAAAATACCTCTTCGGGTGATATTGGCTCAAGCTTCATGATCCGGAGATTACTCACATTAAACGGGCTGGCTGTCCTGGGTGTCATCCTCTATCACGTCACTGGGTGGGGATTTACAGCCATGTTCTGGTGGACGCATCGCTACAGGGATGTAAGCGTACCGAATTTCGACCAATTCGGTAGTCTGACTTATTATTCAATGCGTGTAATCGAACAGCTGATGATCTTCAGTATCCCGGCGTTCGTTTTTGTTTCCGGCTTCTTTATCGCATTTGCAACTCGAAGTGATCAAAAAACGATCAACTGGACTATTGTACTTACCAGAATTAAGAACCTGATCATCCCGTATCTGATATGGTCAATTCTCATCCTGTCTGCTCGTTGGTTTCAAGGAGAACAAAATTCGGTCCTGGAATATGTGATCATCCTTGTCACTGGGAGAGCTGAAGCGCCTTATTACTATGTGCCATTGCTGGTACAGCTCCTCCTGATTTCTCCCCTTTTAGTCCCTCTTGCCAGGCGGCAAGCTAAAGGTTTGCTAATAATCAGCGCGATCATACAAATTGGCATATTGCTTCTGCGCTACACGCGAATATTGCAATTATCTATTCCCATCCTTGCTCCATTCGATATATTGAATCGCAGCGGTTTATTCCTCTCGTATATTTTTTGGTTTTGTTTTGGAATCGTGGCTGGATTTCACCAAGAATCTCTTAAGGTTGTGCTTGGTCGAGTCAAGCGTATGCTCCCAATTTTTACAATCGTAACTTTCCTGATCGGAATTATTGAGTGGGAGATACTTTTACACCTTTCTGGTCAAGATTGGATAGGACCTCAAGAAACTCTTGTAGACCAATTGTATTCAGTTGCGGTGATTTTGAGCTACTTTGCATTTGAAGGTTGGTCGCCTCCATTTGCAGCCCAACTAACCGATTTGGGTACAAAATCATTTGGGGTGTATCTGGTTCACGCTCCTATTCTCGAATACTCAGGGAGATTAATTTACCATATTGTTCCGGGCTTGTTGGCAGTACAAATTGTTTTTCTCCCCGTGCTCATTGTACTTGGACTTGCAGTGCCATTATTCATGATGGCAATCGTGAACCGCTCGCCTGCCCGAAAATTTTACAGATCGCTCTTTGGGTGATAGGATACATTCGGATATGCTGGAGAAACAATTATGCCAAACGTACTCGTGACCGGTGGAGCGGGTTTCATAGGTTCGCATGTTGCTGAACGCTTGCATCAGCAAGGCTACAGTGTCACTGTACTGGATGATTTGAGTGGCGGCTTTGAAGACAACCTGGTTCATGGCATTCGAATTGTTCGTGGATCAATTAATGATTCAAATCTTGTTAATAACTTGTTTGAGCAAGAGAAATATGCGTTTGTATATCATCTAGCGGCATACGCGGCGGAAGGCCTCAGCCATTTTATTAAGCGCTTCAACTACGAAAACAATCTACTAGGAAGTGTCAACCTTATCAATGCAGCGGTCAACTACAATGTGAAGTGTTTTGTGTTCACATCTTCGATAGCTGTTTATGGTACCAGCCCAGAGCTACCCATGACTGAAGATACGCCTGCGTGTCCAGAAGATCCATATGGGATTGCAAAATTGGCAGTTGAGCAGGAATTACACGTTTCAAATACGATGTTTGGTTTGAACTATGTCATTTTCCGCCCCCACAACGTATTCGGCGAGCGACAGAATATTGGTGATAAGTATCGCAATGTGGTCGGCATCTTTATGAATCAGATCCTTCAGGGCAACCCTATGACCGTTTTTGGAGACGGCAATCAGACACGTGCATTCAGTTATATCGACGATGTCGCTCCTGTCATTGCAGATGCCATTGATACCCCATCTGCATATAATCAAATCTTCAATATCGGAGCTGACACCCCATATAGCGTGAACGATCTTGCCAGTCACGTAGCGAATGCTATGGGCGTGAAATCGAATATCCTTCACTTGCCACCTCGAAACGAAGTCCTGAATGCCTATTCATCCCATGAAAAGGTTCGGCGGGTATTTGGAGAGCGTGAGTTGGTCAGCCTGGAAGAAGGTTTGCATCGCATGGCCGCATGGGTGAAGCGCCACGGAGCACGCGAAAGCCAAAAATTCCAGGATATAGAGGTGATGAAGAACTTCCCCCAAGCTTGGCTAACTTGAGAGCCATTGATGGCATCGCTTGTTATTACCGTAATTTTAAATACCAACCGGCGTGAAGATACACTCGAAGCCTTGGAATCGTTGGGAAATGCTGATTACCCTAACCACAAGATAATTCTGCTGGATAATGCTTCACAAGATGGATCGGTTGAAGCAATAAGATCTAATTATCCTGGTGTTCATGTCATTAAGTTAAATGAAAACCTGGGTTATGCTGGGAATAACAATGTTGGCATACAGGCAGCAATCGAAATGGGTGCAGCATGGGTGCTGGTTCTCAACGAAGACACGGTCCTTGCGCCAGATTGCATTAGTCGGCTTGTATCTGCAGCTGAAACAGACGACCAGGTAGGAATTGTCGGTCCGATGGTCTACCATTTTGACCATCCCGAGGTGATCCAATCAGCCGGTGGAATTATGGGAGCTGACTGGAGGGCAGCTCATCTTGATCAAAATGAGTATGACACAGGACAGCAGGTAGAGAACCGGCTTGTCGATTGGATATCAGGCTGTGCGATTATGGTTCGGCGAGATGTGATTGAGCAAATCGGCGGACTTGACGACCGCTTCTTTTATTATTTTGAAGAAACGGAGTGGTGTCTTCGAGCAAGACTACGCGGTTGGAAAATCATGCATGTACCGCACGCCAAGCTGTGGCATAAAGGAGTGCAGCTGCAGTACCAACCAGGGGAAAACGTGACTTATTATGGGACGCGCAATCGACTTTTGATGCTTTCGATACATCGTGCGCCCGTCCGGGTGTGGTTGACTACATGGTTTGATAACCTGCGTACATTGATGAGCTGGAGCATTAAGCCAAAATGGCGGTCGAAACGCAAGCATCGGGACGCCATGCTCGAGGGGATATGGGATTTTCTCAATCAGCGTTGGGGAATGCGAAGGAATTGAAGGGTGTGTTTAGGCAGTTGAACAATTGGAGATATCAATTGTATCCGTACATCCAAAACATTGCATTAGACCTCGGATTGTTGGCAGGGCATCGCGACTATGTGCGATTTATCGTTTTAGGGAGATCGCGAAGCGGTTCAAATTATTTAAGAGGTTTGCTCAATTCGCATAGCCAGATCATGGTGTTGGGGGAAATTTTTCAGAACCAGGAGTCAATTGGCTGGGCGTATCCAGGCTATCTGAATTCCAAACGGGTATTTTCAATGTATCTCAATAATCCAATAAATTTTGTCGAGAAAAAGGTATACAAGAAATTTCCCCGGCAAATAGCGGCAGTTGGATTTAAGATATTTTATTACCACGCCCAGAACGGAAAGCAACAACAGGTCTGGGATTATCTGCGAGACCAAAAAACGATCAAGGTTATTCACATTAAGCGAAGAAATATATTACGAACACACCTATCACGAAAGCTCGCAGCTCTAACAGATACGTGGGTCAATACTGATGACAGCCGGCGTAGTCGTCAAGTATTGGATCTGGATTATGACGAGTGCCTAAAAGATTTTGTGCAGACCAGAGCGTGGGAACGCTCATATGACGCTCTCTTTTCAGATCATGCAGTAGTGGAAGTCTATTACGAGGACCTTGCAAGTAATTATGCTGCGCTCATGCTGGACGTTCAGAAATATTTGGGGGTTGTTCCTGAAGTTGTTGCTCCCCAAACATATAAGCAAGCAAGCCGTTTGCTATCTGAAGTTATCACAAATTATGATGAGCTCAAAGCTCGCTTCAGTGGTTCTGACTGGGAGTCATTCTTCGAGGAATAACGATGAACCGGCAATTTGGAGCACTAACAGGTTTAGCCATGTTCTTAATTGTGCTCAACCATTCAATAAGCGTTGGAATGGATGCTATAGCCAAGTCAGGTAGTAGAATGCTACCCGCCTCTGGGCTGTTGATATTGCAAATATTGCAGGCATTTGGAGCGTTTGCCGTACCGATATTCTTTTTCATCTCTGGCAGCTTTGTTGCGTATGCCGCCAGAGGTGATCCCCCAAGGATTTCTCGAAAGTTTTTAGAATCAAGCTTGCGCCATATCCTGATACCTTATCTGATCTGGTCAATCCTGTTTTACTTGCTGGTTTATATTCAATTTAATGAGCGATATTCGCTCTTGGGGTACACAAAGAATTTGCTCGTAGGCTACCCTTATCATTTCATCCCTTTGCTTGCATTTTATTATTTATTATCACCTCTAATTGTGGTACTTGCTCGTCGTTATGCAGCCCTGTTGCTTGCGGCGATCGGTATTTATCAACTTTTCTCCATTAATGTGCTCAATCCCGGGTACTTTGGTTTCGCATTTCCAGAATGGACGCATCGATTGACGCTCCCAATACTGCGAACTACTCTCGCGGATTGGGGTATCTATTTCCCTCTGGGTTTGGTTTACGGGATGCATGCGCGAAGATTGCTCCCGTGGTTGAAAAAATACTCGTGGATATTTATCCTGATGACGGCGCTCCTTTTCCTATCAGGCATCCTGAATGCGAATAAGGTCCTTATTTTCCCGCTCGCTCGCCTGTTGTGTCCCCTCACATTTGCATTGATTCTGCCAGTTATTCCGAGAGACAGAATCCCCTGGGCGCGTTCACTCGAGAAGATCGGTCAGCGATCTTATGGGGTGTATCTAACCCACTTGATTGTGTTAGATATTTCATTGTTGCTGCTTCGATCGTATGCGCCTTGGATGATTGCTCTACCGTTGTTGTTATTTCCAGTTCTCCTTTCACTAGGTTTGCTATTGCCCATGTTGATAATGTATGTAGCAGTGCAAGGCCCAACCCGAAGAATTTATCGCTACGTATTTGGTTGAGTTATGCATATCCTTTTTCTCTCAAGGTGGTACCCTTTTCCGCCTAATAATGGTTCCAAGCTGCGCATATATAATCTTCTAAAAGGTCTATCCAAAACCCATCAAATTACATTAATCAGTTTCTATGATCCTGATCAGGATGAGCCAAATGAGGTCAATTCTCAAGAGTTCTGTCGAGCAATCTTTTCCTTTCCCTGGAAGCAGTTCCAACCTCACTCCACCCTGTCTCTCCGCGGTTACTTTAGCCAAACCCCTCGATCTTTTCTGGATACCTATTCTGATGACCTAGATAATTGTATCGACGAGGTATTATTGAGATCGCACGTGGACATTGTGATTGCATCCCAGATTGATATGGCAGTATACATAAAAAGCTTTCTAAATGTCCCTGCAATTTTCGAAGAACTTGAAGTTGGAGTCCTTTACGAGCAGTATGCCTTGGCATCCTCACCCATCCAGCAGCTACGGCGTGGTCTTACGTGGTGGAAATACCGGTATTTCCTAGCTTCTACTTTGAACCAGTATAAGGCGTGTACAGTGGTCTCTGATCGGGAGGCGCAACTTGTATCAACGAATGTGGGCACGGGGAATCATATCGAGGTCCTTCCAAACTGTGTCGATCTTGCTTCATATTCAACTCCTGAGGAGAACCCTGAGCCTTATTCGATGATCTTTACAGGTGCTCTCACATTTGAGCCAAATTACGAAGCGATGCTATGGTTTATCCAAAAGGCGTACCCAATAATTATCGCTCAAGAGCCTCAAGCGAAATTAGTCATTACCGGGAATCACGCAGACAGATATTTACCCCCTGCTCCTCGCGTTTTCCTGGCAGGGTATGTTGAAGATATCCGCTCTCTAATCGGTCGATCACGGTGCAGTATCGTACCCATCCTACGCGGAGGAGGGACCCGCCTAAAAATTTTGGAAGCCATGGCGTTGAGGACGCCAGTCATCGCCACATCAAAAGGAGCTGAAGGGTTGGATGTGCGGCAAGGGGAGCATTTGCTTATTGCTGACGATCCGGTTGAATTCGCGAATGCTGTACTGAGAGTGTATTCTGATCGAAACTTGCGTGAGGAATTGATTACAAAAGCTTATAATCTGGTTCGCGAAAAGTATGATTGGGCAACAAGCATGCCACGATTTAACCGTCTTGTAGAGCGAGTTGGTAAGGGAATGGTATGAATCCAAGGGAATTTATCCAGAGACGAGTGAGCGTAGAAGAAGACCGTTCCTACCGGTGGCTCCGAGTGTTGATCATAATTGCAGTTGCCCTGGTAAGTGTTCTGGCAGCATTCGTCAATATATCGGATACTCGCATGCTTCTGCTTCCCCCCTTTTTTCTCGCAGGAATTGGACTCTTTATCTTTCTTCTTCGAAACCCTGCCTGGGGAGTGGTTGGATTAATTGTGGCGACCTTAAATCTGCCTTCGTTTTTCGACGGAGGTACATACGAACTAATAAGTCCAGCAGTATTACTACAGGGATTATTGTTAGGCACTTGGGTTCTGGATATGGTCGCGCGCCAGCGACGTATCCACTGGGTAAGATCACGAACAAACCTGCCATTGTTCCTCTTCCTGGTAATGGCATTAATATCATTAATTAATGGGCAGATCAATTACTATTACTTTACAAAGATTGCTCCACTGACTGCGCAGATAAGCACGGTCGGTCTTTTTTCTCTCTCTGCCCTTGCGTATTGGTTAGTGGGAAATCATTTAACTGAAACAAAGTGGCTCAAATGGATGTTGTGGCTATTTTTGGCGATCAGTAGCGTATACATCATCGGTCGGTTGTTCCAGGGGCTTGAAAGCTATATTTACCAGATCTTTCAATACGGCTCGGATGCAAGCATATTCTGGATCTGGCTGATTGCTATGGCCTCCAGCCAGCTTTTATTAAATTCAAAGTTGGAACAGAAATGGCGAGTGGCTCTTGGCGCTCTCGTCTTCGCCTCCCTTTATATCGCACTGATTGAGGCATATTCTTGGAAATCAGGTTGGCTCCCAGCTTTATTCGCACTCGCGGTGGTTGTGTTCGTTGGCTTACCTCGCTTTCGTCACTATGCCGTGATACTAGCGATCATTGTCCTCGTGCTGGGATTTTCCCAAATCAGTGGAGCTGTCACAGGTGAAGAAGACTACAGCATATCCACACGCTCAGAAGCATGGAAGCTGGTGCTGCAAATCGTAAATGCAAACCCTGTATTGGGATTAGGGCCAGCAAACTACTATTGGTATACTCCTCTCTTCCCAATCTCTGGATACAGGGTTAATTTTAATTCTCATAATAACTATATTGATATTCTCGCCCAGACTGGGATTGTAGGTCTTGGGCTATTTCTTTGGTTTGCTCTCGAAGTTGGTCTGCTCGCATGGCGTTTGAAAGATCATGTACCGGAAGGGTTTTCAAAGGCTTACGTGGTCGGTGCTATTGGAGGGCTGGCAGGCACTTTAGTGACCGGAGTTCTGGGTGACTGGATATTACCCTTCGTGTATAATGTTGGCTTGGTCGGCTACCGCTCAAGCATCCTGGCGTGGTTGTTTTTGGGTGGATTGCTTAGCCTGGAACAAATTTATTTGCGCAAAGACGAATCAGACTTCACCGAAAAATAGGATGAGTACATCAATTATTATTGTCAATTGGAATACGAGCGAGCTCCTCTCAACCTGCCTGAGTTCGATCAATTCTGTAACGACATCGAGGAATGTGGATGTGTTCGTTGTAGACAATGCTTCTACTGACGAAAGTGTTGTCATGATTCGTGAGCAATTCCCTCTAGTGAATCTGATTGAAAATTCAGAGAATATTGGCTTTGCACGTGCGAATAATCTTGCTCTACGGCAATCTCGTGGAGAGTATTTGATGTTGCTCAATCCTGATACGCAACTGAAGGCCGGTGCATTGCAGACATTGGTTGAGTTTATAGCTAACAATCCTCAAGCTGCCGCTGCAGGACCGCGTATTCTGAACCCTGATGGCAGCCTGCAGCCCTCCTGTTCTCCCACACCGACGCTTCTACGTGAGATGCTGCGTTTATTGCATGCACCGGGTGTCCGTCCAGACGGTTATTACCCGATGCATTCATGGGACCAGTCTACCCCGCGACAGGTAGATACAATGTTGGGCGCCTGCATCGTCATAAAACGCGAGGCTCTTGAGCAGATTGGTTTTCTGGATGAGGATTACTTTATTTATAGTGAAGAAGTTGACTTATGTACTCGCCTTAAACAGGCTGGTTGGGAGTTGTACTGGGTCCCTCAATCCGAGATAGTTCATTATGGAGGTCAGAGTACCCAGCAGGTCGCTCAGGAGATGTTTTTTCGATTATACGAGGGCAAACTGATTTATTTTCGCAAGCACCGCGGAAAACTTGCCGCCAATCTGTACAAAATAATCCTTGCTGTTGCAGCCTTAATGCGCATCGCTTCCTCTCCTCTCGCTCTCTTGCGCGGACCCACTGTTAGACAGAGTCAACGAATTATGGTACAAAACTATTCACGCTTGTTACTATCTCTCCCAGAGTTGTAGTAATCATCTTGTATAATTCAGGAGTTATTAGATGACCGTTGAGACGCAAATAATGGACTATATCGCAAAAAATTTACTTTTTAGCGATAATGGTTTCCAGTACCCAGAAGACGCCTCTTTCTTAGAGGAGGGGATCGTCGATTCCGTAGGTGTTATGGAATTAGTCGCATTTGTCGAGACAAATTTTAGTATAAAAATTGATGACCTGGAGGTTACCCCAGATAATTTCGATTCCGTCGGAAAACTGGCTGCCTTCATCCGGAGTAAATCAAATTAAGGATAGGATGGAATCCAAGTAATGAGATTAAACAGATCACTAATGCACTCGCTTCTGCTGATCATGGGCTGCCTTGTCTTCGTAAAACCCGCATACGCAGCCTATATCGATCCAAACACCGGTGGAATGCTGTTCCAGGTGTTGGCGGTCATGTTCGGCGTTATTTCCGGCATTATTCTGATTTTTTCGAGCCGGATAAAAATGTTGGTTTTTCGAATTGCTCGTTTATTAAGAGGTTCAAAAGCCGAGCAATCTTCGCAAGCTGACGAACCCGAAGACTAATTTCCCGGAATTATTTGGAATTTATTGATGCGAACGATCATCATAGGTTTGGATGCTTTTGACCCGCGCTATTATGAAAAGCTCTACGAGCAGGGTAAGGTTCCGAATCTGGCAAAGTTAGCTGGGCGGGGTGGATACGCCAACCTCTCTATTTCAAATCCACCCCAGAGCGAAGTCTCATGGACGAGCATTGCGACCGGCTTAAATCCTGGCGGACACGGGATATTTGATTTTGTGCACAGAGATCCCTCGACTTATTCACCATTTGTCTCACTGCTGCCAACGCAAAAGGGTCTTGCGGGCGTGGGGTTCACGCCTCCGCACACAGCAACAACCTTTTTCGAGCATGCGGTACGCAGAGGTTATCCTGCAACATCTTTATGGTGGCCGGCTACATTCCCAGCGAGACCAGACCTACCCGTATCAACGATACCAGGCCTGGGAACACCAGACATCCATGGAAAATTGGGTGTGGGCACCTTGTTTGCCAACGACGAGGGTATTCTTCCGCTCGGTTCAAAAACAGCTTTTGAAAAGTTAAGCCGTTCGCATGATGGTAAATATTCTGCAGAGATCAAAGGACCAGCACGAAAAAAAGGTGATCGATCGGAATCAGCCACGCTAGGTATTCAGCTTGAGAGCCTCGACGAGAAGACTGCTAAGCTATCCCTGGGCAGCCAGGTAATCGAGCTGATACTTAACCAGTGGAGTCCGATCGTAGAGCTAACATTTAATGTTGGATTCTTGTTCAAAGTGCATGCCATTACACGCGTTATTTTGACGCGAACACAGCCAGATCCGGTTCTTTACTTTCTCCCCATCCAAATCCACCCACTTAAATCAATATGGCGCTATGGCACTCCTCAGGATTTTGTGCGCAAAACCTGGAAGATATCTGGGCCCTTCCTTTCGCTCGGCTGGCCTCAAGACACAACAGGTCTTGAAGAAGGTTGCATCGATGATCTCAAATTTCTCGAGCTCTGCGACAGCATCTTCACGGCGCGTGAGGCCGCGCTGGTACAGCACCTGGCCGATTATAACGAGGGCGTGATTGCTTGTGTCTTTGACAGCCTGGATCGCATCCAGCATATGTTTTGGAGAGACCGACCAGATATTATCGATGCGTGGTATATGAAATTAGATGCAATGGTGGGTCGGATCCTGCAAACCGTTGAAAATCGTATGCCCTCGGATACACACGTCTTGGTTCTCTCGGATCACGGTTTCACAAGGTTCGATCACAAAGTACATCTAAACCGCTGGTTATTGGAGCAAGGTTACCTTGTTAAGAAGGATGGTGCGGGAAATTCTAGCCTAACCAATATCGATTGGAACAAAAGTCGGGCGTATGCACTTGGCTTGAACAGTATCTATCTAAACCTGCAGGGTCGCGAGGGTCAGGGGATTGTTCCCCTTGAACAGATCGAGAATACAGTAAACGAAATAAAGAGTAAGCTGTCCACGTGGATTGGGCCAGATCACCAACTTGTTGTCAACCACTGCTATACACGTGGTGAAGCTTTTGAAGGAAGCCTGACCCAATATGGTCCAGATATCCTGGTTGGCTACTCTGCAGGTTATAGGGCTTCACAACAAACAGGATTAGGCAGTTGGGAAGAGAATGCATTGGAACCTAACCGGGATCATTGGGGTGCCGATCACTGCATAGACCCGCAACTCGTGCCTGGTGTAATCTTTTCAAGCCAATCGCTCACTCACCTGCCCAATCCTTCTTACCGGGAGATCCCTTCGCTTGTTCTGGGTGAGGCTGTCACCTCGGGCAAATCTGCTCCCCCAAAGCCACCGGCGGAAGAAGATCGTGATGTTTTGGAGGAGAGGTTGAAAAGTCTTGGCTACCTATAAAGGTAGGCTCGCATCCCGAGAAGATTTATTCTACGCCTATGTAGCCTGTTCACTACCCATATTTTTATGGGCTTTTTATAAATTGTTTCGTGACACTCCTGCTTGGATCCTTCGCATGAGTGTGCTCGATATCCTCAGTGTTCTGGCATATTCTTTAGCGATCTCTGTTCTCGAGAGTCTAATCATCTGGGGATTGTTTGTCCTGTTAGGTTTCCTTTTACCTGAGGCACGGTTTCGTAGAAAATTCGTCCCCCTCGTAATGGCTATTACTCTCGTGTCTGCTATTTGGGCAGTCAACGCCCAGTTTAACTACGCAGAAGTATTCGATTGGTCATTTTCTGAAGCCCTTCCATGGCTGGTCTTGTCGATCTTCACAATTATTGTCGGATATCTCCTGGTGCTCCGCTCCGACCGTCTGGCAAATTTGATCTATAAGCTTGTAAAAGGACTATCGGTTCTCACATCGGTGTATATTATTTTGGGCTTGATTGGAATCGTTGTCGTAATTTTCCGGAATCTATAAAGGATTTGACTTGCGCCCACATATTAATCGTAGAGATTTTCTAAAAGTAGCAGCTCTCGCTCCTCTAATGGCGAGCAATTATCCAGGTTTACTTGAGACCTCTTCCCCATTATCATACAACTTGGTTCCGCCAAATATCTTGATCATCATATTAGATGCTTTTTCGGCAAAAAATGTATCTTTATTTGGATATCCAAGAAATACAACTCCAAACTTCGAACGACTAGCAGAAAGGGCGGTTGTTTACCACAAACATTATTCAACCGCTGGTTTCACAACCCCTGGTACAGCCTCACTGCTCACTGGCACATATCCTTGGACACATCGCGCGATCCACCTGCGCGGTACTGTAGAAAACTCTCTTGTCAACAATAACATTTTTCGACTGATAGCAGAAAAAGGTTACAACCGCATTGCATTCACCCAGAACTTGCTCTCATTTTATTTGCTCTACCAATTCTCAAAAGATATTGACCAGCTTCGGAAAATGAGGGACAACGCGCTTAAAGATTTCACCATAGCTGATCGTATTTTTTACAACGATTTCATCGTTGCAAAAACCAGCGAGGTGGCGATGTTGCCCGTCGAAACTGCTGCGTCTGGCTCATTATTTCTATCATTGATCTATCGGTGGATCATCTCTGCACAGACAAAACACTTGACAAAAGAGCTTGAGCCAATTTATCCAGATGGACTTCCAGAACAAAACGGGCGTCTGTATACGCTTGAGCCAGCAATCGACTGGTTGATCAATATGATCCCATCAATCCCTCAGCCATATCTTGGATTTTTTCATCTGCTCCCCCCTCATGAGCCCTATTTGCCTCGCCGAGAATTCGTTGGACGATTCATTGATAGTTGGAAACCGATCAGCAAGCCCCGGGCACATTTTAGCCTGGGGTATCGACAAAAAGATCTAAACCAGTATCGCAGATCCTATGATGAGTACATCCTAAATTGTGACGCAGAGCTAGGCCGTATGATTGATGAATGGGATAAAAATGGCACATTAGACAATACATATGTCATCATCACATCTGACCATGGCGAGATGTTCGAGCGTGGAATAAAAGCTCATACGACTGAATCGTTATATGATCCGGTTGTTACTATTCCCTTGATGATCTTAGAACCCGGACGGTCTGAGCGGCACGATATCTATGTGAATACCAGCTCAATTGACCTGCTCCCGACAATCTTACACTTTGCCGGGTTAAGCACTCCCGATTGGGCAGAAGGGGAGATCCTGCCGCCGTTTGCAAACGCCAATGACAATAATCAGCGCCCAATATTTCTATTAGACGCCAAGTCCAATCCAAAGTTGGCTCCCCTAGAAAAAGCATCTTTTGGAATTCTAAAAGGGCATCATAAACTTCTCCATTATCGGGGTTATGATGAATCCAAAACACCCCCTGATTATGAGATGTTTAATTTAGCTGAGGATCCAGAGGAGCTCACCGATATTTATAAGAGTGAAAAAGCTATTGCTAGCGAGCTCAAAGATATTCTGCTTGCCCGCCTAGAAGAAGCCAACAAATTGTATTAACCTCCACCATGAATCCGCCAATATTTCAGAGGTTATGGCTCCGCGTAATTGGGAGACAAAGGAATCCGATCACGATTGTATCGGGGCTTCCGCGATCGGGAACGTCGATGGTTATGAAAATTCTCGAGGCTGGGGGATTGCAGCCGTTGACGGATGAGATCCGTAAACCAGACGAGGACAACCCAAAGGGATACTACGAATTCGAGCCGGTGAAAGCACTCCGGAAAAATGATTTTTCGTGGTTGCCAGATGCCCAGGGAAGGTGCGTTAAGGTTATCGCTACATTACTTCCGTACTTGCCAGATTCACATTCTTATCAGGTAATTTTCGTCCATCGCCAGATGCTCGAGATCCTTGCATCACAGCGCAAGATGCTTGTCAACCGAGGCGAAGACCCTGACAAGGTGAGCGATGACGATATGGCGAGAATATTCGACCGCCATCTGGAACAAGTCAAGCAGTGGCTTCATCAACGTCCGAATGTGCGGCATTTGGATGTGAACTATAATCAGATGCTGGTTGAGCCCCTCCCTGATATCGAGCGCATCAACCAGTTCCTCGGGGGAAGTCTTAATACTGAAAGTATGATTCGAGTCATTGACTTGAATCTCTATCGACAGCGAATGGATAGCACTACCACGAGTTTATGAGTAATCCGTATATGTTGGTACAAGATTTTCTAGAGCGAAGCGCGGCGCGCCTTCCTGATAAAGTGGCCCTGGTTTGTCAAGAACAACGGCTGACTTACAGCCAGATCGATATTATGGCGAACCGGTTGGCGAATGCCATGCTTGCACATGGCTTAGTGCGTGGCGATCGGGTGGCAATTTATCTCAATAATTCTGTAGAATCTGTCGTGGGGATTTTCGCTACACTAAAAGCAGGCGGAGTGTTTGTGCCGATAAACCCCACAACTAAGCGAGATAAGCTCGTTTACATCCTGAACAACTGCCGGGCAAGTGGCTTGCTTGTAGAAGAGCGCCAGGATGGGTTGATACGCGACATATCGAAGGAGCTACACTGGCTCAAATTCGCAATTATTTGCGGAGAGACACCGCTGGATCAAGCTGCGGAATCTTCTGAGAATATCCGGATGCTAGCTTATAACGCCTGCCTGGTCAGTTTTCCTCTTGAGCGTCCACCTCGAGTGAATATCGATCTCGACCTGGCTTGTTTGATTTACACCTCGGGGACGACTGGGGACCCCAAAGGCGTCATGAGCGATCATAGCAATGTTGTTTTTGCCGCCAGCTCAATCATCCAGTATTTAAATAACACCGAAGATGATGTCGTCATCGATGTGCTGCCCCTATCCTTTGATTATGGTCTTTACCAGTTATTGATGACATTTAAGTTTGGTGGCAGGTTAATCCTGGAGCGCGGCTTTGCCTATCCGGCTGTTATCCTTAAACGTATGGAAACGGAGGGAGTTACCGGTTTCCCAGGTGTGCCAACAGTCTTTGCTATCCTATTACGCTTGGACCTTAGCCTTTATGATCTCTCCAGTTTGCGTTATCTCACCAACACAGCAGCAGCGTTACCTGTTAGCCATATTCTCGAATTACGCGATAAATTTCCGTGGGCTAAGTTATTCTCTATGTATGGCCTTACAGAAACCAAACGCACATTGTATTTGCCGCCTGAACAATTAGATGTCCGCCCAGGCTCTGTGGGCATTGCTATTCCGGGAACAGAGGTTTGGATTGAGGATGACGAGCGTAACCGGCTTGGTGGAGATCAGGTAGGAGAGCTGGTAGTCCGAGGTCGGCATGTAATGCGAGGCTATTGGGATGCACCAGAGGCGACGGCTGAACGATACCGTCCTGGCGATATACCTGGCGAGCGGCATTGTTATACCGGGGATCTTTTTCGTATGGATGACGAAGGGTTCTTTTATTTTGTTAGTCGTAAAGATGACATCATCAAGAGTCGTGGGGAGAAAGTAGCACCAAAGGAAGTGGAGGGGGTCCTCTATGCAATCAAAGGTGTTGCTGAAGCTGCTGTGGTTGGGGTACACGATCCCATCCTTGGCGAAGTTCCAAAAGCGTTTTTAGTCCTGGATGGTGTGGAATTAACTGAAGCGCAAGTACTGGCGCACTGCCGTGCGAATCTCGAAGATTTTATGGTGCCAAAATACGTGGAATTCCGTGATGAGCTGCCCAAGACATCATCTGGTAAGATTAAAAAAACAGATTTGATGTAATTCCAAGCTCATAAATACGAATTTTGTGGATATTCGCTCTCTACTACAGGCTCTTCTTAAGTCACACTCTAAAGCCGCTAGTTTTGATGTCATTAATCATTCACTCCACGAAAGTTTGGAAGCTGCTTTGGACTGGATCTACCAAGCGCATAAGCAGACTGGTTATATGGGTATCTCAAAGGGATATGATATTATCCGCAGGAATTGGGGACCAGCATACCCAGAAACGACAGGATACACTATCCCAACATTACTTAATACGGGGCTCTGGCTTAACCGGCCTGACTTAACTTCCCTGGCGCTAACCCTCTCTGATAAACTTCTCGAAATTGTCACATCCGAAGGAGGCATTGCTCACTGGAAATCCACTCCTGTTGGTGAACCTATCGTATTCGATACTGGTCAAGTCATATTTGGCTGGTTATCTGCGTATCAAGTCAGTGGAGACAGGAAATATCTTAACGCTGCTCAGAGGGCTGGGAATTGGTTAATTAATATCCAACATCCGGATGGTATGTGGAAATCTAACCAGTATCTTGGCTATGATAAAGTGATTGATACGCGAGTCGTTTGGGCGCTGTTGTTATTGGCTCAGCAAGCAGGAGACAAAAAATCTTTAGTAGGAATTAGAAAGAATTTAGATTGGGCGTTATCGAATCAGGATTCTGATGGTTGGTTTAGACATTGCAGCTTTACACCTGAGCAGGATGCACTAACGCATACAATCGCGTATACTGTAGAAGGATTATTCGAATCCGGATTGATCCTGGATGAAGATAAGTATGTAAATTCAGCCATTAAGACAGCAGATGCGCTGCTTGCAAAACAACGTCTGGATGGTAGCCTCCCCGGATTATTTGCGAAGGAATGGCAAGCTACAAGTCGGTGGTCTTGCCTCACGGGAGATTGTCAGATTGCAGCATTATGGTTGAGAATGAACCAGTACGAACGTCGCCCTGAGTATGTCGAGGGTGCTAAGAAACTAATCTCATTTATAGTTAATAATCAATATCGCACTAGGAATAATCAAAATCTGTACGGTGGATTAGCTGGCTCTTCTCCAGTCACAGGAGCATATGAACGGTTCAAACTCCCGAATTGGACTGCGAAATTTTTTATTGATGTTCTGTTGACTTTATTCCAGTCAGAACAGCAGGAGGAGTTGATAATTTTTAAAGGGTAATTGGGTGTGCAAGTCTAGCTTAGGATACGGAGGTTGTACCAATGTATTTGCTTTCGATCCTCTCTTTGGTTATCCTCTTACCGCCAATTGTTTATTTGTTTTGTTTAGCAATTGCTTCAATTCGCAGTCCAGCTTACCAGGCAATTGAAAATTTAACCCCGCAGCATCGGTTTGCAATTGCTATTCCGGCTCACGATGAGGAGAATGTGATCTCCCGGACAATCGAGCAATTGTTAATGCAAAGTTACCCTTCAGATTTATACCAAATCTTTGTTATTGCCGATCATTGCAGTGATAACACAGCAAGCCTAGCACGGAATGCAGGTGCGATTGCTCTCGAACGCATGGATGGCTCTCGTTGTGGCAAAGGTAGCGCTCTAATCTGGGCATTTCCCCAGATTTTTGAGCGTTGTAATTGCGATGCGATCGTAATATTTGACGCAGATACACTCGTTGATAACAATTTTTTACAGGCAATAGATAATCGTCTTAAAAGCGGGGCAAGGGTGATTCAGGGACAGCATATCATCTCGAATCCGGAGCAAGGGTGGTTTCCTAGCTTGACATACGCGATGTTTCTGATAGACAATCGTTATCAAAATTTAGGTCGCACAACTTTAGGTCTGTCAGCTAAAAATATGGGTGACTCAATCTGTTTCCGCGGTGATGTCGTCAGGAAAATAGGCTATGGAACTGGTCTAACGGACGACTACCTATCTCGCCAAAAACTCTTATTAGAAGGCATTAATATTGTTTACGAGCCTTTGGCAATTGGCTACGGCGAAGCTCCAGTGAGATGGTCAGATGCTGTGAGCCAACGCAAACGGTGGCTTCAAGGCACCTGCGAATCCAGTAGGAGTTACTCGCGAAGGATGCTGACCAGCGGTTTAAAGCGAAACAACCTTCCCCTCATCGATGGTGCTCTGCAGAGTTTATTCCCAAGCTACTCAACCATAACTTTGTTCGTCCTGCTTCTCCTCGGGGCACACATATTCTTCTATCTGCTCACACCTCCAAATGTCCAATATCAAGCTCGTCCACCAATTGCAGTTTTAGGTATCCTAACTTTCCTGCTTTTTATTTATCCATTTATTGGGCTATTCTTAGAAAAGGCTCCACTAAACGCATATCTTGTAATATTGACAGGTCCGTTCTATATAATTTGGAGGACAATTCTAGCCATACTCACCCGGTCAATCAAAAGATCAAACGTTTGGGTGCGTACAACACACGGAGATTCAAAGCTACATGTCAAGTAACACGAAGATTTTTATAGTGAGGTATAGATGTGTGGAATTACCGGTACTCTTAACCTAACCAAGACTCATCCAATAACCGAAGCCGACCAAAGGCAGATGCTCGCAATGGTTCGCCACCGCGGACCCGATGAATTTGGTATCTACCTGGATGAAGAAATTGGAATGGGAAGCGCCAGATTAAGCATTATCGATCTCAGTGGTGGGCAGCAGCCCATATCCAACGAGGACGGAACGGTTTGGATCGTATTAAATGGTGAAATATTTAATTACATCGAGCTCCGTCCAGACCTGGAAAAACGAGGCCACCAATTTTCAACAAATACGGATACGGAAATCATCGTCCATCTCTACGAAGATTATGGTGCAGATTGCTTGCGGTTTCTCAACGGTCAATATTCGATTGCCTTGTGGGACTCACGATCCTCAACCCTCCTCCTGGCACGAGATCGTTTAGGAATCCGCCCACTCTTTTACACCCAGGTGGATGGGGCGTTGATATTTGCGTCAGAGATCAAAGCCCTTCTGGCAGATCACAGGGTCCATGCCGAAATTGACCCTGTATCTATGGATCAAATTTTCACATATTGGAGCACACTCACACCCCGTAGTGTGTTTAAGGGCATCCAAGAAATCCCGCCAGGACATTTCTTACTGGCAGGCGGAGGGAATATTAGGATCGAGCGATACTGGCAAGTCGAGTTCCCTGAACAGAATACTTATCAGGTGAAACCGTTGGAAGGATACCTTGAGGAGTTCCGCAGCTTGCTGGTTGACGCTACTAAGATCCGTTTGCGCGCAGATGTCCCAGTTGGCGCTTACCTCAGTGGCGGATTGGATTCATCAACCACGGCTGCCATCATCCGTAATTACACCGACAACCGATTGGATACATTCTCCATTGCATTCAGCGATCGCGAATTCGACGAGAGCGATTATCAAATCAAAATGGCGAAGCTGTTGGGGACCGACCATCATGTAGTCTACGCATCCAATGAAGAGATCGGTCTTGCGTTCCCTGAGGTTATCTGGCATACCGAGACTCCCATACTGCGTACGTCTCCTGCACCGTTATTCTTGCTCTCAAAATTGGTTCGCGAGCACGAGTATAAAGTTGTGATGACAGGTGAAGGCGCAGATGAATTTTTGGCTGGCTATAACATTTTCAAAGAAGCGTTGATCCGACAATTCTGGGCAAAAGATCCAGAGTCAAGTATCCGCCCGTTGTTACTAAAAAAACTCTATCCATACATCGGCGACCTTTCCCGAAGCGGCGATGCATACTTAAGCGCATTCTTCGGTGAGAGGTTGACGGATGTCGATTCACCATACTACTCGCATATGATTCGGTGGAGAAATACTGCCCGCACAAAACGCTTCTTCTCTGAGGATCTGAAGAATGCGAGCACACCCTCCGAAGAAAGTTTATATCCTGTCCCTCTTCCTGAGGGGTTTATGCATTGGCACCCACTGAACCGCGCACAGTACATTGAGATTTCTGTCTTTTTAGCTCAATATTTACTCTCTTCGCAAGGTGATCGTGTAGCCATGGCACACGCAGTTGAGGGGCGATTTCCTTTCCTGGATTACCGTGTTGTCGAGTTCTGCAACCTGCTTCCACCAGAATTTAAGTTGCGCGGGTTGACCGAAAAATATTTGCTCAAGCAGCTCGCTCGTCAGTGGCTGCCGGAAGAAATCTGGAGACGCCCCAAGAAACCATATCGCGCACCCATTCAGAATAGTTTCTTTAACCCCTCAACCATGGAGAGTACGCGGGATATGCTCTCTTCTCAATCAATTGTTTCCTCAGGATTGTTCAAGCCTGTGGCTGTTCAGCAATTGGTTGAGAAGGCGGGCAGCGGCGCTCGTTTGAGCGAGACAGATGACATGGCCTTGGTAGGTATACTGTCGTCCCAGCTGGTATACAAACATTTCGTGTCAGAGTTTAATATGCCTCTACCTCTCGCTTCACCAGACAACGTCAAGGTCTGCGATAAGCGAAAAACGGCTGTTGGAGCAAATACATGACCTTTGATAAACATATATTGAGCATCAATCCAGCTGAAGAAACTCAGCGGATTATTGAGTTGTTACGGGGAGGTGTTCGCCAGGTTCTAAAAAGATATGGGGCTGTAGTCGGTATCAGTGGGGGGGTGGATTCGTCTGTAGTGTTAGCCCTGTGCGTGCGCGCCTTTGGTTTCGAAAAGGTAGCTGCGGTGATGATGCCGGAGAAAGATTCTGATCCCGAGACTGAAAGGCTTTCGCGTCTTGTCGCGCAGCACTATGGAATACAGCCAGTGATGGAGGATATAACACCCGTACTGGATGGATTTAACTGCTACAAACGCAGGGATGACGCAATCCAGCGTGTTTTCCCAGAATATCGGCCCGAAGCTGGTTATAAAGCCAAAATTGGTTTGCCACCAAACTTACTGGAAGAAGATACCCTGAATGTCTTTTATTTGACGATCGTAACCCCAGATGGAGCAGAAAAGACCCAACGTCTACCCATTCGTGAATATTATCAGATTGTGGCTGCATCCAATTTTAAACAGCGCACTCGTATGGCCTTGCTATACTTTCATGCAGAGTTGCATAACTTCGCCGTGATCGGAACCGCAAATAAAAACGAGCATGACCAGGGATTTTTTGTTAAATATGGCGATGGAGGCGTGGATATCAAGCCCATCGCGCATCTGTACAAAACTCAAATCTACCAGCTCGCTAGCTATCTGGAAGTTCCTGATGAGATCCGTACAAGACCTCCAACAACGGATACATACAGCGCTCCCAGCACACAACAGGAATTCTTTTTCCGGTTGCCATTTGAGATCATGGATTTGCTGTGGTATGCTCAGGAGCATCACATTCCAGTATCCGATGTAGCTGGGGTGATGGGGTTGAGCGAGCAGCAAGTCCAGCGAGCCTATGCTGATTTTCAACGAAAATCTCGCACTACTGAATATCTCCGCACCCTCCCCATAGGGTTTGATCAACCCTTCAATATCTGAATTTGGGGGAGTATTAAGTATATGATTAGTAATTTATACCGGAACACCACTTGCATATATTATTTCTTACCCAAATAATTCCATATCCGCCTGATGCTGGTCCAAGAGTGAAAACCTGGCACGTCTTAAGGTACCTTTCAGAGTTGGGTCATCACGTGTTTCTAGCTTCCTTTATTCGTCCAGAGGAAGAACAATACATCCCTACCCTGGAGAAAGTATGCAAGAAGGTTTACACGGTTCCGATAACACGTTCGCGCTTGCATGACGCAGCATATTGGTTGCGCAGTCAAATTTCTAGGCGGCCGTTCTTAATCGAACGAGACGATTTGGTTGCCATGCGCAACTGTGTAGATGAGATTGTATCGACCCAAGCGATCGATATTATCCACGCTGACCAGTTAAGCATGACACAGTTTGCACAAACCAGCCTCGGATCACTTTCGAGCGGAAGAAAGCCCATGCTGATATTCGATGCACATAATGCTGTGTGGACAATTGTTGAACAGATGATCGGGAATGTCCCATGGATCTTGCGTCCTATCTTAATGCTCGAAGCGCAAAGGGTGAAATATTATGAAGGAAAGATCGTCAATTCCTTCGACCACACATTTACAGTGAGTGAAATTGACCGGCAATATATGTTAGATGCTAAAGAATATTACCTTCGTATGAAACACGTGAAGGATGTGAATATCTCGGGGAATGGGAAAGCGATCTCTGTCATCCCAATCGCTGTTGATACAAAAAAGTTACTGCCAGTCATACGCAACGCAGATACTCAAGAGCTATTTACGATGGGTACGTTACATTACCCTCCCAATGCTGATGGCATTCGGTGGTTCGTGCAAGAAGTTTTTCCATTAATTAAGGAAAAAATACCTTCTGCGACATTGACAATTGCAGGCAGGAACCCTCCTGCCGATTTCTTTCGTTTTGAAGAGGCGAGTGCCGGAGCGATAAAAGTTACAGGCTTCGTGCCCGAGTTGACGCCCCATCTGGAACGCTCAGCGGCGATGGTCGTCCCGGTGCGTGCTGGGAGCGGTATGCGCGTTCGTATTTTAGAGGGATTTGCGCAAGCCATGCCTATTGTTACAACAACGGTTGGCTTAGAGGGTATTCAAGCCAAGCACGGGGAGGAGGTAATGGTTGCAGATACGCCAGTGGATTTTGCGAACTGTGTTGTTGAATTATTAGGAGATGTCGATATGCAGAGGAGGTTGGCTCGTAATAGTCGACTATTGGCGGAGACAATCTATGATTGGAAGGTCGTATTAAAACAGTTGGAACCCGTATATGAAAGCTGAATCGCGGCCAAGCGAAAACGCAAAATACATTCGCTGGCTAATTGCCATACTAATTGTGTCAATTACTGCGCGGGTTGGTGCTGCTATTGTCTTGGGTGACCAAATTGTCGATCTGCCAGGTACCAGCGACCAGCTCTCATACCATACACTAGCCACGCAAGTGTTAGGCGGGAAAGGTTTTACCTTTCCCGTAGAATGGTGGCCTGTGACGGCTGCAGGCGCCCCAACAGCTCACTGGAGTTTCTTGTACACATTCTACTTGATAGGTGTATATTTTATTTTTGGTGAGCACCCACTTGCCGCTCGTTTATTACAAGCAGCCATTGTCGGGTTGGCACATCCCTTGTTAGTTTTCGCAATTGGACGCCGGGTATTTGGCCCAAAAACAGGCATTATCGCTGCTGGAATTACAGCTATTTATTCCTATTTTATTTATTATTCCGGGACTTTGATGACCGAGCCGTTCTATATTACATCTATTCTTGCAGCACTTTATTTGGCGATCCTAATCGGTCAACGATCTTTTACCCGTCAGGACCGTAAACCACAACTTAATATCCATGTTATAGCTTTATATCTAGGATTAGCTTTGGCGATGACCGTGTTGCTCAGGCAGCTGTTTTTACTGATAATTCCATTTATCCTAATATGGGTGCTTTGGTCAGGTGGTCGCTCACGACTGGTTCCGGTGATAATCGCTGGAATAACCGTCCTGCTGGTGATCTTGCCTTATACATTATTCAATTATGCTCGTTTTAATCGTTTTGTATTATTAAATACTAATGCGGGTTATGCTCTGTATATGGGCAATCATCCGATTTATGGAACAAAATTCATCCCAATATTAGAATCTGAAATGTATATCCGCCTCATCCCACCTGAGCTACGCAGTTTGGATGAGGCTGCTCTAGATCAAGAGTTACTCAAGCGCGGGATAAAATTTGTAACGCAGGATCCGGTCCGGTACCTTCTATTATCTGTGAGTAGAATCCCCCCTTATTTTATGTTCTGGCCATCCCGTGAGAGTGGAACTATTAGCAATATTTCTCGAGTGGGAAGTTTTGGATTATTTCTGCCCTTTATGCTCTATGGAATGGGGCGCGCACTAATTGAGAGTTGGAAACCCTTTCGGGAGATGCTCAGCCAGCCAGTGTTCCTTCTAGGCGTCTTCATGCTTGTTTACTCTTTGGTCCATCTGCTTACCTGGGCCCTCATCCGGTATCGCCTGCCTGTGGATGGAATCGCGGTTATTTTTGCTGGATACGCATTCTCAGACATCTACCAGAAGATTATCGTTTGGCGCCGGTCGGCAGCAAAGCAATTTCTGAGCACTCCCGGACCACAGGCATGAAGATCGCATTTGTTGTCCCCTATGTACCCACACGCATTCGAACTCGACCCTTTAATCTGATTCGCGGTCTTGTCAAACGAGGCCATCAGGTTACGTTGTTTACCTTGTGGGTAGATGCCTCTGAGAAGTTAGAACTGGATAATTTGCGTAGAGAGTGCCACTCTGTCGTGGCATTTCCACTCCCACGTTGGCGTTCTTTAGCAAACTGTATTGCCGCCCTACCAAGCTCACTTCCCCTTCAAGCCGTCTATAGTTGGCATCCTGACCTTGCATTTCATATAGAAAAGAATGCAAAAAGTAATGGCTTTGACGTTATCCATATTGAGCACTTACGCGGTTCGCGGTATGGGCAGCATCTTAAATCTCGATTGACTCAGATTCCCTTAGTATGGGATAGTGTCGATTGCATCAGCCATCTATTCTCCCAAGCAGCAGGAGAAAGCCGTAGTCTTCTCAGCAAGCTGATCACACGCTTTGAGTTAAGCCGGACGCGTAGTTATGAAGGACGATTGCCAGAATATTTTGACCATGTAATAATAACCTCACGGACAGATCGCAAAGCACTTTTGGAATTAATCCTTCCAGAGAGTACGCCGGCACCCATTTCGGTCCTGCCAAACGGCGTCGATTTGGCTTATTTTCAAGAGATACAATCAATAGAGAGAGAAACAGCGTCCGTAGTGTTCAGTGGAAAAATGAGTTATCACGCTAACATCACAATGGCGCTCTTTCTAGTAAAGCAGGTAATGCCACATATATGGCAAAATCGTCCAGAGGTCAAGCTAACAATTGTGGGCAAAGATCCGCCGTCAAGCATTCAAGCGCTTGGCGCTAATCCCGCGATCTCTGTTACGGGAACCGTAGAAGATATGCGTCCCTACTTACATCGTGCGACAGTCTCAGCAACACCAATGATCTACGGGGCGGGGATTCAAAACAAGCTCCTAGAAGCAATGGCTTGCGGGACTCCCGTCGTTGCAACACCACAGGCAATCTCTTCCTTAACCGTCCGACAAGGGGAGGATCTATTGGTGGCGGGCAACGCTAGAGATTTCGCTGACGCAATCATAAGCCTGATTAATAACTCGGAATTACGAAAACGCGTGGGCGAGGCGGGGAAGACGTACGTAGAGACTTATCATAATTGGGATACGATTTCAGGCCAATTGGAGGGGATCTACAATGAAGTCATCGATACCAAGGCAAAAATCAGTCGATCACGAATCAGTCCAAGTTGATTCAGTTAGAACAAAAAGCATATTTTCAAGCCGTTTGCTGTGGACTATTTATGTCTCCTACCTGCTCGTGTGCGATGCGTACATGATTGTCCAGGCATTCAGGCTGGCCTTCTTTGTGCGTTTTGAGCTATCATTACCCTTCTTTGAGGAATTTGCTTTCAACTCCGTCCGTTTCTATTCTGGCCTTTCTACAATTCTTGTACCTCTCTGGCTGATTATCTTTGCTAGCTTCGGACTTTATAGAAAACAGAATCTCCTAGGCGGTGTGGATGAATACCAAATAGTTGGACGCTCTACGACGATAGGCATGCTACTGTTGATAGTGTTTGGCTTTCTAGAACCTGCATTCATCATCGCTCGTGGTTGGGTATTGCTCGCTTGGTGCTTCTCATTTCTATTCGTAGCTTTTGGACGTTTTTTACTCCGACGTGGGATTTATCTCCTACGCAGGCGCGGTTACTTTGTGTCACCTGCTGTAATAGTTGGCGCAAACGAGGAGGGGTTATCCCTCGCGCATCAATTAATGGCGTGGCGAACATCTGGACTAGTACTGGTAGGCTTTATCGATAAGAAAATCAAGGCGGGAACGACATTGGTAGATGGCTTAACAGTCCTGGGTACGGTAGAAAAACTGGATGAGATTATTGAGAAATACGGGGTGGAGGAGCTGATCCTCGCTTCAAGCGCGATCTCGACCCATGACAAGCTTGTAGATATATTCCAACGCTATGGGGTGGATAGCGATGTAAACGTACGTATGTCTTCCGGATTGTATGAAATCCTCACAACCGGTTTGACTGTGAAGGAATTCGCGTATGTTCCGCTTGTCGGTGTGAATAAAGTACGCCTGACTGGGATCAATATCGTGGTGAAAACGATTTTTGATTATTGCATCGCAATTCCGGTTTCGATCTTAAGTCTCCCGCTTCTATCGATAATTTCATTATTAATTAAGCTCGACTCTCCGGGACCGGTAATTTATCGGCGGCGCGTCATGGGTGTGAATGGTAAAGAATTTAATGCTTTGAAATTCAGAACAATGCGAATTGATGGGGAAGAGATTCTTTCCTCCAGCCCTGAATTGCGAGAGGAGCTGGCGACAAATCACAAGATTAAAAACGATCCACGTGTGACTCGAGTTGGATTGATACTAAGAAAGCTTAGCCTGGATGAGCTTCCCCAACTTTACAATGTGATAGCTGGGCAGATGTCGCTGGTTGGCCCACGCATGATTTCGCCCAGGGAAATGAAAAAATATCACCAGTGGGGGATTAATCTGCTCACTGTGAAGCCTGGCATTACGGGTTTATGGCAGGTGAGTGGCAGATCTGATATCGGCTATGAGGAGCGAGTCCGCCTCGATATGCACTATATACGCAACTGGAGTATCTGGCTTGACCTGCAATTACTTTGGCGAACCATTCCAGTAGTACTTTTGGCCCACGGAGCATATTAGAATTAACAATAAAATCGAATTATTCTGGATCCTGGTCCCGACACCAGGTTTTCAATGGAGGTATTTTTGAAAAAGGTATTAGTTACCGGTGGCGCTGGGTTTATTGGCTCGCATGTTGTTGATGCTTATATTCAGCACGGCTTTGAAGTTGTCATTGTTGATGATCTCTCAACTGGACGAGCAAAAAACTTAAACCCTGCAGCAAAGTTTTATAAGACGGATATTCGGGATGAGGAGATTTTTGAAATATTCGAGCGTGAACGTCCAAATTATGTCAATCACCACGCTGCACAAATGGATGTACGCCGCTCGGTTATGGAGCCAATATTTGATGCACACGTGAACATCCTTGGCTCGATTAATTTGATCGAGAGCGCCCGGAAATTTGGGGTGGAGCGCATAATATATATATCAACCGGCGGTGCAGTTTATGGTGAGCCAGAATATCTGCCGTGTGATGAGGCTCATCCGATTAATCCGATTTGCCAGTATGGCGCAAGTAAACACACAGTCGAACATTACTTATATATGTATCAAGTTAATTATGGCTTGGATTACACAGTTCTACGTTACCCCAACGTATATGGTCCACGCCAAGATCCTCATGGCGAAGCTGGGGTTGTTGCGATCTTTTCCGGGCAAATGCTTAGCAAAGACCAGGTTGTAATTAATGGAGATGGTGAACAGGAACGAGATTTTGTCTTCGTGGATGACTGCGCCCGAGCAAACGTGATGGCGACACAAGCTGCCAATGGATACGGGATTTTAAACCTTGGAAGCGGGCGCGGTACGACCGTTAATGAGATATTCCATCTATTACGCCACATTTCCGGTTACTCGCTTGATGCTCAGTATGGACCACCTAAATTGGGGGAGACTCGAAAAATATATTTGGATTCGAGTAAAGCCCTTGATGAGCTAGGCTGGCAGCCGCTCATTCGGTTAGAAGAAGGGCTCAGGAAAACAGTTGATTATTTCGCCCAAGTGGAGAGGCCAGCGTGATCATTGTCCAGACCCCCCTCAGAGTGAGCTTCTTTGGAGGTGGAACCGATTTCCCCGAATTTTACTGTGCAGAAGGTGGCGCGGTGCTCTCCTCTGCTATTGACAAATATATATTTGTAACCGTTAAGAAACGCTTCGATCGACTGTTGCGTGTCGGCTATACCAAGCAAGAGATGGTGGGCAGCATCGAAGAACTAAAGCATGAGCTCATCCGGGAAGCATTGCGAAAAACCGGGGTATGGGATGGTGTAGAGATTACTACGATGGGCGATATCCCTTCCGCAGGATCGGGGCTTGGGTCTTCGAGCACGGTCACAGTGGGAGCCTTACACGCTTTATACACCCTATTAGGCGAGATTGTCCCGGCCGAGAGGCTGGCGAAAGAAGCCTGTAATATCGAGATCGATATCCTGCATAAACCCATCGGTGTCCAGGATCAATATATCGCAGCACACGGAGGATTGAGATTCCTCGAATTCTTGCCGGATGGCCGTGTTGCAATCAAGAAACTAAAGCTCAATATCGAGACAAAAAGGCGGCTGAATGATAACCTGATGTTGTTTTTTACCGGAATCACGCGAAAATCTGGCAATATCCTCGAAGAACAGAAGAGAAATATCGATGACAGGCTGGTCGTTCTCAGAAAGCTCAAGGACATGGCTTATGATGCTCGTTACGAGCTAGAGTCAGGCAATGTAGACGCCATTGGAGATTTGCTTCATCAGAGCTGGGAATTGAAGAAAACGTTAGCCACCCGGATTTCCAATAAGTCTATTGATAAACATTATTCCGCTGCGCGAGCGGCTGGTGCATTGGGAGGAAAAATTACTGGCGCAGGAGGTGGTGGTTTCTTGTTATTGTACTGCCCTTATGAGAAACAGGATTGCGTACGTTCAGCGCTCAATGGTTTGCAAGAATTACCCTTCGGACTGGAGAATGATGGTAGTAAAGTTATATTCAACTATAAGCGCGAATAATAGCGAGCTTGGGCATTTCCCCCCAACACGTTAGTCGACCACCCTAGAAAGCGATTGGCATGACGGGATATTTGCTGTATCCCTCTCAATTACAATATTCCGGGCAAGCGAGTTTACCAGTCGGAAGGTTGCAACAACAAGGCATTTGAGGCTAAGGAAGGGGGGAAACCGCCCAATTAGTGGATTTCACCTTCCAGGTCCTCAGCCAGGACGTAAAATAATCGAGAGTTCTCGCCATGTGTTGGCGACGGTTATCACGCTCCTTCTTCGAGTAGAAATTGAGAATAACTAGAGACTAGGAGTAAGGGTGTAAGAATATTTCTTAGCAATCTCCAAACTACGATTTGCACGCTCGATAGAATTATCTTTCACCACTGGTGCACAGCGCGCATAAGAATCCCTCGACGTGTTCTCGAAGCTCTGGCATGAACTCCCAGATTGAGTGGATTTGTCCGATTTATGCAAACGAGTGTTAGAATTGACTTTGAGCGCATTAGCGCCTCAAGAGGGACGAGAGACGTGATCCACGAGCGGTTAGGTCCCGCCATTGGTGCAATGACGAATCTGGATGACATTTTACCGAAAGTGCAAAAGAATTACGATGTTATAGTACAGCAAGGCATGGCTGGTTGGGTTCTTCAAAAATAGAAGGCAACGCATATTTCCAAAACACGGGATGCCCCACGCTGGCTTACTCTCCCCTTGGGAGGAGCCGAGTGGCTTGGTATGAGCCGTTATGGGTGTCTCGCTGATGCAAGATGACCGTCCTGTTGGGGTACGTACGTTGGTCGGATGTCAACTTGAAATAATTTTAGAAGACGACATCTTATCGTTTTTGGCATTAGCCTGATTTATTACATTGGGAAATAATTCTATTTAGTTGGAAAGAAATGGGGAGTCTATGGAACTTAAAACGTATATTGTCCCGTTGCTAAAGTGGTGGTGGTTGCTAATGATTGCCACAATCGTAGCATCCGCCTCAAGTTTTTTAGTAACACAGCAATTGCCACCGGTCTATAATTCGCGTACTACGCTCGTGATTGGTCGAGCTGTCTATGCATCCAACCCTCAGGGGAATGATTTTTTTCTAAATCAGCAATTAGCTACCTTTTATGCAGAAGTTGGGCAGCGTGATCCAGTGCGCGTGGGAACACAACAAGCCTTGGGGTTGAGCAGGCTCCCTGAATTCGTTATCCAGGCGTTGCCGGATTCCTCGTTGATTGAAATTGTTGTAACCGACACAGACCCCGTTCGAGCACAAGCTGTTGCAAACGAGTTGGCTCAACAGCTCATAAAGCAAACCCCAGCCAATGATCAGAATCAAGAGCGCGTGGGATTCATCGAGGAGCAACTTGGGCTGTTAGAGGCACGGATCGTCGAAACACAAGATGAAATCGAGGCTAAAAAAGCTGATCTGGCAGGATTGTTCAGCGCCCGCCAAATCTCGGACGCGAATCGAGATATCACATCTCTTGAAAACAAGCTGGGTGATCTCCAGAAGAATTACTCCGACCTGCTCTCGAACTCTGACCGGGGGGCAATTAACACGATTAATGTCATTGAGGCAGCAAGCTTGCCAACGAGACCGGTTGGTCCAAATCGAGTCGTGAATGTACTGTTGGCAGGTGTGATCGCATTGACCGTTGCCGCAGGAGCGGCATATCTGCTTGAGTACCTGGACGATACGATTAAGACGCCTGAAGACATCAGCCGTGTGTCTGATGTGCCGATTGTCGGTTATATCACTGAATTCGGCAAGGATAATAAAGATGGTTCGATCGTGGCAAAGAATCCTAGATCTGCGATCTCTGAAGCATTTCGATCACTTCGCACCGATTTGGAGTTCTCGAGTGTGGATAAACCCTTGCGGACAATCCTTGTTACCAGCCCGAGCATCGCTGCTGGAAAAACGACCATCGCAGTAAATTTGGCAACGGTCATGGCGCAAGGTGGTAAGAAAGTTGTTCTTGTAGAAGCAGACCTGCGCAAACCCAGTATCCATCGTTTTTTGGGAATATCCAACACCAAGGGAATTAGCGATGTTTTTCGTGGGAGCCTGGATATCTATAACGCCACAGTAAATTGGGAAGATGGCAATTTTTTTGCAATTACCAGCGGCGACTTACCTCCTAATCCCGCCGAGCTACTCGGATCTAAGAGGATGGATCAAATCCTTGAAGGTCTGGAACGAGTAGCTGATATTGTGATCGTGGACGGCCCTCCATTCCTGGTCACTGATGCAGCGATTCTGGCCTCAAAGGTGGATGGCGTATTGCTTGTTATTCGGCACGGTAGAACCCGCCGACAGGAAGTTGCAGCAGCTATGAAACAGCTCAAACGCTCCGATGCCCGAGTCTTGGGGGCTGTCATGAACGGAATTCCGCGTGCTTCTGAGGACTATTTTGGGTTGTATCGTTACTACCACCGCTACTACGGTGTTGAGGAGATGGAAGGCAAGGTCGGAAGCGAACAACCACCCAAAACCAATGGGTTCATGCGACGCAGAGAAAAAAGCCCTAGCAATCTCAAAAAATCGGAAGGGTGATCCCCTTACTAAGAGGGAATTATCTAAGAGTAAAACCACCTCGAGCTTATCTCGGGGTGGTTTTGTTTTGTACTAGTAGAGCTATCCAATTAAACTTCATTTTGTTAACAAAATATTATGCATGAATAACCTATTTATAAAAATAGATTGCTCATTCTTCATTCTGACTTTATAATCTTGTCGCGATATTCTTCTGCAAAGAGCTTGACCTATGGACAAAAATCCGATAAATTCCAGGCGCACATATAGAGTGTTATTCATCTCAACTGTAACCGCTCTGTTATTCTCTGCAATCAATCCGCCGATTATTTTGGGATCCACATATTCACCCGGAGTAAATTCCTCGCAATTGCACACAGTAATTCCGCCACAAGTCATCGGCGATACAGTTCCTGCTTCTCAACCAGTAACAATTGCAACAGAAACGACGCAGGTTTTCTTTCCGGGGTTGTTTTTAGACAGCCCCGTGATGAATGGACTGCAACTGAATATCCCTCAACTCGACGGAAATCTTGGACAGCGTATGCGTGAAGCAGGAATATTCTGGTTTGGAAAAGTTACCCCTACTGAAAATTACGCGGATGTGAGGGTAAGCTATAACACGCAGTCGCTATTGATTGCAGTTGCCGTTTTTGACCGACTATTGTGGGCAGATACTACTCCCACAATGGCTGAGCTTACAGAATGGGATGCGGTTAGTGTGTATCTCTCGACCGACCCTCGTCAAGGCACCTATCCGGACGAGGATGATTATAAGTTTGTCGTGCAGGTTAACCGGCTTGATCCTCAAGCGATAAATTCGAGGGCATTTTTTCAAGGGGATGGGAGCGGATGGCAAAGCGTTGATCTGAGTGTTTCTACGACGGTGGGTTTCCGCAGTTCCACACCTCCATTCTTCAATGATCAGTCCGATGATCATGGCTGGATGATGACTCTGGAAGTTCCTTTCGCTGAATTGGGATTATCTGGCGCACCACCGCAGGGTTCCAGATGGCGCCTGGCAGCCAGGATACACGATAGAGACGATGCTCATGGAACGCCTATCGCCGACAAAGTATGGCCAGTTTATGCGGACGAAGGGAATCCTTCCAGCTGGGGAACCGTTAATTATGGTTTGCCAACTTATTCACCCCCAGTGCATATAGGAGAAACTGAATTGACAATCCGGCATCGAGTTGACGGTGTACAGGTTGTAGATGGAATGGTTGGTGGAAATTCAACCTGTGGGCAAAACCTGCATTTTTGGACACAATGGGGCTTTGCAAATTATTCCGGAGCCACTCAGGTGAACGTGCAAAACCAATGGGATGTAGCAGACCAGCCTTGTTTCTCGAAGTACTACATAAAGATGCCGCTTGACCAAATCCCTCCGGGGAAAGTGATCATTTCGTCAACCCTTACATTGTTCCATTTTGGTAATTCTTTTCCCCGAAGAAGCTCTTCCGTCGATGATCCAGGTATTCACAATCGATCAGGAGTGGCAAGAAGCCAGCCTCAACTGGAATAATGCTCCCGAGATGCTAGAGAACATCAGTCGTAAGCGTGTAGAGCCATTATTGTCGTATCCCGGTGAGCCTGGAGTGCCGATTACCTGGGATGTCAGCCTGGCAGTTGCCCGTGCATATCAATCCGCACAGCCGCTGAATTTGGTTTTCTATGACGCGGATACAGCCATGCATAGTGGAAAATATTTCCATTCGTCAGATGTGGATGACTATATTGTCGCTTCTCGCCCCTTGCTTCATGTCATCTGGGGGAACTATCCATAATTATTGATTAAAGTATCACATGCTATACTCAAAGTGTGGGGACATCAGAGAATATAAATGTTGGTTTCTCGGAATATAATAGGGGGTGATGAGCAGGTTTGGGTGGAACAGATCGAGAATTTGGCTCGTTTTAGGGCTTTGCCTATTAATTGGGGGCGGAAGCTATTATTTCTTTTTCCAATCGGGCTCAACACAGAACGAATTAACCGACTTGAGGCAAGACCAGTTTGCCCAGGAGCGGGAAATAATGGTGCTCAATACCATCGAGACCCGAGGTGTAACAGATACTGCTGTGCTCTCTGCGATGCGGGCCGTCCCCCGCCATGAATTTGTCCCTGAAGAATTGATTTCTCGCGCATATGATGATAACCCGTTACCGATTGGCTATGGTCAGACCATCTCGCAGCCTTATATCGTCGCCTGGATGACAGAGCAACTAGACTTGGAAGCAGGGGATAAAGTCTTGGAAATTGGAACAGGTTCGGGCTACCAGGCGGCAGTGCTGGCCGAATACGGGGATTTGGAGATATATACGATTGAGATTATCCCCGAATTGGCTAGGCGCGCTGGCGAAACCTTAGAACAGCTGGGATATTCTCAGGTGCAAATCATGCAAGGAGATGGCTACTATGGTTGGCCTGAATATGCTCCCTACGATGCCATCATCGTAACTGCGGCACCTGATCACCTGCCGTCACCGCTGGTAGCGCAGTTAACCGAGGATGGTGTGCTGGTTGTTCCGATTGGCCCCCCTGGATTTTGGCAATCTTTATGGAAATTCGAATTCGATCAGGGAGCATTGAAGGGCTACAATCTCGGCAGTGTGGCCTTCGTACCATTTACAGGGGAGGGGGTTGAGAATGCAAGTGAAACCCCATTCTCTGGCCCATGACTGCTGCGCCTACATAGCAAACAGCTCCAAGATAGAGCACTAATGAGAAACCCCAGGCTAGCGCCAGGAGCGCTGCCAGGATCGATGCGATGACTGAAAACGTACCATTAATCCCCCAGATCCATGGAATTATCGAGGGGTGCTCGCCCTGAGCTGTAAGATATTTTATTCCTGATGGGAATGGAATTCCCATCAGGAAGCCTGCAGGTGCGAGAGCAATCACTCCTGCAATGACTTTAGCGCTCACAGGTAATCCAATCGTTACACGGAAAAGCATTGCAATCCCTGTTGGGTAGGCTGTGATCACGAGAATCAGTAAGGGAATTGCCCAGTGTACATTTATCCGATCACTCATCAGGCTTCCCAGACCGGAAAATAACAGCATGCTAAAGAGGACGATAGTGATGGCGTGCGCCGGGGTTCCGAAATATAAGATAAAGCGTTGTATAAGCGGAATTTCGACAAAAAGGTAGGCGAGTCCAATCAAGCTAAAATATGTAAAAACCACGCTTCGAGAACTGAGGAGCGATTTTTGGGGGTCATTCGATTTTGCTAGCGGCACTCGTCCTAATGCGAGGGGTAAGAGGATTATTATTGCTGAAAATGCAATTGCCAACACCAAGAGAGCTATCAGCACAAAATATCCGGCACCTCCAAACGGTTGCCATGTCCTGCCAGCTTCAGCAAAAATGTGACCAGCTTGTTGCCACTTGAAAAAGTGGCTGAAGAATGGCTGGTTGTCTGTTGTTGGTTTCACATCGAGGGGGTATTCTGCGAAGAAATCTTCTGGCGAAGCGTCCAGATATTGTGAATACACTCGGTAGTCTTTGGGATCAGGGAGGATATTGTAACGGTTGGATTCGTCTGGCTGCAAACCAGGCAGATAATCGAGGTCATAAGCACGCGTATCTGAAAATTGGCGGATTTTGCTCAGCTCGTCCTGGGTGAAATCGGAAGCCTTGATTAAGATCGTCGCTGTGTTGTACCCGCGTAATACCACTAATCTTCCTTGAGGGATTAACTCCCGGTTGCGCATAGACGTAACTGCCAGGGCAAAAAGTCGTAAACTCTCGCTTGGTGGGCTTTGGAGCCAGCGCATCGCGACAATGATCCCATCAGGTTTAAGGTGTTCGAGCATCGCATCAAAGGATTCGAGCGTATATCTGTAATCTTCGGCAAGACTATATGCACCTGATCGAACTGGGTGGTAGGAGCTCACCAGGGAGAGGATAATCACATCGAACTGCTCTGAGCTGCGGCTAAGATAGCTGCGCGTGGATGCGTTGATCGCATAAACTCCCTGAAGCCCGTATATACGAGACGAAGATTCGATTATCAGCTGATTGGATTCAACAGCAACGACACGGTGTGCGCCTCCGGCCAGGGCGGTGAGGATATCCAGTCCTCCGTGCGGCTCAAGGACGAGCGCTTCAGCATTTGGACGCAACTGAAACGCAAGATAAGCCGGAAGGTAACGAAAAACTACTGGATTGGAGTGATCGAGGAGAATTGGACTAAGATCGTCCCCATTAATAAAAAGTCCATCCTGAGGGGGCGAAGGCTGGAGATACCGGTAACTCAGTCCGGGTAATGAACGGATTCCTGGACTGTGAAGTATATCGACACGCGAGTTTTCGTTCCATCGTTGGAAGACTCTTTCAGCGCCTGGATACTGCAGGGCGTAGGAAAGGCTTTTATACGGAGAAAGACGAAGCGCCATAAATGGCATCCCTGATGCGCCAAGCAGTCTGGAGAAGAGATCCGCAAGTGGGAAGATTGTGAGAAGAAGGAAGATTACCAGCATCGAGGCCAGGATCAGGCGATGCGTTCGTGTTTGGAGGGCATCACGTTTCTGCTCCTCAGGTGATGATATTACCTTTATGCCTGGTACCCACGCTGCAAGGGCGGCAAGTCCAGCAATCATTGAAGCTAGCGATACCGACCCTTCACCCCCGAGCAACGACGGGGTAACGAATGCAGCCAGGCATCCCAAGGCAGCCCCAGCCAGGTTTGTGGCATATATTTTCGAAGTGTATTTCGCATAACCAGCTAATAAGATGCTGACACTCATTCCGCTAAATATAAATGGTGCTAACAGAGCCAGATAATTAATGACAAGGTAGAAGATTTGTCGCCTATCCCAGGCGATGCTGAATGAATCAAAAGGCAACCAGTTGGTGATTAGATATGCCCCTAGAATGCTGGCAGATGTCCCGATCGCCAGGTAAGGTAAAGATCGCCAGGGTTCGTTCTTTCTCAAGTTTGGGAAGACAGTCAATAAACTTCCGCTAGCACCGAACCCCAAGAGAGCTAGACTTACAACTACAAAGGCAAAATGGTAGAACTGAGATACCGAAAACAAGTGGGTGAGGTTGATTTCGAAGAGTAGCGTGGATGATGAAAGTAAAAACAGGCTCGCGCCGGTCCATCCTGAGAATGGATATTTTTCGCCCACTGGTGAAATGCTTTCTTTCATACCAAATCTTTGTGGGAAAAGTTTATCATATTGCTTTGCTCTGAAAAAACCTTTCGCTCTCCGATTGGAAAATATACAAAAACCTTGACAAATATGTACAAAACCTTTACAATATGCATAATATATCGGATATGTGGTTGAATAGGAGTGCGTGATGGCGGTCTATCTGGCTTTCAAAGAAGTATGGCGGATGAAGGGAAGGTACTTGCTCTTTAGCCTGGTCATTGCGCTAATCACCGTTCTGGTTCTTTTTATTGCAGCGTTAGCAGGAGGTTTGGCAAACGCCAACAAACAATTCATCGATAAGCTTGACGCCAATATGCTGGTTTATCAAGAGAATGTTGACTTACAGCCAACTGCCAGCCGCCTAGGGCGAGCTAAACTCACAAAGCTACGTCGAGTTGAAGGAATAAAAGATATTGGGCCGCTGGCCTTCTCTACGGCTACGATCGTCTTCCCGGACGGTCGTGATTTTGCAGATATCTCACTTATCGGGGTGGAGGTGGGAAAGCCTGGGGACTCGGAATTGCTGTCTGGGACAGGGCTTCGTTCAAAGCGCACGAACGATGCTGTGATTGATCTTGACCTGGCGACCCGGGCAAATATCAGCCTGGGCGAGCGGATATTGGTCAAAACCGTTCAAGGCACTGAAGAGGAATTATTCGAAATGAATGTCGTGGGGATCACCGATTCCCGACAATATTTCTTTCTCCCCTCAGTTATTGTTCCCCTTGAAGCGTGGGATCGCATCCGACCGCAAGGGGAATTTGAGAACCAGAGCAATGGCGTTGTTTTTAATATGATCGCTGTGCAATTGGAAAACCCAGATCAATTTGATTTGATTGAGCAACGTATCATGCGATTGGTTGATGGTGTTGAAGTGGCAAATAAGCGCGAAGCGATCGAAGCTCTTCCCGGTTATTCAGCCCAGCAGAGCACGCTGAATACCCAACAAGCATTCACCTTGCTCATCGGGGTTTTGGTTGTCGGCGGGTTTTTCCAGATTCAAACTCTTCAAAAAGTTGCTCAGATCGGCGTGCTAAAAGCAATCGGTAGCCCGAGTGGTGTTGTCGCAACAACCGTCCTGCTTCAGATCATTATTGTCACCATTTTGGGTATCAGTATCGGTAGTATGGGAACATACCTCTTAACTCTTGGCATGCCCGCAGGCATCCCAATAATGTTCACCGGCCCCACGGTTTTCTCGGCTGTAGCAGCCCTTGCCCTGATCGGTCCTTTAGGAGGGCTGGTGTCCATCCGACTGGCATTGAAGATCGACCCGCTTACTGCTATTGGGTTGTCCTCCTGACCATTCTGACATTATTTCAAGGTTTATAAAGCTTATTTACCTGGATTGGAGAATAATACGTGACACTTGCATTAAGAACAGACGAAGTGACAAAGATATACGGAAAAGATAACACATCAGTCATGGCGGTTGATCAAGTATCCCTAGAAGTTGAGCGCGGCGATTTTGTCGCCCTGGTTGGACCCAGCGGTTCGGGAAAAACTTCTATGCTGGCCATGCTGGCAGCGCTACTCTCGCCCACTTCAGGGAAGCTATTCATCGGTGGAACAGACTTGAGCCAGATGAAAGAAAAACTAAGAGCACAGTTCAGGCGAGAGAAGATTGGATTTACCTTTCAAACAAACAATCTGGTCCCATACTTAAATGCCCTGGAAAATGTTGAATTGATGCTTCGCCTTAATAGGCGGCTTGATAAGCGTGGAAAGGAAAAAGCAAGGGATCTCTTAGTCCGTTTAGGGTTGGAAGATCGCTTAATGGGCTTGCCGAATCAGCTTTCAGGCGGGCAGCAACAGCGAGTGGCAATCGCCCGGGCGTTAGTGCACAATCCTGAGGTTGTTCTCGCCGACGAGCCAACCGCCAGCTTGGATACGGAGCGAGCTTACCAAGTAGTGGAGACGTTTGCCGACTTAATCCACGAGCAAAACCGCGCTGGAATCATGGTCACCCATGACCTGCGTATGACACGCTATGTTGATAAAGTTATCCAAATGGTCGATGGTAAGATCACTCGTCTTCTGGTCGATCGATCGCAAATTGATATGCTGGCACAGACTGGCAGCTTCGGTGCGGCCTCTCAGCCAGAGGAAATGACCCCCTTTCCATTTCACCTCAGCGAATCCCAAGGCGAGATGGTAGCAGGCCTTCTTCAATAGGCGTGTTCGTTATTATTATCTAGGGGGAAACATAATCCCAGGGATTTACTTTCCCATACGATGAGTGGCGGAGTTCAAAATGCAGGTGTGCGCCAGTCGAATTCCCCGTATTCCCCAATCCCCCAATAACGGTGCCCCTACCCACGCTCTGACCACAATATACTCCGACGGCGCTGAGGTGGCCATACGCTGATTGCCAGCCATTTCCATGATCCAGCACAATCATATATCCATAGCCAAACTCGCTCCAACCTGCAAAGACTACCACGCCGCTATCAGATGCGAAAATCCCATTCCCTTCAGCGCCAGCGATGTCGATTCCGGGGTGGATTGAGCTGTAATCGTAGCCTGATAAATAGGTGGCTGCCGTTGGCCATATGAAGGCTCCAATCCCTATTGCTCCTTCGTAGACCTCCCCACAATATCCTGAGCCATAATAAGCAGCTGCTGCGGGATTACTGCGCGTGATTGCGGGAGGTCCCCAGTCTTTTAATTCTCTTTTTCCGCCAGGAATGATCAACCAATTCCCTTCTGGTATCGTAGAGGTCTCCAGTGATACCTCTGTCAGGTCGAGGTCATTCCCAGACCACTCCAGGATGGCTTCTGGGTCGGTTTTAAAAAAGCTTGCCACACCGGCTAACGTATCGCCAGCCTTCCACTGGTAATATACACCGTCGACGGGTAATATCACAAGATTCTGATCGAGCTGCAGGAACTGGGGGTTGTCCCGCAGTACATCATAGTTACCCCAAAGGACAGTCTCAGGGCGCACTCCATATTTCTCCGCAATCGTAAAAAGGTTATCCCCGAGACTTACTGTATAAGTAATCACTCCCGATCGAGGCCGATTTGGGATTATGGTGTGCATGTCTGCGAGCCTAGGAACACCAGCCGCATAATCATTCGAAGCAAAGTGAAATGCTGGCAACTCGACCTCTGGTGCATTGAGGTTTTCTTCAACTGCTTGAGTGGTACTCCCGCTTTGGTATTCATTTATTGGCGGTAACCTATTTGATGGATTACAGGACGAAAGCGCCCAAATGACGATCGCGCTCAGTGCGAAGGTAGGTAAGAAGTTGAGCCCTCTGAAATGTTTATTCAAGAATCAGACTCCAAAACGTAAAAATTCCCAAAATGGAAGGCAGGGCATTTGCATACAGGCATGCCCGTATTCACATACCCTGCCATTTTATTTATAAGGGTAGTAGATACAATGAGATGATTTTGTTTGGGAATTATACCGTACTAGCCAGCGTGGTGTCAAAAATAGGGTTTCCGGATCCAGCGCACGGCTGGGATTATATCCTTCAGGCGCTTCTGGGAGAGCAGGCTGTAGATGAGCGAAGAGAACTCAAGGTGGGTCCTTCCCTGCTCACGCTGGCTGAGAAGCTCGAGATCAACTTGCGGATCAGGTCGCTATTGCACGATGGACAATAAATATCTGCAATCTTACTCGCCCCAAGTACAAGTTCTTCGAAGGTTTCACCGCATTCTTCGCAAATAAACTCATAGAGTGGCATTCTCTACCTCCACATATCAACCTGCAATTATGCTATTGCGCTCGCAATAGAAGAGCCCTATCAGAATGACATCGCTAATTAAAAATCTATCAGAGCTATATTTGGTTCACATAACTCCTGTGATCAACCCTATTTTAGGATACCCATCACAATAACATTAGTGATGATCTTCCGAAATGGACAGCCATTTATCACAAGTCGGATAATTCTCGCCCGGCATGGTTATTATGGCGCTTTCAATGGAATCAGACACAATCTGTTCTTGATATAATTACAAAATTAACAATGGCACTCAATATACAATCAGGGTTTACTCTATGCCTCATGTAACTCACAAGCTCAATAATTCGCTCGAGGGTGCGCTGGCTGGTGGTGGCGATCCCGCAACATCACCTCTATACGTTTTTGGACCGTTCCTGCGTATGATTGTGGTCGCGGGAGTTGCCCAAATAACATTCGGGGCATCTGTATGGTTAGTCGTGCTTACCATTGTGGTCGTCTCCGCCATGTATCGTCTGGTGATGCTTTGGGTCACAGATGGAAGTGGGGGAAGTGGTCTAACGGAGGAGGAATTTGGCGGGTGGGCAGCAAAAATCAACGCTGCCATCACATTTGTTGAATATACGCTCACTTTCCTGGTGAGCATGGCTGCAATGGTCACATTCATTGCAGACCGGATACCCTTTCTGAATGAAAAATTCCTCTTCTTTCAATACCGTACCCTGATCGCGATTCTGCTCAGTTTGCTGACGGGCTGGTTGGTAAACCGCGGACCAAAAGTAGCAGCCCGAACCTTTGGACCCGCAACTGGAGGGGTTTTGTTGCTTTTATGGGTAATGGTGATCTCGACCATTTTGAGATTTGGTCTCAAGTTGCCAGACTTCAACCCCTTAGCGTTTTCCACGGAAAACATATCATTTACCATTCGGGGTTTTGCCAGCATCCTCGCTGTGATGACAGGCATTGAAGTATTTGCGAATCTTGTAGCAGCTTATGAAGGAAACCCTGGCGAAAAGTCGAAAAAAGCCTTTAATAGCCTAGCAATTATCATGGGGACAACCATCATCACCATGTTGGTGGTTGGTCCAGCCATTCTAGCAATTTCAGACCCCACCGACGGGAATGTCTCTGTTTTTACCCAAACAATGGATGTTCTGCTACCCGGACCGCTCACATGGCTCGGGTCGCTGGTTGGCATTGCCGTATTGATGTCTGCATCAGCTGCCAGCGCGCAGGGGTTACAGAATTTAGCGTTGGGCTTAAAACGGCGCCATTACATCCCGCCAATTATTGGGAAGCAAAACCCTTATGAGGTCGCAGATTTCCCAGTCTGGATTGAAGTGAGTATCGTATCTTTGAGTTTCCTGGTTTTTGGCACTCACGAAGAGACCTATCTGGCGATTTACGCTGCTGGTGTTTTTATATTACTCAGTATGACGGGGTGGGCTGTGGTTAAAAGGCTCGTCCGACAATTTCGGGAAACTATTACTTTGGCGCGTATACTTATGATTATTGGGATTGTTATCACTGCATTGCTCACGACCGGGTCTACATTAGTCATATTTTATGAACGGTTTTTTGAAGGCGCTTGGACCTATTTTTTGTTCATCCCCGCATTATATGCCCTATTTAGTTATTTCCGCGATCGTTTGGGAGAGCCGTCCTCAGAAATGGATTATTTGGGACAGATTGACTCCACAAGGCTGGCGGGCTTCGGATTTGGACAATCAGCTGTGCCTACGATCCGAGAGATCTTTGAGCCCAAACCAGAGCAAATAGTCTGGCATCCTGCAACGATGGAAACACTCTGGTGGAAAAAGGAGCAGGCAGAAATTAAGCGGATAGCAGTCTTGCTGGATGGATCTGCAAATGCTGCTCAAGCCCTGCCTATGGCCAAGAAGGTGTGCCAGGCAGCTGGTGCGGAAATGGTGTTGCTTTCTTCCATCAAAACTGTTAACGATCCCGATTATGAGGAGATAAAGACTGCACGCGAAGAATATTTAAAGCAGCAATGTTACGAGTTAGAGCAGCAGGGCTACCATGTAAATTATGTTGTAAAACCTGGACACATCGCTGAGGCAACCAGTGAACTGGTAAATGAACAAAAAATTGACATGATCGTCACATCAACCAGCGGGAAATCTGGCACTAGACACTGGCAGAGGGGTGGTGTCTCGCGCAAGTTGATGGCGCTTCTCAATATACCGGTATTGCTTGTGAAGGTATCTGAGAGGGATATCTTAATGCCACCGATTAATCGCATTGTGGTCTCGTTAGATGGTTCAGAGTTTTCTGAGCGTGTGCTCCCTTATGCGGTTCTTTTCGCGGAGATGTTTGATTGTGAACTCCTCCTGTTGTCTGTCCCTCAGGTCCCGGAGGTGGCAAACTATCGCGCCGCAGCCGGAGTGATAGACACAATTCGCGAGAAGGCTCTCGCTAATATGCATGACTATTTGAAAGAGACTGCAGAGAGTCTTACTCAGAATAACGGCAAGATCAAGGTACGGGTTATGGTATCAGGGTCATTGCCTGCGCGGATGATTGTCAGTGTCAGCCAAGAGGAAAATGCCGATTTAATCATGCTGACCTCCCAAGGGCGGGGAGGTCTAGACCTGCTGATAACTGGAAGCGTCGCATTAAAGGTAGTCGAGGATACCGATCTCCCTGTTTTTATGGTACCTATCATCGCCTGATATTTATTTCGGTGTGTGAATATATCAACAACATACCTGTGCGGAAACTGCAGATAATCTCAGGTTGTCGGATTATTCATTTTTCTTCCTGATGTTCAGCAGGATACTGTTCAAGTACCCACTTCAACATTAGCTAGCTGGGCGAGCTTGAGTTGAGGGTGGTTTCTCTGACATTGGCTTCCGTGTCTCAGCGATTACCTGGTCTTCCCATTCCATCTCTGCTTTTTGAACCTCGTGATACCACTTTTCGTGGTGGGCACGTGCGTACCAGGCAGATACTTTTCCGGAAAACATCGAGAAAAACGCCTCCTTTTCTTCAGGGAATACTGCACCCATATAGAAATGGATAATCAACCCCGCAAAAATGGAAAATACTGATACCCAGTGCAACGGCTGAGCCCACTGTTTCAAGACGGGTGGAAAAAGCTCTTTGAACGTCATCACAATTCCACTCGCCATAATCCCAAGCGTGCCTAAAATAACAACATACATGTATAATTTTTGCCCAGCATTATAAGCATCCTGGGGTGGAAGCTCCTTGTCTTTCATGAAGCCCAGCATTTGAAGCGGCTTCACCTTCAACCACTCGATATCATCTTTATCCAGCAGCAGGCGCGTGGCTGCAAACGGCACGAAGTAGCGCCGGAAGCCAACCAGGATATTGAACGTGAGCACGAAGATCCATGTCAGACCGATTGAATAGTGGAAGCGGATCAGGTTAGCCGACCCACCGAAAATATTTCTGAAGGACTCCTGCACCCATACCGGCGACAAATTCAAACGCGGTGATGAAATGATAGCGATGCCCGTGGGCAATAACATCATCCAGCACGCTACATTGAACCAATGGGTGAGGATGTTTGCCAGGTTATGTTTTTTATACATTTTCGCACGCAAGCGGCGACGTTCCTCGAGAGGTATCTCTTTGTGGCTCATAGATACTCCTTATTCTTCGAATTCTTTCTCACCAACAACCAGTTGTTTTGTAAAGTAGCTCGCCTGTACCAGGAAGGAGGCTCCTATCCCTGTCAGGATTGCTGGAACGAGCAATTTCTTCCAGCTTTGTTCGGCAAGTGCGTACTCCGGTAATTCTGGAGCAATACTACTCGCTAGAATATCACCGTTAATAAAATAGATATTCGGCCCTGTTGCAATGCCATCCTTGTATTCAAGGTCTAGCCTTTGGACTGATTTTGCATTCTTCAAGGCAATTGAGACGTCTGAAGCAGGATCGTTAAGATCGCCGAATAAGCGCGAACCTCCCACACACGTTGCCACACAAGCTGGCTGTTGGCCGATTTCTATCCGCTGGTCGCAAGCGTTGCACTTATCTACAACGCCGCGCTCATCATCAAGGTAGCGCGCTTCATAAGGGCAGGCATCTACGCAGAAACCACATCCAATACAGGCGTCTTGATCGACGTGCACAATACCTGTCTCTAGATTTTTATAAGTCGCACCACTGACACACACTTCGGTACAGGGGGGATTGTCGCAATGCATGCAGTTATATGGCACAAAAGTGCGTTCAAGAATGGGGAATTTCCCTTGGACGCCCAAATCGTGCACCCAGATTCGGGTGTGTTTCATCGAGACCCGGTTCTCCACACTGCAAGCTACCAGACAAGCGCGACAGTCAATGCAGCGTGCGATATCAATTACGAATCCGTAACGCTTCTTAGTTGCCATTGCTAAACCTGCCCTTTTCGCACGTTCACGAATGTTTGGGAAAGCGCTTGCCCACCGCTGATAGGATCTGTGTACGTGACGTGCAGATCTGAGTCACTGGCGCCGTTGCCATACGCTGTACGCAAACCTTTTGAAAGATGCCCATAACCGGCGGTCATAAACACACAATCCGGGCGAATGGCTTCGGTGACCAGGACGCGTGTCTTCACTTCACCGATTGGGCTGGTTACGACAACCCAATCGTCCGTCTCAATATTGCGCTCTGCGGCCGCTGAAGGATGAAGCCATAGGCGAGGTTTATCCTCATACTTGTGTAATAGCAGGTTATTTTGAGTTCCGAACTGGGTGTGCTGGGCTACTTTTCCTGTCAAAAGGTAGAACTCGTCAGGCTTGGGATAAAGGGGTTCATCCCATGTTGGCCAGGGTGCGAATCCCGCGTTTTTCAACGTCTCGGAATACACTTCGATTTTCCCGGAGGGTGTGTTGAATACGATCTCCTCTGGCTGTTCTCTTTCGATTTCCGGAGTAAGGAAGCCTTTCATCTTCAGCTCGTCAAGCGACAAATTGATTGGCGCCAACTGCTGGCGAAGATAATCTTCTTCGTCTTTATACTGGAAGAAATCCGCCAAGCCCAATCGGTCACCAAGCTGCTTGTAAATCCAGAGAGCTGATTTTGCCTCTCCTTGCGGTTCAATAACTGGTTGGCGGATGAAGATCTTGCCATCCAAAACATTGATGGGATCAAATCGTTCGAGGTACGTAGATTCTGGTAGTATGACATCGGCGTACCAGGCTGAATCATTCATGATGATGTCGACCACCGTGATGAAATCCAGCTTGCCCAGTGCTTCGAGGGTTTTCTTCCGATCTGGGAGGGAGAGCACCGGATTTTGCCTGGAAATAAACCAGCCGTGAGCCTGGTACGGTTGCCCGGTGAGAATGGCGTCACGCATCTCTTGAAAAACGCCCAGTTTTAAAGGCACTAACGGGTATTTCCATGGAACGCCATCCAGTCTCAACGCTGAAATGCGCGGATAGGCGGGCTGCTTTGGCTTCCCCAGCGGAATACCACTGGCCTCAGGGCTTTCAGCGACCAGACACCCGCCGGGAGTCAACACATTGCCGCTTAGAGCGTTAAGTGTGGCAATTGCTCGCTCAGTTTGGAAGGAGTTGATAAAGTTTGATGTGCGCCATCCAGGATGAGCCATCGCATCCTGACCGGCTGCCGCATACTCTCTTGCGATGCGATCGATTGTCTCGGCTGGAACCCCTGTAATGCTCTCTGCCCATTGCGGCGTGTATTCCTTCATCGCCGCGGGGATATCATCACATCCTATTACGTACTTTTTAACAAATTCACAATCTGCCAGCTCGTTAGTGACGATGACGTGGATCATCGCCAGTAAGAAAGCAGCATCCGTGCCCGGCCTAATGGGGATCCATTCGTTGGCTTTTGCGGCAGTTTTTGTATAACGTGGATCGAGGTAAACGAGTTTTGCGCCGCGTGCCAGCGAATCAGCAAGCTCAGAAGTCTCCGATGTGGAGATTGCCTCCATCATATTCCGTCCAACCATCAAGATGAACTTCACAGTGTCATAATTGCGCGCGGGTTCCTCCACACCATAAGTTAGCGAGAAGGCAGTAACCATTGCATTGAAGCACAGGCTACGCTGGGTGCCATAATTTGGCGATCCAAAGCCATTTAGGATATTCTCGAACTGTACCTGGGACAGATTGTGCGTTGAGGAGAAGATCATAGCCTCAGGACCATATTGCTCCTTGATCTTGAGCATGTTTTTCGCAACAATATCCAGTGCTTCATCCCAGGATGCCTGGCGGAATTTTCCTTCGCCACGCTTGCCCACCCGAACCAAAGGGCTGAGCACTCTGTCAGGGTCATAAGTTGTCATCAAGCCAGATTGGCCGCGCGCACACAGCTTGCCCTTTGAGTGCGGGTGATCAGGGTTGCCTTCCAGCTTCACAACGCGCCCGTTGACGACTTTTGCAAGCACGCCACAGCGCCATACACACATCTCACACATGGTTGGGATGTACCCATCACCATTGGCATCAACCACACCCGAGTCGCGGGCAGCCTGGGCAACCTTGGGTGGGATCAAAGATCCCACCGCCATAGCCCCCAGTGATGTACCGCTCAGTTTTAGGAAGTCACGCCTAGTTAGAACAGGATTCGTCATTTGTTTGCTCACCAATCACTTTAGGATTGCTTGTCGGAACGGTGCATGCCAGCTCGGTCGATCAGGTAAAACAGCAGGATGCTGATGAGAGCGAACAGGATCACAACCAGATAGGCGTTCAGGTTCCACAATTCCGGAAGTACGACATTTCCTATGTTTGCAAGGGCTGAGATCCTTGGAAATACATCTTGGTAAGTCAGCCCATAGATCACCGCTCCAACCAGGAAACCCAGCATACCGGGGATCAAATAATCCAATTTTCCCTCGCCGCTCCCGGCGGCGCAGGTGCCCGGTCAGAACCCGGTTAGTGCCATGCCTATTCCAAAGATCAATCCACCGATGAGGTTGCCAGCGATGTAGGTGGCGGGAACATTTGGAAAAGTGATTAATCCCAGGCCTCTGAGGACATACAAGCCCGACATAGAAACCACGAGCGCAGTCATCATGAATTTCAGTACTGCCATGTCTGTCAAGCGAAATACGTTGACAATCTTGCTGTAGCGCGTTAGGCCGGCTTTGTTCAGAGAAAGGCCGAAGAATGCGCCAAGCACGAGTGCGATCACATAATTAGTCATGGTTGGTTTCTCCTACAGGGTGTCACTAACAAGATTTGGGTAGGCTTGATTAATATCTATTCCGATATACCACCAGGGCGGTGACGATGCCTGATGCGAACATGCCGCCAATGAAGATGAAAGCCGCGGGTGCGAACAACATCCCCCCTGAGATCGCCAGGCCACTCGTGCAGCCTCCAGCAATCCCAGCTCCATATTCCAGCACGATGGCTCCAAAAAAGGCGATTAGCCAGCGTTTCCAGGTTTGAGGACCGACGATCTTCTTCCATTGCTCATCACTGTTCATGCGCAATTTGAGCGTTTTACTTGACCAGGCTCCCAGCATTCCCCCGAAGAAGATACCCACCAGCAGGACAACTCCCCAGGTGATACCCGGAGGCATAATAAAGTTGAAATACATATTATCGAACAGGTCTGGCGCAATAGATTTGCCCAGCATCCCAGCCAGGGTTTCGAAAGCACCGGATGCCCCCAGCAGGCTATCGCTGATCCAAACAGCCAGCACACCCACAACGCCGAGTAAGATTCCGGCGGCATAGGGTGACCAGAGTTCTTTTCGGAATTGATTGACCATCCAGTTCATGATGCCTCCATTGAGTGAGTAAGATTCGAATTCAAACGTATTAAAATGTTGATTTCGCTTATCTCCCGCTCAAGGCAAAGAGCAGAGCTCTGCTCTCCTGGTCCAGTGAGCGTAAGGACCGCACGAGTTCGGGATCAAGGCGGGACAGGCTCAGCAACAGATCGGACGCTTCATCAGGTTTCTTTAAGAGACGCTCCAATGCGATCAACCCGCTTGGGGTCAACTTCGCGATTGATGGTATGAGTGCCAATACCTCGGGAGCGTATTGATCCAGACCTGGGACAAGTTTCTCAGTATGCAGATCTTCCTTGATTTTTCTCTCGCCTTTGCGGAAGAGAGGAAGATTGCGCAGTTTGCGCTCGTTATAATAAACAAAGCCACCACCACCCGCAATTACCAAAACAATCAGCGTGCCCACGATTGCATCCCCCCAATTAATAATTCGCTTTCCGAGCACACTCTCATCGTACCGCTGGACGTAATCGACAATATCAACCTGATTGACGACAACCGCTTGCGCAGCAGGAAGAGCGACATCAGATTGCGTTGGCGGAGAATCTCCATCCGCACCGGGAGCAGCGGCGGATGGACCTCCACCAGTACCAATTTCAACTCCTAAAGCTGTGGCGTAGACCGCGGCGCGTTCGGTCAAATCTGCAGGATGGCATTGTTGGCAGGCTGCGTTTACATCCGAAAGCGGAGGCACCATGCCTGTGTGGGCTTCGTCGATATCCAGGCTTTGGTTATTGCCCGCGTGACAGATGTAGCAAAAATCGCCGAATGCATGCGAGACATGCCAGCCAGTACCATCGCTATTTACAGGATCTTGTCCTTGTACTTCGTGGCAATTTTTGCAAGACGAAGCTTGAGATCCGCACTGCGCGCTTGCTTCCTGGGCAGGCCACAGAAGAAATAAGATTGCGAGTAAAAACGCGCCAGCGAGGACTGGAAGGATAGATGCGTGGTTACGGAAAGGCATGAGGACCTCCTGAACTAAAAAATCTCATCCCGAAGCGAGATTACTCCGCTGTCATTAGGCGAGCGCGATGATGAATCCGATCACGAAGGACCGCTCGTAGAATATCGAGCGCCTCGATCAGGCGTGTATCGGTGAGGTGGTACTCCACGCTGGCCCCCTGACGTTCTGGGCGCACCAACCCGCGATCGCGCAGGACTTTTAGGTGGCGGGAAGCAGCGGGCTGGCTGATACCGATTGCGTCTGCTAATTCTGTGACATTCCTGGTTTGATCAGCCAGGGCGTATAAGATGAGAATACGCTTTGGGTCTGCCAAGGCAGAGCAAATATCGGCGTGAAGTTCGGTGATTTCTTGCGTTAGGAGAGAGATTTCCATTTTTGCACCATGTCAAGTATACGCATTAGTGAATACATCTAATTGTGAATAATATAACAAATGGTAGGGGTGTCATTTTAGTGATACAAAGCATGACTTGTCATGATATTTGTCACGTTGATTGCATCAATTCTCCGCCTGTGGATGGGTGATATAATCGTGCGCGGTGATGCATGTTCCTTGATGAAGCTGTAATTCATATCCGGTCGGGAAAAGGCGGCGATGGTGTCGTTCATTTTCGCAGGGAAAAATTCGTCCCTTTCGGCGGCCCAGATGGGGGTGACGGCGGGAAGGGGGGCGATATCATCCTGCACGTCATGCCGACTCTGAATACTCTCTCTGCCTTCCGCCACCAATCGCGGTTTTTCGCGTCTGATGGTGCCAGGGGAGCGAAGCAGAACATGACCGGTAAATCGGGTGAGGACCTTGTTATCCAGGTGCCGCCCGGTACTATTGTCTACGACGGAAATACGAATGAAATCCTGGGTGATCTGACAGAGCCAGATAAGACCCTGGTAATCGCCCGCGGTGGGCGTGGTGGGCGTGGTAATGCTCGCTTTGCCTCCTCGAGAAACCAGGCCCCGCGCATCGCAGAGCGAGGCGAGCCAGGCGATGAACGCCAGCTCCGTCTTGAGCTAAAGCTCATAGCAGACATCGGGATCATCGGCTTGCCAAATGCAGGTAAATCCACTTTGCTGGCAGCTGTTTCAAATGCAAAGCCAAAGATCGCAGCGTACCCTTTTACGACATTGGAGCCTAATTTAGGCGTGGTTGAGTTGGATGAAGAAACCACACTGGTTTTAGCCGATATCCCAGGTTTGATCGAGGGCGCTCATCAGGGGATCGGTCTGGGTCACGACTTTTTGCGGCATATCCAGCGCACGCGTGTGCTTATTCACCTGCTGGACGGGATGTCTGAAGACCCACTTCTGGACCTTGCGCAAATTAACAGCGAGCTGGCCCTCTTCGACCCAGCCCTTGCTGAGAAGCCTCAGGTCGTTGCGGTGAACAAGATCGACCTGCCGGACGTTAGTTCACGGACCTCTGAGATCGAGACTGGACTCAAGCGTCGTGGATATGCTCCAATGTTTATATCGGCCCTCGCTCGGACGAATTTGCGCCCAGTCTTATACCAAGCTGCTCAGCTGCTCACACAGGCAGGTCAGGCTTCTCAGGTTACCGAAATACCTATCTATCGTCCAGATCGTGACCCTCGCCAATTTGAAATATCCCGCCAAGGAGGGGGTTGGAGGGTGGTTGGAGAAGGAATCGAGCGTGCGGCTGCGATGACATATTGGGAATATGACCAATCAGTACGGCGCTTCCAACGAATTTTGCAGACATTAGGGATTGAGGATGCCCTGCGCCAGGCAGGTGTTGAAACCGGTGATATCGTGCATATCGGTGAGTATGAATTGGAATGGGAAGACTGAATGTCGATCGGAGTATTTGGCGGTACGTTTGATCCACCCCATGTGGGCCATCTGATCCTGGCTGATGAGGCACAAACTCAGCTTGGGCTTACACGTGTATTATGGGTGCTCACGGCTGCACCTCCCCATAAGACAATTGGGAATACTCTCGAGATTAACCACCGGCTGGATATGTTATCACTTGCAATCCAGAATAATAACTCTTTCGAGCTTTCTCGCGTGGACATCGACCGCCCACTGCCACACTTTAGTGTTGATACAGTGCGCCTGCTCTCACAATCCTACCCTGATGAGCCGTTGATCTATCTAATGGGCGGTGATTCGCTGCGAGATTTGCCGACATGGCACGATCCTGAGCGATTCGTAAATGCCTGTTCGGGGATTGGAGTAATGCGCCGCCCCGGCGATAAGGTGGACTTGGAATTGTTGTATCGTACTATCCCAAGTCTGAGGGAAAAGCTGCAATTTGTTATTGCACCACTGTTGAATATCTCCTCATCGGAGATCCGCATGCGAGTCGAAGCTGGCCAACCATACAGGTATTTTCTTCCACAAGGTGTTTATACCCTAATAAATGAAAGAAATCTCTACCGCAAGTAAAAAGCCGACCTCGTTCGCGCTTCTTACTGACACTTTATTCTCTGCGGTTGCTCTTGGCCATTTTTCCGTTGATGTGATCAATGGATTACGTGCCGTTCTACTGACATTTCTAAGCGCACCGCTGGGCCTGTCCAATACGGCGCTAGGCTTTTTCAGCACTATATATGTCGTCGCAGGTGCGTTGTTCCAGCCAGTCTTCGGCTTTTTCGCCGATCGGCTGGGTGTGCGCCGGCTGGTGGCAGCTGGCATCCTTTGGATGTCCATCTTTTTCGCGCTAGCGTTACTCACACCTGGCTCGTTGGCGCTGGGGTGGCTCGTCCTCGCTAGTCTGGGATCCGCGGCTTTCCATCCAGCAGGTGCCATGCAGGCAATTCTACGGGGTAGGTCCCATCTGGCGGGGCGCGAAACCACCTCTACCGCATATTTTTTTGTGTTCGGGCAATCTGGTCACTTTATCGGACCACTCATCGCCGGCCCGATGCTCGATCGATTCGGCTTGACTGGATTGCTATGGATGGCGGGGGGTCTTTTCTTGGTGGGATTGTTATCCTGGAGGCACCTGGCTGGAGCGGAGGTACCCAAGCAGGTGAAACAATCCGAGGTCCTTGAAAGAAGCCAAGCCATCCCGAAACCTACCGAGAAGCGGTTTGGCTGGCCACTTCTGGCATTCGCGATCGTCGCGGCATTCCAGGCATGGTCTCAACAGAATATGATCACCTTCGTCCCAAAATATCTCAGTGATCTCGGGCAGAGCGCGGCGGTCTATGGATTAATTGCAGCGTTGTTCATGGGAGGCTCAGCGTTCGGTAGTGGACTGGGTGGAAATTTGGCTGACCGTTTTGGAAAACGGCGTGTGGCGGCGATATCCCTAGCTGTGGCATCCATCCCGTTATATCTCGTCGGAGCATTGGGTTGGTCTCCATTGCTTTTCGTGATTGTCCCTTTGGCGGGGATGTTCACAGGCGCAGTGCACAGCATTCTGGTTGTGCTGGCGCAACGCATGATACCCGGTGGCATGGCTATGGCATCTGGCTTGATCCTGGGATTTATGTTCTCTTCTGGAGCGATTGGCACGGCTCTATGTGGCTATCTGGCAGACCAAGCCGGATTCCCGCTTGTATTTAAACTGACATCCTTAATTGCACTTACCGCCAGCGTGCTTGCACTGACGTTGCAGAAGAAATAAAGGTCTGACTGCGAATCGTCAAGGGTTGAGCGTTATGGCTGCTGATAAACTGCCTTCGCTGTTGATGGTCACAAGGCCGACCGGGAACGGCAGAAAATGGCCTGCAGGATAATCCCGGTTTGGATCTTCTTGCCCCCCCATCAATTGTCTGGTTTCCGTAAAGTCGCTTACCGACATCCACGCGTCTGATTCAACCTTGAGTTGGTAACCTCGAGAGAGATGCCAGACCGCCTGATTTTCGCCATCTTCCCAGGAAACTTGGTCAACCCATCCTTGACGGAAACGCATCTCTGGATCTATTGAAACTGGGATGTGAGCAGTCAAGGGCTGCGAGCTCAGGATTTCAATCTGAATACCCAATGAACTGATCTGGTACGTCTTCTGAATTCCTTGCCCCATCAGAATCAGACGTCCATCTTGAATTATATATGTATAGGGTCCGAGCTCGTCAGCAAAGGCCCCTGGGATCACCTGAGGGTCAGCGGAAAGTCCGCCAGTGAGGTTCCAACTAGCCGGGTCGCCTAATCCGACATTAAATTGAGATGTGGGCGCGATCACCTGGATTACTTCGTCAGACTTACGCACGAATAAGTACGTGAGCGCGCCCGAGTCCAATTCTATGACTGCAAATACCTCCGGCGAAATCAGCAGACATTCAGACTGACCGTCCAGATCGATGTCCTCGGTGCACGAAGATGTTTGGTTTGGTGAGATCTCCCAAATCCCTGCTGTCAACAAGGCGTTAATCTGACCGACATATTGGAGGCGCAGAGCATCTGTTGTTTCTACGTCCGGAAAGACAGGGCTATACAAAGAATAAAATGCTTGCCATGCACTGTGCTGTAAATTCGAGTCTGGTAGGTATACCAGCTTACTAGCAACAGATCTGATGAGCTGTGCCGAAGCACCCTGCTCAGCGGTTTCTGTTTCGGAATCACTCCTGAACGAGCGTTCCTGATTCATGCTTATCAGGTCGTATGCGCTTAATACTCGCATCCAGGGATGTTTTGTGATGTAAAGGAAGGCGCTTCGAGAGATTTGTGGCACTCCCCACTCGCTTTCGGGAAGGCTACCACCCAGGTGCACGATCTGAATTATTTCCGGATGTTTTCCGGATGCCAAAGCCGCATTCAAGAGTGTTTTACGCATATCTAGCGTCAGCCCTTCCGTGGTTGCCTGAATGGTATGCGGAGCGCCAGTGATCGGGAGGATGAGCTTGTCGCGCAGGCGGAAAGGGGTGATGATCTCTGAGTAATTCTCATCGCTCCGCAGAAACGCTACCAGGTATCCGGGAGGGAGATAGTCTGTTGATGTAGCCAGGAGAAACTGGCTACCGGGAATACCAAACTGCAGCCCAACCTGGCGGCTATAATTGGCTGCTTTTGTGTATGTTGCATCGGGTAGAGATGGAAGGGATTGGAAAGGAATATCGGGCATAACGTCTGGCAAGATCAATAACCCTTCCAGTTGCATGTCTTGCACAAGCTCCAGTCCTCTGGCGTAATCCAGGGCAGAGAGTGCGGTGGGATACTTTAGATCGATGAGAGCGAGGGGGATTTGGTGATTGCGAGCCGTTCGCAGCAAGTTGAATAATCCATGGCGACCGCCAAAGGGTCCGGTATGAGCGCCGTCCCAGCGCCGCAGAGCCTGGACTGGAGATGATGCTGGAAAGGAATTCCAAAATGTGAAGAGGAGTTTGGCTGAGGGAGGCGGGGGATCTAGGGCGTGAAAGGGTGGTATACGATCGCTGATCTCAGTCTGGCCGGGCGGAGTGGTGAATAACTGAAGCCGCAATTTACCGAGGGAAGAGATGAGACGATCCCCAGACAGTTTGATTGTAATATAATCGAGCAGAGGATTACGCAATATGCGTATAGCCATATCGAGATTAGGCTGCCCTGACGCGTCTAGGGAGATGATTTGGCCTGAGGCATCGATCACAACGAGAGAATCCCATTCTATTTGGGTTGCCTGGCCATCAGGTAATGAGTTCACGCCTCCTGGACGATGATCCAACGCTATATAGAGGTCGCACATGCTCGTATAGTCGATATCAAGAAAGTCAACACGCAGTTCAATCTCTTGATATCGTTGGGTAAAGATCCTATAAATGTTTTCGTTTGAACGTCGTAGGCGGATATACGCGGCAATCAGATCTTGCCTTGGCATAGGCGCATCCGCTTCATCCAATTGCCTTAATTCAGAATATTTCCATCCCGTATCGATATTATTAATAGGGACTGTCTTACTGGTCTGCGCCTCAACCGGAGCCTTTCCCAGGCAGGCGCTGACCAGGAATGACCCAACCAGGGTTGCTTGAAATATGGTGGCTCTTAATTTTCCTGACATGCTCGCAAGATGTATGTGAACTTTCAATTATGATAGCATTAAATATTAGTTAATCAATTAAAATATTTTCAGACACTTGGGCGAGTGTCTTTGGCAGCCTCCCGGCTGCCTTTTTCTTTAATAAAAACAATCCAGCCGATGGCATTTTTCGGCTGGAACGCAGGTACCCCCAGGCAGGCTCGAACCGCCGTCTTTGGCTCCGGAGGCCAACGCTCTATCCACTGAGCTATGGGGGCGAGTTACCAGATAGGTCTCTACGGCTACAGATTTTACCATAGATGCACCACCTCAAGAAGTTGCATGCACGGAGAGACTGGATAACTCGCTCTGCAAGCCTTGGATCATGGTAGTGTTACCGGTTTCTTCTCCCATCACGCTGCGCTGGTGCTTCTTGTGGGCGAGCTCAGCAGCCACCTGATAAAAGCGACTCGTTTGGCGATATCTATGGGAGAGCAGGCTTTGAAACCGCGCCCTGGTCTGCGCCCAGGCAGAACACGCCGTCCGGTATTGGTCGTAAGTGATTGTCCCCAATTTGACCTCTTCGAGAAGCTGTTTTTCCAATGTGCGTTGATCGTTGCGCACCGAGAGTAGCAGTATAACAAGTACTGTAAGCCACCCAACCCAATCGATAGAAGTGCCTACCAATAAGCCCAATGTGCCATTAAGCGTATGCGCCAGCGCATTATGGATGGAGTGAGCCAGCACTGCCGTGCTCCAGCCAGCGAGTGGGGCGGCCAGCTTTATAGCTGGTTGCTTGCTCATACGAGTTACCGCCAATCCGATCCCGATAAATGACGTATAAAATGGGTGCTGCCAGCCAACCAGAATGATCCTCACAAATGCCATCACTAGCATGCCAGCGATCCCTCCCTCTGCGTACCCTAATGTGTAAATATAGAAGGCGTTCTCCGCGGCAGCAAATCCCAGGGCGGTAATGGCAGCATATATAATCCCATCCAGGATCGAGTTCGAACTCTTGAAGAAAAACAAGGTATACGATCAGAACAGCCAGACCTTTCAAGCTCTCTTCGATAACGGGTGCAAAGAGTACGCCTGTTGTGAGTGCAGTGATGGTTTGGGAGTTCGTTATCGTAAATACCCCACTTCCAAAGAGAGTATTGAGAACATAGGCTGAGCCTGAGGCGATAAAGGCTCCCCAGGTGAACACGCCCCCCAGGAGGAGTATTGGCTCTTTCTCGTACCGGTCCAGCCAGTAGATGAATCCGGCAAAGAGAAGCATGGGTAATAACCCAAGCAGGATAGATAGTAGAATTCCCACTGATATCTCAGTATTTACACTCAGGTTCGGTAGTTAATCGGTCTTTTCCTGAAATAGCAATCGGATTCGATGAATATGTGTTTCTTCAGGAGATTCACCCAGAGCCCGGACGATTTCTTCCGGTCGGCCTGTGGCTCCCTCACGTGCAGTCAGCCTGACGCGGATTGCGTCTTTCTCAGAGATGCCTATATCCAGTATCTCCATTTCGATAATGAGCGGGCGGAGGTCATAAGATTTGTCCCGCAAGGTTCGCGGAAGGCTTTGCGCACTCAAAAGAGCTTCAATTTTATGTTCCAGATCTGGGATGCATTCAGGAAATGTGATCAAGAAATCCGAGGCGGTAACTTGGGTTGGAAGGGCAGGTTCGGTCTGATCCACTTCTGCACACATGATCACCTGTAATCCAGGAGGCTGGGCGTACCCGAGTTGCGATTCGATTTCCCTGAGCGGTAGAGCCTGTTCAAGCCAGACATCCACGACTTCTGCCTGGGAGGTTATACCTAATGGTAACGCGGAGGCAAGCACAATGCGTGGGTGGGGTTTGAAGCCCTGGCTGTAGGCTAGTGGTAGACCCGCTCTACGCAGCATTCTCTCCCAGGTGCGGTAAAGGTCGAGGTGGCTGGTAAAACGCATCGCCTCCGTCTTTGCGAAATGAATGCGAATTCGCATGCGTTTTATTCAACTCTCTTTTCAACCAGCGGTTGATCGTCCGACGTACAACTTACCTTCCAGAGAGAGGCAACTTGTGAGATTCTAGAATGTCGACTGATGAAGCACTGGTATCGTCCTGGTTAGAAATTGACAGCTCTGCGATTTCACTTAACGGTATCCGCTTCGATTTTACCTCCGGGCATTGCCATTCGTCCCCCGGATTGGCTCGCCGGAGATCGACAAATGTAGGCAAGATACCGCAAGCAAAACAACGCTCCCGGCAATCGACACGGGTTTTTCCCTGTAAGCTCCAAAGGTAATCCTCTGTGAGGAATTTCTTCCGCAGGGTGGTGCTGATGTGCTCCCATGGAAAAGTTTCGTCGATTTGGCGCTCACGGTGCGTGTAAAATGCTGGATCTAGTCCAACCGCGTCGAACGCTTCGAGCCAGGTTTCGTAGTGAAAGTGCTCCTTCCATGCATCGAACTTGGCACCGTTCTGCCACGCCAGGTAGATGACATCAGCCATGCGCCGGTCGCCACGCGACAGCCATGCTTCCAGGAGTGTATCCTCCGGGTTATTCCAGGTTAGCTTGAGCCCCTGTCCGCGTAAGGACTTTTTTAGCAAACTCTGCTTTAAGAGAATCTGCTCGACTGTATCACATGGCACCCATTGAAAAGGAGTATGAGGCTTGGGCACAAAGGTGCTCACGCCAGCGTTGACCTGGGCGCGGCGACCGATGATCTTACGCCCTTCTGCAAGCACTGCTTTACACAAATCTGCAATCGCCTGGACGTCCTCAAGAGTTTCGGATGGGTGCCCGATCATGAAATAGAGCTTGATCGTTGACCATCCACGCTGGTAGATCGCTCGTGCTGTTTCCAGGAGTTGGGAGGTAGAGACGGGTTTGTTAATGATCTCACGCATGCGTTCCGTTGCTGCCTCAGGAGCCAGTGTAAAGCCCCCGCGACGGGCGTCTTTGAGCGCATCCATTAGCTCGACCGAAAACGATTCAATGCGCAATGAGGGCAGCGATATCGACAGGTACCGGCCCTTAAATCGCTCGCTCACCGCAGTAACCAGCTCGAGGATATTCGTATAGTCAGACGAGGAGAGGGAGAGCAATCCGATCTCTTCGAATCCCGTCTTGTCTATAGCTATTTCGATGGCTGCTAGAATATCTTCCACTGGGCGCTCGCGCACTGGGCGAGTGATCATACCTGCCTGGCAGAACCGGCAACCACGTGTGCAGCCGCGCATTATCTCTACAGGGATGCGGTTGTGGATCGTATCAACATAAGGCACGATGAAGTCTGTTGTCGGCGCTGGCAGCTTTGCGGCGATGCGTTTAGTTATTGGTAGTGGAGCCTGATCTACCAGTTTATGAATTCTTGAAAATGTCCCATCGGGTTCATATTCGGCCTGGTAGAGTGCAGGGATGTATACACCCCAAATCTGACCTAATGCCAGCAGGAGATCGTTTCGGCTGCCTCCGCTATTTTGCCAGCGTTGATGGGCATCAATAATCTCATGGATGACTTCCTCACCCTCGCCGATAACAAACGCATCAATAAATGCGTGCATCGGTTCGGGATTGTATGCCGCATGGCCCCCCGCAATCACAAGAGGGTGTGTGTTATCCCGGTTGGTTGAGTAAATGGGGATGCCCCCAAGATCCAGGGCATTCAAGGTGTTTGTATATAAAGTTTCATAAGGGAGAGAGAAACCTACGATATCAAAATCCACAAGCGCGTGCTTGCTCTCCAAGGAATGAAGCGGAACTCCCTGCGTACGCATACTTGTTTCCATATCTGACCAAGGGCTGAAACACCTCTCTGCCAATGAGTCTGCGCGCTTGTTTATCAGGTCGTAAAGTATTGCCACCCCGAGGTTTGACATACCGATATCGTAGATATCTGGAAAGATCAGGGCAACGTGGGTACTTACAGATTCCCAGTTTTTAACAACTTGATTGAGCTCACCCCCGGTATATCGCCCGGGCTTCTGGACGGTTGGAAGAATATTATTCAGCTTGACTTGGATTTCTTCTGGATTAAACACCGGTAAAACTTCCTTTTTCACGAATTTTCGCATTAGCGAATTAGTTTTATCTCTTCATCATGAGTCTTTCATGATTTCTCGAATATCCAGCGGTCGTTGGAGCGCTCCCAATCAACAAGCTCATCGGACTCGAACCATAAGGCTACTTCCGTTTTACCATTTTCGATGCTGTCGGATGCATGGGTGAGGTTGCGCCCAACTTCCAAGGCAAAATCGTGGCGCAAGGATCCAGGTGCTGCCTCAACAGGACGGGTAGCGCCCATGGTTTGCCGCACTGCAGCGATCGCTCCTGGACCTTCCCATACCATGGCCATCACGGGGGCTGATGTAATATAGCTAATTAACCCCTCATAGAAGGATTTTCCCTTGTGGATGGCATAGTGCGTCTCTGCAAGCTGTTGGCTGACCGACAAGAATTTTGCTCCGATCAAGCGAAGGCCGCGCCTCTCCAAACGGGAGACAACTTCACCAATCAGACCACGCTGAACGCCATCAGGTTTGACAAGAACGAGGGTTCTTTCCACGCATTCCTCCAGAAAATAGACTCAGACCCTAAAGTTTACTAGTCTTTAGGGTCTGATTGTACTATAACGAATAGTCTATCGGATCAATTCTTCGGCTTTTGTGTAGGCATCCAGGGCATCTTGAAGATGACCTAAGCGTACATGTGCATCACCTAAGGCTTCCCAGATTGAAATATCCACTGGAAAACGATACAACGCTTCGTTCAAGTCCTGGATGACTTGTGGCAGCAGCTGTCTGGCTTGGATCAAACTCACGTAATGTTGAATGGATTTACTACTATCTCCTGAGATCAATGCATTCCGCGCCTGGATCAGGGTTAATTGGTGTACGTCAACGCTTGTGGTGGGCGTATCTTCAGGCTGAATTTCGCCGATAATGAGCAAGTCCATTAAACCATCGAGCAGTGTTTGGTCAAATCCAGAGACATTAATGATCTCATCAAGCTGTCCGAAAGGTCCAAATGCCTGCCGGTAAGCGAGGATCGCCTGAGCACGGGTGAAGCCCACTCCTGGGAGTTGCTCGAGTTCTGCTAATCCAGCTTGATTGATATCCAGTCGGCTGACTTCTTCCCCAGCTAGTTCGAAAGGCTCTTTAGAGACGATGTCTTCTTCACTCCAAGGTTCCATCAGTCCCTCGGACCTGGCCTCCTCAGGAGGTGTCCAATCCTGTCCTTCTGGAATATGTTCAACCTCTTCTGCATCCGATAGCCAGGATGGGAGATCAGGAGCAGTCCCCTCACCAAGCTCATCCTGAATATCCTCGATACTCTCGCCAGCTTCGATGGCGATGGATTCAGGCATTACATCGATTTCAGCAGACCCGAGCATATCGGGAAGCTCTTCAAGCTCATCTTGCAGCCCTTCAGATAGGGGGATAGTAATTTCTTCCGCCTCAATTTCGATTGGAGACACTTCTTCAGCAGGCAAATCTACGTCAATCTCATCGAGTATAAGAGTATCTTCGCTGATCTGTTCCGGTACGCTCTCAAGCGCCGTCAGTTCTTCGTCGAGTTCATCGGCGGAAGGAGGTAACTCCTCAACTTTCTCAGCAGCTTCCTGGATCCATTCAGGCGGCTCCTCAGTTCGAGCTTCAGGTTCTAAGAGGAGTGCTTCTTCGGCGCCCATTCGTGTAGCTAAGCCTTCTAGCCAGGCGAATGCTGCATCATCGTCAATCGATTTCTCGTCAGCCTCTTGAGTGAGCACCTCCCCTATCTCATCGGAAACGACTTCACCCTCACCCAAATCCTGCGCCCACTCGGGCATATCAGGAATTGATGGGATTGGCGTCTGTGGTTCTTCCGAGGGTTCCTCGGAGGGCGCCTCTGGCTCAAGCTCGGCTTGTGAGAGTTGGATGCGTGTCGGCTGGGTATCTTCAATAGGTTCGGATTCTTCCTCTTCGAATAAATCGGTTACAAGCTCGTCATCTGCGACCGCTTCGATTGATGGCTGATCCAGCGATGGAGTCTCCTCGGTTGCAGTGACCTGAGGTCCAAATAACATCTCCAGCTCAGGCTCTTCTTCTTGGGAAGAAGACCAAGGGGATTTTTCTGCGGTAAGTGCAACCAGGTCATCATCCGAAATTGGTTCCCCGAAATCTTCAATTTCAGGTTCGAGATCTACAGTCCCCTTCAGCCAATCAGGAAGCAAGCCATCCTCTTCCTCTGCTTCAAGTTCAGGCTCAGGAAATGGCTCACCGGTGATTGTCTCGAATGGAAATTCATCGCTTTCTTCAGGCGCAGACGACAAGGCAGGCTCACTCGATTGGAGATGAGCGCCAGATACTTCCCGCAGCCATTCAGGTAATTCGCCAGGTTCTGCTTCTGGCAATTCCTCCATTTTCTCCATTTCGGTAAATGGTTCTTGACGCTGATCGGCAGTGAATAGCTGCTCGTCCTCAGGTATCTCAGCCTCTTCTTCGGACTCCAAATCTGTCAAGCCCTCAAACTCACTTACCCATTCGGGAAGCTCCTCGCGTGAGTCAATCGGCATATCTTCGCTGGTTTCTTCATGCAACCAGTCTACGGGCTCATCATCCACTCCTTGGGGAGTGGGTGCGTCAAGTTGGCTCGTTTGTTTCCCAGATTCTTCCTGTACCCATTCGGGTGGTTCTTCCCGACGCTCTTCTGGTGATAGTAACAATGCTTCATCCGCACCTTGCTTAGCTGCCAAACTCTCCAACCAGGCAAAGGCTTCATCGTCTTCTTTGCTGGATTCGGAAGGTTCGAAGAGTACTTGTGCAGGCTCTGCAGGGAGCACGACGTCATCTTGAGCTTGACTTTTATCTTCCAGCCACTCATCGCTATAAGGAGGTTCTTCTTCATCTTCAATAACTGGTTGGATTTCAGCGGGTGCGAAATGGTCGGTAATCTCGTCTGTCAAAAATTCGGGCTTGCTAGGCTCTCCATGCTCCATATCTGCTAACCAATCTGGAATCTCTGAGCTGCCTTCCGGCTCCGTATCTGGCTCAACCTGCTCGGCAAGCGCTTCTTCGACTGGCATTGTACCTGGAGCAATAGCTTGCAGCCAGTCTGGAATATCAGCGGATGCAATTTCGTCTTCCTCGGGTAAAAATGCGCTAACTACAGCGGATTTAGATACCTCGTCTTCCTCGCCTACTTCTTCTTCCAGCCACTCTTCGCTATGCGGAGGTTCTTCTTCATCTTCAATAACTGGTTGGATTTCAGCGGGTGCGAATTGGTCGCTAATCTCGTTCGCCAATTCTTCGGGCTCGCCAGGCTGTTCATGCCCCAAATCTGTTAGCCAGTCCGGGATCTCTGAACTGCCTTCCGGCTCCATATCTGGCTCAAGCTGCTCGGCAAGCGTTTCTTCGACTGGCATTGTACCTGGAGCAATAGCTTGCAGCCAATCTGGAATATCCGCGGGTGCAATTTCGTCTTCCTCGGGTAAAAAGGCGTTAATTACAGCGGGTTTTGATACAACCTCCTCCTCGCCTACTTCTCCTTCCTCTTCTTCTTCATCGCTCGATGCAGGACCCCACCCAGCAGTTTTCATCCACCCAGGGATTTGATCTTCCGAAACCTCAGAGTCAGGTGAAGACGGGGGTATATCCAGGTCGAGGCCTGTATCCAGAGTCGGTTCCGCAGAAAAAACACTAGATTTTTCTACTTCTTGAGCCAGCCAATCTGGGACTGGCTCTTCATTCTTGGCTGGCTCACCGAGGTCCACCCCAATCGATGCAGCCCAATCCGGTTGTTCGGGTAAGCTGGAGACCGGTTGACCAGGCGTCCAGACAAGCTTTTCAAGGGAAATAAGGCTATCCGATACTCGCTCAGCGGTTGGTGCAGAAGGCGATATATGCGCAGCATACGGATCGAGCGCGTACACGCGTTGCCGGCACAATTGCGCTTCAGACGCCCGTTCTGTGCTGGAAAGGATCTCTGACAATATGCGGTTTGCTTCGAGGCAATATGGAGTTTTTTTCAGAAGCGTGCTGCAAGTATCAGCAGCTTCAACTCGTTGTCCGGTAAGGAAATAAGCATCAGCGAGCAGCGCCAGAAGGTCTGGTCGCTGGGGGTCTTCGGTAAGTGCGGCTCGCAGCTCGGCGATCGCTTGCTGGTAGAGCTCACCCTTCACATACATGCGTGCAAGCGCACCACGCGTCAACCGGATCTTAGGAGGCTCCATGCCATCCCTTCGTCCATACAACCGGCGCAATTCCCCTTGAATTGTGCTGTTTGCGGGTTGGATTTCGAATGCTCGCTCCATATGCCAGATAGCGAAATCCAGATTGCCCTCATCTTCTCGAATAATACTCATCCCCACATGGGAAACAAAGTCGTCAGGGATCGCTGAAAGGACGCGTTGGAATACATCAGAGGCGTCCCCATAACGCTGGCTCTCAAGGTAGGCTTTTCCTAAAATGCGGTAGGTCTGAAGGTGCTTCGGGTAGAATTTTAATATATGCTTAGCATGGTCGATTGCTGGCTCGAACTGGCTCTGTTCGACCAGGGTTTCAATCTCGCGGATGTATGCGCGTAAGGATGTCTTGGCCATTTTGCTTCACTCCTTACATCAAGTTGTCAGGCACCCGAGGTATTGTATCGTACAAAAATGATGCTTGAGCTATTAATAATGCAAGTATGCCCCATATTCTTAAAAGTTGCAAGGTGATCACAAAATAAAACAGGTTCCACAGCCAAATAATTTGCCGTAGAACCTGTTCTACTGTAAGAAGTGTGAGTAACTAATCGGCTGCAGCGGAGTCGGGGGCTAACTCTTGGGTAGGCTTCTTGCTTTGCCGGATAGCCCAGACCACAGATGCAAGTAAGAGGACAGCAACGATTATCACACCAGCATCCAATGAGCTATATTTCACAATGATCGGCGCAGCAATCAAGCTGACCAAATTAGTAACTTTAATCATGGGATTTAGCGCGGGACCAGCGGTATCTTTTAGGGGATCGCCGACTGTATCTCCAACAACGCCAGCTTTATGACGTTCCGATCCTTTGCCCGTGTTCGCCTCCAAATCGCGTGGCTCATCTTCGATCGATTTTTTGGCATTATCCCAGGCTCCCCCTGCGTTGGACATGAACACTGCCAGCAACTGTCCGCTGAGAATAGTGCCTGCGAGGAAGCCACCAAGCGCTTCTACTTGCAATACCAAACCGACCGCAAGCGGCAGCATGACCGCGATAACCGCAAGTGGGATTAACTCTTTTTGGGCAGCATCTGTTGAGATGCCAACCACGCGGGCGTAATCCGGTTGTACGGTTCCTTCCATGATGCCTGGTATGCGGAATTGTCGGCGGACTTCTTCGACGATCAGGCCGGCTGCACGGCTTACCGCGCGGATCGACAGTGAGCTAAAAAGCCAGGGTAAAGCACCACCAAGCAGTAGCCCGATGAAGACTCTTGTGTCCGAGACCCGGATCGCATCCATCCTTGGTAAGCCTAATTGAGCCTGCACCCGTCCGACGTCTGTCATGTAGGATGCGAATAAACTCACCGCCGCGATAACTGCAGAAGCGATGGCGATGCCTTTCGTGATGGCTTTGGTTGTGTTGCCAACTGCATCCAGGTCAGCCATGATCTGGCGAGCGTTATTAGTTTCTTCATCATCAATGTCATGCCATGCCATCTCGCCGATCCCATTCGCATTATCGGATATCGGACCGTAAGAATCCATAGCGACGTTATTGCCAGTATGGCTGAGCATACCAATACCTATCATTGCCACCGCATAAAGCACGTAGATCGCCCCTTGCCCCTGATAAAGGAGTACTGCGGCGATAAAACTGATTACGATCACAACCAAAGCCCAAACACTGGATTCCATCCCGACTGAGAGCCCGGACAAGATGGTTGTAGCAGGTCCGGTTCGAGTAGAGTGGACGATCTCTTTGACAGGGGCATTTTTCGTTGAGGTGAAATACGATGTGAGAGGGTTGAAAGCCACTGCCAGTCCGACACCTACGGCTGTCAGCATGGCGAGTTTCCAGTCGTTCGCATAAAAGATCGCCAGCACAAAAGCCCACACAATCGTATTTACGCTGGAGACTTCGTACGAGCGGAACATAGCCTCTTCTGCGTCGTGCGCACGCAGAAATTTGATCGGGAACCGTTCCCAGATGGGGACAGTGAAAGTCCCCAAGATCGAGCTGATCACGCCAATAGCGCGTATGATTAGCGGGTATACAATCCATTTCAGGCTGTGGGTAGGATCGATGGCGACTAGGGCAAGTCCCAAGATCAGGCCGGATACAATCGTTACTTCGTAGCTTTCGAAGATGTCGGCTGCCATACCAGCGCAGTCCCCGACATTATCGCCCACCAGGTCAGCGATGACGGCTGCATTGCGAGGGTCATCCTCGGGGATGTCTTTCTCTACCTTTCCAACCAGGTCTGCGCCAACATCTGCCGCCTTGGTGTAAATGCCACCCCCAACCCGCATGAACAATGCCAGAAGCGTACCGCCAAATCCGAACCCGAGCAAGGCGTCTGGAGATGCGGTTCCAAACACGATGAAAATGATCGTCCCTCCAAATAACCCCAATCCATCAGTGAGCATCCCCGTGATCGTGCCCGCATAATATGCGATGGAAAGCGATTCGTTAAATCCCCGTCTTGATGCAGATGCAGCCCGCACGCTGGCCTGGATAGCCATACGCATGCCCAATTGACCGACAATCAATGAAAATGAAGCACCCATAATGAAGGCGATTGTCCGACCGATTGCGACAATGATCTGGGCGCTTTCCTCTCCAAATTCATGCACAGCTTCCTGGCTTGGAGGGACAACATAAACGCTAAAGAACAGTGCAACAGTCAGGACTGCAATAAGTGGAAGGATTGTGCGAAGCTGGCGGGTCAGGTAGCTATCGGCACCAATACGAATTGCGTTCCAGACCTCCTGCATTTTCTTGGAGCCCTTATCTTTGTTAAGAACATTTCCGCGCAGTAACCAAGCATAGATGAGACTGATAAACGAGGTGATTACAACACCTATAATGGCTATCTGCTCGAAATCGTTCAGTCCATGCTTAGCGAGTCCTAAGATGTTCATTCTGATTATTTCCTCCTGGATCCAGTTTGATGGGGAGCGCGCACGGTAGGTAATTTTACCCAATGGGAATTGAAAAGTCAATTCGTTCTTCAAAATAGTTATCAATAATAGCGATGATTAGATTTTCATTAGAGTGTGGCGAACCCCTTGACTTAGAGATGATAATTGTTGTATAAAATTACACAGGTCAACCAAAGGAAGTAGCTTTTCCTGGTTGTGTGGAGAATAAGAATAATTCCATAACCGAGCACCGCCACCGGCTGTTGGTAGCTGTGCTTTTTGTTGTGGCGATTAAGGAGAATCCATGATTCATGTTGAAGGCTTGACGAAAGATTATGGTGTGCGAAGAGCAATTGATGATCTCACGTTTGAAGCCAAGAAAGGGGAGATCCTGGGGTTTCTAGGTCCAAATGGTGCTGGGAAGACTACCACCATGCGGATTTTGACAGGGTATATGCCGCCATCTGCGGGTAAGGCTTCGGTTGCTGGATATGATGTCGTCGAGCAATCTTTAGATGTGCGTCGCAGAGTCGGTTATTTACCTGAAACGGTCCCGCTATATCCCGATATGACCGTGTTCGGTTACCTCAAATTTATGGCAGACCTGCGCCATTTATCAGACGCCGAAGATCGTGTGGACGATGTTCTTGAAATTGTCCATATGACAGACCGCTCGGAGGGATATGTTGGTAATCTCTCGAAGGGTATGCGCCAACGTATTGGCCTTGCACAGGCGCTGCTACACGAGCCGGAAGTATTGATTCTGGATGAGCCGACAATTGGTCTTGATCCGGCTCAAATCCATGAGGTTCGTAACTTAATCCGCAATTTGGGCGGTGACCGCACTGTACTCCTTTCAACTCATATCCTCTCCGAAGCGCAGCAAATGTGTCATCGCGTGTTGATTATTAATAAAGGCCGTATCGTTGTGGAGGATACTCCTGAGAACTTGCAAGCGCGCCTTGCAGGCGCGCAAAGAATTGCTTTACGCGTGCGCGGTGAATTGGATGGTTTAGATACTTTGCTTGGCGCCATACCGGGCGTCACACGTATTGTAGGGAAGGACGAGGGAGAGATTGAATTTGAGACCTCCCCCGGGCAAGACGCGCGGCCAGAAGTAGCGCGTGCAGTTGTCAATAACGGCTACGACCTTTTGGAGTTACGGACGATTGGCATGAGCTTGGAGGACATCTTCCTCCAGCTCACCCGGGACGAGCCAGAGCCGCCTGAAATGGAAGGGGATTTAGATGAACTCCCCTACGATGACGAGGAAGTGGAGGACTAAACCATGCGAAATGTTTGGACGATCGCCAGCCGGGAATATAAGCTCTATTTCAGCACCCCGGCAGCATACATGGTCGCATTTATGCTATTGCTGATCCTGGGGATTATATTCTACGCGAATATTGCAGGTTCGATGATCCAACAGTTTCCGCCTTCGATTCAGGGCGTGATGGGTCCTATGATGACTTTACTGCTCTTTGCAACACCGGCGGTAACAATGCGCTTGCTTGCAGAAGAACAGCGCCTGGGTACAATGGAGCTGCTCCTGACCGCACCCGTACGAGATTGGGAGCTCGTTGTGGGTAAATGGCTGGGAGGACTTTTCTTCATGCTCTCCATCCTGGCGGTAACCTGGCTTTATCCAATTTTTATGAACCAGATGGTGGACCCCGGGATCGACCAGGGACCACTAGTAAGCGGATACCTGGGGATCATACTGTTCACTTCTGCTCTGGTAGCCATTGGTGTTGCCGTATCATCATTATTTGCCAACCAGATTGCTGTGTTTTTTGCCACATTAGGGATCTACCTTCTCCTGTGGTTAGTAAGCCTTCCATCTCAAGCACTAGGCGCTGGAGGCAGTGAGTTATTAACCTATCTGGATATCAGTGAGCATTTCTACAATACTTTTTATGTCGGGGTGATAGACCTGAGCGATGTTGTCTACTTCTTAAGTTTGACCGCTTTGGCACTGTTTCTTGGATCCGTTTCCGTTGAAACACGGAGGTGGCGATGATGAACCTCAAATATCGCCGATTTGCACCACTTGGTCTCTATATTGCGCTCCTCGGGGTAATTGCAGCAGTATCCCTCTACATCATCCAAAGAGAATGGAATCTCTATCTGCAGATCAGCCTGGGTGTTATTGTTTTGGGTCTTGCGCTGTTTGCTGTCCTGGATCCCGAGCGAGTTCGCACAATACTTACTGGCCGGCAAGCGCGTTATGGAAGTAATACCATCGTGATGGTGATTGCCTTCATTGGAATTCTAGTGGTTGTCAACTATTTTGCTTTCAAGAATTCCCAACGGGTAGATTTAACCGATGATCAAAGTAATACTCTTGCTCCTGAAACCGTTGATACTCTGGAGACATTACCCGAACCTGTAGAAGCTCAAGCATTTTTTACAAATCGCGTCGATCCAGGAACTGCCGAGAAATTGTTGGAAAACTATCTATTTGCCGGGAAGGGAAAATTTACGTATCGCTTCATCGATCCAGAATCCGATCCTGTGGCCGCGAAGGATGCCAAGGTAACTCGTGATGGTATGCTTGTAATCAAGATGGGGGATCGGCAAGAGCCTGTAGAGTTTGTGACCGAAAAGGAGGTCACATCCGCGCTGGTGCGATTGATCAGTAACGAGACCAAGGCAGTATATTTCTTGACCGGGCACGGAGAGAGAGACCCGGATGGCACGGGCGAGGATGCTTATTCGTTAGCCAAACTTGTCTTGGAAAGTAAGAACTACAAAATCGAAAAGTTAAATCTACTCAGCACCAATAAAATTCCAGAAGACGCTGGTATTCTGGTTGTCGCTGGACCCATCCAGCCTGTTTCAGAGCCCGAAGTCAACCTGATCCAGTCATTTGTCGAGGCCGGAGGTTCCTTAATTGTTATGGAAGAACCATTACCTCTGACGAATTTTGGCGACCAACCAGATCCACTGGCGGATTACCTGGAAGAATCCTGGGGGATCGTACTTGGAAAAGATTTGGTAGTCGATCCAGCTCTTCAGCAGCTCTTTATTGCAGTCGGAACTCCTCCGTATGCAAGCCATCCCATTACGGAGAAGATGCAAGGATTAGCTGCTCTTTTCCCTTCTGCCCGAACCGTGGGCATTAGCGAGAAACCCGAGGGGGTCAACCTTACTGAACTTGTGTTGACATCCGATCAAGCATGGGGTGAGGCGGATCTGGAAAGTCTAGAAGGTGGACAGAGTGTTCAGCCAGATAGTGGCGTGGACATCCTCGGTCCGGCTCCACTCGTTGTTGTTGGCGAAAAGCTAGGCAGTTCTAGCCGTATAGTCGTATTTGGGGATGCTGATTTTGCTACAGACCCCAATTTTACCCAATATGGCAACGGTGACTTGCTTGTCAATTCCATCGATTGGACCGCTGGACAGGAAGAGTTGATTAACCTGACGCCAAAGGACACTGTCCAGCGGGTTCTGGTCCCGCCAAAACAATACACCATTGGCTTGATCTTGTTTGGCTTTGTCTTTGTGGTCCCGGGTGCGGTATTAATTTCCGGGGTCATTGTCTGGGTTCAGAGACGAAAGCGGGGATGATGCATAAATGAACTCTGAATCTCCAAAAGAGGTATGTGAGGCAGGAACATGATCAGTCGCACAACCTGGATACTTCTTGGATTATTTATCATCCTGCTGGCTGGCACCTGGCTCTGGCAAAGACGGGAGATTCCTGTGGATGAAGGCGAGCCGACGCCGACACCCATGCCGATGCTCTTTGAACTCGTACCCGAACAGGTGCGAGATATCAGGATAGAAAGCGTGCAAGGCGATCATATCCTCCTGAGCCGACTGGGTGCATCCTGGATTACAACCGAGCCGGAACGCCAGAATCTGGATGAGCAAATCATGGTTGGTAAGTTAAATCAATTGGTCCTACTGAGAGCGCTGAATAAGCTTAGTGTTCCGCCTTCGGAAGATCAACTTGGTTTGGATAAACCCGCTTACACGATCACGATCACAGATGATGACAGTAAGGACTACATCCTCGAGGTTGGCGTACAAACGCCAACTCAAAGCGGATATTATGTGCGCATGGATGAATCGATCTACGTGATCAGTTCTCTAAATATTGATGAATTGGTAGATTTGTTGGACAATCCCCCAATTGTCATCTCTACGCCAACATCTACGGATGTTCCAGGTGTACCTGGGGTAGAAACAGCAACGTCGACGGTACCCCCAGTTCAGGTGCAGACTGCAACCCCCTAGATCTCTCGGTTCGATCTCAGCCTGAAATTGGGTATTGATTTTGACCTAAAAAAAGTGTATTCTCTTATAAGTTAGTTAACATTTACCAACCAGCTGGGTAGTTTTCACTGGTTGTGTGGATCTTGGAGTTAGAATGATTGATGAAGATTTGTTGAGTGCAATTGAAGAGCGCGAAGATGAACATCCAGCTATCGCACGCTTGATCGAGTTAGGACGGCAGAAAACATATGTAACCATTGACGATATCCTCGGCTTCTTTCCCGAAGCGGAGACAGACGTCGACCAATTGGAGGAGGCTTTCGCCGCATTAATCAGTGCTGGAATCGCCTATGTGGATGAGCCTATCAGCGCTGGACCGAGCGATGAAGAATTGGTTGAGGAGGAAGAAACCGAAGAGGAGAGTCGCAAGGATTTCGCTGTTGATGATAACTACCTGGCGAACATCGATACAGATGATACCATCGGTCTCTATCTTAAAGAAGTTGGGCGTGTCCCTCTCCTGACTGCCCAGGAAGAAGTTGAGCTCGCTCAGCGTATTGAAGCAGGGCGCCTGGCGCGAGAAGAGCTAGCTCGAGGCAATGTAAGCCCTCGCCGGCGGGGTGAACTTCAGCTCCTGATTGAGGATGGATGGGCTGCACGTGAGCACTTGATCACAGCCAACTCCCGCCTAGTAATCAGCGTAGCCAAGAAATATATGGGCCGGGGTGTGCCTTTCCTAGACCTCATCCAAGAAGGGAATATTGGCTTGATCCGCGCTGCCAAGAAATTCGATTACAGGCGTGGACACAAGTTCAGCACGTATGCAACCTGGTGGATCCGCCAGGCGGTCACGCGCGCCATCGCTGATCAGGGACGCACAATCCGCGTACCCGTACACATGGGGGACCAGATTAATAAGCTTCTGAGGGTGCAACACCAGCTTACCCAAAGGCTTGGCCGAGATCCATCCGTCGAAGAACTTGCTGGAGCACTCGACGTCACGCCACAAAAAGTTGAGAACATGATCCAGGTCGCACGTCGACCGCTTTCGTTGGAAACTCCCACGGACGACGAAGAAGACTCCGTATTGGGTGATTTCATCCAAGATGAGGAAGTGGCCGCTCCGGATGATACCGCGACTTATAACCTGTTGCGTGAACACCTGGACAATGTATTGAATGGGCTCCCACCACGCGAGGTGCGTATTCTCCAATTGCGTTACGGCCTGTTGGACGGACAGGCGTACACGCTTGAAGAAGTCGGCCGAAAGATGGGTGTCACCCGCGAGCGCGTGCGTCAGATCGAAGCGCAAGCGTTGAGCCGTCTACGCCATCCTGCCATACGGAGGAAGCTGCGCGAGTATCTAAGTTAAGCAGGAACTCTCGTTCTCTAATGAGGGCAATGCTCGAAGGCTAGCGTTGCCCTCATTTTACTTAAAGGAGAAGCGACCTACGAAACATAGGCATTCCCCGGGTTCCATAGATTTCAGTTGGGATGATGTATTGAGGCTGGTAAGCATTTTGGACCGATGGGTCGGTACGTACCCGGTTTCCGTATACTTCAAGGAAAACTACGCAATCTGGGCGCTCGTTCAGGATCAGGTCTGGTGAGATAGCGTAGTTAATCACCCGTTATGACTTCAAAGAGGGCATCTGAACCACACCTTAGACTGGCGATTGCGACTAACAGAAATGTATAGAGGGGGGTAGTTGTGCCTAATACGTGTTCAGGGGGGGTTGTAGACGAACTCGTTACCAGCTAAAATGTTAAGGGTGTAACTTATTGTTATATTGGCGTTATTGATCGGTTCTGGGCCGGGAATGGTTCTTGCTAGAATTGCTAGTGCAAATACCGACAGAGAGATGATATACATGCCTCGTCGGGAGTACGCTGATTTGACTGTCAGAGGTTGCTAAATAATGGCATTTTTGAACATCTCTGGAAGCATTGTGCTGAATATTGCAAGGCAGTAGCCATGCGAGTTTCCAATTCAGCAAATCGCGCCATCCTATGGGTGTTTGGGGCTATTATCTCGTCGGCGATCACGAAGATCGCTCTCTTGCGGCTAAACGTTGTCCCGTTCAACTCTGACGAAGCAGTTGTAGCACTCATGGCAAGGCACATTCTTGCTGGAGCTCGCCCGCTATTCTTTTATGGTCAGGCATACCTGGGCAGTCTGGATGCTTGGCTCGTCGCCCTTGGGTTTGCCTTCCTTGGTCAGCACGTATGGGTGATCCGGTTGGTACAAATTATGTTGTATTCCGGTACGATTGCAACCACGGCAATCCTTGGCGTGCAGGTATTTGGGTCAACGCGTACAGGCATACTGGCTGCGTGGTTGATCGCTCTGCCAGCGGTGAATGTAATTTTGTATACGACTGCAAGCCTTGGAGGCTATGGGGAAGCATTATTGGTGGGGAATTTGATATTAATATCAACCTTTCGCATAGGCAGAAATATTGGACGTAGAAAAGGCTGCATTTCCCTTGGAATGGCTTTTTTGGGGTTTATTGATCGGTTTTGGCTGGTGGGTGTTCGGACTGACAGTGGTCTACAGCCTGCCGGCAAGTGTTTATCTTGGTTTCTTAGTGATAAAGAAACAGATCAGAGGTGTCTTCCCTGTTTGGATAGTTGCAGGTGTCCTTATCGGCTCATCGCCATGGTGGGGATATGCTTTAGCCCACGGAATGCATGCCTTGCTAGGAGAGTTAGGGGGAAGCGCGATCGCAGGTGTGGAGGGTGTATCGTACCCGCTTCAGATACTCAAGCATGCTGCTAACGTGGCCCTCCTTGGAAGTACTGTGGTTCTGGGTTTTCGTCCTCCGTGGGAGACTGCCTGGCTTGGTTTACCCTTAATACCTTTCGTGATGCTCATTTGGGCTGCTGTTTTCATTCAATCCACAAAACGATTAATCAAGGGAGAGTTCCCCGCTCCCGCATGGGTAATCGCTGGAATCTCCCTATTCCTAATTATTGCTTTTGTCTTTTCGCCTTTTGGCGCAGACCCATCTGGACGGTATTTTTTGCCGTTGTCTGTACCTTTAGCTTTATTCGCATCGAATTGGATCCTCTCGCTAAAAGATCAAATAGCCGGATTACATGTGAGATGGGCGCGCTGGGGGTTTATCGCCTGCCTTATTGGCTTCCATCTCTGGGGGAGTCTCCAGTCTGCTCTGAGATTTCCGCCAGGTCTGACTACACAATTCTATAAAATCACACAGCTTGACCAGCGATATATGCCAGAGCTAATGGATTTTCTGCGCAATCATAACGAGTTACGCGGATACACCAACTACTGGGTCACATATCCCTTGTCATTTTTATCGTCGGAAGAGATAATCTTTACCCCACGACTTCCCTACCACACGGATTTTCGTTATACATCCAGGGATATCCGTTATTCGACTTATGATGATCTTGTGGAAACCTCCAGCCGGGTTGCATACATCACCTCCCGCAATCCTGGATTAGACGATTATATTCACGAGCAATTTTCACACAAGAAACTAACCTGGGATGATGCTTGGATCGGTGATTTTCATATCTTTTATAATTTGTCTGCCCCGATTCGACCTAATGAGATTGGTCTTGGGGAGAGCATGCCGTGAGCTGGTTGAGAAAATTCGATACCCAGAAGCTGGTCACCGCGATTGTCTTTCTCGCCATCTTTGCGATGGCTGCCAGGGTATCTATGGATACAGATTCATGGTGGCATTTGCGCGCAGGACAGTGGATACTTGAAAATCGCCAAATTCCAGGTACCGATCCGTTTTCCTACACTCGCTTCGGAGCACCCTGGCAATATCCCGGTTGGTTGGTAGAGATCCCTATGATCGCCATCTATAATTTGGCTGGTCCTGGTGGATTAAATGTATGGACGGCAGTCCTGGTGACGCTTGCTTTTGTATTCGTCTGGCGGACAACGCGCGGGGGTGTGTTCATCCGCGCATTCGTGATCGTGTTGGCTGCCACTACCTCGGGGGTCTATTGGGCTGCTCGCCCGTACCTGGTTACTTTCGTGCTGGCAGCCGTTTTCTTGTCAATATTAGAAGATTATCGTGTACGAGAACCTTCACGTGGTTACCGGCAACTTTATTGGCTACCCGCTCTAATGATCATTTGGGCGAACAGCCATGGGGGTTTTATTATCGGGCTGATCATTCTCGGAGTTTACCTCCTCAGCGCAATCAATCTCAGAATCAACGATCGGCGGTTGAGTGCAGGTATTAATTGGGCTGACTTTCGACCTCTTGTGGGAATATTCTTCCTTTGCATCATTGGAATCAGCATCAATCCACATGGTCCTGTGATGTTGCTCTACCCTTTCAAGACTGTCGGAATTAGCTCGCTTAAGGATTACATCCAGGAGTGGCAGTCGCCCAATTTTCACGCAATCGAAGTTCAGCCATTTGCTTGGCTACTTCTACTCACTCTGGCTGCAGTCGGGATATCACGAAGGCGGATATTGTTCACCGATTTGGCTCTTGTAACTGGCTTTGGGTATCTCGGTTTATTGGCAGGACGCAATATTGCACTGTTTGCGCTGGTCGCTCCTATGGTTATCATACGACATGCCGCTCCGATAACCGCTGCGATAAGCCGGAGATTGGGATTCCGCCCCATCTCCCTCGGTATGGTGCCTTCAGCCATGGCAACTTTTAATCTCGTGATTGCTACTGTTCTACTATTGGTCGTTCTACTTAAAATTGCGATTGTTGTCCCACAGGAGGCAAATGAAACGGCGTTTGCAAGAGGATTACCTGTCGGAGCAGTAAAATTCATCGAAGAGAAGCAACCTCCCGGTCGTCTGTTTAACTCATATAATTGGGGCGGGTACTTGCTCTGGACTCTCCCTGAATATCCCGTGTTCATTGATGGGCGGACGGATTTGTATGATGATGAGCTGGTCTCCGATTGGGTGAAGGCCGTCCAGGCGCAGCCTGGGTGGCAGGAGGTGTTGGATCGTTGGGAGGTACGTCTGGTGTTGTTGGAACCAGATAGGCCGATCGTAAGTAAGCTGGAAATAGAAGGCTGGCAGCTGTTATATAAAGATGAGCAGGCGGTACTATATGGACGATGATACTTCAATAATGAAACCTTATCGAGCACTAATCACTGGAGGTGCTGGTTTTATCGGCTCGCATCTCGCTGAGACATTGCTGGAGCGGGGTCATGCTGTGACCGTGATCGATGACCTATCAACTGGAAGTTTCAATAATATCCAGCACCTGGTGGATCATCCTCGCTTCCGCTTTGCGATCGATACGATCACCAACGCAACAGTGATGGACCGCCTGGCGAGTGAGTGCGATTTAATTTTTCATCTGGCAGCTGCCGTGGGTGTGATGTTGATCGTTGAGAAGCCTGTCCACACGATTGAGACAAATGTCATGGGCACAGATGCAGTTCTTAAGGCTGCATTGCGATACCGGGCGAAAGTATTAATCGCGTCAACCTCCGAGGTATACGGCAAAGGTAACCAGGTGCCGTTTCGTGAAGACGACGATATCGTCTTAGGACCGACATCACGCAGCCGCTGGGCGTATGCAGCTTCGAAAATGGTGGACGAGTTCTTAGGATTGGCTTATCACCGTGAGAAGAATCTTCCGGTAGTAATTTTTCGTCTTTTTAACACTGTCGGACCTAGGCAGACTGGTGAATATGGAATGGTCATCCCACGCTTCATTCAACAAGCATTGCGCGGGGAAGCTATCACAATTTACGGTGACGGCAAGCAGACACGCTGTTTCTTACATGTTGCAGATGCCGTTCAGGCAATTCTCGCCCTGGCTGATTGTCCTGAAGCGGTGGGACAAGTGTTTAATGTAGGCTCGACAGAGGAGATCAGCATCGAATCCTTGGCAAAACGTATCCTTGATATTGTCAAGGCGAAAGGCAGGGAGAGCGGTAGTCTCAGCTACGTCCCCTATGAGGATGCGTATGCTGTCGGATTTGAGGATATGCAGCGGAGAGTTCCGGATACCGACAAAATATCCAAGGTCACCGCATGGGGACCGGTGTGGTCGATGGATACAATATTATCAGCGTTGATAATATCCTAATTTTCTAGTCACAATCTCTGTGTCACACATGTCAAGGGTTGGGATTGCATCCCTAAATTAACAATACTCTTGATAGTTGAATATTTTGCACTCGGAATCGAGCAAGGATCGGTAAATAGTTGAGATAATTAGCTGTAAGTGATCATGGATACTTGGGAACATTTGATTAGATACAATCTTGATATGTGTTTCCATCTGTACTTCGATGCTCGTCGTACTTCGTCAATACAAAATCATATAAGAGGATTCCTAAAGGAATAATCCAAGCATATTTTGCCCAATCACGTGTATAAGGTATCATGATCATCGGGATCCATGAGAGGAGAAACTTGATTGGAGAGTCTTGCTAATCGAGATGCTCGTCGTACTTAGTCAATACAAAATCATAGAAGAGAATTCCTAAAGGAATAATCCAAGCATATTTTGCCCAATCACGTGTATAAGGTATCATGATCATCGGGATCCATGAGAGGAGAAACCCGATTGGAGAGTCTGTTAGTACGAGTAATGTTAGACAATGGTGAAGAGTAAAATATGGTGATCCAAGTAAACTCGCTGAAGCAACTACTCGTAGTTGTACACTAGGATTGGATTTTCTTGCTAAGAGAGTTACGGGCCATATCAATAAACCCCATGGCCATATGGAGGCATTAGCTTCTCCACTTACTAAATTACTCAAGGTTATTACCCACCTCTCAAACCAACCTGGGAAAAGGACGAATGTAAGACAGACAACCGATACAAATAGGATCGTTGGAGCAATAAATTTCAGATGTCCTCCGTCTTTCCATAACCACCAAAAAAACAGTAGCAATAAACCATAGTTGACCTAGACATCATCATCACACGCGATTGTGGTGGGAGGGAGGTCAAAATGAATTGTGTTGCTGGGTAATTATCCACGAGCATTCTCAGGAATGCCACGTTGATTCCTGTCCTAATATTACGTCTAAGGGCCGTGTTTTGAGATAGAGCAAGAATGTATAAATGAGGGTTGTGATAAACATCCCTCCAACCAAGCCAACCACAAGCCCTCGGCCGATTGGCTTAGGTAACCTGGACATCGCAATGGTGGCTAATACTTCGCCAGCGAGCAGGCTCAAGGCAGGAAAGATTGGTAGTAACAATCGGGTCTGCTGAACTCCAAACAACCATGCAAAATAGCGGAAAAACACAAACATGGCGACAGAATTCATAGCACTTGAACGCCGAGAAAATGGGTAAAATATTGCCAGGAGGAAAAGTGGGCTGGGGATTTCAATGTTGCCAGCAAAGGTACCATAGCGCTCCCGTTGGGCGAACAAATTTATGGGAGTCAGTATGTAATCCCACATACTTTTACCGGTTCCAAATCCATCCCTCATGTATGTCATCCATAAGCTATTTGAGTTACTAGAGCCGACGAGTGATCCAATTGATAGGGGATAGATCGGGTTATGAAACCATATCCAATTTTTCGCATACCAGGGTATACCAATTGCTAGCGCGGGTGCTCCAAATGCAATACAGTTTACAATTATCTGCTTACAACCGGATTTTCAACTTTGCCAGACCAGCCAAAGGCCTAGTATTGCAAAAGTTCCAAGGGCTGGATATTTACCACCCATTCCCCAACCAATTATCAATCCCCCAGTGATTAAGTAGACTTTTCCGCTAATACAACCAAAGCACTAGGAATACAAGCTTAAGAATTCGAAGACAGCCCAGCCCAGTCCGAATAGACTGAGCTCGCCCACAATGGTATGATCGGAATTCCAATCAGGATTAACGGGGCGATCCAGGCATATTTCATGTAAGAAAAACGACGAGCAAAGCTGTATGTAGCAGCGACTAGGATTAACGCGAAGGTTAAATGGATGATTTTCGCGAATGAATCACTTCCGAATGCCAAGCCGATTGCGAAGAGCAATTCCACCGTCATAGGGTAATTAGCTTCCCAAAAATCCGTATTTGCTCGTAATCCACCCATGTTTAGCCACATTTTTGGAATAGGTAGATGATAAATCAAACCATCTGCATCCCAAATGGGCGTAAGCGTCTGTAGAATCGTCATTAGCAGCAATAATATTCCGAGACTCGCTAACATACTCTTGAGAAAGGTAAATTTTCTATATCTTCCCCACGCTGTGACTGTGATTCGTATTCCATAGTCGACAACACCAACAATCCCTCGCCAAAACCATACGGACAAAATGATTACGCCTAACGCAACCGTTCGAGGAGTCAGCTGCTGTATCGTTGTTAGTACGAGAATTCCGTAGGCGAGTATCCCAAAGCCTAGTGTAGTTGCGAAAATGCTCTTTTCGATATAAGGCAATTCGTCCAATAGCAAGCCTTGTGAGAATATTGTTACCGATGTTGAGTGGAACCAATAATATTATTGAACGCAAGCATAGGATGAATAGTAATCGAAAATCGCCCTTAGCCTACTGAATTGAATGATCTTTCGGGGATGATTCGACGGAGACAATATGATTAGAAATAAAACGCGCCAAATATGGATTCAGGTTCAATCTGAGCGGTAATTGTGTGAGTCAAGTACTCTAATAATTGTGTGTGATGACTTTTCATAAATCCTGCCGTCTGGAAGTCTATTACAACCCGTCAGGGCGTGAACTTCGAGGTGTGTAACCTTAAATTTGTAAGGAGATCACACCTTGACATGCGGTGGTGAAATGAAGTATTTTTAGTCCGCAAATCAGGTAGATTGAATGTTTGATCCGGCAATATGAACACCTGGAAAATTAACAATATCGTTGCATTTGTAATTCTTATCACCTACTGCTTGTTCGTTGCGAGTGTCTTGGGGAGTCATAACTGGGACCCAAAAGCATTCATCCTGGAACGGCGGCCCGAAGTTCCTCTCGAGCAGGGCTGGGATATTGGCTATGACGCCCAGTGGTACTTCTTCATCGCCTCCGACCCGCTTGGAGCAGAAAAGGTGCTGGACAGCCCTGCTTATCGATACCAGCGCATAATTTATCCGATGCTTGTGCGGGTCCTGAGCTTGGGACAGGTCGAGTGGATTCCCTGGACGATGCTTATTGTTAATCTAGCAGCTGCGGGTTTGTGCACCTTTCTTCTAGCAACATCGATAGCGAAGAACGGTGGGTCGCCTTGGTTCGCATTAACCTTATGTGGTTCGTTCGGGTTCTTGCTAGCGATGCGCCTGGATCTGCTTGAGCCGCTCACTTTGGTTCTTGCCATTGCTGGATGGATCATGTATAAGGAGGGTAAATCAACCAGAGGAATACTTTTATTTGCTCTTTCGGGCTTGACAAAAGAGATTGGGTTAATATTTCCTGTAGCACTGTCAGTCTGGTTATTGTGGCGCAGGCAATGGCGAAAGGCAATTTGGTTGGCGGCAGGAAGTATCCTTCCATATATCCTCTGGGGAGTGTATCTGCAGTCTCAATTTGGAACGACAAGCGAAGCAGTGGAGGCGACCCGTTTGAGCTGGATTCCATTCTCCGGCATATTTTCCCTTGCGGACATGCCTTCCTTGTTATTGGTTAACCTGTGGGTGGTTCTTCCCGCACTGACCAGCATTGGATATATCGTATACCTGGGTCTATTCAAGCACACGGGGCTCACTCAACCGGAGGCATTATTAGTCTTCGCCCAGGTTGCCTTTCTATCGATCATGCCGCACGCCACTTGGGCTGATCCTCTTGCAGTGATACGTACTAGTTCGGGCTTCCTTGCCGCTCTAATCTTATGGTTGGCGATCGCAAATCGACGCCTCCTTCCTTACACCGCAGCACTATTTCTACCATCAAGCCTCCTTGCTGTATTCGTGCCTGGTTTCTTATCTTCCTGATGACTACTCGAATTGTGCAGGCAGGCTTAACCTGGGTTGGAACCTTGCGGGTTATGATATCTGTGACTGGAACTGTATATCGGGATTCTTTGTGTACCTATGGAAATTATGATATGAACCCAATTTTCACTTCAGGGTCCATCGGCAGTGATACTTTCCGTATCCTGTTGTTATCCTGGGGCGAAACATATAAGGTATATAAACTATGATCTCCACACCTACTCTACACTCGCTCTTAAAGTGGCTTGCCCAGCGTGAAAGCACCCAGCGAGCCGCTTCACGTCAAACAAATCGGAGATCCATATCAAATTGAGTTGCAAGCCATCATTGGAGAGAATAAAGTCCGCTATCAACGCCATCCGGTCGAGCAATATATGATCTATTCGGAATTTTCTAGGATCATAACGAATCCCTTGAGGTAGGCAGACCATGCGAGTCAGGGACTTGGTGGGGCTATTTATATTCAGCAGGATGATATTGTTGGTCTCACTGCCGTTAGATGGATTGCGTGGCTATGGGGATTTTACCCATTTTTTCAACATGGCTGGGATGGGTCTGCCCATGGTTGATTTCTGGGTGGAATTCCCCCCGGTGTTTCCTTATCTTTCCTTGTTAATATATAAACTGGTTGGTGGGAGGGAACACGCCTACGATTATTTGTTAGTGATGCTATTATCATTTGCACAAGCGGGCACTCTGGTCGTCTTCATCGGTCTGGCTAAAAAGATATATGGAGAGGCAGTCTGGATAGGCGGGCGGACATGGGTGTATTTCGGAATTATCCTGGCACTCCCTTACGGATGGTGGTATTTTGACCCTCTGGCGGTTTACGCAATGTTGCTTGCGCTTGCCTGGATGATCGACCACAAAACTGCGCCGGCGGGTTTTGGGTTGGCAATCGGCGCATTGACAAAACTTTTTCCGCTTATGGTTTTGCCAGTTGCTTGTAAATGGCTGTCCCGGCGAAATGCGCTGCTGGTGACCGGAATCGCAATCAGCACAGTTGTGGTGGTCTATATATCCTTTATCCTGGCTTCCCCCGAGATGGCACTGGCTTCCTTGCGCTCACAAGGGGCGAAAGGATCCTGGGAGACCGTTTGGGCTTTGCTGGATGGGAATTTCTCGACAGGAAATTTTGGCCCCGAGATTGAGCGCTATGATGCAGCCAATGCGCTTATCCCGCAGGGAAACCCACCAAGTATTCCGCCCTGGCTCACAATTATTCCATTTGCTCTTACGGGCGGTTGGTTATTCTGGCGAGTACGTATTCCTTCACCTAAGGCCGTAATCGCCTTTCTGGGTGTAACTTGGTGCTTGTTTCTCCTTTGGTCACCAGGATATAGTCCCCAATGGCAGTTATACCTTCTGCCATTGATCCTGCTGGTTTTACCATTACGCGAGGCAGTCCTGTTCGCCGTTACCCTTACTTTCGTGAATGTGCTTGAATGGCCAGTGATGCTAACGCGCGGTTACAATTGGGGATTGTGGATAACGATTATTGTACGTACATTCTTATTGGTTTTGCTTGCATTTGCATTTTGGCGGGCAGGAACGGAATCTCAGAAGTCGGAGGAGATTAATTGAAATCCCGCCCGACTGGATTTGTGCTTGGATTAATTTTTGCAATTGGTTTGCTCGTGCTAGCCGGTTTGACGTATGCAAATTACAGTTATACAACCCAAAATCCAGGTGGGAACGATTTCTTATCTCGTTGGGTTGGCACCCGCTTATTCCTAACCCGTGGTCTCAGCCCGTACAGCCCCCCGGTAACCCGGCAGATTCAGGAGACCGCTTATGGGCGCCTCGCAAGAACCGGCGAAGATCAGATGTTGTTTGCTTATCCCTTCTATACCACCCTGGTGGTTGCTCCATTTGCACTTGTAGGAGAGTATGCTCTGGCGAGAGCCTTGTGGATGACTGCTGCCGAAATGATGTTGATCCTGATCGCTATCTCCGGAATTTCGCTCTGCCGCTGGCGATTACCAGCCTGGCTCCTGGCAATCGTCTTATTGTTTGCTGTATTGTGGTACCACGGGCTTCGACCCGTGATCAACGGCAATCCATCAGTTTTCGTTGCTTTATTTATTTGCCTGAGCTTGATGGCAATTCGATCCGAGCAAGACGCACTGGCGGGTTTTTTATTGGCGATGACAACGATAAAACCTCAAATGATGATCTTGTTTTTGCTGCTAATTATGCTATGGTCTATATCGCACAGGCGGTGGGGTATTCTTGGAAGCTTTTTTGGAAGCTTGTTGCTCTTGGTGGCAGGCTTCAGTCTTTTCGTCCCCGATTGGATATTGCAAAATATCCGCCAAATCCTATCCTATCCACAATATACACTTCCAGGCACGCCAGGTGCGATCCTGATGGGTTGGCTACCCGGGGTGGGTAAGCAACTGGGCTGGGGGATCACGATTTTGATGGCGATTATCCTATTATTGGAATGGCGCAAGGTCATGGGAATGGAGTTTCGTTGGCTGTTGTGGGCGTCTTGTCTGACTCTGGTGGTCACGAATTTGATTGGAATCCAAACTGCAACCGAAAATTATGTAGGTATGTTCCCGGCGCTAGTTTTGGTTTTCACGCTCTGGGAAGAACGATGGTCGCATGCCGGTAGGTGGCTGGTTTTGGCAAGTATACTGGGTCTATTCGCTGGTCTGTGGTACCTATTTATTGCGACGCTGCAAGTGGGTGACCAGCCAATTCAGAATCCAGTCATGTTCTTCCCGCTACCAGTCTTACTGTTGGGAGGGCTGTATTGGATTCGCTGGTGGGTGATCAGCCCGCCGCGCGTATTCTTAGACCAATATCGCGACGCTTCCATGTGGGAGCAGAGTTGAAAAGATGGGTCAACTATGGCAGAAAACAGTCGAAGATTTCTCGTAGGTTTTCTCGCCATTTTATGGCTGACGGTTGTAATTGCCATCTATTACGTATGGCATAAGCCGTTATCAACAAGCACAGCCGTACAGATTGGCGCAGCTCTTGGAAGGCTGATGCTTGCCCTCGGTATGATCTCATTGGCTGGGGCGCTCGGAAGAAAAGTGACAGGAGGGGAAGTAGGCGGTTCAGCCGGGATGGCTGTCCAGGCAGCCTTTGGGTGTGGGGTGGTCAGCCTAATAATTCTCATTGCAGGCGCAGTAATAGGGCTGAATGCATGGGTAGCATGGATTATGGTCTTGTTGCTAGGTGTCGTCCTATGGAGGGATGCAATTCTATGGTGGCAGCCAGTCTGGGAGTTGCGATCCCTCTGGTCAATGGGGGGATCATCCGGGAAATGGATCGCTGTGGGATTATGCATTATTGGATTAACAACCCTGACAACAGCTCTCGCACCTCCGTTGAAATTTGATGCGCTCGTATATCACCTGTCGATACCACAGACATATCTCCTGAATGGAGGCATTACCTACCTCAACTGGTCGATGTTTTGGGGGATGCCACAAACTGGAGAGATGCTTTATAGCTGGGCAATTGCATTGGGGGGATTGCCGGCAGCCTCAGTCCTAGGCTGGGCGTGTAGGGCTGGTTTCCATTTACGGCTTACTCGGTTACCTGTCGGAAAAATTTGGGACAAAACCGGGCTGGGTCGGGACTGCCGCGTTGACCGCTGGGTTTACAATTACGGCTTCTTTAGCCTGGGCATATATTGATTGGATGTTAGTCTTGTTTGGAATGAGTGCGCTGATCTTGCTCGATCATTGGGCTTCCTCAGGACGCCGCCGGTCTTTGGTACTGGCAGGCGCATTTGCTGGGATGGCATTGGGTACAAAATATACTGGAGGGATCGCAATAATCACCGGTCTGGCAGTCGTCATGTGGGAGCACCAGCGAGTGCGTAAATCGATGTCCGAGCTATATTCATCCCTTTTTATCTATATCGCGCCCGCTATACTTCTTAGCCTGCCTTGGTGGATCAAGAATTATCTGGCAACTGGAAACGCTTTCTACCCCTTTTTCTTTCCGGCTGGGGCTGTAGATGCATTTCGCCTGAATTTTTACCAGATTGGAATCTGGGGGGACTGGAAAGATGTGATCCTGCTCCCGATCATGAGTAGTCTGACTGGTGTGGAAGGTACGCCTGGATACAGCGCTTCAATTGGACCATTGCTGCTTGGGTTAGGTGTTTGTATCCTGATACCATATGCCAAGCTGGAGACACAAGAAAGAAATACACTGCGCATAGCCACAATATTTTGTGTTATGACAATCCTGGTCTGGGTGGTCGCTGCGCGCCTCTCGGGCTATTTGATTCAATCCCGACTTTATGCGGCGAGTTTCCCGGCTTTTGCAGTTCTTGCAGCTGCTGGGTATAAGCGGATATCTCAGATCCACTTTTCACAAGTGCGCTTGGGAAGGCTGGCGGTAAGCCTGGTACTTGTCGTGTTCACGCTTACAACATTTGAGTTAGTTCGTCACACGCTCGAGCAGGGGTCACCCCAGCTCATTCTGGGAACCATAACAAGTGATGAGTATCTTGAGGGTAACCTGGGATGGTACGCCCGCGCTGTGAAGGCGATGAATGATCTGCCTCCAGATTCGCACGTGCTCATGCTTTGGGAGCCACGAAATTTATTCTGTCTTCCAAATTGCGTCCCCGATGAGGTAATTGACCGCTGGAAACATGCTATTGTGCAGTACGGTACAGCTGGAGGAATTTTATCGCAGTGGAAAATGGACGGATATACCCACTTGCTGCTCAACCGAGCAGGAGCAGAATTTGTCCGAAATACCGATGATCGTTATACCGATACTGACTGGGAAACTCTCGATGAATTGCTAGATTCCCTTCCATCAGCGGGTGAAGATTTTGGTCAGGCATATACGTTATTCCCTCTTAAGCCATGAATTTCCGTGTGTATTCACTATTATTTCTGCTCGGGATCGCTCCTGTAATACTGGTTGCATCATTTCAGCACACACCTGGCTATATGGACGCTGATTACTACTTTTCCGGTGGGCTTCGTCTGGCAGAAGGATACGGATTTACAGAGGATATCTTATGGAATTATCTTGATGATCCTGCTGGCATACCCCACCCTTCGCACGCCTATTGGATGCCTCTGGCGTCAATCATTTCATGGTTCGGTATTTCACTGATGAGATTAGGCGAGTTTTCATCCGCTCGCCTTGGGTTTATATTGATTGCTGGTTGCATCGCTCCGATGACTGCCAGACTCGCTTTCAGCATTACGCACGACATAAGACAAGCAATATTGGCTGGAATACTGGCTGCGATTCCGGGCTTATACCTGTCCTACATGGGGACAACGGACACTTTTGGATTATCGATGTTCTTGGGGGCAGCCTGGCTTCAGGTAGCCTATGAGCTGAATAAGTCTACACACTCGAAGTACCTTACAATCATTGGTTTTCCAATCCTTCTAGGCATGATAACGGGGGTTTTTCATCTCTCGCGAGCCGATGGCATATCCTGGCTCCTGGTTGGTGGTGTCGCTCTCACCTCATGTATAGGAAAACAAGAAGAGAGCGCTACTGGTCAATCACCGGCTGGCAGCCGAATAAAACTTCTTTTCATTCGCTTTGTAATCTTCTTCATCGGATATCTTCTGATCATGGGACCATGGTTTGCTCGCAATTTGAACGCCTTCGATACGCTCTTGTCTCCCGGGGGAGAGCGATCATTATGGCTTACAGATTACGATGAGTTATTCATCTATCCAGCCAGTATGCTCAGTCCAACTCGCTGGTTCTCAAGTGGCTGGGGAGCCATCCTGCAGGCGCGATGGTATGCAATGGGCCAAAATCTCCAAAGCGCCTTCGCAGTACAAGGTGAGATCTTCCTTACTCCGTTAATCCTCCTGGGTTTGTGGATGTGGCGCCAGGATGTGCGTATTCGTCTTGGATTGCTCGCCTGGATCATCACTTTTGGCGTGATGAGTGTGATCTTCCCTTACGCTGGCTGGAGAGGAGGTTTCTTCCATTCGGGTGCTGCAATTCAGCCATTATTCTGGGCGGTTGCGCCATCTGGGTTGGAGAGTTTCATCGCCTGGGGAAAGCGCATTCGCAGATGGGATCCAATCCAAGCTCGACAAGTTTTTAGTATTGGACTGGTAGCCTTGGCAATCTTGGTGTGTGTTCTGGCAGTCCGCAATCGCGTTATAGGTGCCAACGGAGAGCAGCCAATATGGAATGAAGGACGCGAAACTTATCGAAAACTTGAGACTGCCCTTCAATCATCAGGAGCCACCCCGGGGGAGATCGTTTTGGTCAATAACGCGCCTGGATATTACATAGCCAATCTCAGACCGGCCCTATCAATCCCGGATGGCAGTGTGCTCACAACGATAGAGGTAGCTCATCGGTATGGAGCTAAGTATTTACTCCTTGAGGAAAACCATCCCCAGGGTTTAAGTGAGCTATACAGCTCACCAGGAGATCATGGGAGATTGTTGTATCTGACAACATTCGAAGGGACTCATATCTTTGAGATTCAGCAATAGCTTAGTTTCCACGAATAAAGCGGTGTTCTTAATAGGTGCGTGTGCTATGTTATCGGTGGCAGGATATCTTGTGGCAGCCCGCCTTACGTTCAGAATAGGCTTCCCCCTAGATGATGCATGGATACATCAGACGTACGCTCGTAACTTAGCAATCTTGCACGAGTGGTCATTCATTCCAGGTTTGCCATCGGCTGGGTCAACGTCACCGCTCTGGACATTCATACTTTCTGGGGGATATCTCTTGGGATTGGGACCTCATCTATGGACCTTCCTGTGCGGATGGTTATTATTGTGGGCGCTCGGCTTAGCGGGCATGCGGGCATTTCAATCCATAACACCCGACCAATCCGGCTGGGGATTCGCCGCAGGAATGCTCCTGGTTGTCGAGTGGCATCTCGTTTGGGCGGCAGTCTCTGGCATGGAAACGCTCTTGTCCGCCCTATTAGCTCTCGTGACCTTGGGGATGTTAATTTCAAAAAGAACGAACTGGTTGGTTCTCGGCGCGTTGATTGGTATTAGCATCTGGGCACGTCCGGACGGGCTTACGCTATTGGGTCCTTCGTTCTTTGTAGTAGCCGTTCAGGCATCAGCTTTTCGTAATAAATTACACTCTGCCATGAGTTTGATTCTGGGATTTATATTATTCTTTTTTCCATACTTGTTGTGGAATCGTAGCTTATCAGGTGATTGGTGGCCGAACACATACTATGCAAAGCAAGCAGAATACGCGGTCGAGCTGCTTCATCCGTTATGGATGCGCCTTCTAGAGCAAGGATTGTTACCAATTGTGGGTGTGGGAATTCTCCTCGTTCCTGGGTTTATTCGAACAATCCGCTTGGCTATTTCTTCAAAAAAGTGGAGCCAACTTGCAATGGCGCTCTGGGCAATAGGTTACGTGGTTCTTTATGCATTACGCCTCCCGGTTAATTACCAGCACGGCCGCTACCTGATGCCAATGATGCCAGTGTTTTTTATTCTAGGAGTTCTCGGAACAATCACATGGATTAATTCTGCACCCAGTGGATTACTCACGCGAGTGATCAGTCGAACGTGGCTATTATCTGTCGCCATGCTCGGTATCGTGTTCTGGTTCCTGGGTGCGCGCGCCTATGGACGGGATGTTGCTTTTATTGAGAGTGAGATGGTAACAGCAGCACAATGGGTTTCGGAGAACACGCAGACGAGTGCATTGGTAGCAGCGCATGATATTGGTGCCCTTGGTTATTTCGGAGGTCGAGAAATCCTGGATCTTGCTGGATTAGTCTCGCCCGAAGTGATCCCCTTCATCAGAGACGAAACACGCTTAGCCAGTTGGCTAACAAGACAGGGAGCGAGTTATCTAGTCACTTTCCCAGGCTGGTACCCGATACTTACCGAGGATTTGGAGCCGGTATATCGTAATACAGGGAGATTCAGCCAGGCATTTGAGGGGGAAAACATGGCAATTTATCCATGGGAATTACGATTACGATAGGTATACTGCATTTTTGTTGCCTGAGTACTGTTCCTATGCTATACTCTCGGTAACCTGCAAAGGATACGAGACCTGGAATGAGTGAAATTTCTGTCCTAATCATTGACGATCATCCTCTTTTCCGTCAAGGTGTAGCTGATACCCTTTCGCTCGAGTTTGATTTGTGGATCGTCGCACAATGCTCTAGTGGGGAAGAGGGCCTGCTTTTAATCCGGGAGCACCATCCAATGGTTGCCGTGATTGATGTAAATCTGCCTGGATTAAATGGACAACAACTTACACGACTCGTTGTAACTGAGAAGTTACCTACGAGGGTGTTGTTGCTGACGGCATACGATGATATCGAGCAAAAAATACACGCAATGAGGGTTGGCGCAGCAGCTTATTGTACGAAGGATGTTTTGCCCGAAGACTTGGTAAAGAACATCCGACTGGTTGCAACTGGAAAATTCGTCGTTGGGGACCAGGTCTTTGATAGCGCAAGTCTGGAACGCTGGTTATCCAACCACGCAGACAGTGCCGTTAGATCCTACAGTGATCCTGGCGATCCATACCAACCGCTCTCCACGCGCGAGATGGAAGTGCTCTCGTATGTAACCAAAGGCATGAGCAACAAGGAAATTGCATTAGTGCTGGGCATCAGCCAGCAAACCGTGAAAAATCATGTCACTTCTGTCTTACGAAAACTGGGGGTAGAGGATCGTACACAAGCTGCCATCTTTGCTATACGCCGTGGCTGGGTGCGTGTGCACGAAACCGAAACTGAGTCCCAGGAGTAATCTCTATGGCAACGCCAGATACACAGAAGGAAAATGTTTGGGACGGATTGCGTCAACGGGTTCGGGAAGAATTTGAACATTTAAAAAGTGAGCTTGAGGAAATCGAGTTATTATTGGATCAAAGTCAAATCGAAGTAAACAAGATTACGCAGCGCAATGCTTCGATAACAGCCCATCTTCAACAAGTCCAAGGCCAATTTGATAGCCTGCCGCGTGGAGATATTCGCGTGGCATATGACTCTGCGCTAGATGCCCAGCAGCGATTGTTTGTAATGCGCGGGCAGGTAGAAAAATTTCAAAGTGACCAACAACACCTTCAACGCTATGTAGATTTCCTCATGCAGATCGAGAACATTTTAGCGGGTGGACAACCTGGGGACATGCCTGCAAACGCTGCCCAAACTACGGTTGAATCTGTGGAGATGATCATTGAGGCGCAAGAAGCCGAACGTCAACGCCTCTCGAGGCAGATGCATGATGGTCCTGCACAGGCATTATCGAACTTTATCCTGCAAACAGAGATAGCAATGCGCCTGTTTGACATCGATCAGTTGCGAGCACGCGAGGAGCTCTCCAGCCTGAAATCGTCAGCTACAAATGCTTTTCAAAAAGTGCGTGATTTCATCTTTGAGCTGCGCCCAATGATGCTTGACGATCTGGGTTTATCGCCGACGATCAAGCGGTTTGTGGATGCTTTGAAGGATCATCCAGGGATGGATATCAGGCTCGTTGTCACCGGCATGGAGCGTCGGCTCGAGCCGTACATTGAGGTCATGATTTTCCGTGCGATTCAGGAATTGCTGACTAATGCCGTTCGCCACAGCCAGGCAACATCCATTAAGGTACAACTTGATATGGGGGATACGAACGTAAAAGTTAGCGTCGAAGATAACGGAAAGGGATTTGAGCCATCCCTCATTGAAGAAAGAGGTTTTATGGGGATAAAGATGGTCAAAGAGCGGGCGGAAAAGCTAGGGGGATTTTTGGACGTTGACAGTACACCTGGAAACGGGACGCGTATCACCTTTCAAATCCCAGCACAAAATGTAGGCGCAGGTTAACCGCCTGCCTGTCAATACTGCAAGGAAAATTACACTAATTGACTATTGCAAAATTTTAAAAGATTTTCTATAATGGTGATGTAAATTTAGCATAACTAGAGTTCTATAAGAAAGGAGGTAAATGCCATGTTGTTCGCACCGAAGGAAAAAGGCCAGGGTCTTGTGGAATACGCGCTAATTCTTGTTTTGGTCGCGATTGTTGTGATCGTCATTCTTGTTATTTTGGGCCCGGCCATCAGCAACGTGTTCAGCAACATTATCAGCAACCTGTAATCGATCACGACGCTCATCTAATTCTCCTATGTCAAGGCCCTGCAGAGATTGCAGGGTCTTGACACTTCTATCCAACTTTATTCAATTTTTCCGATGATACCGCCGCATCTGCTAACAATTTTGTATACCATAGGACTAAAGTACTAGAAACATCTTGACTTTTGGCTTAGAACGCTTATGATAACAAAGAGTGCAACTCTTACGGAATATGCGATAAATTGGAGGCCATCATGCGTAGAGGTCGGATATTCTTCTATCTGGCGTTCATCATTATTCTTGCCCTTGTAGCGTTTGTGGTTGTCTGGCAACGATTCCTTCAGCCTGGTGCGAACAGCTCGGGTGAAGCCCAGCCAACCCCGGTTATCAGCACTGTCAACGTAATCATCGTTACACAGCGTGTCTCTCGAGGTACCGCTGTTGGGGGAGATGTGCTTGGGATGGTTCCAGTTGCCCAGGAGCTCTTCTACGAGGGGATGTTCACGAATATCTCTGAGGTCGAAGGCCGGATGGCCAAATTCGACCTCGAGGCTGGCATCCCGCTTACGCAGGGTATGCTCGTAGACACTGCGGAGGAATTATCTGGAACGGGTTCGGTTGCAGCTCTGTCCATCCCTCGCGGTATGGTGGCTGTCTCTGTCCCCATAAGCCGCCTTTCCAGTGTTTCCTATGCACCACAGCCTGGGGACCATGTGAACGTCATCGTGACGATGCTTCTTGTGGATATCGACCCGGATTTCCAGTCGTTGTTGCCGAATCGAAATATTGGCGTTATTGCCCCTGGAACGGGGACTGGCACTATCTCAGGAACCGCTGAAGGGAGTGAAGATACGTAAGTAATAACGGAAGTGGTGCTGGCGAGGCAGGCGCACAGTTTGAGAGTGCATCTTTGGTCGCCATAACCGGGGGTGGGGGCAGCTTCATTGGTAGAGCTACCCAGGACCCCCAAATCGCACAGACCTTCTATCACGTCCCTGCTGAAGCACAACGTCCTCGTATGGTGAGCCAAAACCTGTTGCAGGACGCGATTGTATTAAACGTAGGCGATTTCGAATATAAAGGTAAGGAGACCCCAACCGAGCAGCAGCCTGTGGCTGAGGAACAACCGCAACCACAGGAAGGTGAACAGGTAGCTGCTCCACCACCTCCACCAGATGTTATCACGCTGGTCGTAACACCCCAAGATGCAATCACCCTGAATTACCTGCTATACAGTGGGGCTCAACTCACGATGGCGCTACGCGCTGCCGAGGATGACACCCGGGTACAGACCGAATTTGTGACTTTACAATTCCTGTTAGAGCAGTACAATATCTCTGTACCGGCGCGCTTGCCAAACAGTATGGAACCTTCTGTGAGAGATTTGAAAGCACCCACACTCAGTGGCGATGTCAAACCTACGCCGGCTCCATAAATCTATCGTATCGATTGGAGTTCTTGGATGGGCCCTGGTGATAAGTTTCGGGTTGTGATCGTTGATGATATTGCTGAGACGCGTGAAAATATACGCAAGTTACTTCAATTTGAAAATGATGTCGAAGTTGTTGGTGTAGGCAGGACGGGTCGTGAAGGGATTGATATTGTCAAGGATACAAAACCCGATGTCGTAATCATGGACATTAACATGCCGGACATGGATGGGATCACAGCAACGGAGAACATCCGGCGGAGTCAGCCTCACACTCAGATTGTGATTCTATCAGTCCAGGGGGATCCGAACTATATGCGCCGAGCGATGCTGGCAGGCGCAAGGGATTTTCTGACAAAGCCGCCATCTGTAGATGACCTAATTTCTGCAATACGGCGAGCCGGCAAGATGGCGCAGGAAGAAAAAGCCAAATCTCCTGGCAGAGATGGTGGTAGCGGCCCGCTTGCCTCGGGTTCAACCTTGACGACGGCAGGTAAGATTATTGTGGTCTACAGCCCGAAAGGGGGAACTGGGAGTACGACAGTTGCGGTAAACTTGGCTGTGACATTGCACAACGTGGAGACACCAGCAATTTTAGTGGATGGAAATTTACAATATGGAGACGTTGCTGTGTTTCTCAATGAGCAAGGCAAGAACAGTGTGGCAGACCTTGCTCCACGCGCGGATGAGTTAGATCCAGAAGTTGTCGAGGAGGTTCTTCTTACTCACTCAAATTCAGGAGTTCATCTGCTACCGGCGCCATCAAGACCGGAGTATGCTGAGCATGTAACCGGAGAGCAGTTTGCCAAGGTCTTGAACTATCTTCGCCGGATGTACTCATATATCGTGGTGGATACATCATCAATTCTGACAGATCCCGTACTCGCAGCGATCGATACTGCTGATCTGGTGATCTTGATAACCAGCCAGGATATCCCCGCCATCAAGAACGCACGCTTGTTTTTGGATCTTGCAGAAGTGCTCAAGATTACCAGAAAGCGAATTCTTTTCGTAATAAACCGCTTCGATAAACGGATCAGCATAACGCCCGATAAAATCGGAGAGAGCTTCAAACTGCCAGTTTCCGTAGTAATTCCGATGGAAGATCGCGTCGTAATACCTTCGATTAATCGTGGCCGTCCATTCATGCTGGATGATAAATCACGTCCAATTTGTCGATCTTTTTTGTCACTAGCAGAGAATGCTCGGCAAAGATTGTCGGAACTTGCCGAAGCGGAAACCCAGGATGAAAAGCAAGTATCCGCAAAAGCCGGTAAGGCGGTAAAAAGATAAGACGGTATTAGGAGAGTATTTCGATGTCGCTCTTAAAACGGATCGAACAAGGAACTTCATCTACACCCGGGAGTGCGCAAGAGGCAGGTGCTACGACTCGCCTTTCCTCGATCCAGTCTCGGCGTGCAGCAGCTCCTGGGGCAGGTGCGCAGCGAGACACGTACATCGATCTCAAGACACGAGTACAAAATCGTCTCCTGGCAGAGCTAGACCCCTCTATGGATATCACAAAGGTCCAGGAGGTTCGGACAACAATCCAGGAATTGTTCGAGCAGGTGCTCGCTGAAGAGAACATTGTCCTTTCCAGACCTGAACGTCATCGCTTGTTTGAACAGATTGCAGCAGAAATTCTTGGCTTCGGTCCATTACAGCCTTTGCTCGAAGATGAGACGATCACAGAAGTCATGGTAAATGGTGCTAAGAACATCTATATCGAGCGATCTGGGCGGATTTACCGTGTTCCATTCACATTCGAGAGCGACGACCATGTGATGCGAATCATTGACCGGATTGTTGCACCACTTGGCCGCCGTATTGATGAATCCAGTCCGTATGTCGATGCTCGCTTGCCTGATGGATCGCGTGTTAATGCAATCATTCCCCCAATTTCTCTTGTGGGTCCAGTAATCACCATTCGTAAATTCTTCAAGAATCCGATTTCGCTCGAGCAGCTCATCCATTTTGGTACCATCACCCAAGAAGCGTTACAGTTCCTCAAAGCTTGCGTAGAATCACGGCTAAACGTTGTCATTTCCGGTGGTACTGGTTCTGGTAAAACTACGCTACTGAATATTCTCTCGCAGTTTATCCCGAACGATGAGCGCATCATTACTATCGAGAACGCGGCAGAGTTACAGCTCAGACAGGAGCATGTAGTCACTCTGGAGTCGCGCCCGCCAAATATTGAAGGGCGTGGAGAGGTCACAATACGCTCGCTTGTGATTAATGCCCTGCGTATGCGTCCTGATCGGATAATAGTGGGTGAGATCCGCGATGAGGCAGCTCTGGACATGCTCCAGGCGATGAATACTGGTCATGACGGCTCGATGACAACTGCTCACTCGAACAGTCCACGCGATACGCTTGCACGTATCGAAACGATGGCATTGATGGCGGGAATGGACTTGCCGGTGCGCGCTATACGCGAGCAAGTAGCATCGGCGATTAATGTGGTTGTTCATCAGGAACGTCTCCGGGATGGCAGCCGAAAAATTGTAAACGTCACTGAAATCAGTGGTATGGAGGGTGATGTAATCACGATGACCGATATATTCCTGTTCGAGCAAAGTGGCTATGAAGACGGGAAGGTCATTGGACGGCTTCGCCCGACTGGTTTGCGTCCCAAGTTCATAGACAAGATCGAGGCGGCTGGTATTCATCTGCCTGCCTCTATCTTTGGAATCGGGGAGCGAAGAAGGTACTAGTACCTGGGACAAAGGTGAACTTATGACGGCCTTAACCACAATTCTCATCCTCGGCGGTAGCACAGCAGGTTTGTTGCTCATCATTGGTCTGATCATCACTCTGACCAGCGAGCGATCCCTCGTGGAAGAACGACTTGGCCGCTATATCGAGGACGAAGTTGCAGAAGTAAAGAAGGGCCAGCGAGCGACACCCCTTGGAGATTGGGTAAATATCCGCCTGGAACGATCGAATTGGGGTGATAGCATTGCGAGGGAACTCGCCCGAGCAGATCTCAAGCTTAAAACGAGCGAATACCTCGGCGTGGTCGTAATCTCGGGAGTGTTATTTGCATTTATCACTTGGTATATCGTCGGGCAAATTTTATTATTTGGCGTGGTTGGTGCAATTGTTGGAACGCTCATCCCCCGCACTTATGTGAAACGCCAGCAAACACAACGGCTAAACCGCTTTAATGATCAGCTTGCCGATATGCTCAATTTGATGGTGAATGGTCTGCGGGCTGGGTACTCGACTATGCAGGCTATGGAAGCTGTTAGCCGGGAGTTGCCAGCGCCTATTTCAGAAGAATTTAGGCGAGTCGTCCAAGAAATGCAATTAGGGCTAGCAGCGGAGCGTTCCCTGGAGAATTTGCTAAGGCGAATTCCCTCAGATGATCTTGATCTTGTTGTGGCAGCCATGAATGTCCAGCGTGAGGTCGGTGGAAACTTGGCGGAAATCCTGGATACGATTTCCCATACAATTCGGGAGCGAGTTCGAATTAAGGGAGAAATCCGAGTCCTAACTTCACAGGTCATTTACTCAGGACGTTTTCTGGCAACAATGCCACTTTTCATCATGCTCGCTTTATGGGTTCTCAACAGACCGTATATGATGGAATTCTTCAACCCCGAGACGCGGCTTGTTGGCCTGATTGCCTTGGGTATTGGTGCGTTAATGATCATAGCTGGATACTTCGTAATGACCAAGATCGCATCGATCGAAGTATAAGCCGTCTATGGAGGTGTGATCATGTTGCTGATTCTTGGAATTGTCGTCATCATCGTTGTTGGAGCACTTGTATTAATTCTGATTGGCATGCGCGAATCAGCCAGTGATGATCCGCTGCAGACTCGACTTCAAGAATACGCAGCGCGGGGTGAATCCGCAACGCTTGAAGAAATCGAACTTTCGCAGCCACTCACCGAGCGAATAATTCTTCCATTGGCGAGAAAATTCGGTGAGATTGCTCTCCGTTTTACCCCCCAGAATGCTCTTCAGACTACCCAACATAAAATTGAGCTTGCCGGTAATCCACGTGGGCTTGAACCGCCTGTATTTTGGACGCTTCGTTTCATCGCTGCGGTCGTAATTGGGGCTTTGATCGCGTTCCTCCTGACGATAGGTCTGGACCAGTTAGCCTGGAGTAGAAAGATCCTGATCATCTTCGCATTCGTCATCCTGGGCTTTTATTTACCGGAGTTCTTTCTGGTAAGCAAGATCCAACGTAGGCAAAAAGATATCCGCAAGGCAATGCCGGATGCGCTTGATCTGCTCACAATCTGTGTAGAAGCTGGTTTGGGTTTCGATGGAGCGATGCAAAAAGTATACGAGAAATGGGACAACGAGCTTTCCCTGGCCTTTGGCCGCGTCCTACGCGAGATCCAGTTAGGAAAGCTTCGCCGTGAAGCGCTGCGAGATATGGCTGACCGCATGGGTGTTCCGGAGATGACCAGCTTTGTTGCTGCCGTGATTCAGAGTGAACAGCTTGGTGTTAGCATGGCAAAAGTCCTGCGCATCCAATCTGATCAAATGCGAATCAAGCGCCGCCAACTTGCCGAAGAAGAAGCTCACAAAGCGCCAATTAAGATGCTGATTCCAATGGCACTACTCATATTCCCTTCGATATGCATCGTCCTGATGGCCCCTGCAGTGCTAATGCTCCTGCGTTCTGCCCTTAGAGGGCTATTATTTGGCGGGTGATCCAATACGAACGGGCGTCCCACATACCACTTATATCAGGGATTGTGGAGCGGATTAGATTGGTTGTTCCCTCCACGTTGTGTGAGCTGTGGAAATCCCGGAACTAGGTTTTGCCAATCGTGTCAGTGTGAGCTTGCGAGGATCGTACCACCCTTTTGCGACAAATGTGGCAACCGTATAATCCAAGGACAAAGCTGTGGAAGATGCTTGAGCCATCCACCCATCTATACTGCACTTCGCACCTACGCCAACTTTTCCGGCTCGTTGCGTAAGGCGATCCATCGATTGAAGTACCAGCGAGATATGGCACTTGGTGAAGAACTGGCACGCTCGATGATTGCTTGCCTCGCGGAGACTGATTGGGCACTCGATTTGGTCGCTCCCATCCCAATTAGTCCGGTGAGGAGTAAAGAAAGAGGCTTCAATCAAGCAGCTTTGTTAGCCTTACCGATTGCACTCTACTTTGGGGTGCCCTATAAACCAAAAGCCCTGCGAAAGCAGAGAGAAACACACTCCCAGGTAGGCTTGTCACTCGAGGAACGACGGATGAATGTAAAAGGTGCGTTCGTTGCTGAGAGCAACCTCGTCTCAGGAAGGCGTGTACTCGTGGTGGATGATGTTACGACCAGCGGTGCTACCTTGAATTCGAGTGCAAAAGCCTTACTCTCCGGAGGCGCAACCGCGGTTTATTGCCTAACCCTCGCTCGCGCACTATAATATATTTATGGGACACAGGAATGGACGACCATTACCGTTGTAATTGAAGCAGAGCAACTCAAAGTATAGGAGGATAAAATGACTCTCGAGGTTGAAGTATATGGGAGGAATTTGGAAATAACGGAGCGTATCCAGAGTTATGTCGATATAAAAGTATCCAAGTTGGATCGTTATCTATCCGGAATCGAAGAAGCGCGGGTGGACGTTGCCTATGTGAAATCAGCTCGCAGCGCTGCAGATAGGCAGGTCGCTCAGATAACGGTTAGGGGGAAGGGTTTCATTCTCCGGTCTGAAGAACGAGCGGATGATATATTTGCAGCGTTAGACTCTGCTCTAGATAAAATGCAGAGGCAAATCAAGCGATATAAAGGGAAGAGGTTTAGAGGACGTGGTGATGGCCGGAGCGCCGCTGAGGTGGTTGCTCCTCCATATGAGGAGATTGACGAGGAAACCGGAGAGTTGGGACCAGTAATTGCTAAACGGAAGCGTTTCATCTTGCATCCTATGGATGAAATTGAGGCGATCAACCAGATGAGCATGCTCGGTCATGATAAGTTCTTCGTCTTCTTCAATATGAATAGCAATGCGATCAATGTACTTTACCAGCGGAGAGATGGATCATATGGGTTGATTGAGCCCCAAGTTGGGTGACAAACAACTTTTGAAAAGATGCTGGCGGATATTTCGCCAGCATCTTTTTACTTTCTCTTTTTCGATCTGGATCAGCTGCACTGTTGCATGCAAGTAGTGGAAATCCCCCCGCGGGGGCATAAGATCGAGTACTTCGACTACCTCAAACTCATTCTCCCCAAGTCTTATACGTTCTCCAATCGTTGGAGCAATCTCTCGATTGACAATGGCGCCAGGGTGGTCGCTGCCAGTGACAACATAGCTCACTTTATAGACGGACATTACCGGCCTCCATCACTCAGGTTGCGGTGACGCAGTTTGAATGAAAGATCTGACGCAATATTACGCATGACGACATAACCAATGCGAGCATTCGCTTCGCAAAGCATTTCGAAAGCAGGCCTGCGAATGACCTGAACCAGGGTCGGATCAACAGCTGCTCTTGCTGATGCAGACCTAGGACCTTGATCCACCAATGACATCTCTCCAATAATTTGCCCCTCGCCCAAATTTACGACAATCTTTCGAGGTTCTCGCTTGGTCTCCTCCAAAATGATCTCTACTAATCCTTCGGTAATAATATATATTTCATCCTCAAGTTTCCCCTGGGTTGTAATATTATCACCCTGCTTGAGGCGCTTTTCTTCGCAAATCGAGACTACCTCGGCTAATTCACTAGCGGTGAGACCGTTGAATAGCTCGACCCTTCGCAAAATATCGGTTAGATCCATTTTACACCTCCCACGATTAAAATCATTTTAACTCCAAACATTTATCATTGCAATGAGGTTTGTTGTTGACTCATGGTAGCATTGAGGATATATTGTTTGCTATCTGAATACCCTCCCTGATCAAATTGTGGTATTCCCTTGGTAGCGGATAAAAATCTCGTACAAAAAATCTAAAAACAGGCGTTAAAGGGATAGTATGGACTCATCTGACGACATCATTACTAGGCTGGCTGATTTACGACCAGGGGTGGATATTGATTTTGATGCAATCCGCGACTCGGTTACCCAGCTGATCCGTGCAATCGGAGAAGATCCGAATCGCGAAGGTCTGGTTCGCACTCCAGATCGAGTATCCCGGATGTACGCAGAATTACTGGATGGCTATTGGATGGACCCAACCGAGATGGTCAATGGCGCGCTTTTTGACGTAAATTACGACGAAATGGTACTAGTAAGGGATATCCAGTTCTATAGCTTGTGCGAGCATCACATCCTTCCATTCTTCGGTAGAGCACACGTTGCTTATTTGCCGCGGGGTAGGGTTCTTGGACTATCGAAAATTCCTCGATTAGTAGATATGTTTGCCCATCGATTGCAGGTTCAAGAACGCATGACACAGCAGATCGCAAACTTCCTCGAGGAATTATTGCATCCTGTAGGTGTAGCAGTTGTAGTAGAAGGATTACACCTCTGTACGGCCATGCGCGGTGTGAGAAAACACGATGCTCGGATGACCACTTCTGCTATGTTGGGGTATTTTCGGAAAAATATCGCCACGAGACAGGAATTTTTGGATAATATCTCGAGAGGTGCGGCCCCAATGTTCTGAGTGGAGCGGTTTTATTCGATCCTTCGAACACGTTCGATCTCGGCACCCGCCGAAGTCGCATAGAGGATTGCCCCAGGTTTTTCTACTCTTACCCGTACTTTTTGCACACGAGGATTCTCTAGACACATCACAGCGATGTCCTCTGCCAGACCCTCAACAGTAAACCGCTTGGCTGTTTCAGCGGTGGCTAACGCTCGCCGGGCTATTTCGCTGTAATCAATGCTGTGCGCCAGCTGATCAGTCTGGCTGGCTAATTCCAAATCTGCAAACAGAATAATGTTGATCAGTATATCCTGTTCGGTGTCGCGCTCGCTTGCATTGACCCCGATAATGCCACGGGCTTTGATATCACGGATGATCACCTGGTCCACGTGTCAACTCCCTCCGGTGCTCTCTAGATTATTGCCAGATTTTGATTGTTCTGGTAATGACATCACCCTTCCGATAGCAAAAAGGGTAAGTGCAAGGACGATCCAGGAAACAATTTGAGCGGGCCGGATACCAAGCAAGGTTGGCACAACGTCGCCGCGAAAAGCTTCCAGGAACAAGCGAATACCAGCTGAGAAGGCCAAGAAATGCAAGAAGTAAACTCCTGTCTTGCGTGTAGCCACTTGATTACGTCCTGGCCAGAGATAAATCAAGATTATTATTGCTGCAATTGACTCGTAGACTTGGCTGGGATGGCGGCGCATCCCCCACAGCTCAATGCTCCAGGGAAGTTCGGCTGCCGCTCCATAGGCAGATCCTGAGGCCAGGTTGGAAACACTGATACCGATTGCCAAGACTGCCAGGGCAGGTGTAATTGCGTCTAGCAAACTTAACCAGGCAATCTGTTTTCTTTGGATGTAGATAGCGACAACGAGCAGACCGATGAGCACACCTGCTCCCGGATCGAAGAGACCTAAATTTCGGGAAAAAATATCCAGGGGATTAGCCATGAAGGCTTGTGGATACCGCATTACATAGGCGAGGCGGGAACCAACCACACCGGCCAACATGCCTGTGAGGGCGAGATTAAAAATTGTATCCGCCTTGACTCCGTGGCGTAAAGCGTAGCGTTCTGCCAGGCTAAGCCCTAACCAAATTCCGAGCAAGATGATGAGAGCAGGTGTTGGGAGCGCTACCGGTCCTACCTGTAGAATTGGCATCATGGCGTGGCTGCCTCAAGCAGGCGTTCCACTCGGATGCGTAAAAGCGCTTCTGCCATAGGACCACCGATGACGACCTCCTGTATTACCCCTCTGTGGTCTATAAAGAAGGTCGTTGGAAGCGACCTAAGATCGTACAAACGCGAGACTTCTCCCGTGGAATCAAGCAATATTGGAAAAGTCAGTGTGAGATCTTGAACAAATCCTTTCGCAGAGTCTAAATCGTCTTGAGATGTTGCGTTAATTGCCAGTATGAATAAACCTTGCTCTGCATAGTCTCCGAATACTTTTTCCAGGGCTGGCATCTCGGCCCTGCAAGGTGGACACCAGCTAGCCCATAGGTTGAGCACTACAGGCTGACCTATTAAATCAGACAGTGTTATACTCTCACCTTGGGTGGTCCCCAGGGTAAAATCTGGCGCACGGAAGCCTACGCGAGGAATTGCCTGCTCAACGATTGTTGATTGGGTAGGGGGAACCCTGCTAACACCTATCCAGGCAGCCCCAAAGAGCAAAATTCCTGTCGAAAATATGGCCCAATGACGTCGATTCAAGTTGTGAAAACTCCTTAATTAACTCGTTGCCAGAATATATCATGCTCCAGGGTTCTCATCAACCTAAGAGAGCAGGCTTGACTTTTCTCTGATCGATGATATCCTCTTAAACTCTCAAAATGGGCAACAGAAAGATTATCTCATCATTAATATTTATACTGCTCCTTCTGTTAACAAGCTGCCGGAACACAGGAGGAGTACTCACTGCAACTCCTGCTTCATCCACAGTGGGGACTACAACAGGATCCAGCGTCACAACTGTCCCCTCTGAAACACACCAGAGTCCTATTGCTAGGACTCCTACCTCGAACTCTTCTGGATGGAATTAGTACTCCTCTCCCTCAAGAGACAGTGACTTTATCACCCACGATCAGCGCTACGAGAGAAAGCTTGGAGACAACGCAATCCTCGCCTGGAGCGTATCCAGGTCCAGAAACTACACCCAGACCCGTTACCATTACGCCAAATCTACCTATTCCTTCACCTGGCATCCAGGATGGTTTGATCACTGATGTACCTGAACAAGCCCAACAAACCGAACTGGTTGTCACCGTTGACTTTAATGATCCGATACCCACGGCTGTACCGACACCTGGATTTGTTGAGACACAAATAAGGGCTACCGACCCGAGGGACTTCTCGATAACCTCAGGCGAGATCCAGCTTGTAGAATTCTTCGCTTTTTGGTCCCCAATAAGCGTCAGCATGGCGCCACCAATGAATTACCTTGAAAAAAAATATAAAGACCAAATTAATTTTATATATCTGGATATTGATGATCCTGCAAATAGCCTTTTCACTGCCTTATTGGGAGACCGGTTGCCTCCAGTATTTTTCTTGTTGGATGGTGATGGTGTCATTCTCAGCGAGTTGCGGGGTCGCGTCACAGTTGAAGAATTTGAATCGCTCTTTGATTCTGTGCTGATTTCCCCCTAAGATAATCAACAGACCGAACAGGTCAGCTGGTTATGCGAGCAGAGCTATACCGCGCGCATGCAATCCACCCAGGGTTACCTATCAAATAGATAATGTATGATATAATATGTATACCCTACCCCCCTGGGGGGGGGTATACTTGGAGAGTACTTCCATGAAACATGAAGATGCTTTATTTCGAATCAAGAATGCTGAAGGTCACCTGCGTGGAGTTGGTCGCATGATCGAAGATGATGCATATTGTATTGATATCATTCGGCAGCTCCAGGCAGTTCAGGCATCCCTCAACAAAATCAGCACGATTATTCTGGAACAGCATTTAAATTCATGTATGATAACTGCTGTGCGAGGTGACGATCCTGACGAGCGCGAACGCGTTCTCAAAGAGATCACCGACGTTTTTGCAGCAGCTACAAAAACTTGATAAGGAGAATACTCATGACGACTGTTACCTACTCAATACCAAATATTTCCTGTGGTCATTGCGTGCACACTATCCAAAACGAAGTGAGTGAGCTGGCGGGTGTAGTGTCAGTCATTGCGGATCAGGTAAAGCGCAGTGCAACAATAGTGTTCGAGCCGCCTGCATCAGAGGAGCAAATCAAGGGACTTCTGGCTGAAATCGAATATCCGGTGATGAACTAATATGACTGAAACCCGGCAGGTCACACTGCCGATCACTGGCATGACATGTGCCAATTGTGTTGCCACGGTTGAGCGCAATCTTAAGAAGGTTCAGGGTGTAAACCAGGCCGTTGTTAACCTTTCCTCTGAGCGCGCTTCTGTGGAATTTGACAGCTCTCAAACCGCATTGGGAGACCTCATCGCGCGCGTGGAGAAAGCCGGATATGGTGTCGCCTCCGGCGAGGCAGATCTGATTCTGCGGCGCCTGAGTGATGATAACGATGCTCGCAGGCTAGAAAATGCATTGAAAGCGGTCGAGGGTGTGCTGGAGGCACGGGTCAGTTTCACCAGTGAGCAAGCGCGCGTGCGCTATGTACCTACGATTGTCAGTCAGGCTGAGATCCGCCAGACAATTACGGCAGCTGGATTTGAGGCAGTGGAGACGGGGGGAGAGACCGAAGATGCCGAGCAAAAAGCGCGGATGGTGGAGATTGCTGAGCAACGTCATTTGTTGATCGTGGGTCTGCTGTTCTCCATCCCTCTTTTCCTTTTTGCGATGGGGCGCGACTTTGGCTTATTGCCACACTGGGCGCATGCGCCATGGGCAAATTGGGTGATGTTCGCACTTGCGACTCCGGTTCAATTTTATGTTGGTTGGCAGTATTATGTGGGAGCTTATAAAGCACTACGCAACCGTTCAGCAAATATGGATGTGCTCATCGCGATGGGCTCGTCAGCTGCATATTTCTATTCGATACCTATCGTATTTGGCTGGATCAGCGGGCATGTCTATTTCGAAACAGCGGCAGTAATCATCACGCTGATCAAGCTCGGGAAATTCCTTGAAGCGCGCGCCAAAGGACGTACCAGTGAGGCGATGAAGAAGTTGATGGGTTTGCGCGCGAATACAGCTCGGGTCGAGCGTAATGGGGTGGAATTGGAAATTGCACCAGACGATGTACGGGTTGGTGATGTGGTGATTGTCAAGCCAGGAGAAAAAATTCCAGTTGATGGGGTCGTTTTACAAGGACGCTCGAGCGTTGACGAATCCATGATTACAGGTGAATCATTGCCGGTAGAAAAGGGTGCTGGAGATAATATTATCGGCGCAACATTGAACAAGCTCGGCTCTTTCCGATTTGAGGCTACAAAAGTAGGCCGTGAAACTGCGCTCGCTCAGATCATTCGCCTAGTGGAAGATGCACAAGGGAGCAAAGCCCCGATTCAGAAATTGGCTGACCGCGTCTCAAGTGTATTTGTTCCTGTGGTAATTGCCATCGCGTTATTAACGTTTCTAATTTGGTTTTTTATTATCCCTCAGACGTCTGGCGCTGAAACAAGCATATTTACCCGCGCGTTAATCAACATGGTGGCTGTATTGGTGATTGCCTGTCCCTGCGCTATGGGGCTTGCAACTCCCACTGCTGTTATGGTAGGCACAGGGAAAGGCGCAGAGATGGGCATTTTACTGCGCTCAGGTGAGGCATTGGAGCGCGCTGGACGTATCTCGATTGTTGTCTTAGATAAAACCGGGACAATAACAAAAGGCCAGCCCGCAGTCACTGATGTCTTAGGTCACTGGGAAGATCAGTCATCTATAGAAAGAGACAGGATTTTCAATGCAAATGAGGTGCTTCGCCTGGCAGCTTCGGTTGAAAAGGGCAGCGAGCATCCGCTCGGTGAAGCCATTTGGGCTGAAGCAACCAGTCGCACTCTAGAATTGAGCGAAGCATCCAGTTTTGTGGCTGAAGCAGGATTTGGTGTTAGCGCCATGGTCGATGGGCATAGCGTCCTGGTTGGAAATTTACGCATGATGGAAACACACGGAGTTGGCTTAAATGGCTTTCAGGAGGACGTTGACGGATTGCAGGACAAGGCCAGAACCGCAATGCTAGTCGCAATTGACGGTGAAGTCCAGGGCGTCATCGGCGTAGCAGACACATTGAAAGAAGGCTCCATTGAAGCCATTCGAGAGCTGCATAGCATGGGGCTGAAGGTCGCCATGATCACTGGTGATAACCAGAAAACAGCTCAGGCGATTGCAAGAGAAGTGGGTGTCGACCAGGTATTTGCGGAAGTTTTACCTGGCGAGAAAGCTGAAAAAGTCGTAGCCTTGCAGCAGGCTGGAGAAATCGTTGCGATGGTGGGCGATGGTATCAATGACGCGCCTGCGCTTGCCCAAGCAGATATTGGTATCGCCATTGGTACGGGCACGGATGTCGCCATGGCAACCGCACCGGTGACATTAATTAGCGGCGATTTACGCGGCGCACCACGTGCCATCCAACTCTCAAGAAGGACTTTGCGGACCATCAAACAAAATTTGTTTTGGGCATTTATTTATAATATAATCCTGATCCCAGCCGCGGCGGCAGGCTTACTCAACCCTATGCTGGCTGCCGGAGCGATGGCTTTTAGCAGTATATTTGTTATCAGCAATAGCTTGAGGCTACGACGCTTTCGTTCCAAGATCAGGTAAGATCTTCCTTTCCCACACGTTCTCAATATTAATACTCTTGTAATCTACGCCTATTGACCCTCTTATCTTTTCCGGTTATGCTTAATCTCGTGCAAAAATCACCCCTCTCCAGGCGCCAATTTCTACTGCTTGCCGCGCTCAATCTAGGTGGGATTGCTTTACGTCCGCTGAGAAAAATTCTTACGTTACAGGAGTTCCCCCAAGCAGAACGCCTGGGACGCGCTTTTGCAAAAGTCGAGGTCAAAGCCCGCCCGGATAATACTTCCCAGACAGTCAGTGTGTTATATGACGATGCGGTAGTGCCTTGCCTGAGAGAGCTAGCCGGCTACCATCCTTACCGGTTTAAGCAGCGATATTTCGAAATACCAGATGGCTACGTATGGGCATCAGATTTACAGGCTGTTCGAAACCAGCCTAATACGCCCGTAACAAGCCTGCCTGAGTCCAGTTTGGGGCAGGGAATGTGGGTTGAGGTCAGCGTACCCTGGGTAGATATTGTCCTGGAAAACCAGCCAATCAGCCCGGGGTTCAAAGCCAGGACTGAAGCTGGATTGCCGTTACGGTTGTATTTCAGCCAGCTCTTGTGGGTCGACCGGGTCCGCAATGACGATAGCGGCCAGGTCTGGTACCGCGTAAACGAGCGCTATGGATACGGGGATTTAATGTGGGCAGATGCACAGGCTTTCCGGCCACTCTCTCAGGAAGAGATGATGCCGATAAATCCAGAGATAGAAGACAAGCGGATTGAGGTCAATGTCGAGCAGTACTATCAGACACTTTCCTGTTACGAAGGGAATACGGAAGTCTATTATTGCAGGATATCAGGTGGAAAAAAATTCGATCCTGAGGGCAAGCCGCTTGGGCATTCATCGACCCCCACTGGTACGCATACGATTTGGCGCAAGCAGGTTTCCGCCCACATGAGCGGAGGCACAACTGGCGCTGGGTATGATCTGCCAGGGATCGGATGGACAACTCTCTTTACCAGCGATGGAGTGGCAGTGCATTCTACATTTTGGCACAATAATTTTGGTGGAGAGCTGATGTCGCACGGGTGTATTAATGCTTTACCAGAGGATGCAAAATGGATTTTTCGCTGGTCGAATCCGCCTGTTTATTACGACCCGGGAGACCTCTACAGCAAAGATGCAGCGATGCTCCCCACAAAAGTGAAGGTACTGGAAGAATGATTGGAGCATTGGAGTAGCATTCGCATGGCGATCACAAATATTTCCTTTGGACTGGCATTCTTAGCGGGTTTAGCCTCGTTTCTCTCTCCCTGTGTATTTTCTTTGGTTCCTGCATACATTGGCTACTTGGGCGGCAGGAGCATGGCATCAGCGCAACTCGAGAAACCAAGTCGTTGGGTTACTTTTAGCCATGGGTTAGCCTTTGTGCTTGGTTTCAGCGTAATTTTTGTGTCCCTTGGAGTTGCGGCCTCAGCAGTCGGCGGCTTGCTTTATGACCTGCGCACCTGGATCGCAAAAATCGGCGGGATTGTGGTGATCATCTTTGGGCTACATCTGATGGGTGTGTTCCGTATCCCCTTTCTAGAGTATGACCTGCGCCCACAATCGTTGCCTGATCGCAGGCGAGGCTATCTGGCCTCTGCGCTCATGGGTGTTTTTTTTTCCGCGGGCTGGTCGCCCTGCGTCGGTCCGGTGCTAGGCGCAATCCTAACCTTTGCTATCAATGGAGGCTCAATCTCGCATGGTGTTAGCTTGCTCTCTGCCTATTCTGCTGGACTTGCAATCCCGTTTCTGCTGGCTGCACTCGGGATTGGCTGGGTGACGCTTATATTGCGCCGCTATGGCAAGGTGATGCGCTATGTAGAGATCGGTATGGGCGCGATCATGGTTATCGTTGGGGGGATGCTGATATTTGGAACCTTCCAATTGTTGGCTCGCTTCGGTTTCTTTGTTGATTTTGGTCTATAGAGTTGAGATGAGTGGAGACGATCACCGCCGCGTCTGGGGGTATATCGGAAGCGGTATACTCATCTGGTTGGGTATTGTGGCATTGGCGCTCCTCATATCCAATGTGGGCTTCGGCGACGACCATAAGTCAGAAGTTGTTGTGGGCGGGCGTTTACCAGATTTTGAGTTGGCGAACATAAATGGCGAGCGTGTCCGATTAAGCCAACGCCTGGGCAAGCCGCTGATAATAAACTTTTGGGCAACCTGGTGTGCGCCCTGCGTTATTGAGATGCCAAATATCCAAAAGTATTACAATCGGTATGAGGGCGAGTTTGATGTCCTGGCTGTGAATGCGGATGAACCTGCGGGCCCCGTTCGAAGCTTTGTCGATGACATGGGTTTAACGTTCGATATCCTTCTCGATCCAGGTGGCGAGATTCAGCTGCTCTACCAGATTCGCGGCTATCCGACTTCATTATTCGTAGATACCGACGGCATTATCCGTGCCCAACACATCGGTCTATTGACAGAAGACCAGCTGGAGGGTTATCTTGCCCAGGTAGGAGTAGGGCCTTGATTACTGTAATACTCTATACGCGTGACGATTGCCACCTTTGCGAGCAAGCTCGCCTGGCTCTGAACTCGTTGAAGAATGAAATCCCGCATGAGGTGGTATTAATTGATGTGGATAGCAATCAGGAATTGCGCCAGGCTTATGGCTTTGAGGTGCCCGTTATTGAGGTAGGACCATACAAGTTGCGCGCCCCAATAACAGATCAAGAGTTGCGGATCACCCTGATGGCTGCTCAGGATCGCAAGAATCAGCTCAATTCTGTGGGCGATCCTATCTATCAAGATCAGGTTCAGCGCGGACAAACCTGGACCTCTGCAGACACTATTGCTTACTGGCTGAGCAACCATTATCTGACATTGTTTAATGCGATCGTCCTGGTCTACCTTGGATTGCCTTTCTTAGCACCTGTCCTAATGAAAGCTGGAGTAAATGCACCTGCTGCATTGATTTATCGGATTTATAGTACAATGTGCCACCAATTTTCCTTCCGATCGTTTTTCCTTTTTGGGGAACAGGTTGTCTATCCTCGAGAGATGGCGGGTGTTAGCGGATTGCTGACCTTTGCAGAAGCTACAGGCATGGGAGAAGGAAGCACAGGACAGGAGCTTCTCGCTGCCCGGACGTTCGTAGGAAATGATCTCATCGGGTACAAGATCGCACTTTGCGAGAGGGACGTTGCCATTTGGGCGGGGTTGCTTCTCTTTGGTGTGGTTTTCGCGATGACCGGAAGGCGATTGCCTCCACTGTCGTTGCTCCTGTGGGTCTTAATTGGAATAATCCCAATTGGGATCGATGGCGTAAGCCAATTACTCAGCCAGCCGCCACTCAGCTTTTATGATTACCGCGAGAGCTCACCATTTTTACGGGTACTCACAGGCGGATTATTTGGTATTGCTACTGCCTGGTTTGGATATCCGATGACCGAACAAGCAATGGCGGAGACACGTACCATAATGGCTACCAAACTCCTGCGTTTGCGAGGTAGCGGCAGTGCACGAAGGCCCACTCCAGGCTAATTCGATGAACCTTCGCCAACCAGACGAGCTGCGCTATTACACCTTTGCATCATTGGAGGATGCAGGCGTGACGCACGCGGTATTTACCCGCCGTGGCGGGGTCAGTCCTGAACCGTGGGCTTCGCTAAATGTCGGAGGTTTGGTTGGGGATGAGAAGGAACGCATAATTGAAAACCGACGGCGCAGTTTCCAGGTTCTTGGTAAACCCCCTGAAAGTATCTATGACGTTTGGCAGGTGCACGGCAGAGATGTTGTCAGTGCCTTTTCCCCTCGCCCACTCGATTTCCCCCATGTGAAGGCAGATGCCATTCTCACCGATACGGAGGGGATATCCCTTTTTATGCGCTTTGCTGATTGTGTACCAGTTTTGTTATTTGATCCTGACAGACGTGTCGTAGGTCTGGCTCATGCAGGTTGGCAAGGGACCGTTAAACGGACTGTTTCTGCCACCGTAGACGCCATGCGGGACCGTTACGGGGTAAACCCGGTCAATATCCTCGCTGCTATTGGACCTTCCATCGCAGCTCACCATTATGAGGTCGGACCCGAGGTCATTGAACAAGTTGAAAGTGCATTTGGAATGGATGCTGCCAGGCTCATAACTACGAATGGCGATTCAACCCATGGACAATTTGACCTGTGGGCTGCTAATCGCTTGATTTTAGAAGAGAGTGGGGTCAAGAATATCGAGATTACAGATTTTTGCACAGCGTGCAGGTTGGAGGATTGGTACTCACATCGTGGTGAGAAGGGGAAGACAGGTAGGTTTGGGGTTCTAATTGCACTCTCTTAGGAATCGAGCAAGGTGGGTATAAATGCCATGATTGGTGAAAGTTACCAGGCGGTTTTGGAGAGAATAACTTCTGCTTGCCGTAAGTCTGGTCGCTCGGACAAAGAAGTGAAACTTGTTGTCGTAACCAAAGGTCAGCCGCTGGATAAAATTAAGGCAGTGATTGAGGCAGGGGCTGAGAATCTGGGTGAGAATTATGCTGAGGAAGCCGTTGAAAAGATGAGTGCGCTACCAGCCCTTTCTGGCATTGAATGGCATATGATCGGGCACGTACAAAGTCGCAAAGCCCGCATGGTGTGCGACCATTTTTCATGGCTGCACTCCTTAGATAGCTTGAAGCTCGCCCAGCGGCTCGACCGTTTTTTACACGAGACAGGGCGCTATCTCCCAGTCCTGGTTGAGTGTAACGTGAGCGGAGAAGAGACCAAGTTTGGTTTCTCAGCCTGGCAGGAGGTTCGCTGGCCCCAACTCGCACACGAGTTAGAGTCGATCCTTGCACTGGAAAGATTGCAAGTTCGTGGATTAATGACCATGGCGCCATTCTTCGAAGATCCTGAAATGGCTCGGCCATACTTTAGAAAATTATCACGCCTGCGTAATGAGCTGAGACGATGCTTACCTGGCAGCAATTGGGAGGAGTTATCTATGGGGATGAGCACTGATTTTGAGGTGGCGGTGCATGAAGGTGCTACAATTGTCCGTATTGGAGAAGCCATTCTGGGACCCCGGCCAAATCGAGGAGTATAAACGTGCAATTCATTGTTTTGTTGCTCCAGCTATTGTCTCAAGCTATTTCTCTCCTGGTTATTGCGCATGTGATCCTTTCTTATGTGATGTCTCCTTTTCATCCAATCCGTCAATTTGTCGATAGCATGATCGAGCCTTTACTGGCGCCTATTCGACGGCTATTGCCTCAGACGGGGGCCTTCGACTTCAGCCCGCTAGTATTAATCATCCTTGTCCAGGTCGTTTCAAGCGTATTAAGCAATCTCTTGATTGTTCGATAAAGGCTAATCGATGAAACAAAGAGGTTTTTATCTTCATGGCGGCCAAAAAGGCTCAGCGTTAGCGATCCGGGTCACTCCCCGCTCGAGTAAAAATGAGATTGCAGAGGTATTGGATGATGGGACGATTCGCATTCGCTTGATGGCGCCTCCGGTGGAAGGCAGGGCTAATGAAGCACTGATTGCATTCCTTGCAGAAGTGCTGGATGTCTCACGCTCGAAAATTGAGATTGTAGCAGGGGAAACGGGGCGTGATAAGCTGGTTTCAATCCTTGGTCTTGATGCCGAAACGGTTCACAAGCGAATATTATTGCATCTTGCTTGAATCCTGCGTGGAATCAGGCTGGAAGATCCCCGCAGAAGCGAATTGCCATAACGTAGAATAGATTGCTTCATGGACATCACCGCGTGTTTTGGAATATGCCTCTACCAGGTCCGGAATAGCAAGAAAATCAGGATATCGGTTAAGGTAATCCAGCCCAGCGAGACGTTGCTCTTCACTCCCTTCTTTAATTGCTTGCATCAAGAGATCTAGAGCCGGGCGGCCAGGTGAAACCCCTATACCTCGCTCGCCAGCGAAGGAAATCACCCACGGGCTTTGGCTGAGTTCCGGAAGGGCTTTGGGCAAACGCGGGTCTGGTAATGCAATTTCTTCTAGAGCATGGGCAGCTGAATCCTTCACGAGCCATTGTGTGTCGTGTAGTTGCATCTTCTGCAATAATTCAATCGCCCATGGAAGCCTGGCACGCCGCAAGCCAAACACGACGGCACGCCGAACGCTCACATCCTCATAGCTCGCGCCTTCTTGAAGCGTGGGATGACCTTCTTCGACATTATTCGCCATTGCTTCTGCCGCTGAACGGCGTTGGTCATCATCGCCATGTAAGAGTAGTTCTGCAACCGCTTCCATTGCGTTTTTGTGCCCTACAGCAACTAAGCTGAGGCAAGCCGCCCTGCGGACATTTCGATTTGAGTCAGCCAGTAATGCGACAAGGTCATTAATCGACTTAGCATCTCGCAATAAACCACATATAAGCGCTGCTACTTGGCGGTTGCTCGCGTCTGGGGAGCTCAGAAATTGGCGGAATATACTTTCCAGGTCAGCGTTCCCAGAGAGTGCAAGCCCCAATGCCGCGCGCGCCTTCAGTCCTATGGCAGATTCATCACCTTGGAGGATCTTTATTAGCTTGCGTGTTATTTCGCTTCGCCATCCCCCTTGCTCTGGCGAATAACGCAGCCACCTGGCAGCGAATATAATCTCTCGGCACAAGGGTTCTTTTGGATTTTCGGTGAAATACTTAAACTCTGTTGGTGAGAGGTTGTGTTGCGCACTCAGAAAACCCTGGGCATGCCAGGCGGTGTACCAGGGAACGGAAACGAGGTTGTCAATTTCCCCCACTTTTTTCGCGATGTGATGAGCTGCCAGATAGCTGTGGATCAAAGGATGGAATATGGATAGACGCTCTCCTGCCCGTTCTACCAGAAATCCGCTCCCAATCAGGGCTGGTACAACATTCGAATCTCTGATTGGGTTAGGTGTGGTCCGGGTGGTTTTTTCTGGCGTATGAGCTGTTTGTCCTTCAGGTTCAACAGGCACTGAACTCGCCACGTCTCCGGTTTCTTCAGGGAGCCTCGGCTCAAGTACTCGCAGCCACACACCAGCGTCTCGAACTGAGAATGCAGGCGATTGCTCCAAGATAGATCGACCTGCCAGGATTTCTAATGCCGGTCGACCTTCGGCAAGATAGCCGCTCATCCGTTGAATAAATGCCTCGATCCAATCTAAGGGCATCGCTCCACGAAGGTCGCCTGCATAAACTCCCCATACCTTAAGCGTTTGTTCAAGCGGTGACAGGATAGTGTTGTCATTGATCAGCCAGGCATTCAGCAGGATGGGATCGATGTCACCAGGATCCCTTGAGAGCGGCTCAATTTTGGTGATCCACATTTCGCTCCAGCGGTTGATAAACTCACGTCGTTCAGTGTCTCCCCAATTGACAATCGCCATAGGCACGAAATTAAGTCTTGTCAGATCTCCAAAATATATCGGTGAAATTGCTGTAACAATACGGATTTGAGGATATTTGGTCAGAATTTGCTCCAGGTACGAGACGTGTTTGTCAATCTCCCTTGGCGAGAGCTCATCCAAGCCATCATAAAGAACAAGCAGGTTTCCGCTCTCGAGTATTCCTTTTAAGTGTTTCTCTAACCGTCCAATTTGGACAGATCGACAAACCCGCGCAATAGCAACCAGTAGAGGTGCTAGAATATTATCCGCAGTTTTATCGGACGGGAGGAGGACGTCATTAGCATGCACATATACTGGTAGAAGGCGTTTGTGCTCAGGGCTTCGGCTCTCCTGCCTGGCAATCTGTATCGCCAGGTATGAAAGGGCAATCGTTTTTCCGCTTCCAGGAAACCCTAAGATTGCCAGGTGCGTACTCCCCCTGAGCGCCTGCATCATAGTCAGCGTAGGCGCGCCATAGAAAGAGGCGAGCTCTGGGGCGTCTGGCATATACGGAATGATTTGTTCGGTAATATCAAGGTACGGGGGTTGCACTCCCGGTTCGACGAGCGCTGGGGGAGCAAGCAGGCGAGGTGGGATGACGATCTCGTCTAACGAAAATAATTGTGAGGCGAAATGATTTTTCTGTGCGTGGCGGATTACATCATTGCGGATACGAACCTCGACCAGCTCTGCAGCCTCCACCCTAGAAGTCTGGGAAGTATCCCTCAAATTCTCGCGTAGCCTAATAAAGAATGGTCTTAATAGACTGAATAAGCCCCATATGATTGTGGCTGCAAGAAATCCCAATAAGAAGGATATTGAATCGAGATTCCAGAGGAAACGAAGCATTGTTACCCAGCGTATAGAATACGCCCACACGACTCACAACGTGTAATCTGGTTAGGGGAACGCGCAGCTTGCAACAACGCCGCATTGAGTGATGACCCACAGGCTTCGCAGACGTTGTTGTTGATGCGTGCGACAGCAACGCCGCGACGTTGGAGGCGCAACTTTTCGTAAATGGAATAGTCCTCCTGCGGGATCGGTGTTGCAATCGACTCTCTTTCAACATTGAGTCGAGTGATCTCCTCACGTAATCCAGATTGCTCTAATGTCAGTGCGCGATTGGATTGTTTAACGTCTTCTTCAATTCGTGCAAGGTTTTCAGCCGCAGCTTTGTGTTCGATTTCAGTTTCCTCGAACGTAATCAGGGCTTCCAGCTGGCGGTCTTCAAGGGTATCTAAATAACGCTTGAGCGCGACGCTCTCGTTTTGAAGGTCCTGGAGTTCTTTGGGATTGCGTACTTTTCCACCATAAAGCGTCGATTCGGTCTGCTCAATTTTGATTCTTTGAGCGTTGACATTCTCATCAGCTTGTTGTAGTACCCGGTTGGCAGCCTCAAAGGCACCTTTTTTCTTATTTTCGAGACGCGTTGCCTCAAGAACTGCAGTGTGGTCGCGTAAGGCAACCTCGATTTGCTGTAACCGGCTGCGCACCTGGTCGATCTGACTATCGATCTGCTGAAGGCGGAACAAATTGAACGGTTGGCTCATGCTTTGGTTGATTATAGAGGCGGTAGGGCATAAAGGCAAGAGGCAATGACGAGCCTGACAGAATTGAAAAATGCCAGACTGATCAATCCTGCATGCTATAATGACTGCGAGGAAATGCCTGCAGTGCGAGAGAGGATCTTTCTGATTGGGGTTTCCATCGTCTTACTGGCGCTGGTTACAGTACCATACCTTATTGCGAATTCGGCTGCAGGCAATGACCATATCTTTGGGGGCTTATTATTCAATCCGCAGGATGGATATTCTTATCTGGCGAAGATGAAAATCGGCTGGCAAGGGGAATGGTTGTTCCAACTTCCTTATACAGCTGAATATGGAAAAGGTGCCTACTTATACTTATTCTACATTCTCTTGGGCCATCTGGCGCGCTGGTTAGAGTTGCCTCAAATACTTATCTTCCATCTTGCACGATTACTCGCCATTGTCATCCTTCTTAGAGCGCTATATCGATTTTTCGAAACGTATCTTGTTGAGAAACGAGTTGTTTATCTTGCCTTCGTCCTCTCTGTCCTAGCGTCGGGTGCAGGCTGGCTTCTTCTGCCTTTTGGGGTGATTACGAGTGATTTTTGGGTAGCGGAGCTATACCCATTTTTGTCCTGTTATGCAAATCCGCACTTTCCTCTTAGCCTTGCTCTACTCTTAGTTTTACTGCTTCAAGGGAATGGTACCAAGTCCACTTCAAGCCTTATTCACGTAGGCTCGCTATGGATTATTCTCGCCAGCGTGATCTTAGCCATGCTCTCACCATTCAGTCTGGTAATCGCTCTCGTTATTTGGGTTGGTCTGGCGATATGGGAGGCTTTACAAGGTTGTCAGAGATTAAAGCTAGGGGCGATCTTAGCGCGAATCGGATTGATCGGGGTGGGGGGAGCTCCTGTTCTGATTTACCAACTATATGCCATCCGGTCAGATCCAATTTTGTCTGGCTGGAATGCTCAGAATATCACGCCAGCCCCCCCAGCTTGGGATATCCTAATCTCACTTGCACCTCTCATCCTGCTTGTTCCTTTTTCAGTTAGGACGATCATCAGTAAGAACCATTCCGCTCGTCTTCTCGTTGTTTGGGTTGCTGCTGGCTTACTTCTGTTATATATTCCTTGGAGCTTACAGCGCCGGTTTCTGGTGGGGCTTTTCATACCGGTGGCTGCACTAGCAGCAATGGTGGTGGGGTGGAAATTTGCAGATATCCGCCGCTTCTGGCTTGCAGGATCTATACTACTATTGTTAGCGATTCCCACCAACCTCCTGCTCTTACAAGCAGCTAAGTACGGAATCCAGACACGCGATAGTCATTTGTTTCTGACAAACGATGAAGCCGCAGCGCTAGCCTGGATTGAGAACAACACACCGGAAAACGCAGTGGTATTAGCCGCTCCGTCTACCGGTTTATTCATTCCTGCTTACACTGGTCGGCGTGTGATCTACGGGCATCCATTTGAGACAGTCGATGCTGAGGTGAAACGCGAGCTTGTCGAACGTTATTTCGAAGGAGAGGACCAATCCAGCGCACTCGACCTGCATCCGCGTGTGGATTTCGTCTTCTATGGGCCGCGTGAACGTGCGTTTGGCGGGAATATTGCACGAACAGAGTCGAGCATAATGTATCGCAATGAAAGTGTATTGATCTACAGGATTGAGTAAGCGTGAGAAGGCTAAGGGACTGGGCACGAAAATACTGGCTTGCAGGCGTAATCGTTATTCTGCCATTATTGGTGATCCTGCCACCTGTTCAAGCATTCCCTTACTCGCCGGTTGAGGATGCGTATTCCGATCTGGCAATAACCCATTATCCAAATGCATATTTTTTGCGCCATGAGTTGGCTGAAAGCAGGTCTATCCCACTCTGGTCGCCGAGCATACTGAGTGGGTATCCATTCTTTGCGAACCCGCTGTCGGGCTTGTTCTACGCACCGGGGTGGTTGGCACTGCTGCTCCCCTTGCCACTCGGCTTCAACTTGTTGGCAGCGATACATTCAATCTGGGGAGCGTTTGGCATGGCGATGCTAATGCGCTCACAAGGATTGAATTTGAACGCGGCGCTCTTTGCTGGGTTGGGGTTGGTATTGATGCCAAAAGCCGTCGCTCACTATGCGGCTGGCCACTTGACGTTGATCTATGCTATTTCATGGACACCCTGGCTTATCTTTTTGGCACACCGGGAGCGAGAGTTCCCGGTTAGTAATAAGCCCCGCCCAAGATGGGTGCAACCGGGGTTGGTCATGGCAATAATCCTATTGGCTGACGTCCGCTGGGGGGCTTTTTCCCTTTTCGTCTGGTGGATTTATTCAATTGCGCATAGTAACAATCGTTACGCAATGGTAAAGGTGCTAACGCGCCAGACATTCCTTGCGTTCCTGCTTTCGTCACCCCTCTTAATACCATTATTGGAGTATGCTTCCCTTTCTACCCGCAACCTGATGGCGCCCGAGGATGTTCTCGCTTATTCCTTACCCCCAGTACGCATGCTCGGATTGGTTATTCCGGGACTCGGTGGAAATCACGAGTGGGTGCTTTATCCAGGAGGGGCAATCCTGTGTTTGAGCATTGTTGCTTTGGTCCGCTGGCGGTATTCAAAACCTACTCGATTTTGGATTATTTTAGCTTTTGCCAGCTTATTGCTCTCATTAGGAGAGCATATCCCTGGTGCGAGCTTTATGGCAGGCATACCCGGGATTAATATGTTGCGCGTACCCTCGCGTGCATTATTCATGACCGGAATCGCCCTGAGCGCTTTAGCTGGATGGGGATTGGATGCCCTAAATTCTCCTTTAGATATCACCCAAACACGTGCCATCAGGTTAGGGCTGGTCGCGATAAGCAGTTTCTCTGTCCTGTTAGCTCTTGCTGTAAGCATCGTCTCCGGGACAATGCTCTTTAATTATCTCCTTGGAGCAGCAGCAATCACGCTATCTGCGACATTGATTGGGGTTCGATTTTCAAGGTTCACACACCGAGTAGGTGGAGTTTGGATACTTGGTATGGTCTGCCTGGTTTGCATCGATCTGATAATTGAAGATCGAACGTTACTCGCTTACCGCTCGTCTGAAGGTGTCCTCAATGAAGGTGCGTCAGTTGCTTTATGGCTCTCTAAGCAAGGGGGAGAATATAGAATATACTCTCCTTCGTATAGCCTACCGCAGCAAACCGCCGCCCGCTACGGGTTAGAATTAGCTGACGGAATTGACCCGCTCCAGCTTGCGAGTTATGCGAATTTTATGGCACAAGCAACTGGTATCCATAATAGCGGTTACAGTGTCACCCTTCCGCCATTTACGTCAGGGTATCCTCGCTCAGCAAACGTTGGTAGTGTTCCTGATGCCGAGTTATTAGCGCTGCTTAACGTGCAGTATGTTGCCTCTTCTTTCGAAATAACGGCGGATGGTCTGATCTTGAGGGACATTATAGATGAGGTCTATCTGTACGAAAACCTGAATGTCATGGCGCGTTCCTGGGTCGTGCCTGAAAATAGCGATCAGAGCGGGTTTGTTCAGAGCTCGATTATTTTAAAGCGTACTCCAAACTTCATTACCCTTCGTGCACAAGGGCCAGGCGTTCTAGTGCTCTCGGAGCTTGATTATCCAGGATGGCGCGCACAAGTGGATGGAAAAACGGTTGAAATTGATAAATATGCGGGCATACTCCGTTCTGTGCAGCTCCCGCCTGGTAGCCACGAGGTAACCTTTAGTTTCACACCGATAAGCTTGTATTTGGGATGCATCCTGGCCCTCGGCGGAATTGCACTCCTTGGCTGGAGCATTCGCACAAGGGTCAAAATGTAATGGGCAATACTTTGCCTTACCCAGAACCGTCTTTACCTCCTCCATCGCCGGTCAATTCTGCCGAAAAATGGTGGATACTCTCATTTGCTACCCTTGTCATGGCTGTGACCACGATCCCTTACTTGCTCGGTTACGCCATGCAGGGTAATGCATGGCGTTTCACTGGCTTTATATTTGGTGTGGAGGATGGAAATTCGTATATCGCCAAAATGCTCAGCGGTTCCTATGGCGCATGGCTATTCCGAACACCTTACACAACTGAAGGCCAGCGGGGTGTACTTGCGTTTTTACCTTATATCTTGCTTGGGAAATTAGCTTCCGGTCCTGGGCTTCACGAGCAGCTCGTTGCTCTATTTCAATTGTTTAGGATATTTACGGGGATGCTGGATATCCTGGCGACATATTATTTTATTGCCTTCTTCATCGATTCGGTAGCAGTACGCCGCATAGGGTTGATTTTAGCGAGTTTAGGGGGAGGGTTGGGCTGGATAGTTGTGCTCTTTGGACAAGCCACGTGGCTTGGTTCTCTACCTCTAGAATTCTACTCACCTGAAACATTCGGTTTTTTAGCGATTCTGGGTTTACCTCATATAGCCCTAGCGCGTGCCGGATTGTTGATTGGTATTCGCGCCTACTTAATGACCTGGCGAGATGAAGGATCGAATTATCGGGCGCATGTGTTCCTGCTCAGTGCAAGCTGGACGGTAGTAGCTCTCGCACAACCGCTTACCGCAGGCGTGATGGGATTGCTGCTTGGATTGCACTGGACCTCGTTGATAATCTGGCAAGGTATAAGTAACCGCTCCAACCCCGTCCTACTACAAAACCGATTACGTCCTAGTGCCTTGATGCTCATTTCTGCGGCTGTTCTGCCTGGTATGTTATTGCTTTATACGGGGTTTATGTTCCGTGTGGATCCATTCTTAAGAGGATGGACAGCGCAAAATATAATTAAATCTCCGCACCCAGCACATTATGTACTGGCGTACGGAGCTCTGATCCCCTTAGCAATTCTCGGGGGGACGAAATTACTCAGTCGTTTCGGTTACGGTGCCTGGCTGCCAACCGTCTGGGTTCTTTTATTCCCAATACTGGCGTATACGCCGGCGAATCTGCAGCGACGGCTTCCTGAAGGCGTCTGGGTTGCTATTGTCGTTCTTGCTTTGGCTGCATTTCAAGGAGAATCTCGCCCGTCATTAAAATGGAATTTAGGTTGGGGATGGGCCTTGCTGGTCCTATGCCTTCCATCGACCCTAATGCTGTTCGCAGGCGGGGTCCGTATTGCAATGCTTCCGGCAATTCCAGTTTTTCGTCCTACTCCCGAGGTGGAGGCATTTATTTTTATCAATCGTGAGGCGAATGCTGGGGATGTCGTTCTGACATCCTACATCACAGGAAACGCTCTTCCCGCCTGGGCGCCTGTCAGGGTGGTTGTAGGACATGGCCCAGAGAGCTTAAAACTACCTGAGTACCAAAATTTAACTGAGAAAGTTTATACTCAAAGCACTCCTGAAGATGAACGCCGCGATTTATTGGCTCTGTGGGATGTTCGCTTTGTATTTCTAGGACCAAATGAGAAAACTCTGGGAAATTGGGATCCATCACGTTCGGTTCTAATGAGACTTGTCTATCAGTCAGGTGGATATGAGATATTCGAGCTCATCGAACGATAATTCCGAATTCCAATCTCCTGGAATTCAAAGTATCGTGTTTTCTCGCCTTCACGTTTGGCTTCTCTTGATTGCGCCATTTACGCTGCTCGCGCCGGTATGGATGACTGGAAAGGCTCTTTTTTGGGGAGTTGTCTCTCTCCAATTTGTCCCCTGGCGTTACTATGCCTGGGAAATCCTGCGTTCTGGGCAGCTTCCCTTGTGGAACGACTTAAGCGGCATGGGCGCCCCACTACTGGCTAACTACCAGTCTGCTCTGTTATACCCTCCGAACTGGCTATTTTTTCTCTTTCTAGAGCTAGGAGGGCTCGATTGGGGAGCCTGGAGTCTGACAATTATTGGAGCAGCCCACCTCGCCTGGGCATGTGTGGGGATGGCATTACTGGCACGTTCCCAGGGAATCGATAAGCTTGGTCAGACAGTCAGCGGATTGGCGTTTGGGCTCTCAGGTTATCTTGTCGCGCGATTAAGCTTCCTTAGTATCAATGCTACTGTTGCCTGGATGCCATGGGTCATTCTTGGTGTGGAACAAATTGTTACTCGCCAGGTTGTCAAATCGGAAAGCGGAAATGGGGTGGGCAACATTTGGCGTCTTATCTATCAGTGGAGGGGTCTTGTAGCCAGCCTGGCAATGATGCTCCTCGCTGGTCACGCTCAAACGTCATGGTATACACTGGTCTTGGCAGTGATGTGGTCTGGAATTCGCGCCTGGCAACACGCTACCAGTCGTCGCAGCGACCAGCAAGGTCGCCAGTTGCTCACTGGTTCTAAGCATCGTCTCCGAAGTGTGATTGCCACCTGGCTGCAGCTGGGCGGTGCTGTTTTGTTCTCCATCGGAATAGCTGCGATCCAATTATATCCCCACCGCTGAGTATTTGCTTGCATCCTCGCGTGCAGCTCGGGTCGATTATGATTTTGCGATGACATATTCATTGTGGCCGTGGAGGTTCCTCACGCTGCTGGCACCAGATATGTTCGGTAACCCTGCGAAGGGGAACTATTGGGGATATGGTAATTTTTGGGAAGATGCCATCTATCTGGGTGTACTACCGCTGATCTTAGGAATCACTGCCCTTGTCAAAAAACATCGTCTCTCAGGGTACCTATTCACGCTCGTTATCCTGGCTTTCTTGCTGGCATTAGGGAATAATACTCCCATTTTTCCCTGGCTCTATCGTGCAGTTCCAACCTTCTCGATGTTTCAAGCACCCACCCGCATATCGATATGGGCTATTTTCGCACTTGCGCTTTTGGCTGGGATGGGTGTCAATGGATGGCGACGCCCAATTGGGAAAGGATTGTATTGGACGCGCCTTGCTACCGCAGGAGGATTTGCTATTTCCCTTGGGGCGGGGTTAGCCTGGTATTTCTTTGGCGATGTCAAGATTACCTTTCTACGGGCTAGCGCCCTCACCGGTATGTGGGCGCTTGGAACGGGTGTGTTAGCGCTCCTTGCACCATGCAAGGAGCCACCAGAGCGAGAATCCACTCTTTTGCGCAGGTTGTGGCCCTGGGGGGTTACATTTGTTGTTGCGGCTGACCTGCTTGTCGCAGCTTGGGGACTCAATCCTGGCATCGATCGGGACTTTTACCTTCATTCATTAAATATCAGCGAACAAATGGACGCAAGTTTTAACGAAGGCCGCCTGTATGTGCCTCCAAAGGTCGAAGATTCCTTGAAGTATGAGCGATTCATGCGGTTCGACACTTTCGATCCTGGAGTTGAATGGAAATTACTGCGCGAGTCTTTACTGCCAAATTTGAACATACTGGATGGAATCTCGAGTGTGAACAATTTCGATCCGTTGACCCCCGGTGACTATCAGCAGACGATGCACGCATTAGAATTAGGAAGTGAGCATGTAAAGGACGAGCTACTGAACCTGATGGGAGTGAGTGTGGTAGAAGAAGTGGATTTTGGTGAAAATGGTAGGGTAATCTTCAAGAGACTACCAACTACACAGCGAGTACGCTTGGTGCCATGTGGCCTGTCTGTTTTGGATACGGAAGAAGCAATTAGGACAATTCTCTCTGGAAAGGTGGATCTGGACCGTCAAGCGACCATTCAGCAGGGTGAAGCCGAGTATACGGCAGATCAGGAATGCGCCCAATCGATAATGAAGAGCAAAATACAGATTGTATCTGAGTCACCCAATCGGATTGTGTTGCAAGTCGAATCAAATCACGATGGGTGGCTGGTGCTTTCAGACACATGGTACCCAGGTTGGCAAGCGTACCTTGATGGTGTTCGGGTAAATATTCGCAAAGCAAATGCAACGTTCAGGGGCACGTGGCTGCCACAAGGGAGCCATAGCCTTGAGTACGTTTACCAACCAAGCTCTTTTTATCTCGGAGCAATGATTAGCATCACCTCGATGTTGTTGTATGTTTTTGTGATACGAAAATGGCGATGAAACAGGCATTGGTATTATCACGCAACTGCCCATTTTTCCACCCCGCTGGGATTACTTTCATTGTTCTACTGCTGGTAGTCTCAACAGTCATACTCCAGGCTGGGGGTGATCCACTGGCTCTGGCACGTTTAGGGACAAGATATAGCCAAGGCATTCCTGATGGAACGGAAGGATATGACGGACAATTTGTTTACTACCTTGCTCGGGATCTGAATCCTGGCGATGTACTTCCCTATCTAGATGTCCCTGCGTATCGCTACCAGCGCATCTTGCTGCCGATCCTGGCTCGATCAATCTCTTTCGGAAATACTTTACTCCTCCCATGGGTGCTTGGGGTGTTGGGGATACTCGCCCATACTGCTGGCACATGGGTTGTTGCCGAATTAATGGTGCATTGGGATGTTAGCCGGTGGTACGCGTTAGTCTATGGATTGTGGGCTGGATTTGTGTTGGCAGTACGTCTCGATCTACCCGAACCGCTTGCATACGCGCTTATCGCCGGAGCTTTTGGTTCCTACATAAAGCGAAGATACTGGCTCTCCTGGATCCTTTGTGCGCTGGCACTCTTCACAAAGGAAGTCGCCATTCTGTTCGTATTAGCTTTTTTGATTGTTTCTCTGCTAAGAAAAGAATGGATAAATCTGCTTGGCCTTACACTCATTGGATTGTTGCCTTACGCTCTATTTCAAGTATGGCTGTGGAGGGTTTTCGGCCAGCCTGGGATCGCTTCAGGTGGTACGATGGCGACACCGTTTGAGATAATTCCTTTTATGGGTCTGTTTCGCATAGGCGCATACAGCCCATTTTATCTTCTGGCAATGCTGGTGGTTTTTGGACCAGCGGTCATTTTACCTTCAGTCTGGGGTGTCTGGGCTGCTGCGCGTAAGTGGTTTTCGGGAGATGTTGGCCTGGTTATCTTCGCACTGATGAGCAATGCTCTGATCATGTTTTTCTTGCCCTTTTCCACGTACCGAGAAACTGGAGGGCTGCTGCGTTTTGCCAGTGGTCTGGTTTTGGCGGTTTTACTGTATGCAGCTCGGTATAAATTACGAAAGGCATTAAACTTGAGTCTATTATGGCTGGTGTTAAACGCCTTTCTGATAAAATCTTAGAGCTTATTATTCTTCTGAAGAGAAGATGTTTTTCTCGCTACTTGCCTTGAGGCTATTCCCTCAAGTTCTTCCGCACTGAATATACGCTTCCGGAGCGAATAATGCAAAATGTATTGGATTTTTCCGAACGTATGATTGGAAATATCGAAAAAGTTATTATCGGTAAACGCGAAACGGTCGAGCAGGCAATAATCAGCTTGCTTTGCCAGGGCCATTTACTGATCGAAGATGTGCCCGGAGTAGGGAAGACGATGTTGGCGCGTAGTCTGGCCCGCTCCCTGGGATGCACTTTCAGTCGTATTCAGTTTACACCTGATATGTTACCCAGTGATGTCACTGGCGTTTCAATATTCAACCAGGTAAATCAGGAGTTCGAGTTCCGTTCGGGTCCTGTGATGGCTCAGATCGTTCTGGCGGACGAGATCAATCGTGCCACACCCAAGACACAGGCAGCCCTGCTGGAGGCTATGGAAGAGCGTCAGGTCACTGTAGATGGCGTCACACATATCTTGCCAAAACCTTTCATGGTGCTGGCGACGCAGAACCCGATTGAATATGAGGGCACCTTCCCCTTGCCTGAAGCGCAGCTAGATCGCTTTCTGATCAGGATTCGATTAGGTTACCCACGATTGGATGATGAAGTACGGGTATTGGAGCGCCAGCAATTCCGTCATCCATTTACAGACTTGAGCCAGATTGTATCTGTCGAAGAGTTGGGCAGCGTGCAAGAAGCAGTCAAATCGGTATATGCTGCACCAGCCGTAATGCGCTACATCGTCACCCTTGCCCGGCATACACGCGAACACCCTGAAGTCTACCTGGGTGCCAGCCCGCGGGGAAGCCTGGCATTATACCGCTCTGCGCAAGCAAAAGCTGCTATGGCCGGTCGCGATTTTATTCTTCCCGATGATATTAAGGCTCTGGTCGTTCCCACATTTTCTCACCGAATAATATTGGGGCCAGCCGCACGCCTGCGTGATCTCGACGCCGAGCAGATCGTTGAAGAGATTCTGGATGGTGTGCCTGTACCTGGGGGAGATTTAAGTCAATCGCGTGGAATAGAAGCTGATAAAGCTGACTGATGAGCGTTTCCCAACGCATTGTACTCGTGTTGCTCTTAGCCAGCCTGCTCGCTGGGATCATTACTGGCAGCAATCTCTACTATCGGCTCGCATATTTGTGGGGATTTTTGATAGGAAGTAGCTGGCTGGTTTCCCGGTTAGCCCTTCGTGGCGTGCACTTTCGGCGAACTGCGCGGTCATTACGGGCTCAGGTGGGGCAAATATTTGAAGAACGCTTTGAAGTATACAATGACAGCCGCCTACCTCGTCTTTGGCTGGAAGTGCGCGATGAAGCTCCTTTGCCTGGTGTGCGTGGTTCTCAGGTTCTCAGTACTCTTCGGGGGAGGGAGAGCCGCACTTATCTGGTTCGGACTCGACTTATCAAACGCGGAGTATTTCCATTAGGGCCGACCACGCTGGCTTCCGGCGATCTTTTCGGTTTGTTCCCGGTGAGTCGAGTTTACCCTTCACATGAGGCTGTGCTCGTTTATCCGATGATGGTCGATTTGCATGCATTTCCCAGCCCGCAGGGATGGCTATCTGGGGGGGAAGCTCTACGCCGGCGTACGCATCAGATCACTGCAAATGCAGCAGGTGTGCGCGAGTATGCGCCTGGAGATCCGCTAAACCGCATTCATTGGATCAGCACTGCTCGCCGGAGCCGCCTTATTGTGAAAGAATTTGAGTTAGACCCTCTTTCAGAGGTGTGGATTTTTGTTGATGCTTCCCGCTATGTCCACAGCCAGCTCCCACAAGTATCTTTGCCTGCAGACGAACGCGATTTGTGGCAGCCAAATGTGAGAATCCCCCTTCCTCCATCTACCGTTGAATACGCAGTGAGCATTGCTGCGTCACTGGCACGCTTCTTTTTACAGCATAGGCGCTCGGTGGGTCTTGTTTATGCTGGACGATATTTCGGCGCACTTTCTGCAGAGCGTGGCGGTCGCCAATTAGGGAAAATCCTTGAAACGTTATCGCTGCTTCGTGCAGAAGGGAGGATCGCATTGCAGTCATTAGTGGATACCCAAATACGCAGCTTACCACGCGGGAGCACGACGATATTGATTACACCGTCAAGCGGAAATGAGGTAGTGCTCTCAGCGGAGCTCCTCTCACGGCGAGGGATGCGACCAGTGGTTGTACTCTTGGATGCAGCTTCGTTCGGTGGCTCGTCTGGAACCGGGCGGATTGCCTCCAACTTGGAGCTTATCGGCGTTCCCGTCTGCCGGGTAGCATACGGAGACAATTTGTCCAGCGCGCTCTCTGACGCGGCTCGTAGTCAGGTCTGGGTGTAGCTATTACCTGCTCGATTTAGTATCCTTGTTTTCAAGTGGATGCTATTTCCAATAATTACACCCTAACAAGAATGTTGCTTACACATCTTGAATTATCGGATATAAATGAGCAGTAATGTACCTAAGGTATTTAGTAACCCTTGTTCAATTCATGGGAAGACGTTACCATGCGGGAACTGCAAAACAAATCAACCAAATAACAACAGGCCACTTTCAATGAGAATTTCACGGATCACCAGCTTAATTCTGCTTTTCCTGATTACCTTCAACCGCATAGATGATGTTCTGGCTTCAAGTCATTGGGAACCAGACGCTCCAGACGCCTGGGAAGTCGTTGGCACAGGCATCGAGTATCAGAAATATCGGCGCACGAGTCCACGCGTGATGAATATTTTTGTAGCTCGCATGGCTCGCAGTAATACCAATGCTATCATCGAAAGCAGCATCGGTCAGGGCAGGTTGTCTGGCGGCACAGAGACGGTTAGTGGAATGGCTGCGCGCTACGATCAGGCGATCAATTCCTGGGGATTGCCTTGGGGCAACCGTAATCGAGTAGTCATTGCAATAAACGGCTACTTTTTTGGTCCTAGTCACGAGCCCTCCGGTGTCCCTTGGAGCGGGCAGATTTACTCTAGCTGGTACTCCAAGCGGTTCACAGAGGTGCGCGGTGATGCGGGGTTTACCTGGTTATCAGATCGCACTGCCTTTATCGGCAAGTGTGTTTCTCACCGATCAGAGAGGAATGATGTCACTTTTGTCGGTGCGAGCTATGATCCCAATATTGACGCTATCAATGTTGTCCGAGACGACGAAGAATTAATCCTTTTTACCCCTCAGTATGATTCTACGACAAGAACTCTCGAGACCGGAGCGATCCCGCGCGTTGAAATTCTCATCGAGGTCACTCGTCCAACCCGCCTTATCTCTGATCCCTCTTACGTGCGTGGCTACATCCGCCAGATTCGCCGGAATGCCGGCTCAACACACATCCCGTTCGATCATATCGTCCTATCTGCCTGGGGATCCATCGGTCAGAGCCTAGTCAGCCGGATCAACAATGGAGATATCGAAGTTGGGAATGAGGTGCGGATCACACAGGAGATTACTGATTGTCCGGTCGATGCTCAACACGATTGGTCAGGTGCATATGCAGGCATTGGAGGCGATTATCATTTTTTGAATGGTGGGGCTTATACTGCACCAAACAATCCTGACGCGGGTGTGCCCAATTCGCGAACAGTGATTGCTTACAATAACTCCTATGTTTTTTTCGTTGTCGTGGATGCGTTCGATCCAGGTGTGAGTATGGGAATAACCATACGCGAACTATCGGACTGGATGGAATCGACCTTAGGTGCGACGGACGCGGTCAGCCTGGATAGCGGCGGCTCGTCAACCATGGTAGTTAATGGTCAGGTAGTCAACAATACAACCTGCAATTACACGCGACAGTGTGGAACCCAGAACGCAACTCAATCGGATGAGCTTACTCTAACACCAACGTCCCCGGATAAACCCAGCGCTGAGTGGTCTGTAGACGATGTGCAGCCTCTGGTTGGAAACGGCATAATGATGGTCGCAGTAGATCCATTGGCTCGCTCGAATTCGTTCAGCACCGGACAAGCGATGACAGTCCTTCAGCAGACCAGCCTCAGGCTTGGGCCGGGCTCGAATTATGCTACTTTGGCAACCCTAAACAGTGGGGCACAGGGATCTGTACAGGCGCACTCTATCAACGGTGTTTTAGCAAAAGGCTCATACTGGTGGAAGCTAGGAGTAGGTGGAAATACGGGCTGGGTGCGAGAAGAGCATCTCCAAGGAGGGCAGGTACCCCCCCCTCCGGTTGAAAACCCCCAGTATTTCCCGTTGCTCAACGCTCATTTATTCCCTCGCTATCTGCTTAATAATCTTTTTGCGATTGTTGATTTCCATTAATTGTCAATTCACGCAGAATGTTATCCTCACTGCGATAATCACTTAGGCATTATAGTTGACCTGAGTCTTCCATTTCTGCAATCGTTTTAATATAACCAGGATCAGAGTATCGTTCCAGGGCAAATGCTGGCGCATATTTTGGAAGTTGGGTTCCACAGACATGCGCTGCCAGCAGCTCTCCCGCAGCACATGCAGCCATCAACCCATAACCAGAGAGCGCTCCTATGGCGAATGCGCCGCCAACCGGTAATGGTCCGATCAGCGGACGGTTTTCGCGCGTTTTTGTGTAATAGCCACCATCCATTATTGGCCGAGGGGCATTGTGGAAATATGTTTGTAATCCCGGGATCATCGCACTTAGACCACGAAGTACCAGATCGGGATATTGGTCATCCAGCGCTGGTGGCCAGGTGGGATCGACGACATGCGATCGGTACTCCCATAGCATCAGGAGAATATTGCTATCCCGGCCTCCCTCCGGCCGGGTATGCACACCCGAGGGCATTTCTTCAAGCATCCAGTGCAGTCCATCAGCGCGCAATAGCTCCTGTTCTTCCACGGACCAGGGCAGCGTTTGATTGTCAGTCCAAATAAGTAAAGGCGCGCTGCGATCAATGACATGCTTAACATCGCGAAACGCTACTTTCAAATGCAGCTCACAGAATACGGGTAATTCAATGCCTAATTTTTGACCCACATGCTTGAAATATGGGCCGGCGGCGTTAATGAAGATTGGTGTTGCAATAGAGTCTCCATTTTCCAGCCGCACTCCCCGAACCCTTCCACTTGTGACTATTACTTCCTCAACCGTCGACTGAGAGATCGAGACACCATGTGATCGACCCTGCTCGAGTAAATACATTCCCAATTGCTGCGCGCTAAACCAGCCGGCTCGTCGGACGTGCAAGGCAGCGATAACAGATGGCGATAAGTACGGGAAATGCTTACGGATTAAGCCCGGCTCCAGGATCAGGTCAGCTCCGGTCGGTTGGTTTTCGAATCCTTCGTCGGGGGCTGGGAGATAATCAGAATTAGCCTGATTGCTACCATGAATGCGCAGATCGCCAGCTCCCAATGTTGGAGGCCGCCTGGCGGCTTCCAACAACACCGGAATATTGGTTGGGTTTGCAGTAAGGTACAGATAGCCACGACGGTTGAGGTTAAATACGTTGCTGCTCTCTCGGGCAAGGTCTTCCATCAGGTCGATGCTTCGGTTCATCAGGGAGACCATCGCATCTCCAGGACCAGGCCACCAGTTCCGGTAGCATTCAGTAGATTTATCGCTTGTCAAGCTCAGAGGAGGGCGCGGGTCGACTAAGAGGATATTCCGGATCCCGTGGTGGTAAGCCAGGTGATAAGCAGCGCTGATACCAGCTATCCCTGCGCCGCAGATAACCATATCGGCTGATGAGTTCATTGCATTACGTTTGATCGTGGACTTCGATGTAAATGCGTTTGTTAATCTTGCCCTTGCTTTTATAATCAACTACGCGGATTTCACCCACCTCTGACGTGTTGGTAACATGCGTGCCACCATCGGCTTGTAGGTCTAATCCCACAATCTCGACAACGCGTACCTGTTGGATGCCCTCGGGCAAAAGGTTGATCTTGGTACGAATGAGGTCAGGGATTTGGAATGCTTCCTGGCGCGGCAGTATCTTAATACGCACTTCCCTAGAATTTGCAACCTCTCTATTGATAGATTCCTGGATATCGTCGACCAGCTCGCGTTGGAGCGTCTCAAATTCAAAATCCATGCGACCTTGTAGAGGATCCATGTCGCCCCCAGTCACCGAAGCTCCGTAGTCTCGAAAGATGACACCGCACAAGATATGCATGGCTGTATGGGTGCGCATCAGTTTATATCGGCGCTCCCAATCGATGTGTCCGTTGATCTGCTCCCCAGGTTTTGGGAGTGCGACTTCAGCGCCTACGTAATGGAAAACATCTTCGCCGATCTTTCTAGCCCGGATCACGTGGTAGTTCACACCTTGGACGTCTAGTTCACCGGAGTCAGCAGGTTGACCGCCTCCCCCTGGATAAAACGCCGTAGAATCGAGCACAACTGCATGGTTCGCATCATCTACATGGGTGATACTCGCATTGAAAGCTTGCAAGTAACTATCGGTCTGGTAGAGCAACTTTGTCATAGTATCCCTGTATGATTTTATTCGGTATCAGGTTTGCTGTATTGCCATAGGATCCATTGAGAGACGAGCCCAAACACCACGAGCACGATGAATAATCCTGTGGAGCCTATGCTGGTGAATTGTAGAAATTGGATAACAACTGTCGCGCCAAGGAGTGACGAAATCAAAATGATTGGCAATGCTCCCCACATTAGGGTCAATATTCCGCTGGCGAGGGCTGTCAGAAAAACATAGATTACATTGATCCAATCCGTATCCCAACCTAATGCACCAGGCAGGTATAGGCAGATATAGCCTCCAGCGACAAACGCAGCGGTGATCACCATGATTCTCTTAAAATAGATGACCAATAGTGACCCCAAAATGCCAAAGGTCATCGCAAAGATCATGAGCTCAATTTCATTGCGTGAGATTTCTAACAACTGGGCGAGCACAGACCCAGCGATCAGGCTAATCCCTCCGACGAAAAGCCAGCTGGATTGATGTGCACTGACCAAGATAATGAAACCAACGACAATGAGGATCGTATCCATGGGCTAATATATGTATATTCAGTCCAGGTTGAGGGGTATACGTGTGGCCATACGATTGTACCATTCGTTTTCAATCTTCAAGGTTGGCGCTCGTCACAATTTCGTGATAAAGTATAGTTCTCTAGGAGCCGGGGCTATGGAATCCAAGGTAAACGATCTGGTCGTATTCTATCCTGATGGTCACCAAGAACATCTTGAAATGGGGCATCCTGAACGGCCTGAGCGTGTGGAGGCAATCCGGAATGCACTCCGCGAAAAGGGATGGTGGGATATTTACCCTCAGACCAAGCCGGTTGTCTTGGATCGGAATATTCTAGAATCAGTTCATACGCGCGCGTATCTGAGCATGCTTGAGGACGTTAGCAAGCACGCTGCTCATCTCGATATGGATACTTACACAACACCAGCAAGCTGGAAGCTGGCACTAAACGCTGCAGGCGGCGCTGTCGCTGTCGCTTCACAAGTCTGGCGAAGGGTTTCGCGGCGTGGAATCGCACTTACTCGTCCACCTGGTCACCACGCCACCACGGATCAAGGGATGGGCTTTTGTTTGATTAATAATATCGCTGTTGCAGCTCAGTATCTGATCCAGGTGGAAGGTGCAAGCCGCCTGGCTATCATCGATCTAGACCTGCATCACGGAAATGGCACACAGGATATATTTTGGCACCGTGGAGATGTTTTCTACTTCTCAACTCACCAATCTCCTTTATATCCTGGGAGTGGGAGTGAAGAGGAGACCGGTCATGGTGCAGGAGAAAGAACAACCGCCAACTTCCCATTACCGCCTGGCTCTGGAGATAAAGCATTTTTATCGATTATGGATAGCCTTATTCTCCCTCTCCTGAAGGGGTATGACCCCGAGATGATTCTGGTCAGCTTCGGTTTTGATCCTCATTGGCGCGATCCATTGGGCAGCTTATTGCTCTCTGCAGCAGGATATGGCAAATTAATTGAACGACTGACAAATTATGCTGACGAGAATGCCCAGGGAAAAATCGCCCTCTTCCTAGAGGGAGGTTACGATCTGGACGCTGGGGCCGCCTGCTCACAAGCCGCCGTTGCGGCTCTCATAGCGCAGCAATATGATGATCCATTAGGTCCATCACCACAGGAGGAAAGTCGCTATTGGATGGTGATGGCGCAACGCGCACGAGAGATTTGGAATTTATGAAGGAGCTTTATGGAAAAACAGTCGGCTGTATTTATTGACTTTGAGAATATTGCTTTGTGGGCGGAAAGAGAGTTCTTCGATTTTGGGTTAACTCCTTTAATGGCTTATGTGCAAAGTCGTGGTCCAGCAGTCGTAAAACGCGCATACGGGGACTGGAGCAGATTCCAGCGTTATCGTGATGAGCTCATGAACCTTTCCATCGACCTAATTCAGATTTATAGTGTCCGAGCCGGTAAGAATCGAGCGGATATCCGCATGGCTATCGACGCATTGGAAACTGCAATCATGCGTCCCCAAATTCATACATTTGTGATTGTTTCAGGTGACAGCGATTTCAGCCCACTTGCTGCAAAATTGAGAGAGTACGGACGTTACATTATCGGTATCGGACCGCGAAGTATCACCCATAATTTGCTGGTGAAGTCTTGTGACGAGTTTGTGTACCTTGAAACTGCTCTAGGACAGGCAGATGAAGTTGCCGTTGAGACTAGCACGGAACGCGAACTCGCCCGCGACGCGCTTAGAAGGGCACTCCAGGCACATGGCCAACGCGGTGAATTTCCAATCCTGGCTGCTCGCTTAAAACAAACAATGCTTTTGATGCATCCGGCTTTTAACGAAGCAAATTTTGGCCATTCCCAATTCAAATCCTGGCTCGATGAAAACAGTGATGTTGTTAAATTATTTTTGAAGGACCTGCAACTTTATGTAACACCCGTGGATTATATCGTACGCGGCGAAAGTGGGATGACCCCAGTAGAGCTGCCTGAACAGACAGAACCAATCCCATCCGGTCCATTTCCTAGCCTGGATGCCCAATACCGCCAATTATTCTCACGCTTGAAGATGATTAGCGCCGATTACCGAACACGTCGAGACGTGTTGCGGGATGTCTACCGAGAATTGTCTGAGCATCCAGGCGAGCTGACCACAGACGAATTGCTCAATTTGTTGAGAGATCGATACGCTGCACAGGACCTGCTCCGAAGCAAGCCAGTCTTACGGGAGATCTTACAAATAGGTTACCGGCAGCGTGCTTTCGATTATGGAAATGAGAACGCTTCTTTGCATGTACCCGTACAACTTTTAAAAGGGATTGATAACGAGGCGGACTTTATTCGCCGGGTTGAATCCGACTATGTATACGAATTAATTCGCGCTGGATTGGAGTTCGATCCTGGAGAGATGGCATGTACAATACTCAATGAGCGCGAACAAACTGAGTACATAGAAGAATTGATAGAAGATTTATTGTCGCGTGGAATGATCGTCCAGAGGGGGACTAAGTATTATTTACCCGGCAATGATACCATCCCGTTCCGGGATGATCCTTCTGTCCGAAATATTTGCGAGGATATTGCTAACACCGAAATTCCGTTGAGCATTGCTCCAGGGGTTGTTTCTGCACGAAGCCTGGCGCGTACTGCAATGGTGCAGCGATCTCAAGATTTTGTTGCTTCAGCAAATAATTTCTTATTAGCATGTCGACTTCAATGGGATGCCGTGGAGCACAATGATAACGGAGCAACCGTACAGGATTTACGCTGGTATATGGCTTCCTATGCTTCAGCGATTGCTGGCAAACTCTCCCAGGTCAACCATGATTATATAGCTGCACGACCGTACTACATCGCCTTTTTCGCCCTTGTCCAGGAAGATGACCCACTCTGGGCTAGAATGCGGGGTTTGATCAACCCCATGCTTTCCTATTATTGGGCGAATTCAGCGCGAGAATTGGATCTGAATACCACATCGTGGAATATAGGTGTCGCATCACCAGCCCAGATCGCTGCATCCATCTTTAACCATCCGAATAGCAAATTGCAAAAACAGTGGCTAAAAATTACTGCTGATTTGGCAGAGGTAAACTCAGGGTTATTGGAAAGGGTTGCAGACCAGATTACCCATGATCGCGGCGAGACGCCCGATGGCATGCAGCTGGCAGAAGCGATACGAAAGCTTCTTGTTTGATAAGGGTGGTTACAATGTGCGCAAAGCTTAAAAAGTCAGTAAATTTGGAAAAGACATGGACGATTTGAATCCGGAGTTCTTTCAATTCACTAGCTCCTTTGAAAACGCACTTGTCTATGCTACTCGATTGCACAGTCAGCAGAGTCGCAAAGCCACGAAAATCCCATATATTTCCCACCTACTGGGAGTTACCGCACTGGTCATCGAATGGGGAGGTGACGAAGAGCAGGCAATTGCTGCACTCCTACACGATTCTGTTGAAGACCAGGGTGGGATTGAGAGACTATACGATGTTCGCGATCGATTTGGGGACCGTGTAGCAAGGCTGGTTGAAGCATGCAGTGATTCGTTCGTGATACCTAAGCCCCCTTGGAGGGACCGGAAAGAAGCTTACCTCAGCAGACTCCGCACACAACCCGAAGAGGTGCGCTTAATTTCTTTGGCTGATAAATTGCACAATGCCCGTTCGATCTATATGGATTTGCGTTTGAATGGCGATTCGATACTCGATCGGTTTCGAGGGGGTAAACAAGGCACTCTTTGGTATTACCAGTCTCTTGTCCAGGTTTTCAGCGTTTCAGATCAAAATAAAGTAGCCGTGGAAGAACTTTCACGCGTTGTAGCAGCTATAGAGATTCTAGTTGGCAATTGATGACTAGTTACCACTCAAACCAGACCTGGTCGTGTCAGGAGGGTTGGAATGTCTAATTACAGGATCATGAATATCGTTCCGCCGCTCGTTAGGCGAGGGCATAATCTTGCTGAACAAATGGAGTACACAGCTTCCTGTACGAATGATGCAGGTCGCTTACTCCATTTGCTCACACGCACATTTGTCAGTGGCGTGATTGGTGAGATCGAAACAGGATGCGGAGTAGGCTCTGCCTGGATAGCCAGCGCTCTGTCGCCATCTGCTTCGTTTTTATCAATCGTGGAGGATCGTGCGAGATCTGTTGCTGTGCGTTCGCTTTTCGAGCCTATGTTGAATGTGCGAATCGTGAGTGGTGATTGGCGGGAGCTCCTTCAAAGCTGGCGATTTGGAATGCTCTTTGCAGGTGCAAACAGCACACGGGCAGAGTATCCAGAGCTATTAGTCCAATCCCTACGTGAAGGTAGTCTAATCGTGCTCGATGGGCTATCACCAATGGGTAAAGTCTCGTTAAGATCAAGGCAAGAAGGCGCTCGCATCCGGGATTTTTGGCTGAACGACGCCCGGTTGGCCGCAACGGAGGTGCAAGTATCTCCAACGGAAGCAGTGATATTGGCGACCAGGATCGGCTAACGATTGAAGGCCTCACACACCGCTGCTGTTGTTGTTCTCATCTCCGCGGATGCAGAGTGGCAGGCGGCTCGGGAGTTTTATCCTGATGCTGAGATCTATCGATCTCCTTTTGGTGAATGGTTCAACCAGGATTTCGGTCGACAAGTGACTCTCTTTCAGGGAGGGTGGGGAAAAATATCGGCGGCTGCTTCGACTCAGTACGTGATCGATCATTGGCATCCAGAGTTGTTGGTAAACCTGGGAACGTGCGGAGGTTTCGAAGGTGACGTGGAACGTGGAACCATCATCCTAGTAGAGCGCACAGCTATCTATGATATCTTCGAGCAGATGGATGACGATCTTCCATTTCTGGCATTTTACCAGACTGATATCGATCTCTCCTGGCTCAAGGAGCCGTATCCGCGAAGGGTACACAAGACCAGGATGGTATCCGGCGATCGCGATCTTGTTGCGGAAGAAATCTCTCTCCTTAAAGAACGCTATAGCGCCGTGGCTGGAGATTGGGAATCGGGGGCAATTGCCTGGGTGGCAGCCCGCAATAGCAAGCGTTTGCTCATCCTGCGCGGTGTGAGTGATCTTGTCAGTAGTGCAGGTGGAGAAGCTTACGGAGATTTTGAGCTGTTCAAACGAGCAGCGCGCCAGATTATGGGGGAGCTTCTGAATTCTCTACCTGATTGGCTGGATCACGCCGGGTATTGAGCATTTATTTAGCGTACCCAGGTACCTAATAAATTGGATAGGTTGTGGCTTGTTGGTTGGGTGCACACGCCCAGGCGTGAGTCAAATCTCCTCCGGATGTTATAATAATTCCACAATCTGGAGGATTTGATTGCATTTATGCATACGAACAATGATCTGAGCGAGCGCGAGCTGGAAATCCTCCGGCTTGTTGCGACGGGGGCGAGTAACAAGCAAATCGCTCAGCAACTGGTCATCAGCACCAATACCGTCAAGGTACATCTGAAGAATATATTCTCCAAAATCGGCGCCGCCAGCCGCACTGAGGCGGCGATGTTTGCAGTGCAAAGGGGCATTATCGCATCAGGTGAATCAATCGGCGAAAGAAGCGGTACAGAGGCAGGTACCTCCCCAGGAGATTGGCTTTCCTTGCCCCGCGTTGATTCAAAGGGTCCGTCAATACGTCCGATACGGATAATACTACTTGGGGTGATCGCAGTAATTTTTCTCAGCGTATTTGGTTACTTAGTCGGAAGAAATAACGCCAATCCGATTCCCGCTACAGTTTCTTCGGTAAGCCAAGGACCTGGCACAGAACCGCGTGCTGAGTGGAAAGCTATGGCGAGTATGCCCACCGCACGCTGGGGCATGGCAATTTGTACATTTGGCGGAGAAATCTTCGCGATTGGTGGAGAAGGCGAGCAAGGGGTCGTCAGTAGCAATGAGCGTTATAACCCTCAAACGAACTTGTGGACGGCGATCAAGCCAAAACCAGTACCTGTAGCTGATATTCAGGGGGTACTCATCAATGGGAAGATATATATTCCTGGGGGCAGAGAATTTCCGGGCTCTGTCACGCCAATCCTTGAGATTTATGATCCTCGTACCGACCTTTGGGAAACTGGCTCGTCGATGCCGATAGCACTAAGCGCCTATTCCAGTGTCTCGTTTGAAGGAAGGCTCTACGTTTTTGGCGGTTGGGATGGAAGGCGCTATTTGGATACAGTTTTCTCGTATGATCCAGAAAGTGATGAGTGGGAACAGAAGACCTCGATGATGACTGCCAGAGGGTTTACTGGGGCAACCATTGCTAATGGAAAAATCTATGTGCTTGGAGGTTACGATGGCCAACAAGCTCTGAATGTGAATGAATCTTACCAGCCAAACCTGGACGGTGTCGAAAATCCCTGGATGGTAGGCTCCCGACTGCCATTTGGGCTATACGGGATGGGGTTGGTGAGTGCAGCCGACATTATCCATTTAGTCGGCGGTCAGACAGCAGACTCCCCTGAGAACACATCCTTGATTTATTTTCCTCAAAATGATGAGTGGTCACAATTTGACACTACCCCCTCCTCATTACCGAGGACGAACCTGGGCATGGCCTTCCTAGACCGGAATATTTACGTCATCGGAGGGTTGTCGGGCAATGAAGCCTCCGGATTAACCCAGAGCTACCAGGTGATCTATTCGGTTGCTATTCCGATGATACGTTAAACGCTTATTTAGCTTGCGTTACGACTGTATCGATATAATAGCCCATGCCAGGAATTGATCGTGCGTTGTCACCCCGTAACTCCCAGAGATCTGCCCAAGTTTGGGTTTCTCGTGGGATTATCAGCTCAATCCCTATGCTCCGGTTCGCTTCCAGTGGACTTGCTAATTGAATCGAAAAGCGGTTATCTTTTCCAACGACGCCACTTCCGAGAACAGATCCAGCGGTAGAGATGTCTACAACTTGAATTTGTGTGCCGTCTAAACCGGTCCCGCTGATCGAAGTCGCCCCCGCGTACACAGGTGTGTCAATAATAAATCGAATATCGGCATCCACTTTTCCAGTATCACCTGGCGCTGGATATGCGAGTAGGGATGAGGGTGCGTTCTCTGGTCGTGGGTAGGATGTATTTGAAGCGTCCATTTGATCTGGACTGGGGTAGGCGGGTATCTCAAGCGAGCTGGAAGGCAATGTTTGGCTGCCCAGGGGGTCCGTTTGCTGCACTCCCGAGCATGCACTGACGAGAGCAAATAACCCAATAGCCACCAAAGCCAGGATGATCTTCGCAAATCTGATGTGCCGCGAAACTGGAACAACGTGAAGAATTGAGATAATGTCTGAAGATTTCGATTTCATGTGAAATTTGTTTGAAGCAATAATCTCGAGGATCAACTCGTGTCGATCCTCGAGATAAGTTAATGTCGGTCGGCTTCCAGAGACTCAGTGTGAGCTGAGATCAAGGAGCAAAGAGCGGAAAGCCTTCATAGTTGCTGGCGTCTTCGCCGTGACCATCTGCTACATTGAGGGGATTCACGTACCAGAGTAACTCTTCGTTCGCAAGAACGACAAGTGGTTGTCCGGCTTGTAGGAGTACGCTGGTATTAACACCCAGGGCCGGGTTTGAGCCCGCTGAGCACAGATTGTCCTTCTGCGCATCATCCCCACCTAGATCCAGCCAGGCGGTGGAGTATTGGCAAGCCATGTAGAGGACGACTGATTCACCAGGAGCCACCTGGTCTACGGTCTCGATCTTCACGAGCTGACCATTTGTAATCCCTGCGTGTTTACTATCGATGGTAGTGATATTAGCAACGATATCCGTCGGAGCTGTGCCAATATTCTGAGCTACCAGACCATGGAACTTCCCATTGTACGCTTCTTTATAGGCGGGAATGGAGACTTCAATACTACCCGCAGAATTGGGCATGGCTGAGTAAGTTGCCAAATCGCGCTCTCCGGCTAAGGCGAAGTTGCCTTCTTCGTTCACAACCGCGACAATGTTCTTCCCATTGCCATTGACTTCTGCGGACAACAGGTCGCCGGGTTGTGTTCCTGAGGCGGGATTTGCCCAGGATTGATTGTAGAACATGAAGAAGGATGATTCACCCGGCTGGATAGTGGCGGCTTGGTAATAATTATTTCCTACATCTGGGTGGCTTGTACTCCCATTTCTGGCTGTGAGCGTATATGTGATGTTGACAGAGGCTGCAAGCGTATCCGCATTATGAACAACTAATGCGCTCCACTTGGCTGCATTTGGATTCGTTGCACTAGTGCCGCCCGGATAGAGATACTTGACCGCAGGCACCCACAGTACACTATCGTAATCTGCTGTTCCGAATGCACGTGTTGATTTGAGATATATCGCTGGGGATGCAGTCTTGTTATGCTCAAGCACAACTCCAGCTAACTCAACAGAATTGGTCGATGCAACAGTCAAGCCGCCGAAAGAGCCGTTTCCACTTGGCATGGGGCTGCCCCCATTCAGCGCCAGGCTTGCATCGAGCACGATCATCTTGTTCGGGTCGAGCCCGTTGAAAGTGTACGTGTATGTATTCGGGTACCCAAGGCAAGGTGTTCCGTTGCCCTGGTTGGCACACGGCTTGAAGGTGGCAACGATATTCGCAGGTGAACCCCCTGCATTCTGGACGAAGAAGGTCGTCATCTCATTGCTGTGGTTGTTTTTATACACAGGGAATTTAAGTTGGAGAGATGGGATTCCAACGCCTGAGTACGCAGCCACAGCACGTCCGTATGGGGTGTCGCCAGGCGCCCAGCCACCATAGCTGATGTTCTGCATTTGGGAGATCGCTACGATATCATCGGCGGCGTTCAGCACGCTCGAGCCTTCGAAGTTCGTTGGAAACCCTACTTGGTCGGCGCAGTTATCGCCGCTAGGGTCAGTCGCCCAGTGGGGGATGAAAGTCCCACCACTCCCCTTTGCAGCCAATGGTCGCGTTCCACAGTTCCAGGAGGTCGCCTCCCCTTGCGGAGAGTAGGCATCCATGTAGACATCAACGGAACCAGCGACGGCGTTACCTGTGCGCTGTACTTGCACAGCAGACCACCAGCCGCTACCATTCACTCCCTGAGCCAGGGCAGTGTTCCCTAACACCAGAAGAATTATTATTCCGGTAAGCATGACTAGTGCAATTTTCTTGTGCTTCATAGCATTCAACTCCTCTCGATCAAGCTAGTTGAGATAATCTCTGTGTATTATTCTACCCGTCTTGATTCTAATTACAATAACCCTTTCGGGTAATCAAGCCATAAAAATCGCTCCTATTAACCACTCCTAACATGATTGTAATGAGAACATAAACTGTGCTTCCAATAACAAGGCGAATTGCCAGGGGATATGAAGGAAGCGCGAGCACGAAACCCGCCATGATCGCTGTGCCTATCACTAGCTTGCCTAACACAGGGAGGACATTGATATGGCTCACATTCTTATAGACAAATATTCCATTCAGGATCGTAAAACATACCTTTGAGACCAATTTAGCAATGGCAGCTCCTGGAATACCGAAAATTGGGATCAGAATGATGTTGAGTATGATATTTGTTAACATGCTGGCACCAAGCAGGCGTGTGACAACGGATTGATGCCCGGAGATAATGATTAGGCGGGAATTGGGTTCATCCAGAAACTGCAGTACCAATACCCAGACCAGCCATTGCATGATGCTAACTGAGGGATCAAAAGCGGGGGTAAATATTGCGTGGAGAATAGGTTCTGCCATGCCTGAGAGCAGGACGGCTGCTGGAAAGACGATCCAGCCGACAATGCGGAAAAGCCGGCGGTAAACAGACCAGAGGGATTCTTGATTTTCCTGATACAAGCGGGTCATCATGGGATATAAAGCAGCATGATAGCCATATTGAGTGAAAGCAATCATCGCGATAATGGTATGTGCTGCCGCATAGAATCCAATTTGATCCGTTGGTAGAAGGAATGACATGATCAAGATGTCTGCTTGAAGCTCAACAGAGACGAATATCTCCATGAATGCGAATGGAGTCGCCTTCAACAGATCATCGCGAAGCGATAATCTGTTGAATTTATATCGGTGCAAGGGTTTGGAATAAGCTGGACGAGGTTCGGTAGGGATTATTTCAGGCTTCTTCCAGCGGAGAAATAACCACCAAAGAATAAGTCCAATAAAGGATGTTGTGGCGAGGAAAATGGCTAATTCGTCCAATCCCACCCTGGAAAAAACTAGATAAAATCCCCCAACCACACGAATCGTGCTCAATAAAATGGCAGCTATTGCCGGGTACAAAAACTGTTGGGAAGCGAAAAACACTGATTGGATTATCCGCAGCAAGGCTTCTGGGAGGATGCCAAGAGCTAATAAGAGGATGATGCAATAGATTGGCTGGGGATATCCTGCGAAAGTAGTTACCACGATAAGCAGTGTTAGAAATGAGATTACGGCAAATACTGACCTTGACAATAATGAATTCGCCAGGAGACGGAAGGCTTTGCTTGGATCAGCTGAAATTTCGCGGACCAAATATCCCTCCGATCCCCATAACGCCAATATCAGAAAGAGGGCTGAATACCTTAAAGCCAGGGTAAAAACCCCCGCTGGGTCTGGCCCTTGCCAGCGGGATAATGCAAAGAATATGAGGGCATATCCGAGCTGGTTGATCATCCGGCTAATAAATGCCAGAAATGCGTTGCGAAAGAGCGAGGAGAAAACCCTATTCATTCTTCTGAGCCATCACCGAAACGCAAGGCCAACAGCGCAAATAGTGATACCAGGGGATATCTCGGACAATACGATCCAAGTTATAGAATTGCGGCAGGATTGATTTAGCGATTTTGTGCCAGGGTTCATTCAGCATCATACAGAAGTTCGCATAATTTATCGACCAGAGATGCTGTGGCTGAGTACGGAGGATTGAAAAATTATTAGGGAAGAGAAGAAGAAGTTCTTCAAGAGTCATCGGCTGTTCAGTTGGACTACGCATCGTCCAACCTTCCGCGAGCGATTTGCGCATTTCGGTTGTATATAAATTGAGGTTCCAGGCAAAAAACCTGAGCACGCGGAATACACCGCCCATAACTAGATCAGCAATGCGTGGGAGGAGGGACGGTTTAAGCGATGCCATGATGGGCTCGTAAATATAAATCCTTCCCCCAGGGATTAATAAGTTTTCAAGATTTTGAAGCAGACCAGCTCGCTCATCGATAGGTATGTGATGAATGACTGCATGAAGCAAGATGGCATCATAACTCTCCGCCTCCAGTGCAGCCAGGCTATCCGATAACTTGAAATGCATATTTTCCGCACCCATTCGTTCTGCGAGTTCGCTTCCTCTTTGGATTTGCTGCTCTGAATTATCTAGAGCATCAACATGCATACCTGATAAGGCGAATGGTATGCTAAACCAGCCAGTACCGCACCCAAAGTCGAGTAGTTTGCCCCCTGGTTTATGCAAAAACTCAACCATGCTGGTCAGATAATCATCGCGGATGGTTGCATTTATGAATTTATCGTATTCCCAAATTTGGTCGTTTAAATGGCCGTAACGATCCCACCATTCGGCTTCATTCATTTTTGTTTCTCATCAGGATTGTTAGAGTGTCAGCGCTTTATTAACTTCCTGACCGCCAAGTCTACCACCTCGGATGCATTTGCAGGAGGAGGGAAACACATCGATGTGCAAGTAGGGCAGCAGGACGCTCGAAGCTCTTTGCGCACTTCATCACTCGTCCCTCGAAACCAGACTTCGTCAAAGGAGTGCATCAACAAATTGCCAAAGCTCACGTGTTCACAGTTGACACACGGGTAAACATTCGCGTTGTGTTCTAGGACAAACCCAAAGTATCCCATCATACAGGTACGAGCTCGGGGATTGCCCTGGATCATTTCCGCCATATCCTGGTAATAATAACGGTATACAGTTTGATCTTCTTCGCCCAGATCGCGGAAGAATTGGTATGCCTCCTCCTGGTTCTCTTCATGAGTGAATTTTAGATTAATCAGCCCATGTAGATTGTTGTAATACTCACCAGAAAGTAAAACCGGGCTATAGAAGATTGGCAGTTGATTTTCACGCGCGAAGGTTCGCAACTCTTGAACATGCGGGATGTTTTGAGGCATAAGGACACTGCTGAGTTTGAGGTTTAAATTTTTGTAGTGCAGCTGGTAGTCCCGCAAACCAGCAATAGTTTTTTGTACGTTATCAAAAAAACCCTCAATTCCTCGCACCTCATCGTGCACAGCGCCGACACCATCAAGTGATATTTGGACATCGAAGCGATATATATTACTTTTTTGCGCCTCAAGGTGCCTCAACATCTCTCCAACATACTCAATGGTCCGCCGAGTATTCAAGGCGCTGGTAGCCAGGGCGAAATGCTCCAGGTTCGGCATATAGCGCAGTGCGAGCGAGAACAGCTCAGGCAGATCATTTCGCAGGGTAGGTTCACCCCCTGTAATTGTTAGAGAGCGAACAAAGGAAAAATCATTCGTAGAGTAAATACTCTCTATTTGGTCCGGAGAGAGGAAAGGAGAATCTTTCTCCTGCCAGATATTGCACATCTGACAACGCGCATTACAGCGCCTCGTAACTACCCAGATCATCACATAGGGATACGGGACGAATCGATTGTTGATGATTGGTGTCAGCAATGATCCGGCTACGCTGATGTTTTTCAGCGACCCCAGGCGATTAATTGATTTAAACTGTTTCATTTAGCGCTGTACCTGTAACGAATCTTCCCAGCCTCACGTGCCTGCCATCATTCAACCCTCTAAGAAAAGCGACAATTGATTGGCGATGTCCTTGCTGGATAAGACGCAGTATTGTAAGCATAGCGCTCACCAGCCTATAGGGGAGAATCACCGCCCAGCGTAGACCGGAGACATGCTTTCGATAGTAGATTACACTACTGCGTGCTTTATGATAATAGCGGAAGGGCTCCTGATCGTTTGTACTTGCGGATACATGATGCCGGACCGATGTTTCAGGAACGATCTGAAGCCCAATCCCGGCACGCCTGGCACGATTGCAAAAGTCCATATCTTCATAATAAAGGAAATAATCCTCATCCAGTAGTCCAATTTTCGCAAAGACATCCGTACGGATAAACATGGCAGTACCAAAAATAAAATCGACTTGAGAGTCAACAAGATTGTTGTTATTTCTCATGCCACTTGGTGAAAAATCTTGTGCGTCGAGTGTGAGCCAGTGCTGCCTGCTACCGATGAACCACTCCACTTGATCGCCACTGGCAATCCTGATTTTAGGCATAAAAATGCCGCGTTCATCATGAGTTTGCGCATTTGAGACGAGAATATTGATCATATCCGGCGGCACGAGTGTATCGTTGTTTAATAGCAGGACAAATTCTGCTCCATCTTGAATTGCTCGCCGAATCCCAATATTCGCGCCTCCCGCAAATCCAAGATTTGTCGGATTCGTGATAACTGAACATTCCGGGAATTGCCTGTGAACAACCTCCACTGTTTCATCGGTGGAATTATTATCGATTAAATATATCCTGTAATTGGGGTAAACTAATTTCTCTAATGACTGCAAACAATCAATTGTTACCGCAAGGTTGTTCCAAGTTAAGAGGATGATCGTCACCTGTGGTAGATTCAGGTCGCTCGTGTTGCTCTGGCTGTTACCAATCAAATTCAATTCCTTCAACAATTTTCTTCCAGTCATAGAGCTCCATGAAGACACGGCTAGGACGATCTCTCTTGGGCATCTTCGATTGTTTGATAATTTGTTCGGAGAAGGATTCCCAACTATCGCAGATTGTCAATAAATCTCCTGCTGCCTCACTGTCTAGACCCTCAGCACCGATGCGGGTACTGATAACAGGCTTTCCACAAGCGATACTCTCGATAATCTTAAGCCTGGTACCGCTTCCCGATGTGATCGGTACGATCACGACATCTGCAGCGAATATCAAGGCGTGGATATCGTCGACGAAGTCTGTAAAAATTAGGTTGGACTCATGGACTTTGTGTTGGGTTTGGTATTTTTTACCTCCTGCGCCGGCGACAATTACCTTGAAGTGGAAATCTTCTCTAAGCAATCGTGGGATTACTTGCTCCTGAATGATATTTATAGCCTGTTGGTTTGGCTTATATGTGAGTGAGCCAAAATAAAGAATCAAAGCATCATCCGGATATATCCCTAAATTTGTCCTAATATTTATTATATCAGCATGGTATTTACTCAACATGCTGACATCGACTCCGTTTGCAACTACCTGCATTTTGGTATCTTGGATATTGTAATATGATCGCAGGTATGTGAAGTCCTGTCTTGATACGCAATAAATCATGTCAGCAGAGAAAGTAATTGAGAATTCGATTACATAGATCAAAGGCCAGATTGGATTTCCGCTCCGTCGAAAGCGCAGCATTTCAACATTGTGGTTGTCGAAGATTAATTTCTTCCCACTTATAACTTTTAATAAGATACCGTAAAGACCACTCCATAAATGGCTTGCCAGAATAAAATCGATATCATGCCTTTTTACAAGCTTCAAGAGTTTCATCAGAACGACGATATTAAAAACCTGATCGATTTTATGTTTGGTAGTTTGTACTGGGGTATATTTAGGCTCTACTGGGAGCGGCGTCTGGTTTGTGCGATGCACGTACCAGACCGTGTTATGCTCAGCCAATTGATTGGCGAGATGATGTGATCGAACGATTGCGCCGTTGTGACGGGGCCAACTCACAAAGGGTGAGATGAACAGGATGCGCTTGTTCTGGATCATTTGGAGAACCCCAAGAGATGATCCAGCAAGGATTTACCAACCATCTCGGTAGTAAAGTGTGAAGTGAAATGTGCATATCCCGCTTTTGCGAGTTTTTGTCTAAGATCAATATCGTTATACAATCGTACAATAGCCTGGGCTAGGGCAGCTGGATCCCCGCGTTCGCATAGATAAATGTGTTCCCCGTTTTTGAAGTATCGGCGCATTGGAGCAGAATCGCCCGTGATCACGGGTTTAGCCATCGCCAGACATTCATAAATCTTGTTGTGAATCGTCATCAAGGATTGCAGCGTCTCACCGAATACCCCAAGGCAGACATCCGCGGATGCGATATGTTGTATAAGAGCTTCTTTTTCCATCCAATCTAAGAAGGTTATATTTGTGATCTGATCTTGCTTCGCTTTCAATTCGGCGAGTGCACGCTCTGGTCCTTCGCCTATAAACTCGAATTTAATCTGTTGGTTTGCGGATAACAAGCGAGCAGCTTCAGTGATGTCCAACACTCCATGATTAGGGATGAACGAGCCATAATACACCAGCTTGAATTCTGGGTGATCCCTTGATGTTGTTGGTATCGGCTTGAAGATACGGTCGTCCGCTCCAATTGGGACGAGCTTGAAGCGGGATGGAGGAGACGTGATGTGTGTCCGAGAACCAATTTACATATTCCTCCGTGTCCAGTATGAGCAGATCGGGGAGATGGCACGAAAATCCCTCAATTCTGCGCAAGGCAGCTACCGTGAAAGGGCTACGTTTGTCGAGGTCTCTTTCAACGGCTACTAGATAGATGGACATTAAGATATCCCAAACCAGGGGTTTGCGCTTAAACCAGGTTAAAATCCGGGCCAGATAGACATCAAAATGACCTGGATACCCCACAATCATCACGTCATAATCGATGTTTCGATAACGCCTGAGCAACCGAAAATAAGCCTTCACCACCCGAAGCCAGAAATTTGGATAACGCCAGCCTCCAACAGTGATATTTACCCGGTCCTCGATACTGTACCAAAGCGACTCATGGCATTCGGTGACTTCGACACCATTGCGCCTGAGACCTTCGATCATTTTTTGATTGCGGGCATACTCCGAGCGGTATGTACCGAAATAACAAATCTTCATTCAATTTCTCGGGGACGACGCTTGCTTATTGATATACCATTGCGAATACCCATACCCGGTCTTGATGGTAGACCGGTCGAAAATGTGGATCGCTGAGCAGCTGCTCGATTTGCATCTTATAAGGATCCTCGACGAGTGGGCCGGGCGCCTGTCCAATATAAATGTGTGAAACACCTTGTTCGCGCAATAAGGATAGGACTTCTGGATGGGATATACCTTTGGTTTGGATTTCTAGCGGCAGATGAAGAACTTGCTCGTAGTAGCCTGGTCTTGGTTCCCGTTCTGCAGAATAGATCATGGGGGGTAAAGTCGTCCGTCGATGGGCGATCAACGGTAACCAATGCCCTCCGTCAGAGCCAAGAGGCCAATCTTCGAAGAAGAAATGGGAATTGACCAAAAAGCGTGCACTATCCGGAGTATTCGCTTGAATCCATGTAGCAGCACGAAGGTCTGCTCGAGTCAATGTGATTTGGTCTGGTGTCAGATCACGAATACGTGCTTTAGCGAACCCGATACTACTCGATAACAAAGCCAGAATTCCCAAGAGATTCAACCCTAAATGGTAGATGCGCTTACCTGATAATGATAGGAGTGCTTCCATTATCCAGTGAATCATACTGCCAATTAGGATGCCAGCTGGGATATAAATGGCGAGAAAAATAATTTTGTTTGAAATAATCCCAGCTCCGGGCAAACCGAACCAGCCAGGATTGGTTGCCAGTAAGGCTAGCAACCACCAAATACAAAGGATTACAGTGGGTTGATACCGCTTCCAAATCCCCCAGAGGATTGCGAGCGCCATGACCAGCCATGCCCAATCTGGCAAGTAGTTTGCGAGATCATTGATTGACTCCAGTTGGCGTGTAAGATTTGATGTTGATTCAGGAGGTGTCGTGAGAAAGTGTGCGATAAACTCAAAGAGATTTCCCGAGAATCCTCGAATGAGCCAGGGGAGGATAAGTAATCCAGTACCTAATCCCATCCACAGCAGCTTGAGCACATGTCGCCCGGTTTTTTCATTCGGCAATCGGATGAGGAGGAACGCAGGGAAAAAGAATATGCTCATCAGGAACACCCGGTAATGTGTAAGTGCCAAACCGGTGGCAGCGATTATTGTGAGGGCGATCGGGCGCCAATTTATCTCTTGCTCCTCAAGTACCGTCCAGGCAAGAATAATCATCGTGGGCATGACAATATTCCCCGCAAGCTGCGTATAGCGCCCCCAATCGAGGTACACGTTAGGCAGAGGTGATACCAGAGCAGCGAACCAAATTGCGGCGATTCCAACCCACCGAGCTCTAACAATCCTCAGCGCGAACGGGTAAACCACAAGGACTGCCATCACATTAAATATCTGCCCCACCCATAGGACTGCCTCATAGGCTGGGAGCGGGTAAACCCACCGGAAGACTGCTACCGCTGCATGAAAACCGTAATGGTAAGTGAAGGACAAGAGATCGGCATAAGGGAGCCAGTTTGTGAATAGGCCATTATGGTCATGAAGAAGCTGAACGATCAGGCTGTGGTGATATGAATCACTACCGATGGGTGCTGCCAAGGGACGAATCATCCAGAAGCGGGAACTTACAACGATTACAAGTAGGAATACCGATGCAAGACTAAAAAATATCTCTGTATGAAATAAATTTGAGAGGACAGATTTCCAAAATTGGGTGGAGTTAGGCGGATTGCGGAATTGTCTCCAATTCCTCCAGATGAGTGCTAGCGCACCAGCGATGCACGGAATCCAGGCATACATTCCCCCTAAATGCAATCCAATTAGATCTGTCCAGAGCATCAGAATTGGATAAATTGATAACGATATCCCGCCAGACAGTGCGAATTTCTCTAACCATTGCAGGTGGCGCCACCCTGGTAGGAGAAGGCTGAGCAGCGCCCAGCCGGGGATAATATATACAAAGAAGCCAATACCTAGAATTCCACCCCACCGAAGGACCTCGCTTCCAAGTCCAGTTAGCGCGGCTGAGCGATCATAAACAAGTTTGAAGGCAAGCTGGCCATCAGTCGGTATCGAATTTTGATAAAGAGATCCATCGATGTAAGTGCTACCAGCTGCGGCCGCAACATTTATCCCGCTTTCCGTCTCTAGATCTAGAGTGTAAGATCGATTAGATGATCTTTGGATTGGATCAAACCTGAAAGTATAGTAAGCAGGCGGTGTGCTTGCTTTGAGTGTAAGGCTGGTCGTTCTAAGGTCGCTGTTTCCAGACTGATCAGACCTTAATCGCAGGGTGAGGATATTGTTCTTGCTCAGATCGGGTTCCAGGAAAATCCTGATTGCTTGCAACCCATCATAACGGGCAACAAATGTTTGGCCGAGAGGATTGTTCCTGCTCAAGGTAAAGGTGTTTGTGATATCTGCTTGCTCTACGCTTACCAAAGGTGAACAACTGGATAGCCCCCAAAAAACGATAAATATTACAATAAGTTTTCTAATCATGCTTGGAACTGGTAGGTGGTGTTCGGCGATCACTATCTCCGATCTCGATCCGTCTCAGCCGGTACAACAATTCTTCAAGGATCATCCGATTGAAACCAATCAAATCTGCCAGCAGTCCAATGAGAAGAGTTTGAAAGCCGATTATGGTCAGGACTGCCGCAAGGATCAGAGATTGTACGTGACCGCTACCCTCACCAATCACGAAATAATACAAAAAGCGCAACCCGAGTAGAATTCCCCCGGTCATCAACGCTATACCGAAAAGCGTGAAAACACGAAGAGGCTGGTATTTCGTGTAGGCACGAACGATTGCTTGTGTGGATTGAGTTACGTAGTTGGGGATGCTACGCACGAGTCGCGAAGGTCGTGCCTGGGGATTTGTCCGCACTGGGACATAGACAACGGAGACTTTGTTGGCGCCTGCCTGGATCAATGTTTCCAGCGTATATGAGAAATCGTTCATCACCAGCGTGCGCAGCGCTGCCTCACGGGTTAATGCACGGAAACCACTGGTAGCATCTGGAGTTTTGATGCCGGATGCTCTACCAACAACCCAACTACCCAGTCGCTGAAGAATGCGCTTGACGGGCGAGAAGGATGCCAGAGACGCTACGCCACGGTCACCGACAACGATCTCTGCTTTGCCTGTGAGGATTGGCTCTACCAGGAGCTGGATGTCATCCGCCATGTATTGGTTGTCAGCATCGGTATTGACGATGATATCAGCCCCGAGTTTCAAGCAGGTTTCCAGGCCCGTCTTAAAGCTTGTTGCGAGACCAGCATGCTGAGGCAAACGGACGATATGATGGACGCCCAGTCGGGCTGCCACATTGGCTGTCTCGTCGTTGCTCCCATCATCTATCACCAGATATTCAACTCGATCAAAGCCCTGCAAAGACGCCGGCAAAGCCTGCACGGTGGCAGGTAGTGTAGATGCCTCGTCATAGCATGGAATCTGGATGATGAGTTTCACAGGCAGATCATAAGCAAGATTGCCGGGTTATCGGTTGAGGAGCGGGAGATGCCAATTACAAGCTGCAGTGCCCAGGCACAAATCCCAAAGGATTACGTCCCGCCAGTTTCCTGCCCAATCATATACGCGGACATATACTGCAATCAGGCGTTCGTCAGGCAAACTTGTTGTATCGAAATTATAACCCCAACCGTCAGAACTAACCCAATCAGTGCCAAGACTCATCCAATTTGTGCCCACCCAATCTCCCGGATGCCAGAAAAACTCCACATGGCTGATCCCAGTCGACACCTCGCCGTGTGTGGGAATGTCTTGTGCATCAACCTGGATCAGAATCGCCCCATCAGGATAGGGTGTATTTGCTCTCGGATAGAAAATGTTTGCGATTGGAGAAGTATTGTCATTCCCAAACAATGACAGCTCATAGTCAAAATCACTACCCCCTGCAGAAGGATGGTCCCAAGCTCTGAGCTTAATGTAGTATTCCCCATTTCTAGGCAACCGGTAGCTGAGATGTGAGTCAGTGACGATCCCGGGGATCATGTCGTCGTTCTCTGCCAGAATCGTTGAGAAATCATCATCTAATAAGAAAATATATGAGTCAGGCTGGTGTGTGACCGTAGCCCGAGATCGGACTCCAACGGTAGCCCCTTGAACGCCGCTGAACTTGAAATAATCCATGTCTCCTCGAGGGCATATTTCTCTTGAAACAGTCGTGTTATAGGTGATGCTCTTCGCTTGGCTCTGGCTTCCGTCTGGTTCATTGCTATCACTGCATACCTGGGGAACATACGTGTCAATTGAAAAGTCGTCTATATACCATCCTCTATAACCATTCGAGATGGCGTCCATTGTTGCAAAGTGAAATCTGATTTGAATTCCATGCCCGGAGTATTCCGACAAATCAATCGGAGCACTTTGCAACCAATAATTAGGCGGATCGGAGTGCAGTTGCAGAATGTTTGTGAATGGACCGCCGTCTACAGAGATTTGCACCCATCGCTGGTCCCAATGCACTCCTGGACCTTCCGTCTCGTAGAGGTACCAAAAGCTTAGGGCGTATCCAGTTGATGGGATCGTGATTTCTGGCGAGGTCAGATATCCAGAATTCGGAGCCCCTGTATCGTAATCAGGGATTCGATCGTTGATTTCATAGTTGAAACTGATGCTGCCGCCAGGTGTATGATTCTGCTCCACTGTTTGATCCCATTCCCCTCTGAGCCATCCGTTATATCCAGTTTCCATCGTATCAATAAACGGGGCGGTGACAGTTGGCTCTTCGGGTAAATTTAGCGGATCTGCAATGTAAAAAGTCCGCTGCGAGCTCCAACTACTGGTTCCATTGGAGTTCCGTGCACGCACTTGCCAGGTATGATTCCCAGAAGAAACAGAACCCAGGTGAAAATATGTATCTTTTTGCCAGGTTTTATCTGCATTGTCAAATTTCACTTGAAATTCTATCCCACCACCGAGATCATCCCAAGATAAGCTCAGGCTGGAATTTGCTGGAAAAGTCGTATTGTCAGATGGATACACCATGCGCGGGCTGGAGGCTGACGTGGTAATGGAGCGTACCAGGAGTGATGAGACGCGATTCGCGCCGATCCGATCATCATTGAGATTCCTGTCCTGCAACTGGAAAGTCTTTCCACGACCTTGTTGATTTCCGTTGAACAATGTTGCCCAGACCTGCGATCCAACCAGTACTGATTCCGCATTATCATCACCAACATTTCCGAGCGCACTTGAGCTATAAGTACCAACTCCGAAGATTGTACATTTACCCTGAAAACCTGGATCAGAAAAGAGTGTCACTTGATTGGAGTTTGGGATGCAAACCGGCATAGGGACTGGGCAATGATACTGTTTGACCAATCGCCGCAGCCCAGGAGTGCCACGAGCAAAGTTCCCATTCGCATCTTGTAACTCCAGCATGAGGGTCACTGGTCCATCCGGAACGTTGTCTGCGCACATATCCCAGTTGTAGCTAAATGGGGAGGAGGAGAATGCCGGCCCTACGTTGTACCAGGCACCCGAAAAATTTGCCTTGATTTGGATTGACCCCATGGCAATGTTATCCTGCGCCCAGCCTGATATCAGAGTGCTTGAACCTTGAATACGCAGCTTATCAGCTGGTGTGTACAATCCGCCGGAGGGTGGTATCGAATCGCCGGGGATCGAATTTCCAGATGTGTATTCCAATTGTCCTTGGCTTCCATATTGAGGCCAGTTCGCTGCTTCAGTAGGCGTGCGCGGCCTCCCACCATTGATAGCGACATCTGAAAACGTGATGTCAACCGAGTTCCCCCAATATGAGGATGGATTCGTATGAACTTGAAAATGCAAGTGATTACCTGTGCTGTAGCCCGTATCATCCGCCATCCCAATGTATTGCCCCTGGGATACGTTTGCGCCTGCTTGTCGAAATCCTGTGGGTATACTGTCTTTCGCCAGATGAAGATATAACGCAAAGGTAGCCGGGGTTGTCGTAAGATCCTCGATTACCAGGTAATTACCCGGGGAAGCCGCATCCCCATTCTCTTGGATCCAGCGTGCCCACTTGACCCGTCCTCCTTTGGAAGCGTGTACAGCAAACATGGGGCTTGTACCCGAGGAATCGTGCCATGCAGCGAAATCGAACGAATAATGCATCGATCCCGAAGGATTGGGTGGATTGTAATGAGAGATACTTTGGGTTAAGACAAGCTTTTTTCCGGCTTCCCACGGAAGTTTATAGCCACTAAACTCAACTGCGGAAAGTGGGCTGGCTTGTTGGTTGTACATTGCAAGCCAGGTGATTTTATCTTCGATAGTTAGGAGCGTATCCGGAACAGTGATTAGAGCGTCTAGCCATCCAGGTTCGTTCGGTAAAGTAATTTGCCAACCGTCTATATAATTTTGGGCGATAGCGAGACCTGGTTCTGTTTGAATAGTGAAGCCTGTGGCAGGATCTAAGGAGATGAGGTGGGCGATTGCCCAGCTATTGTCCTGCGAAACCCCCTGAGTCTCGATTTGAATATTGAAAAGTGCATATGCTGGAACAATCTCTCGCTGGAGGCTAATCTCTTTGAGTATTGCCCGTTCAAGCGATGATTTAAGCCCCTCGGTTGGAGTTTTTGGTGGGGGTGGAGCTGCACCTGCAGACAGGTGGAGAGGTGAGAGCCACAGACCGATGACCAGCAGTGCTACGATAGTGTAGCGCTTCATAAACTCAATCATACACTAGCTTGGTCCGTAGCTACTGCATCGTGAAGTTACAGACTTGTAAGCGGGCGATCTAGGAATTGGTATAATTTCTCAGAGTTCCCCCAGAGATTTGATCGTGAGGCTAAAATAACCAATTCCCCTATGCGATTCAACAAGTTATATCTAGCGCTGGCACTGCTAATACTCTTTGTAGCAGTTTTTATTGGCTACCTGTCCTGGAGAGAATTCAGCGATGCCTCTGTTGTCGTGGAATGGACGACAGCTAGCGAGCTGGATATGGCTGGATTTAATCTCTACCGGAGCACGCTGCCAGGAGGTCCATTTACACAGGTGAACGACCGGCTAATTCCACCATCTTCTGACCCGCTTACAGGAGGAACATACAGTTATTCGGATGAGCCAGTCGAAGCTGGTAAGGTATACTTTTACCAGCTTGAAGCAGTTGAGACAAGTGGAATGGTTGAGCGTTTTGGGCCGATCGAAGTCCAGGCTTCATCGGGAGGCAAAATTGGGTTCGCCGTAGCAATTGTCCTGGCAGCGATAAGTGTTGCTATCACCATAATATCCAAATCCAAAGCTAACGGAGTGATTGGTGGATCGCCCTGACTCAGGATTGATTTCCGTAAATCTATTTATTGCTCACCTCGGAATCCAGATCATCAGCCAGAGCAAGGAGTTGGCGGATGGGCTTTGCGAGCGCTATCGAGGGTTTACACAGGGGACTGATACCCAGTTTGAAGCAATTGTCCACGTGAATCACGAAGACAACAATTACAGGATTGAGGATCTGCCCATCTCGTTTGATGGTGGGCGAGTAGTAATTGATCTATTGGGGTTTCACGGCTGGATAGATATCGAGCAGGGCAAAGGTGAGATTAGCCTGCCTAATCGGAGAACGATTGAGAATATCGATTATTTTTTACGTCTCGTGGCGGCACTAATGATCTTTGATGCTGGTGGGATCATGCTCCACGCAGCTGGTATAGCTAGCAGCGATCGGGTTAACTTATTTTTAGGGCACTCCGGCAGTGGTAAGACGACGATCGCAAGGTTCTCGCCGAATGAGAGCGTATTGAATGACGATTTGGTTGCTCTCTATCCAGAGGGGGATGAGTGGGTGGTTTATGCCACTCCCTTCTGGAACACCTCCCAGGTAAGACCACTTAACAAAAGTGGCAGATTAGATTCGATTTACTGTTTGACTCAGGATTATCGGGTATATTTGGAAAATCTCAGCCCAGCGAAGGCATTGGCGGAGTTAATCTCAAGTGTTCCCGTGATCACATCCGATTCCGAACGATGCAGTGCATTGCTGACACGTTGCCAGGCGATTTCAAGGGCAATCAAGATCTATCTGTTGCATTTTTTGCCTGACAATACATTTTGGAATGAGATATCACCAAAGAAGGTGCTGTCATAAGAGTAAATTGGTTGAACAAATCGAGTGCGAATGACGACTCTATATAAGAGCGCAATAAATATTTCCGTTGTTGAAAAGCCTGATCACGAGCTGATCCGGAAGGTAGCTGTCGGTGACATCGAGTCATTTGATTTCTTGTACCAACAATTTTCCAGGCCGATTTTCGGGTATTTAGTGCGGCTCGTCTACGATCAGCATATTGCAGAAGATTTACTCCAGGAGGTATTCATAGCTGTTTGGACAGGAGCATCTCGGTTTCGAGGTCATGCAACTGTAAAAACCTGGATATTTCAAATTGCGCACAATCAGGCGGTATCGTGGATAAGGAAGAAGAAAGCTACATCGAGTAGGGAGCAATACCTGGAGGATAGCTACGTGGAAGGTCCGGAAGATTTTTATAATGCCCAGTGGGTGCATGAACAAGTCCGGACTGCTATGATAAAACTTTCTACCGAGCATAGATCGGTTATTGAACTGGTATTCTATTTTGGAATGTCGTACTCAGAGGTCGCGACCATAATGCGGTGCCCGATAGGAACTGTAAAAAGCCGCATGAGTTATGCTCGACGTTATTTGGAACAATACTTGAAAGGTATTTCTGGCTATCTGACTGGTGACATAATCTGATATGGTTTGAAGAAAATCCTTAAAAGGGATGTAACAGATTTCATGAGAGATGACATACCATTCTACATAATTGGAGCGCTGCCTGAGAAAAAGAGATTACAGATTGAGGCGTGGCTGGAGGAGAATCCAGACGCACAAGCCGAGCTATCTACCTGGAGATTGGTTCACTCTGTTGTGCGAGGTCATGATGACACCTTCCCAGCGAATGATATTCTTAGATAGAATTCATTCTCAGGTAGATCTCCTTGAGAAACAAAGGGGAACGAGTAGAATTGCATGGATGCCCAAGGTGATAGGTGCACTGGTCATGCTTGTTGCCCTCATGTTATTATGGGTTTCTGTGAAACCTGGCGTCTTCCTTGAGTGGAAAGTGACCGGAGAATCGCCTGGCACATTTAATATCTACCGATCCATTGACGGTCAAGAAAATTATTATTTTGTCCGGGAAGTTGCTGCAATTCCTGGTGTGGACAGCTATCACTACACGGATACCGGTATCTTGCCAGGATTAAAATATTCGTATCGCGTGGAGGGAGTTCAGGGAGAACTAACCCTGGCAGTTGGCCAGGCGAGCGCCTCGTCTTCTAGCGAGATCTTCTTGGTCCAAATAGCAATATTATTGATCAGTGCGTTTTTGGGTTACTCAATCACTTTGATAATGCAAATGAGAATACCCGGTTATCTAAGACTACGCTATCGATGAATCTATTAGGTTTTATCAGTAATATAGCTTGCATCTCTGTGAAACTTGGGATAAAATAACATAAGAGTTGTAATTGAGTTCATTATTAGGCACTTATTTCTTAGGCGTGAGCATTTCATAAGGAGGAAAACATGGCAGGGGATGAACAGAAACGAAAACCCTACGTTAAACCCGAGGTTGTCGAAGAGCTTGATCTGGAAACAAAAGCCGGATCTCCAGCATCAGCAGACGTGGCTAATCCACTAGATCTACCGTAGCCAATTTCTTGTTTGCGAGTATAAATATATTACCGAGTTTGTGCTAGCATCCATTTGTGACAGGATTTGCCCGCTCCTAATGGCGGGCAAATTTATTTACAACCTGAGACCGTATTTTCAACTGGCGAGCTTCGTTATCATCCGAAGCTCGCTTGCCATAAGCACATTGTGATAACATTGATCGGCTATGGGATTGCGTAGATTCATACTTGCTTTCTTTCTCTGTTTGGCATTACCAGTGCATCCGGCAAACAGCCAATTTCAAACCCCTGTAGAAGCCGGTGAACATGCTGCGGTCGAGGTGATTTCTTCAGGAGTAGAGGGGATCGTCTTAGAAATGTCTTCGCCGGTTTTCACCGAGCGGATTGTTGAGGTGGGTGATCGCATCTATCGGGAGCTGGATGTACCAGGCGCATCGGACCATGTCACTATTAGTCAGCGTCGATTGCCAGCGCTCACAGCTACTCTTGGTGTCCCACCAGGCGTGAATCTCACCTTGGACCTTGTCGTCGATGAAGTAGAACAGCCAAAAGAAGGGGTCGAGCTCTTCCTTCATCCAATACCGGGACCGCCAGATTCGGTTTTACCTGTGCAGGAACGAATTCTCCAAACCGATGCAAACAATGTCGATGCACTTGCTTTGCTCCCAGGCTTACCGGTGCAGATGAAAGAAGGCTGGATAAGGGACCAGCGAATCGCTGTGATCACATTCTTCCCGTTGCAGTACTCACCATCTCAGCAAACCGTCCTATTGCATAAAAGACTGCAGGTTCAGCTCCGTTTTAGCCATGCTCCCGGTATGTATAGCACAACCCCTGTGACCACGGACGAATCCCCGGCTTTCGAGGGGCTTTATAGATCGACGTTGTTGAATTATGAGCAATCGCGCGCTTGGAGAGCCACCGCTCCAATGAATGTCGGAAGACTCCAGGCACTCGCTTCAACAGTAGAAATCACTGGACCGCGCTATAAGATTGTTGTTGACACAGACGGCATCTATCGCCTGACCTATACAGACCTGCAAGCAGCAGGTATGGCGGTTGATCAGGTTGACCCCAGGCAGTTCCGCATGACCAGCCAAGGGAATGATGTTGCCATCTACATTGCTGGTGAAGGGGATGGCAGTTTTGATTCTGGTGACACGATAATTTTTTATGGGCAACGCTACCGCGGGAATATCCACGCACAGCGCTATGCTGACGAAGGCAATGCCTATATCCCTTATTCCCGGCAATTGCCTGACGGCACCTATACAACCTGGACACCCCAATTCAATGCCACCATGTTGGAGAAGTACACCCGTGAGAATGTGTATTGGCTTCAAGAAGGGCAGGCAGGTGGCGTTCGCATGGAGGTATTGGATGGTACGCCAGACAGTCCCAGTTATTCAATTCCAGAAACTTACACAGCTACAGTGCATGCCGAAGAGAGTAATTGGTGGTACACGCACAATTTTTCTTCTGAAGATACAATGTTCTGGGATCATATCGATAATACAACTCAGCGGTCCTATACGTCGATAATCACAGGCTTGCCGCTTGGGATGTTCTCTGCAGTCATCCAAGGGGAATTTGTTGCGCGAACAGCAACCGCAATTCAAAATCCAGACCACCATACGAAAATCTGGTTAAATAATGGGGGCAACCTGGTGGATGATGCTTCTTGGGACGGTGTCAGTCGATACCGCTTTGAAAACCAAATCCCAGGGGAATTTTTAAACGAAGGTCAAAACAATCTCCTGGTGAGTATGATCAATGATCTTTATCCGGGACAACCATCCTTCAGGTTGTATTTTGACTGGTATGCCATCAAATATCCACGACGGTTTCAAGCAGACACTGACCGGATTACCTTCGACTACGCTGAAAACTCCGCAACCAGGCGTTATGAGATCAGCGGCTTCAGCAGTCCATCCGTGCAAGTGTTTGAAATCAACGACCCGTTGAATCCCAAACGTGTCCTTACACCTACATTTGCGGGAAATATCCTGAGATTTGAGGGCGAACACACTGGGATTGCATCCTATGTCGCTTCTGAGCAGAATTCAATTTTGAGCCCAAAGAGCCTCACCTATTACGATCCTCCGGATTTGAAGTCTCCATCGACCGAAGTGGATTATCTCCTCATCACACACTCGGAGCTGCTTGCTGGCGCTCAGACACTGGCGAATTTCCGGTCGGCGCAGGGTCTTGACACAATGGTTGTGGATATCGCAGATGTATATAATGAGTTCAATGATGGCATCTTTCACTCGATTGCAATAAAGAATTTCCTTACCTACGCATACGCGTCCTGGTTGAAGACACCCACGTACGTGGTCTTGATTGGTGATGGTCACTGGAATTTTTTCAGCTCGACAGTTGCGTATCCCGTGCCGCCGCAGCTTATACCTCCACACCTTGCCTGGGTGGACCCCTGGCAGGGAGAAGTAGACAGCACAAATCTACTCGCTGCTGTTGCTGGGGACGATATCTTACCGGATGTGCTTATCTCACGAATCCCAGTGAACAACACCGCTGAATTAGATGACGTCATCGATAAGATCATCGCTTATGAAAGCAGTAGCTTGCAAGATTGGAAACGCCATCTCCTATATATTGCCGACAACCCAGATGCAGCTGGAAATTTCGAGATCTTTACAGATCAAATCATTCAGGATTATCACGAACCCGGATTCGTCGACGACCGAATTTTTTCCGAGGACATTGCTTGTGGTGGAGTTTCTCAGCCGTCTTGTGCACCCACAATAAATGCTCAGCTTTCATCATCCGGCGCTTCAATACTCACATATATCGGACATGGTGCGATTTCATCCTGGGGAGGTCAGATCTTTAGATCGAACGAAATCCCAACATTGACCAATACGGGAAAATTACCAGTTCTTCTTTCAATGACATGCCTGGATGGTTATTCAATCCACGCTGGAGAGCATGGATTTGTGGAAAGCCTGTTGCGCACACCAGATAAAGGTATAGTGGGCGCATTCTCGCCGAGCGGTTTAGGTGTGGCGACTGGGCATGATTCATTGCAGCGTGGCTTTTATGACTCTCTTTTCCAAAATGGTAATTGGGAGTTAGGTCAGGCAGCTTTATCGGGTAAGTTGCGTCTATTTGGTACCGGAGCGGACTACGATCTAATCCAGACATTTCTAGTCTACGGCGATCCGGCATTGCGCATACAAAACCCATATGGGCTTCCTGATGTCGCTCCTGCCCCATCATACGAGATAGGTAATCCTGGAGATGTTGTCACGCACACGCTGGTGATTACAAATACGGGATTGATCAGCGACACATTTGACATCTCCGTTGAAGGGTATCAGTGGGCTGTTGACGCGCCTCTTGTCGTAGGTCCGCTCATGGCAGGTGCGAATGAAAATGTGACAATCCAGGTCACGATCCCATCAAGTGCAGGGAGTAGTGATTCCGATAGCGCATCTCTTCGTGTTGTGGCGCGCGGGGACACAGAAAAATACGTAAATGCATCACTAAACACATCTGCAGGAAACGGACATGATGTTAGTTTCATCCCCAAGTCCAGTCGTGCCAATGCTTTCGCGGATACGTATGTTGAACATAGAATTGAGGTTGTAAATACTGGTGTTTTGGTAGACACATTCAATATATTCTTGAATGGGTATACCTGGGTTCCGACATGGGTATATCCTAGCCAAGTAGGACCATTAGCTCCGGGTGGGCGTCGAACGGTCACAGTCACTGTCCTCGTCCCCCCATTTCAACCCATTGGCAGCAAAGATACTGCCATTCTACGTGCTGTGTCGATTGCTGAACCAGCAATCTGGATTGATGCGTTGATTACAACGACCGTTGGGTATGAAATCTTTCTACCTAACCTATTGCGATGATAGAGAACCCGCTCCGAAGCGAACTGCATGCGCTTATCAACACGACCCTGAGGTCTGGTGTGAAGGTGCGTATGAAAATCGACGGCGGTAGTATGCATCCATGGCTGCGCCGGGGAGATACGGTGCTTGTGGGCAGTGCCGATGCGGACCAGCTGATGCTGGGGGATATTCTCGTTATTCGACAAAATAATGACATCTTAACCCATCGGCTGATAGCCGTGAACAAGTATGGATGGCTCACGAAAGGGGATGCCTCTCCCTCCCCTGATGAACCTGTAAGCCAGGGAGAAATCCTGGGGCGAGTTGAAATGATCGAGCGGGGGAACTCGAATATTCAATTGAACGTAGATTGGATGAGAACTTCCAGCCGTTTCCTTGCCTGGCTTGCCTGCAAAGAAGCCGGCGCCTATCAGTTATATCGCAAATCCATAATAGGGAGAGACAATCGGTTAAAATGGATGGCGTGGATATTTGTGATTCCATTCCGGCTGCCGTATTGGATTCTTGCAGCCTTACGGAGATGACACCCTATGAGCAGTTTAGATGCTTACCCAGTACTTGAAGCGGGAGTAGTCGGTCGAGTGTTGGAATCTCAGCACTCGGGTCAGATTGAAGCTGTCGTCGTTCTGCCATCAAGAGGCAAAATTGAAGTTCTCAATGATGTTGGCGCGCGCATCTGGTCGTTGGTGGATGGGGCTAGGAGTGTGCGCGAAATTGCTTCTGTGGTATCCATGGAGTATAAGGTTGAACCTGTGGAAGCGGAAGCCGATTCCCTTGCGTTTTTAGAAGACCTTGCTCGAAGAGGAGCGATCACCTTTCGTCCCTCGCCGCTAATAACTGGATAATTCAGATCGCATGGCAAAGTATAAGCTCGTCAGCTTGGTATTGTTATTTTGTACCCTCGCATTTTCCTTTGTTTTTCTCGCGAATGGGGCGATGGCGCAGGTAGCAGTCGACCTGGTGTATTTTGAAGGGTACGGGATTGATGATCTGATCTACGTTGAGTGGGGGACTGCGAACGAATTCAACACCGTCGGATTTAATATCTGGCGCAGTCTTACCGACGTTCGGGGTGAGATCGTAGGATACGAACCAGCACAAGGGGATAGCATCCTCGGGTGGGATTACCAGTTCATCGACCCCGATGTGGATATTGGAACGGCTTACTGGTATTGGCTTGAGGAAATTGATACAAACTCGTCATCAGAATTTCATGGGCCTATCCAGGTGATCGCTGGTATTTTTAATACCCAGGTTCCCCCTTCGGGGACTGGAACGGCAACAAGAACTGCAACCGCAACAACCACGGGTCTTGCATCCGGCTCCTCGGCAACCAGGACACCCACCCGCACACCGACTCAGACACAAAGTGGGAGCATATTTAACCCCACAGCAACATCCATTTCTCCGTTTTTGCCTACGGGCACCAGTGGAAATCCTCTCAGCGCATTGACCACTCCTTTGCCCGAACAGCAAACTCTGGAATCATTTGGACTAACTGAGCCAGTGGCTGCGACGGCAACATTGATCCCGTTGCCTGAAATCACCATGCAATTTCCGACTGCCGTGGCAGCCGCACAAGTGGTAGCTATACCTGAAGGATCGGAGCAGGAAGGAACCGCATTACAACCTGTTCGACGTACCTGGCTTACACTTGAGAGAATGATATTTATCGGCTTTCTTCTGCTGATTTGGGTGCTACTTGGGGGTTGGTTCTTCTTCTCGTACCGCCAGATTGAAAAATGAACCTATTTTCTCACCAAAAACAGAGGCGTTTGGTCTCCTGTATCAATCGCGCTTTACTATTTTGTTTCGTCCTGGGATTAACTGCCTGCAATTTGGCTTATTCACAGCTTTCTCCTCCAGGGGCGGATCATAACGAGCAAGCGTATCCCAGCGGGGTTGTAAAAATCTACGTGAAAGATGCCGGATTGTATCAAATCTCGTATGCTGACCTAATTAATGCGGGATGGCGAGGAGATTTCACTGACCCGGAAAAATTTCGAATGATCCACCGCGGTTCCCCTATCAATTTTTGGATTGAGGACAGTGGTATGATTTCGAGTTTACGGTTTTATGGAGAAGAAAGCAGCAGCCTGTATTCTGCTGAAAGTGTTTATTGGTTAGAGACTATTAATACCACTAGCGAACAGGGGTATCAATCAGACGAAGTTCGCCCAATTAATTCAGAAGATGCTCCTACTAAGGGCATGCCGGACAATGCGCCTGAAAATACTTATCAAGAGCATATCAAGTTCGAAGAGAACAAACTCTATCTGCCACAGATTGAGTCGGACGACCACTGGATGTGGGTGGATATACCCGCTCCAGCATCTCGAGACCTGGAGCTCGAACTGACTGGGATCGCGATTTCATCGGGCTGGTTGCATCTCTCCATTTGGGCAAGGACAGAGTCACCCCTCGAGATCGACCACCACCTGCGCGTCCATATAAATGGCAACCTTGTCGCCGATGAGTCTTGGGATGGAAGCGGGTGGTATGCGATCAACTCAGAAATACCTTCTGGCGTGTTACAAGACGGGGTCAACCGGCTTTCTATCGAGGCTCCTGGAGATACTGGAGTAGCTGCAGACCTGATCTATCTTGATCGTGTTGAGGTTACATATTCACGCTTTCCACAGGTGAAAAACGATCTAATCATGTGGGAATCTACCGGTGAAAAACTTGTTTTTGAAGGTTTTAGCGATCCATATCGAGTCTACGATATTACCGATCCTATAAGAGGATTTCTCGAGGCTGAGGGTATCGAGCCATCCCACGAGTTTACCGGCGCGCCGGGACGACGGTATATCGCCATTAGCGATGCTGGTGTAATGAAGCCCACCCGTCTGGAGCCGGCCTCCTTAACTCCTGATCTTCTTGATGCTGCTAATGAAGCAGATTACCTGGCAATCGGCCCCAAAGACCTTCTCGAGCCGCTGGAGCCGTTATTGTCGCTCCGAGCAAATGAGGGGCTGCGTGTCAAAGCGGTTGAGCTCGAGGCTGTATACGATCAGTTTGCACATGGTTATCCTGAGCCTGTTGCTATACAACGCCTGATGCATCATGCGCATAGGCATTGGAAACTTGCGCCAAAATTCTTGCTGCTCGTTGGGGATGGGAGCTATGATCCACGCGGTTTCATTGCGCCGCCTCAGGCTAACCGCCTGCCTACCTTTTTGGTTCAGACTGTGTTTGGTGGGGAAACCGCCAGTGATGTCGGCTTTGTGCAATTGAATGATGATCCCTGGCCAGATATCGCTATAGGCCGGCTGCCTGCACGAAGTGCAGATCAGATTCAAGCAATCGTTGAGAAAACTCTGTCTTACGAACAGGCGCTTGCCTCTGGCGAGACGAATCCAGGAATTGTGGCAATCGCTGATGGTCAGAGCCCATCTTTTCGAGATGAGGCGCAAAGGTTTCTTGACCTTTTCCCCGACCAGGTTACTGTGGAGTTATATTCACCCGAGGCGGGTATAGCAGAAGCAAACCAGGTTGTAAAGAAATACTTTGAGGGGGAGAATCGCTGGTAGCATATTTTGGGCATGGAAGCGTGAGCATGTGGGGAAAGGATAAACTCTTTACTGTTGAGGATGTTCTGACTCTTGCAGATAACCAGAGTCCGCCAGTAGTGGTGAATATGACCTGCCTGACTGGGCTTTTTACACATCCCAAAGCTGAATCACTAGCAGAAGTGATGCTTTGGAAGGCAGATGGGGGAGCAGTCGCTTTGCTGGCTCCATCAAGCCTGACATTGCCAGGAGACCAATCTTATTTGAGTGATGCCCTCGTGGATGCATTGTTTTCCAATCCAGACGCCCGACTCGGAGAAATACACCTTAATGCCCGGCGCCAGGTGCCTTCCGATAGCTCTGGAGCCCTGGATGTCATGAATACTTATATGCTCTTTGGCGACCCGGCTCTGCACGTACAGCGTTAGTCACAATTTTAATACATGTGAAGTACTGACTCGTAATCTTCTCAGCAATCCATCGCTACGTATCACCAAATTGAATATGAAATACACAGATCGCATATTATTTCCGACAATTCTTGTGTTATATTGAACCAACGGGTATGATTCTTCAACTCATTAATCGAACAGGATAATTTTCAAAAACGAGGAGGAAAGAGATGAAATCTAGATCCATGCGTCACAAGTCCACTATTGCAATCGTAATGCTGGTTTCATTGTTTGCTGCGAGCATTGCGTTTGCTGCACCAGTGCTCATCGATAGCTTTGATGTCGATCAAAGCCTCGATACAACCGCTGGATCAGTTGAGAGTTTTGTATCGGGTGGATCAATCATGGGTGTTGAACGGGACATCCAGCTTACGTGGTTATCAGGAGGGAATGTATCCATAGCCTCCGGTGGCGGTGGTGATATCCTCAACTTTTCCCTTGGGCCAACTAGTACGGGAAGAGCATGGGTCTCATACGATGGTGTGGATGGTAGTTCCACTGTTGACACTGATGGGTTATGCGTCAATTTGAATTGTTCTCCTGCCAGTATCTCAGATCTAGACCTTACTGGAGGTGGCACAAACGACAGCCTGCATTTTGAGATTCGTTACAACAATACGCCTTTTCCTGTTGAATTCCGCGTCTACTCTGGCGGGATCGTGAATGTGGATTACATAAGTTATCAAGTATCCTTACCGGGATCGATCAGCTTGGGTAGCCACGTGGATTTGCTCATTCCTCTGACTAGCGGTTGGACAGTACATGGCAATGGGGCATCTCTTACAAACGTAGGTGCTTTCCAAATCTACCTGAACGGCATGGCTTTCCCAGGATCAAAATTAAACCTGGATTTCTTCCAAGCCGATTCCAATCGTGATTTTGGGGATGCCTTAGGCTATGCCAGCGTATCTCATCGCCCAGATGGGCTTCGCCTGGGCGCCAGTGTTGACTCGGAAGATGTCGAGCATCTGAATTTTTATGCAACCGGCGATGACAGCGACCAAACAGATGATGAGGATGGCGTAGTGCGCACTGTTGGTGTCAATTGGACAGGGACAAGCGGCTCTGTAGATGTAACCGTAAATGGGTGTGTGGGCACATGCTATCTGAACGGCTGGGTTGATTTTGACAAGAATGGCATGTTCGAGTGCGGATGAGCGCATCTTCTCGGATACAGACAATTTCTTCGAATGGAACGAGCCGCAAGACCATTTGTTATCTCTGCGTCTCCTGAGCCAACGTATGATACTTCATACTACGCACGCTTCAGGCTATGCAATACAGCAAGTAGCTGTTCTACTCCCTCCGGGAGTACAGATAGCGGTGAGGTTGAGGATTACCGTTGGGATTTTGGTCCTACTGCGATCTTTCTCGATGCGCTAAGCGCTCGATCAGGAGTGAGTAGCCAGACAATCTGGTTGGTCGCCCTGGCCTTCCTCTTGGTGTTCTCTGCGCTCAGCTTGTACATTTGGGTTCGCAGGCGCCAGGCAGCATAAGATACACAGGCTTTGAAATAGCACCTGGGTTGCGCGGATTTTCCATCCGTGCAACCCATTTTATTATTAATAATGTGTCAGGCTGCCTTCAATCTTAGCTCTCAATACTGCGAACCGGAAGCTGTACAGGCTGAGCGGCAATAAGATACAACAAAATAAACCTAAGGCGAGAATCTCAGTGCGTAGCATAGAAATTGGGGCACCTTGAAGAAGAGCTTTGCGCATAGCCTCTAACGCATAAGTGATCGGTAACCAACGGGCGAGCCACTGCATCCACTCCGGCATCACTTCCAATGGGTAATATACCCCACCCAGTAATCCAGATACAGCATTGAAGAGCCATGTCACCGGTTCGCCGCGTTTTAGCACCATGATGAAGCTAGCCGCCAGGATGCCTACGCTGCTGAAAGCGATAACCGTCAGAATTAACACCACTCCTGCAGCTAGGTAATTGCCAGATCCAAGATCAACCTGAAGGATGATCGTTCCGATGCCCAGGTATACGAGCACTTTTAGTGTCGTCAGCAGATAGTCCCAGGTTGCTGAGGATAAAATTATTGCCGAGATGCTGCTTGGGGTGGAAAGCATCGCCTCTAGTGTGCCAGTTATCTGTGCCTGACGGAGATTATTGGCGAAGCTCGTCAGTCCCACGCCAAAATAACTGGCAAAGGCGATCCCGATCAAGACAAACGAGAAATAGTCGCCTCCATATTGATCAAGATAGGGCGCAGCAGCTCCCCCAATCATTCGGGAGATAAAATAGAAAACGCCAACCGAGAAGAAAATACCAAATATTTGCAAGATAAATGCGACTGGGTAGCTGAGCTCGGTAGATATATCTCGCTTGAGAAAGGCTGCAATCAAGCGAAGAAATTTCGCTGCATTCAGTCGAGGTCGATGCGTTGGCTGGGAGGGTAAGGCTGGTTGTTCGCTTTCTTCATGGAGTTTTTGGCTCTCAGGAGGTTTCTCCAGCAGCGCAGGGTATAGAGCGGCTAACGAGCTGGATTTAGGCTCCCCAAGTTCATTTCGAAGCTCAGAGATTGTTCCGCAAGCTCGAATGCAGCCGCGATTCATGACAGCAATCCTATCGCATAATTCTTGGGCTTCATTCAATTCGTGGGTGGTTAATAGCACGGTCATCCCCTGCCCACCAACCAGCGAAGTTCGGATAAGATTGTGAAGGTATTCGCTGGCCTCCGGGTCTAGACCTTTGGTGGGCTCATCCAAGAAGAGGATTTCGGGATGGTTGAGCAAGGAACGCGCTATGGATAAGCGTTGCCGAATCCCTGTAGCGTAAGTCATGAAACGTTGATCAGCAAAGTCGCCTAACCTGAGTTGATCAAGGCATTCCCCGACACGTTCAGGGATGTCTGCGATAGGTATATCGTGTAAACGAGCGAAAAATTCCAGATTCTGCCGTCCGGTCAGGCGCCAGTAAAAGCTGCGCTCATCGCTGGTCACCAGTCCGATCGAGGCTTTGATGGCAATATCTTGTTGGAGGGCATATCCATTTACGAGCGCTGTTCCTGAGCTTGGCTGGATCAACGTGCATAGCATTTTGATCAGGGTCGTCTTTCCCGCCCCGTTTGGACCTAACAAACCAAACAGCTCGCCCTTAGGGATATGCAGGTCAACACTATCAACTGCAAGCAAGCCTGCATTAGAGCGTTGAAGAATTCCGCCCCATCCATTCAGTGGGGGGAAGCGCTTGGATAATTTTTCAGTTTGTATAGCCCAGGTCACCGTGAAAATCACCCCGGAATGAGTTGTGTTAGTTGGTGAATTTTTTGTGCGATGTCCCCATGCAGATGGAAGCGGATCACGCGCCGCCCGCCATCCAGCAATGCTTCGTAGTCTCCGAGTGCTTGCGCCTGCTTCAAGACACCGAATGTAACGGAGGATCCTGGCTGTCCCGCTTGGTCCGGAATTGGGAGATCAGCGGGATCGTCAGCAGTGAATTGTATGAAGAGGCCATTCCCCCGATCGCCTTTGTGCAATTGTCCCGTTGAATGTAAATAGCGCGGACCAAACCCGAGCGTTGTGGCGAGATGAGTTTGCTCACGCAGGCGAAGGCGGAAGGATTGCAGCTCCTGCATATTGTCCGCTTCGGGGGTCAAGAACGCCTGGATGGCGATGTAATCGCCTGGCGTCCCCCGAGCGATGAAAGCTGCGAGAGCGCTCGCAAGCGAGTTTGAAGGGATATCGGCATAAACCGCAATATCATCTGCTGTATAAACAGGATCAATCCCTGCCAGTTGTCCGGTTTGTTTGTAAGCTGCAATACGTTCTCTAGCTAGGGTTTTAGCTGCCTCGACATTAGGCTGGTTGAATGGGTGTATACCCATTCGGTAGCCGGCGATCGCTGTTGCCATCTCCCATAGGACGAATTGCCCTCCGAGCTCATAGAGATTATCGATCGCAATCCGGATTATTGGATGACCTGCAGATTCGAGAACAGCTAATCGTTCTTCATCCGGTAATTCATCCTCTTTATATATGCTGATAAATACACGGTCTTCTCCGTAGAGGTCCGGAGTTCCGAGTGTCTCTCCTACGACCGGGAGAATCCCGACTCCCTCCTTGCCGGTGCTCTCTGCGATGAGCTGTTCCAACCAATCCGCAAAACTTACTATCGATGGAGAGAGTACGAATGTTAATTTATCGCGCCCCGCCTTCGCTAGCTCACCGATGGCGGTACCCAGACATGCCGCCGGATTGCTGTCGATGGGATGGGCAACTTTGCAGACGTGTGCGGTACTCGCAGCATAGGAGAGTAATCGCGCCAAATCTACCCCTAAGAATGCAGCGGGCACCAACCCAAAGTAGGAAAGCGCTGAATAACGCCCGCCAATTTGCGGGTCGTTGAGAAAGACAGCCCGAAAGTGGAAGGTGCGGGCGATTTCGACCAATTTGCTACCAGGGTCCGTGATAGCGATAAAATGGTCACCAGCTTCTTGTTCGCCTAGAGAAAATGAAACCAAATTGTAGAAATATTTGAATAAGGAGATGGTTTCCTCAGTAGATCCGGATTTGGTTGAGACGATGAAGAGAGTTTTCGCCAAGTCCAGTTTTTCTGTTTGCAATAATATTTGGCCAGGATCTGTACTGTCCAGGACAGAAATCTGTAGCGGTTGTGGGCTTGAGGGGTAGGCAAAAATCTTGCTGAACATCTCTGGAGCCAGGCTAGATCCACCCATACCTAAAAGCAATCCTTGCGTGTAGCCGGCAGATTGTATGGCATAATGGATCGCCTCAATGCGTGGTAAGTGCGTGACCATCTCTTCATGGACGTTCAGCCAGCCTAAGCGGTTATTGATTTCTGTGGGCTCGGGTTTCCACACGGTGTAGTCTTCTCGCCAGATACGCGGGATAATTTCATCCCGTGCGATTTGCAGTAGGGCACTCTCGTAATTAGCTGCGTAACTGCCCAATGAAAAGGTGGAAGATTTCCCTGCTTGTAGATATACTTTTTTCCGCTGTTCTATGCTATTCAGAAGCGCAATAAATGATTTAGAAAATGCGTCCACCCCTTCCGACTCTAATTCCTTAGTAACCTGATCGAGTGAAACACCCAGGTTTTCTAGCTTTTCCATAACCATTCGTGCCTGATCTGTCTCCTCGGTAATAGTGACACGAACGATTCCATGATCAAAGAATGCTTCCAGTGTATTCTGTGGCAATGTGTTCACCGTGTGCGCGCCAATAAGCTCCTGAACATAGAGAATATCAGGATATGCAGGGTTTTTTGTACTGGTGGATGCCCAGAGAGGCCGTTGGGGACGGGCGCCTTTGTCTGCCAAACGTGTAAACCGAGGGCTGGTGAAGACACCTTGAAACAAACTGTAAGCCAATTTGGCATTTGCCACTGCTGCTTTTCCTTGGAGCGAAGCTGCCTGGACGGATCGTGAGCTCTCCTTGCGCATAATCTGTTCAAGTTGCTCATCTACTTTCGTATCTAAGCGTGAAACGAAGAACGACGCCACAGATGCCAGCCGGTCAATAGGCTTACCTTCACGCAAGCGCTTTTCCATACCAGACAGAAATGCGTCCATCACTTCTTCGTAGCGTTTTAACGAGAATATAAGAGTGACGTTGACATTGATTCCATCGGCAATCGTGTGAGAAATTGCGGGAAGCCCGGCCTTGGTAGCTGGAATCTTTATCATTAAGTTCGATCGATCCACCAACTCCCATAGCCTTTTTGCTTCAGAGATTGTCGAATCCTCATCATATGCGAGGGTTGGGTTGACTTCCAGGCTGACATAGCCATCCAGTCCCCCAGATTTTTCATAAATAGGATGGAGCAAATCTGCAGACCTTTGAATATCCTCTACCGCTAAGGCTTCGTAAATTTCCAAGGGTGAACGACCCAGCTTTGCCAGGCGTTCGATATCTGCATCATACTCTCCGGTCACGCTAGTGCTGGATGAAGAACTTCCTGATATTGCTTTTTCAAATATGGAGGGATTCGACGTCATTCCCCTCAACCCATTATCGATTAGCGCCTGTAATTCTCCGCTAGTGATAAATTCACGGCGGATATAGTCCAGCCAGATTGCCTGACCTAATTTTGCTAGTTCGTCTAATTTACCCATAGCCTCTCCTTCGATGACAATGATAATCCATTTTCTAAGCTATAATTTTATTTATGCCCATCCCTTTTCCACCTAAGAATTATATCCTCGTGCCCTCTCAAGTTGAGGGGATTGAGATATTTGCGCCTGCACCAGGAGAGGAGCAGCTAAGCGGTGAGATCGCTGGATTTAAGTGCCCACAATGCGGAGCTGTCACAGAATATAGTGTCCTAGAGAGTGGTCTAAAATGCGATCATTGTGGGTATGCTTCTCCAACTGGCGAAGACGCGGTAGGGGAAAAAGCGGAGGAGCTTGAGTTTACTTCTGAGAACCTGATAAATCACCAATATGGGTGGGGAGCGGATCGTAGAGCGTTTGAGTGCGATACTTGTGGGGCGAGCACTGCAGTTGAACCACAGGCATTAGTACACACATGTGCATTTTGCGGGTCCCACCAAGTATTGCTGAAAGACGGCCAAGATAAAATACTCCGCCCGCGTTATTTGATCCCATTTGAAATTGAAAATATTATGTGTGAGCAGATAACGAGCAAATGGCTCGGCAGCAGCTGGATGACCCCCAGGGCGATGCGTCGATCGGCAGAAAACCCAGAGTTTTCTGGTGTCTTTCTTCCGTACTGGACGTTCGATTCCGTCGCAACGGCTGATTGGCAAGCCGAAGTCGGTCATACTGAGCACGAACGGTACTTTCAGGATGGTGAGTGGAAAGTCCGCACGATTATCAAATGGAAGTGGGAGCGCGGAAAAGTCCGTGAGCGTTTCGATGATCTCATCATCAATGGCACCAATAGGATCAGCGAGCACTTATTAAGAAAGATAAATGCGTTCGACTTACACCAGCTTCGCGCCTATGAGCCAGGCTTTCTTGCTGGATATCAAGCGCTTGCCTTCGATCGAGCCCTTGAAGAAGCCTGGGAACAAGCCCGCAGTGAGATGAGGGAGAGAACCCGTCAGGCATGCCGATCCCAAGCCAGCACTACCCAGATTCGGAGTTTCAGTTTAAATCTTGATTTCAGCGAGGAGAGCTGGCGATATATCATATTACCCGTATATTTAACGAGCTATCGCTATCAGGGTCAAAGTTACCAGGTGTTAATTAATGGTCAGACCGGAGTGATCACCGGACAGCGTCCAGTGGATTGGATGAAAGTTTGGCTCATTATTGCTGCAATCCTGTGCCCGGGAGTTTTGTTCGCGTTGATCGGCTTGTCGACAGTGCTTATCGGCGGTGCAGGTGTATTGCTGGGGGGGATTGGATTTGTGCTGATGATGGTTGGATTAGCAGGGTCAACGATGATTTTACGTCAAGCTATGGCAATGGATGATATATGAGGGGGGTTATCGATGGATAGCGTGACAAAGACTACCCGCACATCGACTGAAAACCCAAGGGAATGGGGTTATGCATTCGATGTAGCAGTCTGCCCATTGTGTGATTCGACGTTTGTAATAAAAAAAGGAGGACTCCCGAGACGCTGTCCCCAGTGCTATCGTGATTGGATTGCACCAATAGAATCAGACACATCACAATTGCCTTATGCTTATCCGCCAGAGTTTGTAATTAGAAGTAGACAATCACCTCATTCGATAATCAATAATCTTGAAGTATATATCCGGACGATCCCTTATGCCCCATTCGACCTGGCACCTGATAAATTATTAGAGCGTATGCAGGAAATCTTTTTGCCTACTTGGCTTGTTGATGTCGATGTCGAAGCGATTTGGCAGGCAGAGGTTGGATATGAGTATCAGGTTGTCAGCCACCAAGATCGATACGATGAAAACACCGGTGGGTGGAAATCCGATGAAGTAACTGAGGCGAGGGTCCGCTGGGAACCGCGCGTTGGCACACTAAATCGTAGGTACGAGAACATATCCACTCCAGCCCTGGAGAAAGAAGAGGCTCTTGAGGTCCTTATTGATGTGAGCGATCTCAGCCAAGCAAAAGATTACGATCCAGAATTTGTAGAAGAAAAGCTTGTTCACTTGCCCAGCAGGTTGCCTCAGGATGCCTGGAATTCAAGCGAGCTCAAGATTAGAGCTGAAGTAGAACAAATATGCCGGGATGCAGCTGGAGGGGAGCATATCCGCCAGTTTGAATGGGAGCCGGATTTTCGCGGGCAAAATTGGACCCTTTTGTTACATCCAATATTCACGACCTACTACCTTGACGATCATGGAGAACCCCAGAGTATATTGGTTCATGCGATTAGCGGCAACGTGCACGGGTCAAGGCGATCATCACTAAAGAGGGCGCAACGCACGGCCAAAATTATTATTGCTATCGCACTCTCGATATTCTTGTTCAGCCTGATCGCCACTGCTTTTGGAGTAATTTATCCACCATCGTTGATCCTGGCAGCCATTGGTCTTCTGTTATCTATCCTCGTTGGGCTATTTTCACTCCTACCATTGGGAATTGCCTGGCAATTTAATCGGTTTCAGAAATAGCCGTGAAATAATGAGCCCAGACACGACACCATTAATTGTAGCCTTCGTGGCAGATTTGTATTTTGCTTCTCGCATTGAATCGACAGGGAATGCCTTGGGTTTTCGGTCAATATTCCTCGAAAAGGGAGAGGATCTTTTTACTGATGATTTCAGCAAGTCGCATGGAATCGTGGCAGAGCAGCTCGCCGGTGTTGAGAGTATTGTAGTCGAGCATCTTAGCAGATTACACCCGGCTCTCATTCTATTCGACTTAAACAATTCGTCCATCCCCTGGCAGGAGTGGATAGTCCTGATTAAGACATCACCGGCAACCCGGCGTGTACCAGTCGTTTGCTTTGGGGCCCATATGGATACCAGTGCGATGAAATCTGCGAAGGCATCGGGAGCAGATGCAGTGCTGGCTCGCTCCCGGTTTGTGCAAACCCTGGATTCAATCATTCATTCATACGCGAAGCGGACTAATTACAATGCGATCAATGACGCCTGCCAGCAGAAGTTATCGTTGCTTGCTGTGCGCGGCTTGGATGAATTTAGTCGAGGTGAGTACTTCGAGGCGCATGAGTTCCTGGAAGAGGCCTGGAACGAAGATTCTTCCCCTGGACGAGAGCTATACCGTGCCATTTTACAGGTAGCAGTTGCTTACTACCAGATCCAGCGTCACAATTATAGAGGCGCGGTGAAGATGTTCCTACGTCTGCGGCAATGGATTGACCCGTTGCCAGATACCTGCCGCGGCGTCGATGTCGCTCAATTACGCTCCGATGCCCAGCATGTCCAGAAGGAGCTCATCGCTCTAGGGGAGGAACGCATCGGAGAATTCAACCCGAGCTTATTCAAGCCAGTCGTATTCAGGCCTTAGTTTCTGGAAATTACTAGAGAGACCCCCATTCAACGAGAATTCAAACCGATCTACTTATTTCATTACTTTAGTGCCCGCATGATGCACAACTACCGCTGCTGCAGCTGGCGCATGATGCATTGTTACCCCCAGCAAGTACCCGCCCACCACTCTGAGCATTAAAGACCGATATCGTACGAGACGTATGATCGCTATTGCATTTAACGCATTCAATCAGTGCATCCGCGTCCTTCATCGAGCGCAACGCATCAAAACGACTGCCGCAATCTAAACACACATATTCATAGAGAGCCATAATACACCTTAGATTATATTTATCCGAATATTCTAATCTCAGCGAGTACTGAGGTCAATGGACAAAGATCACAATTCACATCGTCGTTATGCCTGGTTAGAGATGAAGCTATTTAATGGGAGTTGGTGTTGGCAGGTATAATAACGAGCACTTATCGCTAGATTAATCATAATTACAGATGGTATGCGGTCAGTAGATGGAGGTGAGCAATGGTGGAGGAGAATTGTGACAAGAAGGTTCGTGGACTTTACGAATGGGAAATTACTGAATTCTCATCCGTATTTGGAGATTCGTTAGATTACGCGCGTGTACGCATTCATGAATGTACGGGGTGGACCGACCTGCTTGACCGCCTGGGACGGCGGCTAAAAGGATTGCCACCAGCTGGCAAGAGCTCGCACAATGCTGTTACATTAGGCAATCACTGTTTCTTCCCAGTAGAGATGCCTACAGTATTGCTTCCCATTGGCCATCCCGAAGGTTACAAACACGATTGGCTGGTTCATGAGATAACGCATGCATGGCAGTTCCAGAAGAACGGTTGGACTTACCTTTTCGAAGCCTTAAGAGCGCAATTTCGCGAAAAGGAAAAAGCCTATGATTTTGAAGGAGAGCAGGGACTATTAAAGAGCCGCCAGAAGGGGAAGATCTTCAAACAGTTTAATCCCGAGCAACAGGGTAATATCGCCCAGAGCTATTACGACCGCAAGCGCCACGGTCGTGATGTTGGCGCCTGGGAATCATTTATCGAGGAGATTAAGAAATCATAGTTTCAAGCAACTCGGCCAACTGGATTGCTTGTTTCCGGCGCGAATAATATCTCTCGGTGAAATCACGCCCATTCCGGCCCATTCGTTCAACAGCCTTGGGATTATTCTTTAGATCAATCAAAGCCTGAGCTAAAGCATGGGGGTCTTCAGGTGGCACATATACACCCGCCTGCGCCTGATCTATAATTTGCCTGGCCTCTCCGTCTACGCAAAGCAAAACAGGTCGTTGGCAAGCCCACGAATCAAATAGCTTGGACGGCAAGGTGTCTTTGAATAGGTCAATTTTTCGAAGGGGGATGAGGGCGACATCAGCAGCAGAAATGAATGAAGGGATGACATTCGTGGGTTTTTCTGAAAGCAGGGTAATATTCGATATATTCATTCTGGCTGCCATGGATGTCAGCTCAGCCTTAACAGGTCCCTCCCCGATGAACAAGAACTGGATATCGGTGTCCTCGCGGAGTATTTCGGCTGCCTGGACGATTGTTTCTAGTCCCTGTGCGATTCCATGAATCCCCGCATAAAGTGCGACAAACTTACCTTCCAGCCCATATTCTTTGCGCAAGGTTTGGCGATCTGCAGGTTTATACTTAAAAACGTCAACATTGGCCCCATTCGGTACGACTTCAATTTTGTTCTCCGGAAAGCCACGCTCGATCAGACGTCGGCGCGAACCCTGCGTGACTACGATTATCTTCTCGGCTTTTTTGTAACAGGCTTCTTCGAGAAAAGTTGCCCCACGTATGGCGAGCGATCCCGATAGCTCACCTAAGGCAATAGCTGACTCAGGCCAAAGATCGCGAACTTCGAAAACCATTGGAATTCGCTTTATGAATTTCAGTGCCAATGCTGCGCCGCCCACGAATAGTGGTGGCGAGCTTGCATATATCAAATCATACTTTTCGCGTGCCAGAAGTACGCCAGCAATGGTTGCATTCACCATATAAGTGAGGTAGAAAAGCATTCGGGATGCGAAATTCTTAGTTGGCGATGCTTTGACCCACACTCGGATAAGTTTGATTCCATCAAGTTGATCTCTCTGGAAGAATATACGGCGGTATTGGGGTGGGATAATCCCAGAGGGATGGTTTGGCACCTCGCAAATCATTGTGACTTCGTGACCAAGACGCACCCAGTTGGACGCCATCTCATAGGCGCGTATTTGTGTTGCTCCAACTTCGGGTATAAAGTATTGGGATAGGTATAGGATTCTCATAACCCCAGTCAGATTTTTAGTATTTGTGCGTAAAAATCAAGCAGCCTAAATTCCATGTCCTCCCACCGGAATTTTTTGGCCACTAAGTTTCGACCTTGTTCTCCCATAGCTTTGGCTGTCAGGGGATTTTGCAGAAGCTCAATGATTGCTTGCGCGTGCGCCTCGGGATTACTTGGATTCACGAGGTAGCCATTAGTTCCATTATTAATATATGGCCTAATCGACGCGAGGTCACTGCTAACAATGGGTAAACCATATGCCATGTATTCAAAGAGTTTCGTTGGAATATTCTTTTGATATTTTTTGACGGGTGAAAACGGGACCCAACCCACTGTCGCTTGATTGAGATACTCGTGCACATCATCGAATGGAACAGCGCCAGTTATTAGCACATCTTGTTCGAGCCGATAGGAAGCGACGATCTCGCTTACCTCAGCTCGATGAGAAGCGGGGGCGAAGGGACCCACTAGGAGTAAGCGAGCCTTTGGGACAGACGCGTGTACCATTGAGAATGCTCGTAACATAAGCCTGGAGCCTCAATTCTCTTTGAGTCCACCAAGATACAAGATGACAGGATTACTAAAGTCCTTTTCATATGTGGTTGCTTCTGCTTTTGCGAGAAATTCCCTGGAAGGGTAATTATACAAAATGACATTCGGCTTTTGAATACCCCTGAAATTTTCTGCGATTTTCTCATCAGCGAAAACAAGACCAGATACGAGATGAGCCAAAAATGGCTCGAGCCAATGTAGCAGCCTCGAAAGTATATAGCGAAGCCAAGCAGGGATATCATCTTTGATTTCAATGAAGTCGCTGATTATTTCGTGAACATCATAGATCACCGGTTTCCTGGTCCAAAGTCTTATGAGCGGCGCGATCAGCAATAGTTCCGTATCGTGAAAATGATATAGATCTGCCGGTGTAACTAGAATCTTTCTGTACAGCTTCCACCATAATAAAGGGCGTTTCCAGCGAGCAAGATTTGGCATACCGATGATCTTGATCCCGTCTATGGCCTCGTCACAGGGGTGAACTGCAATAAGTATGACCTGGTAACCCGCTCGGTGCAGACTCTGGGCTTCCTTGTAAAAAATCCGATTATCTAGTGCGTTATGTACGCTGGAAAAGTGGCAAACAATCGGCATGATTATTTCGTAGATTTTTCAAGAATATTTTGGTATAGAGATTCCATTTTTTTCATTTCATTGTGATGGTTACCGCGTTCGCCAACCAATTGGAAATTGTGTTGACGGAAGGAATTCACTAATGCGGGGTCACTTGATAGTTGGATGATGGCAGACGCCAGGGCGCGCTCATCCCTGGGAGGTACCAGAAGGCCATTCAGGCTTGGGGTTATCCATTCTCTGATCGAAGCTAAATCGCTCGCTATCACTGGTATGCCACAAGCCATAGCTTCTTGTATGGAGATTGGCATTGAATCAGTAGAAGCGATGGAAATTGCAATAGTTGCCTTGCGGTAGGCATTAAGGACTTGTTCCCATTCATCGATTTCGTCGAGCCATTGGACATTTCCGCGAATATCCAGCTTGTTAACCATCTCTACCAGATGCTGTTTATATCTCAAATCGATATTATATTGCTGGAAAATGAAGACAGCATCAGGGTATATGTTTCGTACGATTGGGATTGCCTTTAAAATGACATCCAGGTTATAGATCGGCTTGACCGCTCTCAAATTGAGGATAGCTGGGGCGTTACTTGTCCTCGCCTCCTGATTGGATAAATGGTCGGGATTGAAAAGGCTCAGATCTACCCCCCACCCAACTAGATGCGTTTTTTCCAGATTGGCACCAAACGCGCGCGCTCGTTCGCACAGATCATGCGAGCTGGCAGTGACCATATCTGCTCGGCTGAGAACATAGCCTGCAAGCCAGGCAGCTATGCGGGAACGAGAAGGGTGCTGATACAGGTCGCTTCCCCAGGGTGTTACGACAAAGGGATGAAATCCTGAAAATGCGCCTATCCAACCTGCACTCGAGACGCGGTGGGCGTGTACAATATCTGGTTGAAGTTTTCTTATAACGCTCTGACATTTTATTCCCCAGAGAAGGAATTTCAGAACAGGCAGTGAAAATCGGCCAGGTAATACGAAATCAGCAATAGGATTCCAGCGCTTCACCGGCTTAACATCCGCTATCAACCAAACCGTATGACCGCGCTCTTTAAACCAATCGACCCAGCGACGAGTATGGATGCTATTCGGGTTCCCGATAATGCAGAGTTTCATATGTTTTGGAGAGTATCCGAGGCAACTCTTCAGACCTGTTTGAGACAATCAATCAAAGACGGGGAGCAAATAATATTTAAAGTAGAGTAACTTTTGCACGGTTCCATAGCTGAATAAATAGTTTCGCTAGCATCTTTATGTCGCTCGTTTTGGGCATTATCACATCGGATATCTTTATCGATGTTTCTTTGCTGAACCAATAAATTAATAAACCAGTGGAGAATAAATACGCAATCGAGGACGCTATGGCAGCTCCAACGATGGAGAAAACGGGAATCATGAGAATATCCAGAACAATCGTAATGGCCAAAGTAATGATAGACGTGTACGTAGCATACAGCGGTTTCCCTATGCCTCCCAAGTTTGCTGCGATGATTTTACTAACGGATAACCCAAGGATTCCGGGTAAAAGCCATAAAAAGGGTGCTACTGATGCCTCGAAATCTGATCCAAACAAAAGTGGAATGAAGAATGGACCAAGTATTGCTGATAGACCAGTGAGGAACGTGGACACGACGATTACCTGGCGGCACACCTGGGAAGTTAAACGTGCAGCTATGTCTCGATTCATTGCCGAGGATTTTGGGAATAATGCACTTCCGATCGCATTCGGGACATTCCAGACTAGCTCAGCAGAGCTGGCGCCCGTCGTGTAGAGCCCAACCATGTAAGACCCGGTGAAGTAGTTAATGAAAAATGTATCTAAACGAAGGTTGAAAAAAGTAAAGATATTCGTAATATGACTTTTTAGCCCATATGAGGTAAGCTGCCCGAGGATTGCGCGCGGGAAAGAGATGATAAATTGAATGTGCTCCCTTACATACCAAAATGACACACCAAGAACAATAATATTTGAGATCAACCAGGCAAGGATTGCTCCTGAAATGCCTCCCCTGAGGATGGAAGAGATACCTTGCAGTACTAGATTTGAAACAACTCCTGATAAAGCGATGGCATTAAATGCAATAAACTCTTGCCTCCCACGAACAATACTGGAGAGAAAAATCGCAAGCAGACTGATCGGGAGGCTGATAATAATGAGCTGGATGTGATACTGAGTGACACCTGCGAGAATTCGGTCTGATAGATACCATCGATAAGCCAAGTAGAGTCCAAGTCCTCCAATGATGCTGAGGAATCCGGTTGAGACGACGGAGAATGTGAAGAGATTGGCTGGAGAAAATTTTTTATTAGCAGTAAAGTAAGTTATTGAATTACCCAAGCCAATCGAAAAGACCAGAACTATAAAAGAGCCCGATATTAATACCAGGGAATATATCCCCTTGCCCTCGACTCCCAATGTCCTCGCTACGACAATACTGGTGAGAAATCGTGCCAAATAACTTACGACATAGCTCAGGAAAAATGTAATACTACCTTCAAGGAGACCAGGCTCCTTTGTTTCGAAATTTACGCCCTGATCAGACATTCCCCCAGTCATTAATCGATCAGAGAGGCTGTATTGACATTTTCGATTAGAATAATTCTATTAATTTTGACCCACATATCATTGCTACCGGAACCATTCATGGGCTCAGGGATTTAACGCAAATGCTGGTGAGGTAAAGAATCTTGCTCACTTTATGATATCGTGTTATCGTAATGTGGTTTTGTGTGGGAATTTGACACGACATGGCTATCTACAATGTCCACTAAACTAAGTCGTTATTGCGAAAGTCTGATGGAAGCCGCGTGGATAGCGGCTTTGGTGCTTATCCCGGTATTCTTCAACATTTATTCAAGCAGAATATTCGAGCCAGACAAGGTCGCAGTCTTACGCTCACTGGCATTATTGATTCTCGGAGCTTGGATCGTGAAAAGCATCAATGAGGGTGGTCCACGCTGGGAATACCTTAAGCAAGACAGTTCAGTTGTTAAGTTTATCATCAAATTTCCACTGCTAGGAGCCGTAACTGGATTCGCCCTGCTTTACCTAATTTCTACACTCTTTTCTGTCGCTCCACGAGCGAGTTTCTGGGGTTCTTACCAGCGTTTGCAAGGAACATACACCACATTATCTTACCTGGTTGTATTCGCGGCCATTCTAGGAAACCTGCGCCGTCGCGCTCAGGTCGATCGACTGATTACTACCGCTGTTCTAGCCAGTCTTCCGATCGTCCTTTATGGTTTCTTACAGCACTACCAACGCGATCCAGTGCCCTGGGCGGGGGACACTTCGATCCGGATCGCAGCCAATATGGGTAACTCAATCTTCGTTGCGGCTTATTTAATAATGGTTTTCCCCTTGACCATTGGGCGAATCGTTCAATCCTTTACAGCAATACTCAAAGATGAGACGCACTTGTGGTCTCGGGTAGCTGCAGCTACCGTCTATGTCTTTATTGCCGCGTCGCAATTAATCGCTCTGTATATGAGCCAGAGTCGTGGTCCAATGCTGGGTCTGCTGGCTGGATCGTTCTTCCTATTCCTGCTGTTGTCCCTTTATTGGCGAAAACGCTGGCTTACAGTCAGCACTGTCAGTGCTTCAATTGCACTGGGAATATTTCTTATAGTATTCAATATCCAGGGTGGACCGCTTGAATCCCTGCGCAAACTGCCCGCAATTGGGCGGTTTGGTATGCTCCTGGATCCGGGGAGCAACACCGCCCTGGTCCGTAAGTATATCTGGCAGGGGGCAGCCGATCTGGTGGGATTGCATGCGCCCTTGGAGTACCCTGACGGAAGCAAAGACGCCTACAATTTTTTGCGACCAATTATCGGTTATGGTCCAGAGTCGATGTATGTTGCATATAACCCGTTTTACGTACCCGAGCTGGCAATCGTCGAAAGGCGCAACGCCTCTCCTGATCGTTCTCACAATGAAACATGGGATTCTCTTGTGATAACTGGCGTTATGGGTATCATTGTTTACCTGCTTATTTTCACGCTTATTTTTTACTATGGGCTTAGGTGGATCGGTTTAATTACTGGTAAACGGCAAATCAAATATTTCTTGCTATTATGGATGGGAAGTGGAACCGCAGGAGCATTTGGAATGAGCTTCTGGCGCGGGATTGAATACTTTGGGGTAGGTTTGCCCTTTGGAATGCTAATTGGGCTGCTCATATACCTGACATTGGTTGCTATCACGGGATCTTATCGCTCCCCGGAGACACCAGCGGACGCTTCTAGGCACCTCATCTTGATATTGCTGATCGCGGCTATCGTCGCGCACTTTGTTGAAATCAACTTCGGGATCGCCATCGTCTCCACTAGACTATATTTCTGGGTATACGCAGCGTTAATTGTTGTGGTGGGGTATGTCTTGCCTCAGGTTAAAGGATCTGAGATCCTCGACCCGATGCTTAACCTGGATAATATCTCCGTAGACGCGATCAAGCATGCAGCGACTGGAGCTTCAACCAAGAAAAAACGTCGTGGTCGCGGGTCAGCTTCGGCAGGCGATTCATCCTGGGTGTTGGAGAATCGAGGCGCTTTGATCTCTGCTTGTGGTATTGCTTTATTACTGATCACTCTGAACTACAATTTCATCTCCAATTCCCGTGGGTTAACCTCCACTACCGAGATTATATGGTCGGCATTAACACAACTCGCAAGGCTTCAGGGTGAACGATCGTACGGGGTTCTGTTGATGTATTTGACAACGTGGCTGTTTATGGGGATGGTTTTGTGTGCTGAACAGGGTGCCCCAGACGTCAAGTCTTGGTGGCGAGGACTCGCGATTACATTGGGCGGGTCGATGCTTTTGGCTGTGTTATACGCTTTTTGGCACGCAGGTACCCTGGCCGCTATGGCTAGAAATACGGCGACCACAATTGAAGGAGTGTTAACACAGGTGGGCAGATTTGAGGGATTGCTAGCGAAATTTTATCTAACGGTAGCGATTGTGCTCATAATTTTTGCTAGAGTGTTGTCCGAACGCGAGTCTCAACGGATGGGAGAATCTAAACTCGCGGGCCTGATCGCCTCCCCAATCATTTTAATTCTGGTCATCGCTCTTGCGGCGTTCACCAACCTACGCATTATCCAAGCGGACATCGTGTACAAGATTGCAGAGCCATTCAGCCAGAGCAGGCAATGGCCGGTAGCAATCACGGTTTATAATCGAGCCAATCTGCTGGCGCCAAATGAGGATTATTATTATCTCTTCTTGGGCCGAGCTTTTTTAGAACACGCCAAGACTTTGCAGGATAGCGCACAGCGAGATCGTTTCATCGAGGAAGCACGTGACGAACTCGTCAAAGCGCAAAGGTTAAATCCATTAAACACGGATCATACCGCGAACATTGCTCGTTTGTACAGCTTATGGGCATCATTTGCGGAAGATCCAACACTGAAGCTGGAACGTGCGCAGACTTCATCTGAATACTTTTCTAAGGCAGTCAATCTAAGCCGGAACAGCGCTTTGTTATGGGGTGAATGGGCTTATTTATTGCTCACAGTTTTGCAGCAGCCTGACCAAGCCTACCAGAATATCTCGCGGGCGATTGAAATCGATCCGCAATTTCACAGGTCTTATGCTTTGTTAGGGGAATATTATTTACGCCAATCCAGCAATGCCAGTGATGAGAGTTCGAGGGAGGCAGCCTACGAATTGGCGGCTGCTGGCTTTGAGAAAGCACTTGAGTTGCCTGCACCCGGCGAGCCAATGGCAAAATTCAATTACGCACAAATGCTAGGGAACATCGAGGCAGAATTAGGCAGGTACCCGGAAGCACTCGAGGCATACCAAATCGCACTTGAAAATTTACCCGCAGGCGGAGAAGTCTGGAGGGTTCAGGAGGCAATTGCTGGCTTGTATGTCCGTCAAGGGGACTTATCAAGCGCCTCGCTCTACATTCAGGATGCGATTAATGGCGCTCCAAATGATCAAAGAGAACGATTGATTGCTCTACTCGCACAGCTTCAGCAGAGTGAACAACCCTAACTATGAGCCTGGTTGGATTCGGATTATCTTTTGTTGTTAGTGCCTTGCTTGTCCCTGGCATACGCAGACTAAGTATCCGCTTAGGAAAGTTTTCAATCCCTAGGGGAGATCGCTGGCATAGTAGGCCAACCCCTACTCTCGGGGGGTTGGCGATTTACAGCGCCTTCCTGGTGAGCTTATTTGTTACTACCTGGATCAATGGCAGCTGGGACCAGGTTCAGTGGGGGATGCTGGCGGCCTCAAGCCTCGTTTTTGCTCTAGGATTGTTGGATGATTTCAAGCAAATATCGCCACCTGCCAAACTTATCGGGCAAATACTGGCTACTGCTTCTGCCGTCTTCATGGGATATTCAACGAATTTCTTCACACCGAAAATCCCGAACGAGTTCATCGCCCAAATTCCAAACATAATCCTCACTTTCATTTGGCTAGTTGGTATCACCAACGCCATAAATTTGATTGATAATATGGATGGTTTAGCCGGGGGGATTTCAATAATAACGGCGAGCTTTTTAGGCTACTTTTTTTGGACCGGCAGTGATGCGAGCTTGTTTTTACTCGCTTCAATTTTGGTAGGGAGTACTCTTGGGTTTTTGATCTATAATGTGCCACCCGCAAAAATATTTATGGGGGATAGTGGCAGCCTCTTTTTGGGTTTTATGCTGGCAATCTTAGCTATCGCACGCCAACCCCAGGCTTCAAATGTGTTCGCTGTGATGGGAGTACCTACGCTATTATTCATGTTACCCATCTTGGATACAACGTTAGTTACAGTAACCCGCCTTCTGAGGGGGCAATCTCCCGTGCAAGGAGGTCGCGATCACACCTCCCATCGCCTCGTAGCATTCGGTCTTTCAGAACGGCAGACATTATTCATTTTATATGGGATTGCGCTGATTTCAGGGGGTTTGGCGGTTGGGATTGAAACACTAGATTACTGGCTAAGCCTGGCATTAGTTCCTTTCCTGGTATTATCCCTGGCGCTGCTTGCTGCATATTTTGGACGTCTAAAAGTAGTTGTTGCATCAACTCCTCCCAAAGCTGGTTCGTTTCCATGGATTGTTGCTGAGCTTACCTTCCGCAGGCGAACACTTGAAATAGGGTTGGATTTTTTTATCGTTGGGTTTGCTTATTACCTGGCATTCTGGACTGGATTTGGATTTTCACTAACCGAATCAAGTTTGCAGATATATTTACGCAGTTTGCCCATATCTTACTTTGGGGTGTATTCATCAATATTCCTGTTCGGTGTTTACCGGGGTGTCTGGCGATATGTAGGTGTAGACGAGCTCATACGTTTTGGAAAAGCAACGCTTGGAGGGGTGGCGTTAACAGCTGCAGGCGTGATGATATTTAATATGAATGGAATGTTAATTCCAGTAATCTGGCTACTTTTTGGAATATTTCTGTTCCTAGGGCTGGCAGCTAGCCGCGTATCTTTTAAAGTGCTTGACCAGGTCTATGGGCACCAGCCAAAACCCCATGAGGAGCGAGTGCTCATCATTGGTGCGCGGGATGCGGGAGAGATGGCAGTTCGATGGATTCTCAGAAATCCACATTTTGGATATACGCCCGTTGGATTTTTAGATGAAGATCCTTTCGTTGTTGGCAGGGAGATCCACGGCATTAGCATTCTTGGGGGATTTGATCAATTGGAGCCGGTCCTTGATCAAAGACACGTAGATGGTGTGATATTGACAACAGATGAGCAATTATCAGCGGATCTTATCGAGAATGTAATTTCTATATGTCGTGCGCGTGGACTATGGGTGCGCACTCTTAAATTAGAGTTTGAGCTCATGGAATAAAGGGAGTATTCATGACTAGTGATTCCTCTTTGCACGGATCTCCACCTCCTTTCATCAAGGTTGGGGGTTCACATCGCGAGATTGGTCGTCAAATTGGCGAGGCTTGTTCCGCTCAAGTAAATCGGGGCATTGAAAATGCCCACAAATTGATTTCTGATGCTCATGAAGAACTTCACCTTACCTGGGAGGGTGCCAGGACACAGGCTCGTAAATATTTGCCTTTTGCTCAAGAACGATTTCCCCAATACGTTGATGAGATGCAGGGGGTTTCCGACGGCGCTAATGTGGCTTTCGACGACGTTATGGTTCTGAATGCATTGGAGGCTCTTACCGGCGATGCCTTGCATTTGACAAAGTGTACAAGCATGGCTGTAAACGAACAGCGAACAGCTGATGGACATGTGCTCGTTGCCCACAATGAAGATTGGCTACCCGAAGACGAAGCGGATGTTTACATCGTCCATGTTACTCCAAATGATGAACTACCGTTCATCGCCATGACATACGGGGGGTTATTGCCAAATGTAGGATTTAATGCAGCTGGAATCGCCCAGTGTTGCGATTCTGTGTATCCAACCGATAGTCGAATTGGAGTACCTCGCGTTGTAGTGTCTCGAGCAGTCCTAGCCGCTCCTACCCCAAGCGATGCGATCAGGTGCGTTTTATCACCCCACCGGGCTGCTGGTTACAATCATCTGATTGCTCATGAGAGCGGTGAATTTTATAACGTAGAAGTGTCTGCGCGCCGCTTCGCCATCCTTTACGGAATTGATGGTTACGTGGTGCATACAAATTTTTACCAGGACCCCCAAATGCAGGCAATCGAATATGAACCAGATGAGCTCGTAAATACTCGGGTTCGATATTTCAGAGCGTTGCGCTTGTTGTTAAATACACCACAGCACACTCTTAAGAGCTTGAAGGCGATCCTCCGTGATCATGTTAATTTTCCAAATTCGATTTGCAACCACGCAGAACATGATCTTGACCCCCTTGACCGTGAAAAGACGGTCAACTCAATTGTCATGGACCTGAACGCCCGAGCCTTCCATATCGCCTGGGGGACTCCCTGCGTAAATTCCTATCACACATACTACTTGGATGCTTGAGGGTTGTACTGTCCAAACCCACTGCTTCTACGAGTTTCACGCCTCTCTTGCTGCTCATGAATCTCATCGATATGGGATAATTTCTCGATAATGGCGGCTTCAAGCCATAAATTCCCATTCTCGGCAGTCGCGAGGCTGCCTGCGCCATAAGCTCCTGTAGACGTATCATCATACCAGGGGGGATTAGCTGTCAGCGAGCCACCTTCAACCCAATCCATGTAATAGGACGGTGTTGTAATAAAGTCAGTCTCGTCAATAACGCGATCCATGTGAACCAGCTCGGGTTGTAGGTGGAGCATGAGTGAGGTTTCAAGCTCGCCAGCATGCCCCATGCCGCCGACCTTTGACCTACGATATTTTTCGATCGCGGCAACGCCTGATGGACCAGAAAGATACAGCCAGGTCGTGGCGCAAAAGATGCGAGGGTGCCTCTCGCCTGCGCATTTGACCACATTCACCAAAAACGAACAATTACCACCATGCCCGCTAAGAAAATAAAAACGCTGAAACCCACGCTCAACAAGACCATCAATCACGGCAATCCAGAAATCTTCAAAAGCTCTTCCTCCGGCATTCAACGTGCCTGCGAAAGCTGAACGGTGTGTGCTGACCCCATAGGGCATTACCGGGAGCGTATAGGCTCGTTCTGGAGAAGCTGACGCAACGCCATTTGCCACCAATTCTATGATAATAGAGTCGGTTGACATGGGGAGATGGTAACCGTGCTGCTCTGTGTGTCCAATCGGAATAACGATCACTTTACTTTTATCGGTATCTTGAGGAAGATGGTGTGGATGCTCGCTTGTATGACTTTCCGATTTCAGGGCGATTCTGCTTGACCCGAGACCCATTCCTATCCCAGGTGGGGTCAGAGCATACACTCGCGTGAAACCATCGTCGCGCAAACTCTCTAGCAGGTTCGATAAATAGATGTCAAATACGTTTTCCGGTATGCGTAAACCGCTTCCCGCCCAACCGAAAGGGATCGATGGAAGAATGCCAATTCGTGGCGGCTCACCCAAAGCACTGAAGAGAAGATGATCCGAGTATCCTACCCCCAATGGGATAACGAGGGGGGTATTGCGTGGAAGATCTGCTATCTCAGGCCAGGTTAGATCAGCATAATGAAAAAATTGTGTCATATTCATGCGCAATCCCACTCATCATCGGATCTTATCAAGAAGCTCTGATTTCTTCTGCTGAAATTCTTCCTCCGTAAGAGCACCTTTCCCACGGAGCTCATCTAATCTCGAAATCAGTTCTGGGACATCCATGGCTGGACCGCGAGGATCTCCCATGTCAACATGATCGATTTTTTCTTTTGCATTCAACATTGCGGTTTTAAAGCGGATAGGCTCGTCAATTCGCTTGAACAAGTTAACTCCTAGTTCACTAGCGGTCATTATCTCAATATCCCCATAGCCAAAAAGACGCCCAACGGCGGATTGGACCATCTTGACATCGTTCACTTTTTCTAAATTTGAATCAATCACATTCTTGTTGAACAGACCGGAGATCTGGATTACACGCCTGTTTGTAATAATGAACTGGCGATTCGACCAGTTGAGAATATCTATCGTCATTGTTGCAATGGGGATGAGCAAAATGACGAATCCGATCGCAGAAACCAGGGGAGCGAGTGGTGGGGCGGATAGGGCAGCGACAATCGTCCCTGTAAAAATGATCAGGATCAGGACAATTTCTATAACAATTGCCCTGGCAAGGGTGAACCAATGCTGGTGCGTTACCAGCACAATCGATTCGCGGTCCCCGAGCAGGCTTTGTAGATAAGTTTTTGCCATGGATGTGATCTCCTTGGAAAATATGTGGATCGAATGGTTGGTATTAAAACAAAATACCCCTGCCCAGATAATTGGTAAGCAGGTTTATCTTAGATCGCGTGTCCAATATATCTTTCGAGAGGATTCTCATAACGGGCAGAAGTTATGCACTATCCATCCCTTTACTTGGGTGGTAGTTTCATTTTGTCACTATATCAAAGTTAGGAATGGGTGTCAAGAAAACGAATGAAGAGCGCCCGGCTTATGCCGGGCGCCTGGTTGTCGCGGTCTGCGATGAGATTTGACTACTCGGCAATAAGCACCTCCTCTGCGGAAAAACTTATCCGATTATGCGAACCACCCAATCACTGCGAGTAATTAGTCGGATGATCAATGAAGGTTGGATTGAGTGGCTGTAGTCAGTGTAACATAGAGCGTTATTCAAATCCCTAACAAGGTTGTAATATTATAAGTCTGAAAGCTTTTCGAGTTTGTCACCTCGGGAAGTATTGTGTCTCAACGAAATCAGCACGCCTAAAGTCAACACGCTGCAAATAATCGATAGGAGAAAAGTTGCAGAATAACCTGCCGCGTCAGCCAACCAGCCTCCAATGAATGGAGCTAGGATGGTCGCTGGTGCTACCAATGTGCTTGCTAGACCAATGTAAGCTGGTCTCTGAGCTTCGCTCCCAAATTCGAGGGTCATCGCGAGCCCAGTTGTCCATACAGTTACGTTACTGATACCCGCCAGGATAAAAACCAGGAAGAACCAGGTCGGTGTGGGTGCCAACCAGGCAATGAGCGCACTAGCAATACAAGCAATCATTCCTGCTTCCATCACAGCCCGATGTCCCCATCGATCCCCAAGCCAACCCAGTATTGGATTGGCTGCAATTTGGGTGCCCATATAGACCCCAGTCATCAGTCCAACCTGTCCGGTACTCACCCCATGTATTCGAACAGCGTACACGGTGTAAAATGCAAAGGCGAGCGTAGCGAAGGCGAGCATGATGCGAATGAGTAAGAAGCCACGAAAATCGGATCGGCTGCGTAAGATCTCCCAAATATCCTTCCAAAATGTTTTATTCGCCTCGATAGGTACGGTTACAATACTTTCCTTTTCTTTGGTCAATGCTAAAAAGATCCAGGATACACCCAAGGCGAGGCTGGCTAGAAGGAAGCAGTAAGCAAAACTCCCCGGATATTGCCATCTCTCCAATATCCACCCTGCAAATATTGCCCCCAGGCTCGCTAGGAGATTGGCGGCGGCAGCCTGGGCTCCGAGAAATGTCCCGCGGATATCGGATGGGATGAGTTTTGCAATCATGCTCAGCCAAGCATTGGCAGTTAAACCAGCCCCCAGACCTTGCCAAATCAACAAGAAAAACGTAATGTTCAGCACGGACCCATTCTCTAATGATGGGACAAACCAGGCGACGGCTGCCAGACCAAGAAAGGGAAGCCGCTCCAAGGATGTAAGCCATAGGACCATGGGTTTAAGTTTTTGCAGATGGGCGACTTTATTTGCTGTGAGCAGCTGCGGCAACTGCCAGCCAACATTATGGATTGCAGGGATCAAGCCGACAAGGAGCGCTGACGGGGTGATCGCGCTGACAAATAAGGGGATGATTGTGATAAACGAAGCAAATCCTATCGCCAAACCAAAAAATGCCCCATCCAGGACATTTACAATGATGTTGTGCCGTAGAGTGGTATCCTGAGAATATTTAAGCATTGCTTTTTCGCTGAAGGCGCTTTAGTCTGTGCTCGAGCTCATCGTGCAAAGCTCGTTTTTCATATTGTGATAGCGTTAAGTTGTTGAGCAGAGACAGCGCTTTTTGGGTCCATATGAGTGCTAGGTCATAGTCTCGCTGCCCGTGCTCGAAATATTTTGCCAGTTCGATATGCGAGAGTAGATGGCTTGCTTGTGTGGCCATTTCCCATAAACGCACTGCTGATTGCAACTTTCCCTGCCGTTTATAAAGGAATCCCAGGCGAACGATGGCATCTAGCCGGATTTCTTCGGGAATCTCGGCATCAAGGCCGTGCAAATAAAGCTGTTCTGCGAGATCAACATTTCCCTGCTTTTCGTATAGCCACGCAAGGGAAATCCAATCTTCTCCATGTTCAAGTTGAGCCTCGAGAGGTTTTCCGAGCAAACCGGCGCTCACATTGAGCAAGGCTGCCATGGAGAGAACGTCCATGGCATTATGATAAAACACACGTTTGAGTGGTCTTGCGTCACCGCTGCGTAAATAATCAAAGTACAACTGCGGAATCATCCACCCCGGTATATCATCTTCGGTGCGTGTAGCCTTGAGAATATTGAATTCAAGTGATGTCAGGGTCCGGCTGGGGAGGCGTAGCCGCCAAAGGCATCGGGCGAGATGCAGAAGATCAATTTGTATCTGTTGTTTGAAGGGTGGCTGCCAATCATGAAGTAAATATCGAGTAACGAGCAGTGGGACATCAAATGATTTTCCATTAAATGTTACCAGTGCGGAACAGGGGGCGAGGAATTCCTCCAATGCTGCAAGCTGCCTGGGCTCCTCGATTGGATCGCGCATGAAGAATTGCGCCAAATAGAACTGGTCTCCAACAAAACGACCTACCCCGATCAAAAAGGCATAGGTTCCCGTCCCACCCATGAGTCCAGTTGTCTCTGTGTCCAGAAAAGCGATCTGATCTTGATCTATACCGCGCATGCGATCATCCTGAAGCCAGGCAGCTATCCCATCAAAAGGATGTTGAATCTGGATCGGAATGATGCCTTGCGCATAGTCATTTGAGAAGTACTCTTCAATTGCGTATGCATCGCCGACCGAGGTTGGGAATAGGCGTCCATCAAATACCCGCTCTACTGTATATGAGCGCAATACGGGGGACACAGGCAAGTTCTCACTTCCGACCTGGACTCCAAGTGCCTTTAATCGATCTGAGATAGAGGGCATAAGATAGCTATTATACGCCAACCAACTGCTTGAGGATGGCTACCGTTTCTTGCTTTCCTCCGGTACCCTGTTCGCCCCCAGGACCCACACAAGAAGGGCATCCATCATCACACACACACGTAGCTACCAGCTCGAAGGCTCTCTCCAGAATCTCATCATGAAGCTCAAAGAGCCTTTGGCTAAATCCAATCCCAGCTGGTATACGATCATAAAGTACGATCGCCGGTTGTCCTTCAGATAATGGCGACAATGGATCAGCGTTCACACCAAGATCGCGCGAATCGCACATAAGATACAAAGGCGCAATGTGGCTCAAGGCGAACGCTAAACCAGCCAGTCCGCTCCGCATCCGCACAGCAATCTCGGCCTGTTGGTGGCATGCAGGACATAAAGTAGTCAAATTTTCTAGCCTGTTGGCCATTTCAATATCAATATTTCCACGCTCGTCTTTGAAGGCTCGGAAAGGGATTTTGTGATGGACATCATGGGTACGATCGCTCTCAGGCGTACCGCATACCTGGCAGAGATAGCCATCCCGAGTACGGGCTAGATCGCGCTGTTTCTTCCACAAAGCTCCATAAACATTGGGATCTCCGCGCCATAAACCTTGCTGCCGGATGCTCTCTACCAGTGATTGATCTAAGGAAAACCAGTATCCGGTTGTCAATAATTCGGTAGGAGGTAAGCTAACCTCGCCATATCCAAGGAGCTCATGGGTATACCAGCGCAATTTCTTAAATCCGGTGAGCTGGGTTGTCAAGCGAATATCCCCGAAGGCTTTCGTTGAACCCTTCACTGGGAGCTCTGCGTATATTTCTATGAGTGCAACCGATGTTTCTTGCCGTGGGACCGTATAATAGTCCAATTCCTGCCGCGAGAGTATCGCCAGGCTGCGGTCAAGATCTAATTCTTCCACCAGATATGATTCAGCCTCGTGCAGGTAAACCGCACCTGGGTGTACCATCCAATTCGCACTAGCACGATCGACCTGCCCGACAGTGATAGGTTCACCCTCACTAGAAGTTTGTAAAACAATACTTTCAGCAGAGGCGCTCCGAAGAGAGATTGCCTGCGCCGGATATTGATCTGACATCCAGAAGTAATGGTTCTCAGATTGGTGCAACACCCCAGAATCACGCAGATATTCGAGGTACTCGAGGACGAGGGCTGGATCCACGTTTCCAAATCGTTCCTCTTCACGAAAAGGCAGCTCGAAAGCCGCACAGCGTAAATGGTCCAGGAGGATTAGCAGGTTATTCGGATTGATCAACCCACTCTCCGCAGGACGTTCGAACAGGAACTCGGGATGGTGGGCCAGGAATTGATCAAGTGGATCTGCGGTGGCAATAAAGATGGATATCGCTGTTTCTTCGCCTCTTCCCGCGCGGCCAGCTTGCTGCCAGGTAGATGCTATTGTGCCGGGAAAACCAACCAGGATTGATGCATCCATCCTTCCAATGTCGATACCTAGTTCCAATGCATTTGTAGCAACCACAATGCGCGTCTCGCCTCGACGGAGGTCATGTTCGATTAATCGGCGCTGGTTGGGGAGGTAGCCTGATCGGTATCCACGGATTTTGTCACTATCGTCACTGCCAGAGATCAGCTCATCCGCCAGATTATCTGGACCGTTCATTAACCGCTGCCGGAGATAGGTCAGAATCAATTCAACCGAACGGCGCGAGCGTCCGAAGATGATCGTCTGGATATCATATGCCAGCAGATCCTGCGCCAATCTGACACATTCTTGTAAGGCGCTGCGCCGGATGCCCAATTCTTTATTCACCACAGGGGGGTTATAAATCAGGAAATGGCGCTCTCCATGAGCAGACGCGTCATCACGGAGAAGAGCTACTGGCTCCTCAACCAATTTACCGGCTAATTCTGATGGATTAGCTATGGTTGCAGACGTTAGGATAAAAGTTGGGAAGGCGCCGTAGTGCGCGCTAATGCGTTTCAACCTGCGTATAACATTAGCAACGTGTGAGCCGAAAACACCACGGTAGGCATGCATTTCGTCGATAACAACAAAACGCAGATGTTGAAAGAATTCCGACCAGGCGGTATGGTGCGGCAAAATTCCTGTATGGAGCATATCCGGGTTGCTTAAAACAATTCGTGAGTTTATCCTGATCTGACGCCGAGCGGCATTAGGTGTATCCCCATCATAGACGGCAGGCGATATTTCCGGTGAAGAATTCGATGGTAGCGCGCCGAGTAAGCTTGCTAATCCTGCGTGCTGGTCCTGGGCAAGAGCACGTGTAGGAAACAGATATAATGCTCTGGCGTTGGGCTCTCGCAGCAGCAAATCGATTACCGGCAGGTTGTAACAGAGTGTCTTTCCGCTGGCAGTTCCTGTTACTACTACGATATTCTGTTCGGAGGAGGCTCGTTTCCAGGCCTCGACTTGGTGCGAGTACAGCGCTGAAATCCCATTTTCCCGCATCGCCATGGTTATTTCCACGGGTATCTCTGCTGGAAATTCCTCAAACCGGGCAGGGCGAGGTGGAAAAGTCCGCCATACCTCAATGCAAGCAGCGATGGAGGGTTCCGCCCTCCAGGCTTTCAACAATGTTTTGATATTCATTTCAAGACTTGATCAAGTTCGGTGATAATGCGAAAGTTTAACCTGAATTATTCAGGACCTTTGCAGCTAATCTCTTTATGTGTGCGAGAATTCCCTCAAAACCGCGCATGCGTTGCATGGTTAACACCTTATCGAGACCCATTGCAGCGTAAAAATCGTTGGGGATTGTGAGGATTTGTTCTGGTGCACTGCCATTCAATCCATGCGCAAGGATTGCAGCGAATCCACGGACTGTTGGGGATTCAGGCGGGACTAAGAAATAAAAATACATGCCCCCGTCTGTAAATTCGGAATGAACGAATACCGGTGTCATACATTCGTGAACCTGCTCCATCTGCTCGCGAGGAGTATCCACAAGCTCTGGCAGCGTGGGCATGCGCTCGGCGAAGTCAATCAGCAGCTCTACCTTTTCTCGCCCTTCTGAATATCTAAAGTCTTCCACGATTTCTTCAAGTCGTATTGGCAAACTCATACAAATTCTCTTGACCACCATGGGAATATCCGGTTGTACGGTCGGTCAGACCTCTTGGTCACCACGTGACATTGCTAAATTCTATCACCATTAAAAAATTGGCATCAAGATCGTGAAATATTCTACACGAAGAACCCGACACCAAGAATTCCTGGGCCTCCATGCGTGACGATAGCTGGGGGTACGGAATAGATGGGTACATCATCTAATCCTAACTTCTCAGCGAATTCTTGGGCAAGTGCCAGACCATCTGTCAGTGCTCCAGCGTGCATCACGCTCAGGTAGCCAGGCTTATCACGAGGGTATTGCTCAAGAACGATTTCCACCAATCGCTTCTGAGCTCGCTTGGTTGTACGTTCACGCTCGTATTGGTCAACTTTTCCCTCTCGGAATGAGAGTATTGGCTTTATTTGGAGCACACTCCCAAGTAAGGCGGATGCGCCACCAATCCGCCCACCTTTTGCTAGATACTCCAACGTCGCGACCAGGAAATAAATACGGCTGCGTGGGATCATTTCCATAATTCTCGATTCGATTGTATCCGCATCCAGACCAGCCTGCGCCCAATTGCTCGCATGCTTTACCATTGTGGCTAGCGGGCTAGCGACCGAACGTGTATCGATGACCCGGATATCCGCTTCGGGGAAATCTCGCGCGGCAACAACCGCCGCACGCACAGTTCCACTCACCTCAGCTGAAGGATGAATGCATAAGATTGGCTCCCCCAGAGGAACCAGCTTTTCGAAGAGTTCGACGAATAACTCGGGAGGTGGTGCGGATGTCTTTGGCAACTGCGGTGATTGTTGCAGACGCTGCATAAAAGTATCGATATCCATTTCAGAGCCTTCAAAATAGCTCTGCTCTCCGAAATTGATAACCTGTGGGACGATTGGTATAGCATGCTTGCGGGAATACTCGTCATCCAAACACGAGGTTGTATCAGCGACTATTTTTACCATCATGTATTGTCCATTACGCGTCTGTGTGATCAAGCATTGCTTTTTTTGCCCAGGTCAATGCAGCCATCGTGCGTGGGAAGCCAATTGTCGTTATCCCGATTAGGATTGCATGTTCGATTTCTGCGCGTGTGGCTCCTAATTCAAGCAATCGGTGCGTGTGCGAGTGCACTGCGCTTTCCAGTCCAGCGGCAGTGGACATGCCTAGCTTGATCAATTCACGCGTCTGATGCTCAAGGGGACCTGTTTGGGCAATGGCATCGCCCAGGTTTTCAAACGCTTGATGCACCGATGGGTACTCGCTTTGGAAGCGTCGGTATGAGTTCGGAAGTGTTGACATGGATTTATCCTCCACTAACAGAATTTTGCCTGGCACGAATTGATGCGGTGAGCATGCCTCCTAATGCTACCAATATGATAAATTGAAAACTCGTTTGAATAGCCCGAACAATGGATTCATGGCTACCCTGGGCTGAGATGGATGTAATTGTTGTAAATATTGCACCTGCCAATCCCACACCTAAAACCATGCCGACGTTCCGGGCGGTTGCGAGCACGCCTGAGGCGATCCCTTGTCTATTGGATGGTGCTGAGCCCATCAATGCGCTGCTGTTTGGCGAGATGAAGATTCCAACACCCAAACCAACAACTGCAAGCGATAGGGTGATAATAATTATGGGGGTATCTAGGTTGAGCCTGGATAGAAGATACAAACCACAAGCCAGCAATCCCATCCCAACAACACCTGGTATGCGCGATCCGATCGAGTCGGATAATATTCCGCTGATCGGCGCGACGACTGCCATTACGATGGGTTGAGCTATGAGGATCAACCCAGCCTGTGCTGGTGTCAGGCCGCGAGCATCGATCAAGTAGAAAGGTAACAGGAATATGATGCTATAGACACAAATATAATTCAGGATCGCACTGCTTATGGTGGCTGAAAATGAGCGATTTTGAAAAAGGCTTAAGTCAAGCATGGGAGCTCGCTTGTTTCTCTCAATTCGAATAAAAATAAACAATAAAAGGAATGCAAAGCCGATAAGACCAATGATTGCAGGCGAGGTCCAGCCCCATTTATAGCCGCGATTTAGTCCAAGTAAAAGTGCGACCAATCCGCTCATAAAAATGAGGGCGCCAGACCAGTCAAATTGCTCCTGGCTGCCTTTTGCATCATCTTTGGGAATAAAGCGAAGGCTGAGGAGCAGAGCTGCCAGTCCGACAGGTAAATTAATGAAGAACACTGAGCGCCAGCCATAGAGATCGGTTAGCCAGCCACCTACCGAGGGTCCAGCAATCAAGCCTAAATATGTCATCGTGGCTTGTAAACCGAGCGCTTTGCCACGCTCGCTGGATGGAAACGTCTTGGTTAAAATTGCCGGCGAATTGGCGGAGAGCATGGCGGCGCCCAGGGATTGGAACGCACGAGCTGCAATCAATGCTGATATTGATGGTGATAATGCACACAACAACGAGCTAACAATAAACAAGGTGTAGCCGATAATGTATATGGTTTTATGACCGCGGATATCGCCCAACCGCCCAAAACCAGGGAGCATGCCGCTAACAAGAAGCAGGTAGATTATAACCACCCACTCAACGGTTGCAATGTGGCTTTGAAACGTTTTGTTTACCACCGGCAGCACGGTGTTGACTACACTGATATCTAGGGCAGACATAAATGTGCCCGTCCCTATGGCGACGAGAACACCCCATTTTGGGTCAGTGGTCAAGCGTGTTGCGGGTCTTTGGTACTTTTCTTTCGGTGTAGCCATAGAACAAAATTCTTCAGGCTATCGACGATCGTCTTTCAATATCGGCGCGTTCTCGCATTTGGTCGCGCAAGGTCTGGATATCGCGGGGGACCAGATATGCAGTAAAGGCTAAGAGTACTGCGCTGAGCACCCAGGCGCTGACACAGATTACCAGGATCGCCAGATGAAGGGATGCGTTTTTGGCTATGATCCCCCCTAACAACGGGGCGACAGCAGCACCACCGTTCTCGATGAAGTATTGAATTGCTAAGGCTGAGCTGCGGACCTCGGGTAGAGTCACATCATATACTGTTGAGATCACATTCGGGGACGAAAAGGGGATGAAGAGGGCTGTTACCATCAACATGGCGAGGAAGAGGTTTTGATTCTCGATTGGGATGCTTAGAGTAATACTCAACAGTATCGCTCCGCTCAGAACGCCAAAAAGTGCGACATACATCCTCCCACTTGGATTTCTCTTGAAGAACATGTCACCGATCAAGCCTCCGATAAAATATCCCGACGCCAGGACGAGGATTGCGGGTGCCATGGTGATGAATACAGCCTCTGGCGAATAATTTCTTTCCTTCTCTAGATATCGGAAGAACCAATAGACGATTATATTCCAGGGAAATACGCCGACGAAGCCTTGGGCGAACAAGAGCAAAAGGCTTCGCTTGCGGAAAAGGTTTTTTGCAATGCCTATATCAAACTTGTATGTGGTGATTTGCTCGAATTCAACCAGTTCCGGCTCGCTCTTGCCGCGCGGCATGTCTTTGACGCCGATTAAGATGACGAGAGCAAGGAATACTCCCAGCGAACCGGTTAGGTAATATACCCCTCGCCACCCCATAGTGGAGCCAAGGAATGTGGCTGCCAGCAAGCCAAGCATGTAACCCAAAGGCCCAGCAATCTGGATCAAGCCGTAGACCTTGCCCCGAACCTGCGGGCCGAAGTAGTCGGAAATCAGGCTGTACATTCCGGGATAGCTCGAATCATCAATTCCGGTTGTAGCGCGGCTGGCGAGGAACAGAGGGAATGTTGGGGCAATGGCGCTGATCCATGTTGTCGCTCCCCAGATAAATGAGGCTAGTGCGAGCAAGCGGGCGCGGGCAAAACGGTCGTATAGATAGCCCCAGATCGGGTAAAGGAGGGCGCCGACGAGTAAAGCCCCTGTGAATACCGCTCCCATTTGAACCTCATCGATGCCAAACTCCTCCATGATGGGGGTCGTCAAAGGTCCAATTAATAGCTTATCCGCCTGATGCAGCAGCATAAAGAAAAAAAAGATCGCTACGACAAACCAGCGATAACGCGAAGGTCTAGGCACGCGAAGATTATACTCTTCCATCCGATTCAACCTTCTAGAGCTTGGGCTAAAGGACCTTCAGGAAGGTATCCATAAGCAGCCGCAAGGAGCTCGATTGGATGAACCGCAGGCACCCCGGTTGCGTGGGTGATCTGCCAGCGGCATGTTTCGCTGTCGCAAACGATTAGCGGGCTGCCAATATGGCGGGTGAACTCGAAGAGAGGTTCGCCTACCTGCATAGCGATGGCATACTTCTCTTTCTTATAGCCATACGTACCCGCAATCCCACAACAATCAGCATGGCTGTCCGTGACGCGTAGTTCAGGGATCAAGTCCATGATTTCCATCGCCAGGTTACCCAGGCGATGCGCCCTGTACTGGCAAGGCGCATGGTATCCCAGATCGAGATTGATAGGTCTTAGATCGGTTTTTAGGCTGCCCTGAGCATATAAGGTGAGCAGGAATTCGTTGATATCGTATGTGCCGTTTGCAACGAGCTGAGTATCCTCGTCGTACAGATCCAGTAATTCGGGTGCCTCTTCTTTGAGTGTTAGTGTACAGCTTGTCGAAGTACCAACGATTGGGATTCCTAATTTCGCATAGCCAACTAGATGAGTGACATTGCTCGTATGATAACGGTGCGCTGCCCCAAATTCCCCATTAGATAATAACGGAAGACCGCAACAGTTCTGTGTTGGGACGATCACCTCGAATCCGTTGGCTTCGAGTACACGGATGGCTGCCCTGCCAATACGTGGCTCGTAATATTGGGTCGAGCAGCCGTGAAAGTAAACAACCTGACGCCAAGAATCCTTTGGTCGTTCGTGCTGTTTGAACCAGTCGGTAAAGCGATCGCCGGCGAAGGTAGGTAGGGGGGCATCTTGATGGATTTTGAGTGCTTTCTCTACTGCCCAACGGACTGGTTTGTTGGCAAGAAGTGCGTTTGCCAATGGCGCGATGGGTGTGGCGATTTTGCCGAGCAGCTCAGCGCGAGCAATCAGATTATTGCGCAAACGAATGAGGGGGGGTACCGTGCCCTGGCTTACCATTTCTGCACGTGCGCGTGCATTTATCTCGAGAATTTTTACACCGGTTGGGCACGCCATATTGCACATCCGGCAGCCACTGCAGTAATCTACAGATTGATCTGGTGTGGCTTCGCCTTGGGCGCGAAACCGACCTGCTTGTGGGCCTTCATACTTGGGACCTGGAAATAAGTCCGTAACCGCCGAAACAGGGCAGACGGTTGTGCAGATATTACATTTAATGCACTGGTCGAGGGACAATTCAACAGACAGGTGTGATTGAGGCATAAGGTTCATTGAGAAATCATATTGCCGGCTACGAACCCGGTTGCCAGGGCGATCCCCTCCAGCGAGCGCTCTCGAATTGAATCGCAATTGCCTATGGCTCCCCCAGCAACGAATAAATTATCAAACACGCTATTTCCGTCGGGTAGCACAATGCGAAGATCGCTGCTGATTTGCAAACCAGCCCGGTAGATAGGGTGTCCGTCTGGGGCGAGAAATTGGGTGTTAAACCAGTTGTGTTTTCCCACCGGTATATTCAAGGGCTGGTTGAAGACAACTTCACGCACGGCACCTGAGTATTCAGCAACGAAACCTCCACCCAGGAAGCCACCAGTTGCAAGGACAAATGCCCGCGCAGGGTGGGCTTTCATGCGCGCTGCTGCCTCAGTATAGACCTGCAAGACCCGCTTACCTTGCACGATTGCGTTTACTGCATTCATACCGTTATTAATCCGTACGCCAGACATCTGCAGATGCGCCAGTAGGAGATTGTGCAACCGGATGCCGGGAATTGAAGGCGGCAATGTGGGTATTTCAAATATGGGTAAACCTAGCTCGCTTTCCAGATCTTCCTTAATCTTTAGAACTCCTCTCATGCCGAGCACAGCTGGTAATCCGACGCGTGAGGAGCCTATAAGCTCTGGCTTAATCAACTTAGCCATTTCACTTGAAAAGGCTGGATTCTCAAACAATGACGCCAGTACTCGGGGTGTAACAAACCGTTGCGTGCGCAGAGCAGGGACATCAATCGTCACCCCGCGGGCGGGGATGCCTTGTATAGCCAGATTATCTGCAATCAGCTCAGCATAAAAATCTGGAAACTGGCGAAACCCAACGATCAACATGGGATCATGTTTGGATAGATCTCCAGCGATCATCGTCTCTGGGGCGAGACAGGTAGGCCGCACCGTTCCGGTTGCTGAGGGCAAAAGCCAATTTGCATTCAAATCTCCATGCAGTGGGTAGCCCGCCTCTGCACACAGGTATTTGAAAGCCTCCAAGGCATCCTGGATTTGATCGATCGACAGGGTGCTATAGGGGTGCTCAGGATGCTCTCTCTGCAGTTGTTGGATCCCCTTTAATGGCGAATCGAGAAAATCCTGGTGGTCTACAGGGTAATAACCGAGCACATCAATACAGCCTGTACCCCAATGCAGCGCACCCCATCCTGCCGTTACCAGGCGCACGTGTTTATTCGAGAGCGCTGATCGCCAGGCAGCGACTAACCCTGCTAAACCACCCCCGATGATTAGCACATCTGCAGCGCTGCCTCCAACGACCACAGCGGGTATTTCAGGCTTGGCTATCTGCTCCTTCTGATCCAATTCAGCTTGTACTTCTGGCTCAAATTCCTGTGGAGGTGAGTACATTTCAGCCGCCAATTGAGATGCCTCAGGTCCGGGCAGGTGGTCAGCATTAAGAACATTGAGGTAAATCATTTCATCCAGGCGTTCCTGTCTCAGCTGCTGCCCCCAAAGAATGGGAAGCAACCCCTTCCACCTCTCCTGGAGAAAATCGCGCAAGGCAACGTTAGTTCCCTGCACGCGTGGTTTGGTTTGGGCTTGCCCGTTGTTACTTTTTTGGTGGAGCAAACCAGCAACTCGATAAGTACAAAAACCACCCTGACAGGGGCCCATCCCCAAACGTACATCCCGACGAATATCGTCGATGGTGTGTGCTCCCTGTTCGAGTATTGCTTTGGTTACATCTTCTTCCGTTGCGAGCTCGCATTCGCAAATCAAGCGCCCGTAGGTTTTTTGCGCCTCAATCGTCGCCAATCGCCCACCCAAGACCGGATTTCCTCGATCGCTACCAGGAAGCGCTTCCAGATGCGTCTTGCATGGACGTACGACTCCCAGCTTCTGGCAAACCAGGTCTACGGTTACCTCAGCCATCTTGCGATAGGTGGTCCATTTTCCCGAGGTAATCGTTACCAGCCCTTGGACTCCATCTCGCATTTCATGATCGAGTAACACGAAGGCGCGGGTAATCTCGCGTGTATCGCTGACTGCACTCTCCTGATAAAGGGGTCGCACACCAGCCCAGGCGCGCAGCATGCGCATGGTCTTAAATCCAGGTACAAGCTTGTCTCCCTCCTCCAGGCACAGGTTTACCTCCCACGGATCAATCGATACCTGATCCGGATTATCAATTCTCACGTCGGTTGTGCCAATCACACAAACTGTGTGTGCAGGCACCAAGATATCTCCGTCGGCAGGCATTTTGCAGCGGTTAATCACAGTATTTACGATGCGGTGATTCATGGCAAGCATGACACCCTTGCCGCCAATGATGGTCAGGTTGATCCCAGCAGTCTGTGCGATCTGCCCAGCCCAGGCGCCGGATGCATTTACGATGATATCAGCATATATCGCGACATCTTCCATCCGGACCCGGTCGAGGCAGATCGCACCCATCACCCGGCGAGGCGAGTTTTTTTGATGGATGTCAGTATCCGCTATCAGCGATTTCACTTCGTGGTATTTAAGGATCTTTGCACCATACAGCTGCGCGGAGTTGGCATTCAGATCGGTCGCATGGAAAGAATCGGCCGATGCATCTGGAACACGAAAGCAGCGGGTAATGCCCGGATTGAGTTTAGCTTCTTCTCTCAGCATCTGGGGGATTGTAAGCTCTTCAAGAGGGATGCCAGCTTTACGGCAACCATCGATGAATTGGGCTGCATAGTCAGGGTCGTCCCAGGGAGTGAGCACGAAAAAACCGCCTGTATCTTCGATGCACTGCGGCATGATCTTTCGCAAGATACGGTTTTCTTCGATGCATTCTTTGGCAGCAGTTGGATCCTTCACGACGTATCGTCCCCCGCTATGGAGCAAACCGTGATACCGGCCAGTAGTGCCGTGCGTCAGATCTGCTTTTTCCACCAGAACGGTGTCAAATCCGCGCATTGCCAAATCTCGGGCAACTCCGGTTCCAGTCGCCCCACCTCCGATTACCAGCACCTCAGTTTGCAGTTTTTGCATGGATCACTCTACCCAGCCAAATGTGCGCTCGACAGCTTTCAACCAAGCACGGAAAAGTTCCTGGCGACCCTCGTCGGTCATTCCAGGCATCCACGACTGGTCCGCCTGCCAATTCGCCCGCAGATCATCCTCGCTCTCCCAGAAACCCACTGCCAGTCCTGCCGCGTAAGCAGCACCCAATGCTGTGGTCTCAGCGACACGTGGGCGTATAACAGGGACACCCAGAATATCCGCCTGAAACTGCATTAATAAGTCGTTGAAAACCATCCCGCCATCAACCTTTAAAGACTCTAATTTCAACCCCGAGTCTTTCTCCATCGCATCCAGCACTTCTCGAGTCTGGTAAGCAGTTGCTTCTAAAGCAGCCCGTGCAAGGTGACCTTTGGTGATGAAGCGGGTCATACCGGCGATAACTCCGCGTGCATCTGATCTCCAGTACGGAGCGAACAGGCCTGAGAAGGCAGGCACAAAATAAATCCCGCCATTATCATCAACCGTTCGCGCCAGATTCTCGATCTCGGCGGAGTCAGAAATCAACCCAAGATTATCTCTCAGCCATTGCACCAGAGCGCCGGTAATTGCTATCGAGCCTTCAAGCGCATAGTTTGCACGCCGGTCTCCGAATTTATAGGCAAGTGTGGTGAGTAATCCGCTATGCGATTGCACGATCTCTTCGCCGGTGTTGAGCAGCATAAAACATCCTGTACCGTAGGTATTTTTTGCCTCTCCCACACGAAAGCAAGCCTGACCAACGAGAGCAGCCTGCTGGTCTCCCAGATCGCCACACACGGGAATCCGGGCGCCAAACGGACCGTTTTGAGAAGTTGTACCCCAAGAGCGATGATCACTGGATGGGACAATACGAGGAAGCATCGCTTGCGGAATGCCGAGAAAATTAAGTATCTCCGGCTCCCAATCGAGCGTTTGTAGGTTCATCAACATCGTACGGGAGGCATTGGTAACATCAGTGATATGGGCGCCGCCTAGAGGTCCACCGGTTAGCCACCAGATTATCCACGTGTCGATGTTGCCAAATATTGCGTTGCCTTGCTCGGCAGCTGCACGAACACCGGGTACGTGCTGAAGGACCCACTTGATTTTTGGTCCAGAAAAATAGGTTGATAGAGGTAAGCCTGTAATTGGACGAAAACGATCCTGTCCTCCTTCGGTACCAAGCTGATCGCAGATTTCTTTTGTGCGGGTATCTTGCCAGACGATGGCATTGTGGTAAGGCTTTCCGGTATGCCTATCCCATACAAGTGTAGTCTCACGCTGGTTGGTGACCCCAACGGCAACGATATCCGTCGATGATACTCTAGCATTGGCGAGAGCTGCGCGCACGACGTCCTGAGTTCGCTCCCAGATCTCTTCGGGATCGTGTTCTACCCAACCAGGCTGGGGATAAAGTTGTTTATGTTCTTTTTGGGCTATGCTGGCAACAGCACCAGCATGTGAGAACAGCATGCATCGGGTGCTTGTAGTTCCCTGGTCGATGGCAGCAACGTATTTCGGCATGATTCCCATCCTATCCGAGTATGCATTATGATGCTATCACGCAAAGGAAAAACCGTAAACAAGGTTGAATGACGGGGTAGCTGCTCGCTCTGTGTACTGCGATAAGCTACCCCGATAGGGAGGAAATTCGAGCCTTAGAAGACCTCAGGCTGCACGAAAAGATGTGTTATCAGTCTCTGCGGATGTGCGCATTCAACCAAAAGGCAGCATCCTCATCGTAATCTCCATTGGCATCCACTTCTAGGATGAACTTTACATCCTCGCCATCCAAATCGCTAAGATCGATATTGATGCGTGTGATGTCTCCATCGTATTCTTCATCCCATTCACCTAATTCAACGATAGGGCCGTTGCCGATGCGGTAACTCAAGCGGAAAGTGACGTCACAATCATTATAGTCTTTTAGGCAGCCAATATCAGCGATGAAGCGGTCATCATCCTCGATCTCAATGGCGGGATATGTGCCTGTTATCCAACCGTCATCTACTTTTTCTGGATTGGTCCATAAAGCCGCCTGATCTTCGGTGCGGTTTTCTTGCTCAGGTCGAGCTAATCGAATGACAAATCCGGATGTGTCGGAAGATTTGCCCGGGCAATCCAGATCGCCAACTTCGCTTTCCCAATCTGCTGAACAATACGCATCCACAAAGCTGAATGCAATTCCCTCGGCAGATTTATCAATCTTGATGCTCACCCAGAAAGTTTTATTCGCTGCAGCACCGAGACCGAAATCCTCGCCATCGTCGTCTTCCAGCATCCAATCGCCACGGTAAGTTCCGGCGGTTAGCGGGGCAATCAGGTCTACGGACACTTGTATGTTTTCTCCGGGTCTCACATCTTTATTGAGAGGAATCTCGTCATCTCCACCCATCTGTTCGCCCTTCACGAAGATCAACTGAAAATCCTCATTCCACGTACAAGAACCAGCGTTTTGGAGCTCCCAGGTCTTGGTGAAAGATGTTCCCGGTAAGTAACTGGTGCCATCCGGGACGGTGACATCCTTAACAAACTTTACTGCTAGGCAAGGCAAGGGCGTAGGAGTGGGAGGTACTGGAGTTCGAGTTGGTGGGAACGGTGTGGGTGTAGGGAAGAGTGTAGAGGTTGAAGTAGGGGTACTGGTGAATTCTGGTGTATCGGTTAGCAATACTCCAGTTGGGGTCGATGGGAGGGAGAGAGCAGTCGCGGTTGCGCCTAATGCGCGTTCGGTGAGCTGTACGCTGAGTGTACCAGCAGCAGCGGTGTATAGATGTCCTTGGTCAACAGGTGTCTCCGGCGCAGATGGCGTAAAGAAATTGCATGCCAGCATAATCATTAGGACTGCTGGTAGTACACTGAGATTCTGCAATTTACGCATGGAGTATTCTCCTCAAAGCATCACAAAATAATCGAGAGAAGTGTGTTCATAGATGATCAGTCTGGGCATTATGACGCTAAGAGGCGAAATATTGTTCCGCCTCAGCCGCCCCAAGGCATTTTAGCATATTCTTTGTATATTTTAGCACGGCATTCCCTAATAAAAGTGCTAAGGATAAGAATATTTACCAAGCCGGGTGGGATATGCTACGTCACCCAGACATGCAGTGTCCATCATCTTGCCTACCTCTTCTGGGTGTGCTTTTAGCTTATATTGATAAAAGAGCCCATTTTCATACGAAAATGGGCTCTTTCTTGGCTTCATTGAGCGCTTCTTTGAGCATGATGCGATGAGGGTGGGTGTAGATATTGAACCGGTTTCGCCTGGCATAACCAATCAATGTTATTCCCCGATTTTGAGCCATTGAAATTGACAGAGAGCTTGGCGATGTGCGCGATATCAGGATTGACGCATTCAACCGGGAGGATTTTTGGAGCATCTCCGAGCTAATGCGTCCGGTGGTTAAGATTATCTTTTTTTGGAGGTGAATGCCTTCTATCAAACAGCGTCCTGCAATTTTATCCAGGGTATTATGTCGCCCAATATCCTCCGTGACAACCCAGGTGTCTTGCCCATCGGTGAGCGCTGATGTGTGTACGCCGCCTGATACCCGGTATAACTCTTGCGATTCGAATAATCGATTGATGAGCCCACCGACGCTTTCAGCGGTTATCAGAGCACCATTTTTTACGGGCTGAACCTGCTTATCCTCTTCAACAGATGTCACCCCGCCAGTGCAACCCGATGTACGCCGCCACTTCTCTGGTTTATCGGCTGGATGGTGAAGCCATACATCGACAGTGTCTCCAGCACTGCAAAGACGAACATCCGCTACTTCATCGAATGATGCAATCAATCCTTCGTTGAAGAGAAAGCCGATAGCCATCGCTTCCAAATCAACGGGGGTGCACATGAACGTGAGCCAATCCTCACCATTCACGGTCAGCGAGACTGGCGTCTCAACTATAACCTCAGCGTCGATTTTCGCACGATTTCCGGGTGTAATCTGATGGAATTTAATGGGTGATTTTGCTGGTTTCATTCATACAGCCTGTGTTGAATAAACAATAAGCTACCAATATTTAGACGGTGTTTCAGTCTTGCTACTAATGATTATACTATATGGCAAGCAAGCCAATTGTCGATGAGCTATGAGATACACCGGGAGAGGAACAGATTCTTATATTAGCTTGATCAATGCAGCTAACTATTTTGAATTTCCGTCTGGGATGGATTTGAGCAGAAACTGTTTTGCATCGCTACTGTTGAGTGGTTTGGAAATGTAATATCCCTGGCCATATTCACACCCAACATTCTTTAATTGGTTGAATTGCCCAGGTGTTTCAATTCCTTCTGCGATTACACTTACCCCCAATCGCTTAGCGAGCATGATAATTGCTTGGACGATGCTCGTCTCGCTGTTATCCTCATTCATTGCGCTAATAAATCGACGGTCGATCTTGAGTGCATTGATCGGAAATCCTGAGATGTAGCTGAGGGAAGAATATCCAATTCCAAAATCATCAATTTGGACGTGAACACCCATGCCTTTCAATTGTGTGCATAAGTCGATGGCTGTATCCCTGTTTTCAACGATGACGCTTTCCGTGATGTCTAAGGTAAGGTTTTCGGGGGATACGCCAGTTTCCGCAAGGGTATCCTGGATTGTACTGATAAAGTCCGATTGACCTAGATGCTTGCCAGAGATATTTACATTGATAAATATATCTTTGAAGACTGGGAACTCCTTTTGCCAAGCGTGGAGCTGGCGGCAGGCTTCCCGCATTACCCACCGGTCGATGGATATTATTAAGCCGGTCTCCTCCGCAAGTGGAATAAAGTCATTTGGTTCAAGCATCCCGCGCTGTGGATGCTGCCAGCGGACAAGTGCTTCAACACCTAAGAGCTTGCCGGTTTCAAGTGAGACCATAACTTGATAGTGCACTTCCAGCTCTTGGTTTTCGATTGCCCTGCGAAGATCAGTTGCCAGTTCCAGCCTTTCGATTACCAGGGTACGCATTTTAGGATTGAATACTTCGTAGCGTGCTTTTCCTCTAGTTTTTGCGCTATACATGGCAATATCCGCGTCTCGTAAAATATCCTCGGGACGATCATATTGTGTATCGTTCAAGACGATACCGATACTGGCGGTTATATACACCTCATGCTGGTAAATATAAAATGGCATAGAAAGGGCGGTGTGGATCCAATCGGCGATCTGCAGCGCGTTTTCTTGTTGGCGGATGTCGTCTAGAAGGATCACGAATTCATCCCCACCAAAACGAGCAACGGTGTCTGTAGAGCGCATTCGTTTTTGAATGAGTTGTCCAACCGCGATCAACAGCTCATCCCCCATTAGGTGACCCAGACTATCGTTTACGTCCTTGAATTGATCTAGATCCATGAAAAGGACTGCGAACTCATAATTGTTTCGTCGTTTGGCGCGCTCGATGGTCAGTCCGAGGTGGTCGAGGAAAAGGGCACGATTTGGGAGGCCAGTCAACTTGTCATAAAAGGCGTAGTGCAGGAGTTTCTGTTCTGCATATTTTCGGTCGGTGATATCAGTGATTGAACCAGCGATGCGATGAGCCCGGTCATCTAGATCCCAAACCGCCTGACCACGACTTAAAATCCAGCGATAAGATCCGTTCTTGTGCAACAATCGATGTTCATTCTCGAAATGCTCGGTTTTTCTATCAAGATGAGATTGAAGATCAGATCGTAATTTCCCCACATCATCAGGATGAACTCTCGTAAACCAGGATTGTGGGCTTTGGTCGAAATCCTCCACTCCGAAGCCAATCATCGATTTCCATCTGGGCGAGAAGTATATCTGGTTGGTGCGAAGGTCCCAATCCCAGAGCCCATCATTTGAGCCGTCCATCGCTAGAGCGTAGCGTTCCTCACTCTCCCGCAATGCTTCCTCTATTTGCTTGCGAACCACAAGTTCTGTCTGTGATTGCTGGTAAAGGCCGGCATTGTCCAAGGCGATCGCTGCATATCCAGCTAATGCATGGATGAGCGCCTCGTCTTTCTCCTTGAATGGTTTATGGCTGCTATGATTCACCATCGTGAGCACACCCAGAGGATTTTCTCTAGAGATGATCGGAACGTGCATCACACTATGGACCAAAAACCCCGTGCTAATTTTGATCAGTGCATCTTGAGAGGATCGTGTGGTTGTGCGTACTGGCTTTAGCGTCTCCAATACCTGACTGATGAGAGTGTCCGACAGCGGAAGTCTCATCGTTTTACTTTTTTCTCCGTCGATATTCATTGCAGCCCTCAGAAACAGGCGCTCCGTTTGTTCATCAATGAGGGCCAGGAAACCTTCTTCAGCCTGCGTCAATTTGACCCCAGCCTCGACAATCCTTCGAAGGACTTCGTCGATATCCAAGGATGAAGTGATTGACTGACCGATCTTTGAGAGGACTGCTTGAAGGGAGAGCTGCTCCCGCAGTTGCGCCATTAAGGTGGTCTTCTCGTGCTTTAAGCGCGATTCAGTCAGGGCACGAGTGAGTGCGTCGTCCAGCCGGTCTGCGTCGATTGGTTTATTCAAGTAATCCTGCACACCCAGCCGGAATGAATCAACAGCGATTTGTTCTGATCCGTGCGCAGTGACCAGAATTGTCGGTATTGTATAACCCTCTCCTACTAGCTGCCGGAGGTAGTCAAGACCAGACGCATCGGGTGATTGCAAGTCTATAATGATGAGAGAGACTGGGAGACTGCGTAAATGTTCTAAAGCTGAATTTCCGTCGTATGCGAGAAGAGCATTATACCCAAGTGAGGGCAACAGATCCCTTGCCAGGTCGTTGGATATCTGTCTGCTGTCGTCAATAACCAGAATGGTTTCTTGGTGCATCGGGACTCCTTTGAAGAATACCTTCAAACAGAGTGTCTGTCAATGAAACAGGAGAAATCACTTACATACAAACTGAATAAAACGCACTTGATTTAAACGTTATTTCTCGTTTTTGGTCTGCACCTTCTTGTCTATTTCGGCAATGAATATATCGTGTGCATGAAGTAGTATTGTTTCACCATAAGCATCAAACTCGCTGTGATATCCATTCCGGAAAAGTACACGCTTAATCTGGTCAGATGGATCCAATTGGATACGATGTGAGGTATCCGAAAAATTAAGAATTACAAGACATCTTTGTTCCCTCGTTTCTCGAACGAAGGCAAGATAATCGGTATCTCCCTTATGCCAAGGAGCGTACGTCCCCTTGATCAATGCGCTGGATTCGCCGCGCACCCGAAGGAGCTCTTGATAGAATTTTAACATTGAACCAGGCTCTTGGGATTGGGATTCAACGTTTATACCGGTGGAATAATTCTTATTAACAGGCAACCAGGTTTCTGCGCCATCTGGACTGAAACCTGCATTGGGAGCATCTTTCCATTGCATGGGGGTACGGCATCGATCACGGGTGAGCTCTGTGGCGATTATTAATGCGTCCTCAGGAGTTGTTCCGAACTCCTGGATCTCTGCGTGATACTGCCAAATTCCATAGAAATCCTTGAATTGGGTGATTTTATCCAAGGCTAAATCGGTCATACCAATTTCTTCACCGTAATACAAAAAGGGGGTGCCCCTCAGTGTTAGCATCAACGCCAGAGATAGGCGGGCTAGCTTATCGCCGTGTATGCCGTCGCTGAAATGCGAGAAAACACGAGAACTGTCGTGATTACCTAAGGTATTACAGGGCCAGACAAATGGGGAGATCTCAGCAAGCTGCTTTAACCGGCTATTCTGGTTTGCGAGCACCCATTCGGGGGTAAGGCGCTTGGTTCGCATGAGTGGGAAATTGAAAACCATGTGAAGCTCATTGTCGCCATTTCCGTGATAGCTGATATCCTCATCCTCAGCTATGAGAACACAGTCATCATACTCGTCGACAAGCGAGCGTAACTCCTGCATGAGCTCATGCATGCCGTTCTGTTGCAGCTGGTGTGAGTGGATGAGTTCTTCTAATTCCAATGCCTGTTCCCTTTCTTCTGGCGACTTTGCATTGCGGAACAATCGCCGCATCTCCGCAAGCGTAAGATCAAGGGGATGGTCCGGTAGGGAAGGATGCTCGAAAATGGCGCCGATTGCATCCAACCGGTAGCCATCGACTCCCAAATCGAGCCAATAGCGCACAACCTCCCACATCGCTTGCTTAACTGCAGGGTTCCGCCAGTTTAGATCGGGTTGTTGCTTCAAGAAGAAATGATAGTAATACTCTTGAGTTTGTTCATCGAATTCCCAGGCCCTGCCATCGAATGTCGAAATCCAATTATTCGGTGGAACACGCAAACCTGTATGATCCAGCTTGCCTGGATGCCAAATATACCAATCGCGGCGCGGGTTGATCTGGCTGGCACGAGATTCTTGAAACCAGGGATGCTCATGCGATGTGTGGTTGAGGACTAGATCTAGAACTACCCTCAGACCTCGGCGATGCGCTTCATGCAAGAAGATAATAAAATCTTCCATCGTGCCGTATTCTGGAGCGATGCCGGTGAAATTTGTGATGTCATAACCACAATCGAACTGTGGCGACGGGAAATGTGGAGAGAGCCAGATAGCATCTATTCCAAGATCCTGTAGGTAATCCAGCTTCTGTGTAATTCCTTGGAAATCTCCGATGCCATCCCCATTACCATCTGCAAAGCTCCGAGGGTAAACCTGGTAGAAAACTGCAGCCTGCCACCACTTAAATTGGTTATTCATCCCTCAGGCTCTGAAATCGAAAACCGAATCGATATTTGCTGCGATATTCCGCATTGAGATGGCTGCATAGGTGCAGGCTGCAACACAAAGTGCGCAGTTATTACAGCGCCCATATTCAATATATGGAGGCTCGTCGGAGTCAATTTGAATAATGGCACGTGTCCGGCACACTGGACGTGCTGTGCAGGGATTACAACTCTGGCAGAGATCCCAATCGATGATCGGTCGAATCATTGGGCTCAGAGATTCATACTGTATAGGCGATGGGTTTTGTAGAAATCTATGCCAATGTTGCGCAGCTCGCGTAACATTTTATCATTTTGAGTGCTTATCTGTACAACTTCCGCGGAATGATAACGTCCGTCCAGAACAGTTTTATACATTTCACTGAACAGCAGCGCCGTCCCGCCCAGGCCACGAAAGCCTGCGATCATTCCTGCACCATTGATGTTGATCGATTTTGTGCGCTTGAGCTCCTGGAGAAGATCGATCCAGCCGATTGGAAATATTCTCCCCCGCGTGCGTTGTAGGGCTGCAGAGATATCGGGATATGCAAGCAGAAATCCAACAGGTTGCTCCCCTTTGTATATGATCTTAATCAATCTGGGATCCGCAAACCAGATCATTTGATCAGCCAGGGCTTTCACCTCCTCACTCGTTAATGGTGCATTCCCGCTGGTTTCAATTAATGCGCCATTGTACAGCTCTTTCAGGCTGGGGATAAATGACCGAAGGTCGTTACGCGTCTTGAAATTTGCAACGTGCAATCCACGGCGATTTTGTACTAACTTGGCTAACTGAACTATTTTCTCTGGAAATTGGATGTCTCGGTCGAGGTATCCTGATAGTAAATCTGCTTCCGGTTTGAACCCGAAGTCTTCGATCAGCTTAGAGTAATAATCCAGGTTATAGGGCTGGCCAAATGCTGGACGGTGTTCGAATCCTTTGACAAGCAGTCCTAGCCCATCCATTACAGTAAAGCCTTTGGGACCGTACAAACGGATGAGGCCATGAGCGTGCGCCCACTTTACCGCGGACTCTAGGAGAAGATTTGCCGAATGTGGGTTATTCTCGCATTCAAATAGATAGATGAACGCGGTTTTCTCATTGTTGTGATGGTTATACATGCTGTTCTCCAGAACGACTAACCTGCCTACCGGCTTGCCGATATCGTTCAGAAGGAGGAAAAAAGCTGCATCACCGTGTCTGTAGAAGGAATACCGTCTTCGATCGAAAATGCTACGTGCGTCAGATTGTAAGGGGGGAACCCATTGCGGGATCCCCGCGTACAATTGAAAGGGTAGATCTAGAAACTGTTTAATTCTTCGGCGGTCGTCTGGGTTGATTTCGATGAGCTGCACGTTTGGGATTGCTCTCTCACTGGCTAGTTTAACATAATCTAGGCGAGAGTGGTATTCACCACTGCCCGATATCCCCAAAGAATATTCAATATAGCTTATCTCTTCGCACGACTCCCTTTGTATAACTTATCTTTGCCATAACGTGAGTGTATTTCGTCAATCGCTCCGAGCAGCTTGTGTTCTTTCTCGCTTTGTTCTTCCCAGAGCGAGAGTTGACGCACTGGCGTGCGCAAGCCACTAGCACCTACACCTAGCAGACGTACAGCTCTTCCGGACTTCCAAACCTTGTTAAAAAGCTGCACGGCTGCCAGAGTGATCTCAGAATCCTGGTCGGTCGACTGGCTAAGTGTCATCTGGCGCGTAAGCGTTGTAAAGTCTGGCCATCGAATTTTAAGAGTGATTGTTATTGCCGACAGCGTTGCCGATCGAAGCCTGCGAGCAACACTCTCAGACAATCCTGTCAAAGTGGTAATCAATACTTTCGGATCGCTCACGTCTCTGGCGAATGTGGTTTCCTGGCTGACAGATTTTGGCTCGTGAAAGGTTATCACAGGGCGATCATCCAGTCCACGCGCACGCAGAGCCAGGTCACGCCCGTGCTTTCCAAACGTAGAAACCAGCTCTGCCTCGGGTAGATTGGCGATATCCCCCACAGTCTCGACTCCAATCTGTTTAAGACGCTCTGCAGTTCTGGGTCCAACACCCCACAAGGCTTGCGCTGGTAGAGGTGAGAGGAACTCTGCCTCGCTGCCTGGTGGAACGATGGTAATCGCATTCGGTGGACCGCTCCCTCTAGCAGCGATCTTCCCCACGTCGGTAGCTGTCTTGGCTAGCAATTTATTCGTGGCTACACCCAGTGAGCAGGGGAGTCGCAGCTCCGTATGGACTGTGGCTTGAAGTTGCCTTGCGATGCTTTCAGCTGACTCCGGCAGGTCACTTACATCGATAAAAGCTTCGTCAATCGAGATTTGCTCGACGAGAGGGGTCAACCTGCGCATACACGCGATTACTTTATCGGAGATTTGGCTATAATTTCTATGGTGGGGTGAAATGATGAGCAGGTCAGGACAAAGACGTAGAGCATGAGCCGTAGGCATTGCAGAGCGGACGCCAAAAGCTCTGGCAGCATAAGAACAGGAGGAAATGACCCCACGTGATTCCGGGCGACCCCCAACAGCAAATGGGCTCCCAATCAAGGCGGGATTTTGCAGCTCTTCAACCGCGCAAAAGAAAGCGTCAAGATCCAGGTGGATAATTTTTCTTATCAAAGGACTCTTGCCGTCATTGTCTATTTAATTTCGTGAGTACAGGAGAAACTTTAGATAAAATGCGCATAGCCTATAGAAGCCTACATCAGGAAAGATTGCCTGTACCCCCAAAAATGGGAGGCTTTCCACTTAAGTATGAACGTGGTGCGTACGCTCGCTGGTTTGATATGGCAAACGTCCACTCATCCACACTGTCATTAACGCAACATCGTTATCCGAAACCTCAACTTCTGGATATTTTTCTCTAAATGCGCGGTTGATCTCTTCGAATGATTCAGACTTCGGCCAAACAATGAGAAAACCAGGGATTTTTCTCCGATCTGTATCAGGAGGGAGGATTTCCCAGCCTCGCTCAAGGAGCAAATCATAAACCAATTTCCCTAATTCGGCATTTAACCCTGCCCAAGCACTCAGGATTGCTGCGACTAGATCTGGTTTTTTCTCAAAAGCATCGACCGTTGGCCTGAGGCGAAGTTGTGCAGGTGCTTTCAAGCTATTTCTGAAACCAGGTATTTTGACATATCTGACGGTCAACTTATGAATTGGATTGCGTTGATCTTCTGGAAGATCATTTATCGAAAAAAGGACATCGCGTATTATCTCAATGCGGTATTCGCTCGTCATAAATTCATTGATAGCATGAAATGGAATGAAGCTGACCTTATTTTCAGCGGATTCGTCTGGCAATTAAATACTCCTGGATCTATTATAGTTTTAATGCGAATTGATAAGATCAATTAAGTTTGAAGCTTCCCAGTTGGCTTCTTCTCACCAGGAAGCTTCGCCCCAGTGAGTATGGCATCTGTCAGATCTACATCTGCGATGTTTGCACCAGTAAGGTTAGCATTCGCCAGGTTAGCACCGGTGAAATCAGCTTTTTCTAGATTGGCGCTGCGTAAATCTACTCCTTCAAGATTAGCTTCAAAGAGGTTAGCGAAGCTAAGATTTGTGGTGTTCATGTTGCTGCCTATCAGGTCTGCTTTACTCAAGTCCGAACGCGAAAGGATTGCCCCAGTCAGGTTGGCGTGATCTAGATTTGCACGACTGAGATTCGCCCTACTCAGATTTGCTTCTACCATAACAGCATGATACAAATTGGCTTTGTCCAAGTTTGCTCGTGTGAAGTTTGCGTGAGTTAAGTTTGCTTCAATCAAATTGGCTAAAGTGAGATGGGCTTCATAAAAATTGGCGAAGCTTAAATTGGACCGGGAGAGATTTGTTTTGATTAGATTCGCCCAACTCAAGTCAGCGCGAGACAGATCTGCCCAACTCAAATTACATTCGCTCAAGTCTGCCATCCATAGGCTGGTTTCGCTTAGATTAATCTTCACCAGCCACAAGGGGCGAGGCCTATTAAGCAGGTCGTAAATCTGAAAAACCGTGAGATTCGTCATAACTTGCTCCATCCTTCCAGTCGAAATTGTAGGCGCATTGTCTGCTGGTCCGGCTTGCTGCAAGATTCGAAAATCGTTACCGGGTTGGGTTCCGTGGTTAGGTGCACTGAGAAGCGCGAGCCATCCATATTGGAGAGAAATTCGACTTCCCATTCCTTAGTATTAATGGTCTGGATGCTATCCAATCGATAGGCATTAATATCGGTGATGGAAGATTGTACCTGGAGAAAATATTCCCCCGCTTGGGCTTCAGGCGGGTAAGACGAGCGCCCTCGATAATGGTTCAGACTCATGATGCCTTGCTGGTAATCATCAATGAGCTCACCAACATTTTCCGGTCTTACGCGACCGTAATAAATGCCGTGTGGGAGGCATATCACATTAGCCGCAAATCGATGACCGCCGACGTGGGAAGTCTGCCATAAATTGTCGCCGGTATGTATAGATGCTTCATTCAAAACAGGCACTCCCCATCGGGCGCAACAGGGATCCCTTCTCCCGTTTGTGCAGACAAGAAAAACCGGCTTATCGTAGAGCTCGAAATTCGGGTCAGGAGCTCCTGAGAAAAACCGCTTCACATCAATTTCGAGCAAATCGTCATAATCTGAGATAAGGGCAGAATATACACGCGGTGAAACCGTCGATGATTTGCAGATAAAAACCCTGCGTGAGTCGACTTCAGATTGTCTCGCCTTTTTTATCAGAAGTATTCGTGTGTTGGGGAGAGATTTTTGGTAGCCGCTCAGGTAGGACTTGAGCTCTTCGGAAAGTGAGCTGTCCACTAGGGCTTTGGCGCCAATTGCTTCATGATATTCGATCAAGATCCAGAGATCGGTTCGCGAAGCAGTTCCGTATAGCTGCTCTCCCGATTCCAAAGAGAAGGCTGAACACTGCGCTGTATCACCAGGAGAAATACTATTCGTCATTGTTCAATTGTACACTGGGTTAGAATGAATTCCAGAGCCCCACAAATTTCTTAATGAAGTGTAAGGCAGTATGTACATGGACAGGAAAATACACTATAATCCAAGGAGCGGGAACTATAACAGGAAGTTAAACTTCTCTTAATCGGTAGATCACATCGTATTCAGGAGGATAGCATGAAGCACCTAAACGCAGTAGTACTGTTGATGGCTCTATTAATCTCGACATTTGGAGGCCTGTTAAGTCCCACTGAGGCATTGGCTGCTGAGAACTCTTATTCAGGGTATCCAACGATCTACATCACCAAGGTAGTTCGGGATACCTCGGTGACGTTCAAGGCATACAATCTTCCCGCTGATGATGAATTTCGAGTGCGCATGGGAGCGATGGGCACTCGTGCGATCGGGGGAACAATTATTGGTAGCATTGGTACCGGGTCTGGTGGGACAAAGTCGTTCACGTTTGACATCCCAAGCAAATTCCGCGGTGATCGACGAGTTGCAATCCGCATCGAAAGCAAGACTGGCTCACGATACTATGCTTATAACTGGTTCTACAACAATACCAGCTCCGGTGGAGGCGGCACTGGCTCAGGGGATGGATATAGCGGCTTTCCGACAATGAGTATTCTCTCGGTCGTGAGGAATAAATCTGTAACCGTGCGTATCCGGAACCTGCCCGATAACGACGAGTTTCGTGTTTTGATGGCTCGCTATGGAAACCGTGGGGTCAATGGGATCAAAGTAATAAGCATCGATACCGAAGGTGGTGGAAATAGAACCTTCACCTTCAGCATCCCTTCCGAACTCAAAGGTCTCTCGCGCATTGCAATCCGCATCGAAAATAAGAACGGCTCTGGATATTTTGCGTACAACTGGTTCTATAATAATACCTACCCATGATGATAAAGTTGAGTTAATGCAAGAATGCGAGCGCTCTAACGCTCGCATTCTTTGCTAATGGGCTAGAATTCTCCCTCTTGAGATCGCAATCTGAGGATCATGTGAACGACGTCTCGTAATTCACCATCGGGGAGCATATAGTAATCTTCGAACGTGCAATGGACCTTGAAACCAACTTTTTCCATGGCTTTAATATCGTTGGATAGGTCGCGAACAGCTTGAACTTCGAGCATATATAAGCTGCGCCGCTTGGCAATGTCGATAAGCGCCTGCGACATCTTTGTTCCGAGACCCCGGCGGCGAAAATCTTTCGATAAAAACAAACGGATCTCCCCACGATGCCGAGAGGCACCCATTTTAAAATGCAGGGTGCCCATACCGACCATTCGATCGCCGACCATAGCGGCTAACGGGAAGATCGTGTCATAATCCAGAGTATCGATCCAAGAATTCACGATTACTGGATCGCTGACGTCGTGGCGCATGAACCGCAGCTCTTCTTTTGTTACAGGGAGGAAAAGCCCTAATAGCGGTTCACGATCATCGGGGGTAAGCGGTCGCAGGAGGACTCGGGCACCGTCACGCAAGGTCACTACTTGCCGGAAGATAAGATCCTCTTTTGTAATCATTTACGACCTCATCAATGAATTATGCTCGAGCAGCCGCCAACTGGACACGCGTGGAGGTCAGTCTCTCCATGACTGCTTTGGCTATTTGCTTCATGATCGGGCAACCCAGACTGTGATCCAAATCTAGCAGGGCGCGGAGCGATTCGGCGTCAAATTTCACTGCACGGCTCAAGCTAGCAGAGGTTGCCGTAGCATTGTAAAGATATGGCTCGATCAGGGCGCTGATCCCGAATACCTCGCCTGGATTGATCTCACCGATTAGGAACACCTTACTCGCTTTAGGGTGATATTCCTCTTCAGATTTGAAGGAAAGATCTATGCTTCCCTCGAGCAGGAGATATAATTTATCAGCCGGCTGGCTCTCTTGTAATACAACTGTCCCAGACTCATATGTGATCTCATCTGCAATCATTGCCAGTGCCCGCAATTGAGCATCGCTCAAATTAGCAAAGAAAGGATAACGGCGGAGTAGTTCAGGGGATATCATATTATTCCTCCGGATGATTAGGTTATTCGCAAGGATCAGTCACTATTCAGAATAATATCACACACTTTTTGAGCAGCGATCGGGACTGCTTTGGATATTTGCGGTGTCAATTTGTCAGAAAATTCATACACAGTTTTGGCTTCGACCGCTATTACGATGACCTGATCGGGCAGATGAGCGCCGAGCGCTCGCCCGATCTCGAGTGCAGATTGAAGGGTCGTATCGTGCGCAGAGCCGCTGTGACCAGCGCTAGGATTGGGGAGTTCATCCAGTGTAAAGTTGTAGACGCTGCCAGGCGGTCCCTTTCCGATTTCGAGGGCGTCGATAAGGATTGCCCGGTCATATCCCACCAGACGCTCCATCAAGCTTAACCCGCCGAGTGAAAGACGTTCAACTTCAATTTGCGTTTCCCCGCCATACTGCCCAGGAATCAGCTCTTCTACTAGGTCAGCGATTTTCCATCCGACGCCATCATCTCCTAGCACCGGATTTCCCAGACCAACAATCAGTGTATGAACCAATATTTTCCTCGATAAGGATAAAGGTTGAAGATCATTGGTCGATCTTCAACCTTTATTGAGAAGCCTCTAACAAAACTGTTTCAGCACTTCGATCGGTTCACCCTTTGCATCCCGGACAGTTACTTCTAGCGGCATTTTGCCTGGGAGAGAGTGGGTGGCGCAGCCAAAGCAAGGATCGTATGCTCTGAACGCCATTTCAACCATGTTCAGCAGGGGTTCAGTGACAACTGTTCCTTTCTTAATCAGATTCTCGGCAGCTTTCTTGATTGACATACTGATCGGGGCATAGTTGTTGGTTGTCCCAACGATGAGGTTGACCTCAGTGAGAATCCCACGACTGTCCGTCTTATAGTGATGTGTAAGCGTCCCCCGTGGCGCTTCGACAATCCCAACACCTTCGGTTGGGGTTTCGGTGGGTGCTCGATGATAATCATCTGAGGTGATCTCTGGATCGGTCGCCAGTTCTACCCAGCGCTCAGCAGCGTAAAGCAGCTCAATCAGGCGCGCCCAATGTGTTGCCAGACGCTGGTGAACGGGCTTTCCACCTAGGGTTGAATAGAATTTCTCGTATTCTTCTTGAGCCAGGGGGGTAGCAATGCCATCTGAGGCATTCAAGCGCGAGAGTGGGGTGGCAAAATATACCCCCAAATCCTTGCCATCGACGAAGCCCTTCCAACCCACTTTCTTCAGATATGGGAATTTGAGGTACGTCCATGGTTCTACCCGCTCAGCGATCCAATCCGTATATTCACTTGGAGCATACTTTCCAATGCGCTCGCCATCCGGCGCAACCACACTCACTTTGCCATCATAGAAATTAATTTTGTTATCGTCATCCACCATCCCCATTGAGTAGGTCTTATGCGTATAGATATCACCCAGGATTAAGTCAACGTATGCCTGGTTGCCCAAGACAATATCATTGAAGAGCTTGAGGCTGAATTGCCCAAATTCAATTGCCCACCGGCCCATTTTCTCAATCTCATCTCTTTGTTCTGAGGTGATGCCTTTGGTAAGACCGCCTGGGATTGATGTGCATGGATGAACTTTTCGCCCTCCAATCATCTCAACCACAGTGTGACCGTACTTTCGAGCTTGAATGACTTTTCCGCCAATCTCTAAGCCTACTTTGTGGATGACTCCCAGAATGTTGCGCTCGGCAACCGGAGCATCCGGACCCATGACGAAATCTGGACCAGCGAGTGCATAGAAGTGGGTAGTGTGGTCAGTTACATAGAACGCGCTGTACAGTAATTCTCGCAGCATCTTTCCGGTTCGGGGCGGGTCGACATGGTAAACCGCATCGGCGGCTTTTGCAGCTGCCATGTGATGGGCCTCAGGACAAACACCACAGATACGGTTTGTGAGTAAAGGCATTTCTTCAACAGGCCGGCCGACACAGAAGCGCTCAAAGCCACGTAATTCAGGGATCTGAAAATAGGTGTTGGCGACGTCACCCTCTTCGTTCAGGAAGATTTCAATCTTGCCATGGCCTTCCAGCCGGGTAATTGGATCAATGGATATTTTTTGCATGGTGTGATCCTCCTAAGCGGAGCCGTTGCCTTTCCAGGCGGCTTTGCCAGCGCGCAGCAGCGAGCCAGCAAGATTAAATCGATAAAATTGTCCTGCAGGATCCGGTATGCCATCCAATATTCGATCGATCTCTTCCGGGTCGTTGCTATCGATGACGGATGCGAATGCAGCGATCAACCGAGAACCGTAATCGACTACGCCTTCCGCAGGTCCATAACAACCGATGCATTGCGCGCCTGCCGTTGGGCATAGCGCACCACATCCTTGGCGGGTCGCCGGTCCATTACACGGGACGCCTTGCTCCAGCAGGCAGAGTTCTGGATCCAAGTGGTCTAATTCCTGGATGCGGATAAACTTCTTTATTGTTTTGACGTTTCGTTGGCGTGGGCAATCATCACATACGGTCGATTCCCCAGCTCCAATTACCGCTCCAGCTGGAGGTAAAGTGGCTTCACCCTGCAGGACCTTAATAACAAGATCGATGACGGCAGCAATCTGGTGAGATTCCGGCGGGCAGCCTGGCATGTAGTAGTCAACAGGCACGACCTGGTCGAGCGTCTTGAGCACCGGGTAGAACTCGGGGATCGTGATCTCGCCTTCTGGCATCGTGAATTCTGTTTGTGGTCTGAGCCCATCCGGATTCTCGGTGCTAACGCTATGGTATGCCGCTTGAAATATATCCTCAGGACTTGAGAAGTTCGCCAGACCGGGAATACAACCTTCGCAGGCGCACGAGCCAAAAGCTACCAGGATTTGTGATTTCGCCCGAAGCAGGTGAGCGAGCTCTTCGTTTTCGCTGTTGCGGATGCCCCCATTGAACAGCGTCAGCAGGATGGATTTATCCGGCATGGCTTCGACATCTTTGTACTTGGCATCCATCGCCACTGGCCAAAACACCACATCGAAGTTTGCGTCTACATCCAGGATTTTCTCGTGGATGTTAAGAACTGCGATCTCACACCCCCCACAAGAGGCAGCCCAGTACATCGCAAATTTTGGTTTGCCGTTCGTGCTCATACTTTCACCTCCTCTTGCAGGATGGCTGTGTGATCCACATGACCGTTCCCCCACATTGGCCAGTTTAGTGGCCCTAGTCCGCGGACTTCGTCGACAAATTTCGTAATCTCCTCCGCCAGTCTGACGCCTTCAGCGGCGCTTGCCCAAACTAGCTTCAAACGTTCTGGCTCGATCCCAAGTTGTGGCAGAGTTCGCCGCATTAGCAGATAGCGTCGTAAGGCTTTGTAATTTTGTTCAATATAATGGCACTCGCCGGGATGGCAGCCAGTAATCATGACCGCATCTGCTCCACCGGAAAATGCTTTGAACACAAACGTCGGATCCAGGCGCCCAGAGCACATCAAGCGGATCAGGCGTACATTCGGTGGGTATTTGATCCGTGCTGTGCCTGCAAGATCAGCGGCGCGGTAGCTACACCAGTTGCATGTGAAGCCGATGATCACGGGTTCGAAGTTTTCAATATCGCTCATGGTTCATCTCCCTATTCATCTCCTAGGCAGGCACTAGTTCGGAAGCTAGGTTCAGCAATAGCAAACCCTCAATTTGTGAGAGGATTTGTTCGTTGCTGAAACCTGTGCCCGTAATCGCGCCAGCAGGACAGGCAGCCACGCAAGTGCCGCAACCCTGGCAAAGCGCAGGATTGATCTCGGTCACCATCCGGTCTTCGTGGAAGAGGATGGCGTTGAACGGGCACATGTTATTGCAGATTCGGCATCCGGAACATTTTTCCTCAATCACGCTGGCTCGTACAGGTTCGAGTGCAATCTCACCCTGTTGGATACGGCCAAGCACGCGGGCGGATGCCGCAGCTCCTTGGGCTACGCTGGATGGGATATCCTTGGGACCTTGAACGCAGCCAACAATGAATACACCTTCTGTCATCGTTGCTACAGGGTCTAGCTTGGGGTGCCTCTCGATAAGCCAGCCGTTAGCGCTACAGGAGATTCCGAACATCTTGGCGACTTCTTTAGCGTCGTGACGGGGTTCTAACCCAGCAGATAAGACCACCATGTCAACCGGGATGCGCCGCTGCTTGCCAACCAACGTATCCTCAACCTGAACGATCAGCTTGCCTTCCTCGCCAGGTAGCCGGGCTGCATCTGTGATCTCGGCAACTTTACCGCGCACAAAAAGCGTGCCTTCTTCCAAAACCCGCTGGTAGAACTCATCATAATCTTTGTAGGCAGTCCGCATGTCAATGTAGAAGTTATATACGGTTGCACCGGTGCGTTCATGGACGAGGTGTGCGAACTTCAGTCCCTGCATACAACAGATCACCGAGCAGTAGTTGTTGAAGTTCCGGTCTCGGCTGCCTACACAGTGGACGATACCAACTACAGATGGGGCCGTCACGCCATCGCGCAATACGATGTTCCCGTTTGTGGGTCCGGCAGCGTTGGACAAGCGCTCAAATTCGAGACTTGTAAACACATTAGCCAAACGCCCATACCCGTATTGTGAAACTTTGCGAGCATCGAAGAGGTCGTAACCAGTTGCAAGGATGATGTTGCCGACCTCCACCGTGAGATATTCATCTTCTTGCTCGAAATCAATGGCGCCAGTCGGGCAGAATTTCTCGCACGCTTTGCAGGTACCTTTTTGGTAATATGTGCAATTTTCGCGGTCGATGACCGGGAACTTCGGTACGGCTTGCGGGAACGGAGTATACACAGCTTTGCGGTATCCGAGACCGGCTTCGTACTCAGTGTCGATCACTTTCTTTGGACACTTCTCCTGGCATATTCCGCAGCCTGTGCAGAGATCTTCAGTGACATAACGTGCTTTTTTGCGGATTGTAACGGTGAAGTTGCCTACATAGCCATCTACTTTGGTTACTTCACTCCAGGTGAGCAGGTTGACATTTTTATGCCCACCTACAGTTACCATCTTTGGTGTCAGGATGCAAGCCGAGCAATCCAGAGTAGGGAAGGTCTTATCGAATTGAGCCATGTGCCCACCGATTGAGGGCTCACGCTCAACCAAATATACCGGATATCCTGCGTCTGCCAGCTCCAGTGCAGCTTGAATGCCAGCGATACCGCCGCCGACCACTAATGTGGCAGGATGGATAGGGACGTGTAATGGCTCGAGTGGCTCGTGGTGAATGACCCTCTCAACCCCACCTGCAACGACGGCTTTTGATTTTGCAGTACCAGCGACTTTATCGGGATGCACCCAAGAGACTTGCTCTCGGATCGAGACTAGCTCGCACAAGTATGGGTTCAGCCCAGCGCGTTCTGTGGCATTGCGGAATGTCTGCTCATGGAGGTGCGGAGAGCAAGCTGCTACAACAACGCGCGATAATCCAAGCTCTTTGATGTCATTTTCAATCAGCTCTTGCCCAAGGCTTGAGCACATGAATTTGTAATCACGTGAGACAACAACACCTCGGTCCTTAAGCTTTTCGCCAGCCCATTTCGCAACATCCTCAACGTCTACCGTTCCAGCGATATTGCTGCCACAGTGGCAGACGTAGACACCGATGCGCTCATTTCCATTCGTTTCGGGTTGCGTGTCTGCTGTCATTCGCTCACCTCCTCATCCCCGGGCATAACGGGCATTGGCAACCCGGTCCTCTTGACTTTCTTTGGTCTTCCTTTCGCTTCTTCAGCGGGCATCTCCACACCAATTCGCGCTAATGCTGGACGTGCATCAACTAATTCTTTGCCAAACCCGATTTTGACAGGATCCTTCCCGAAGGCAAGACCCATAACCTGCGTAAAGAAAACGATCGGCATATGGTAGTCGGTGTGGAAAAAGCGGTTCATCTCGCCCTGATATGCATCCAGATTCATCTGGCACATCGGGCAAACAGTCACCATCAGATCGGCATTATATTGGGCGGCAGAGTGGATCAGCCGGCGCAAGAGCTCGAATGCTGTTGAAGGGCCAATCTGGGGCATGTGACCGCCGCAGCAATGTGTTTTCAACGGAAAGTCAATCACCTCTGCTCCGAGGGCTTTTAGCAATCGATCCAATTCATTCGGATGCTCATGATCAGACCAGCGTCCGGCGTAATCAGGGCGCGGCACCATACAGCCAAGGTAAGGTGCCACCCGCAGCCCCTGCAGCGGTTTGACTACTTTGCTCTTGACAGTCTCCAGGCCGACTTCATTAATGATCACATCGAGCAGGTGACGGATTTCCAATCTGCCGGGATCATAGTGTAGCCCACCAGCGTCAAGTGCTAGATTTACTTTTTCACCCAAAGTTGGGCGCTCTAGCATGTAATGATCTGCTTTGGCCAGGTTCAAATAGCAAGCGCTACAAGGTGCCACAACAGTGTGCGAGCCATTTGCTTGTTCTGTTGCAAGAGCCAGGTTTCGGCTGATCAGGGCATACGCAGGTGTTAGATTTATGCCCAGATATTCTGTTGCTCCACAGCAGTTCCAGTCTTTGATTTCCTCGAGCTCCAGGCCTAAATCTTCGCGTATAGCCAATAACGAATCACTATAAGCACTGGCGCTGGCTTCCATTGAGCATCCTGGATAGTAGAGGTATTTTGTCATGATCCAACCTCCAATTCATTTGCTCGTGCCAGAATTGCTTTCAATTGTTCGATACCTGCGATGCGATGAGGTCTGAGGCTCAGTCGCTTCTTGGTCAATAATCCAAGTGCCATAGGAGCCATTGCTGGAAGTCTCAACGGAAAGTGTTTGATATAGTGGTGGGCAGCTAATCCAAATTCAAAGCTCCTGCCATAATTTTCGACCATGTCGACGAAGGTATTAGAAAAATCTGGGCCTTTAGAATCCTGGTAGAGTTTTGCGCGGATTGCCATGCCTTTTAGCGTGTACATCACATCCGTGATGTGTACATCCTGCGGGCAGCGTACAACGCAGTGATAGCACGATACGCATATCCAGGGAGTATTACTTTTTAGTGCCTCTTCACGCATCCCAGCTCGGATCATGGCAAAAAGCAGCCGAGGTGTATGCTCCATGTCTGCTGCGGATGGACAAGATCCCCCACATGTGCCGCACTGGATGCACATTTCTAGCCGTGCGACCCCCGCTGTGGCTGCACTGACTTCTTCAAGAAATCGTAAGTTTGGAGGTTCTGAAGTGTGGGTCTTAGGTATCGTATCAAGTGTTGCTGTGGTCAAAGGGCACCTCCTTTGTTTGTAATTGAGGGCGAGCAATCAATTCGATTGTTGCAGGTAGTGATGGGGTGACAGTGGCTATAATAGATTATGGAACGCCTCCCGAATACTTTAATTTGTAAAAATATACGGATTTATCCAAAGTAAGTATGGGTTAGAGGACACGCTATGTATAGTGACATAATGCACAAACGCCCGATGACAAAAGTTACTACCTGAGACCTCATTGCTTTAATTGATTGCATTTGCTAAAATGAATGTCCATGTTGCCATCCGGACACATCTGTCAACTCTACAAGTTGGAATTGAGAAGGAATACAAGGGGGGGGTCTTAGGGTTATGAACGCCTGGGATAGACCTGTAGACGGATAGGTGATTGTTGATTTCTGGGGGGTGGTAACCCAACAATTAAGGAGACATTTAATGAGCATAGAAGCCGACCTGCAAGATCGGGCAATCAACACTATTCGATTCCTTTCCGCGGATGCAGTACAACAAGCCAATAGCGGACATCCTGGGCTGCCGATGGGTGCAGCCGCCATGGCTTATACAATCTGGACAAGACATTTAAAATTTAACCCTCGTAATCCGCAATGGCCTGACCGGGATCGCTTTATTCTCTCGGGGGGGCATGGCTCAATGCTCCTGTACAGCTTACTGCACCTGACTGGTTATGAGCTAGCATTAGATGAACTAAAAAATTTCCGCCAATGGAAAAGTCGAACCCCAGGTCATCCAGAGTATGGACTCACACCAGGGGTTGAGACGACAACTGGACCGCTGGGACAAGGATTTGCCAATGGGGTGGGGATGGCAATTGCTGCGGCACACCTGGGTGGTGAGTTCAACCGCCCTGGTCACGACATTATCGATCATTATGTTTATGCAATCGTAACGGATGGCGATTTAATGGAAGGTGTGGCTTCTGAAGCGGCATCCCTGGCTGGACATTTACGCCTGGGACGGCTCGTGTATTTATATGATGATAACCGGATCACAATCGATGGTGGGACGGATCTGGCGTTTACCGAAGATCGCGGAGCGCGCTTCGAAGCATACGACTGGCACGTACAATACGTTGAAGACGGAAACAATGTAAGCAGTATTGACGACGCTATTCAGCTGGCAAAACTTGACCCGCGCCCTTCATTAATTGTTTGCCACACGCATATTGGTTATGGTCTCCCTACCAAGCAAGACAGCGAGAAAGCACATGGGGAGCCGCCGGGTGAGGAGGAACTAGCTGGAGCCAAGCAGAATCTGGGTTGGCCAGTGACACCAAAGTTTTTTATCCCGGAAGATGTCCTTGCATTCTATCGAGACTATCGAGTACAAGGTGAACAATTAGAGCAGGGTTGGCGCGCTCGCCTCAAGGCATACAGCGCCGAGTATACTGACCTGGCAGACGAATATGATCGCCGTTTGCGAGGAGAGCTTCCTGGTGGGTGGGATCAAGATTTGCCAGTATTTGCTCCAGATCCAAAAGGGAGTGCAACACGTGTTTCCTCAGGGAAGATCCTTAATGTCCTTGCTGGCAGGATCCCGGAATTGATTGGCGGATCGGCTGATCTGGCTCCCTCGAATAAAACCTGGATAGATGGATCACCCAGTTTCCAGGCAACTCAACCTTTAGGACGGAATTTCCATTTCGGAGTGCGGGAGCACGCGATGGGCTCGGTAATCAATGGTATGGCAGTACACGGTGGTGTTATCCCTTACGGAGGCACTTTTCTAGTCTTTTCCGACTATATGCGTCCTGCTTTGCGCCTATCTGCACTTTCTCATTACCCAAGCATCTGGGTGTATACCCATGATAGCATTGGAGTGGGAGAGGATGGACCAACTCACCAGCCTGTCGAGCATTTGGCGGCGTTGCGAAGCATTCCCAACCTGGTGGTCATTCGTCCTGCAGATTCTAATGAGGTGCGTGAGGCATGGAAAAATGCAATCGCTCGCAAGAATGGCCCGACAGCAATGATTTTTTCACGGCAAAACTTGCCGGTATATGACAGGCAAGTGTATGCTCCCGCAGAAGGATTACAGCGCGGGGCTTATGTGATGGCAGACTTAGGAGGGGGAAAACCAGAAGTTATCCTCATGGCTTCAGGATCCGAGGTTCAGCTAATTGTTGATGCGGCTTTGAAGCTCCAAGAACAAGGTGTCCGCTCTCGAATAGTCTCATTCCCAAGTTGGGAACTATTTGAGGTCCAGGAGATTGGTTATCGCAATTCAGTCTTACCGGTCGATGTTCGCCTACGAGTAGCGGTTGAAGCAGGAGTAGCCCAAGGCTGGGAACGATGGGTGGGTGATCAAGGAAGTATAATATCCATGGAAGAATATGGAGCTTCAGCACCTTACCAGGTCATCTATAAAAATTCCGGATTTACTGTTGAGAATGTCTTGGAGCGGGTCCGCGTTATACTGTCCAGATGAGTAAGCCATGATTGATTCAAACCAACCTCAGACGTCTTATAGCCAACCCCGACTATTTCAAACTGGGAAGGATAGCACACGCATTGTTGAGCTCTTTCCTGAAATATGGTCTGCGGCTGAGGATTTGACAAATCCCAATTCTTTGATTCGACAGTCTGCTATTGGTATCTTGGACAACACCGGAGCTGCGCGAATCTCGCCTTTGCTCGCTTGTCTAATCGCATCAAGCATCACAGATCCAGACATGCTGGTACGGATGAATGCGATCAGGATCATTGGAGATGTTCTCGCCACTGATGAACATGGAGAGATGCCCCCTGAAGCGGTACTGCTCCACCTCTACCATAATCTCGAGCACATTCGAACGCGGCAAGTTTACTCGATGGTACAGGCTCTGGCGAGTTTCCCGGAATTAGCTCCTCAAGTTATTCGTATTTTTCTAGCAAGCCGCTACGCAGGTAACCATTTGATCGAAATTGTAAACTCACGTAAAGTGCCTGTGGAAATTCGCCAGCAATCGATCTGGTTGATTGGGGAAGTGGGTTATTTAGATGCTATCCCCTCACTCGAGAGATTACTCGTTCGCATGGAATCGCGGCTGAATGGCCAGCAAAGCATGCCGTTCGCTCCGCCAGTAGGCATCGATGACAGCGACCTGCTACCAGGAATCAAAATAACACTTGCTCTTTTGAATTCCCCATGAGCGATAGCTTCCTATGCTCACCGTAGATCCGAATACGATCTCAGCTCCGACAGCGTTTGTAATTTTTGGTGTAACGGGGGACCTTACCCACCGAAAACTTGGACCAGCTCTCTACGAGCTTGCTCTCAACAAGCGACTCCCCAATCCCTTTTATATTATCGGATTCGCTCGTCGAGACTGGGACGATTCGATCATGGCTGAGCAGATCAGCGCAGGCATCCGCGAGATTGCAAGCACGCGACCAATCAGGGATGATGTCCTGAATGCGCTGAAGAAAGATATGCGCTTCGTCAGATCGACATTTGATAACCACGATGGATACTCCCGTTTGAAAGAGCTACTCGATAAATTACGGGTTGTGAACAGATTGTATTATCTGGCCACTCCACCCGACGATTATTCGTTGATTGTCCGTCGATTAGGTAAGGCGCAGCTCTGTAAGGACACCGAAGGATGGACGCGCATCGTTATCGAAAAGCCGTATGGTAAAAATTTGACAACTGCCATTGAGTTGGATCATGACGTCCATCGCGTATTTGATGAGGGACAAATCTACAGGATCGATCACTACTTAGGCAAAGAAACGGTTCAGAACATCCTTGTATTCCGGTTTGCAAATGGCATCTTTGAACCGCTTTGGAACCGTCGAAGCGTTGATCATATTGAGATCACCGTGGCGGAATCTGGTGGAGTTGGGACGCGTTCTGGATATTATGAAAGCGCTGGTGTGGTCAGGGATATGCTCCAAAATCATATGCTCCAGCTACTTTCACTGACTGCGATGGAAGCCCCAGTTGAGTTTACTGCAGATGCAGTTCGGGACGAAAAGGTAAAAATCTTAAGATCGCTACGTCCATTAAAGGGAGAGGACGCACTCAAGAATACTTATCGAGCACAGTATGTCGCTGGTAGGATCGATGGAAAACGAGTGGCTGGGTATAAGGACGAGTTAGGTGTACCCCAGGACTCGCTCACAGAGACCTATCTTGCTGCTCGATTATTCGTGGATAATTGGCGCTGGGCAGGGGTACCGTTTTATATACGATCAGGAAAGCGGCTCCCAACTCGTTGCACAACAATTTCGATTCATTTTAGGCAGGTGCCGTTGCCTCTATTTGGTTGGCGCAATTTAGCTGGAGATGCTCCCAACATCTTGACAATCAATATTCAACCTGATGAAGGCATCCGTTTGACGTTTGGGGCAAAAGCGCCAGGACCGGCAAATGAGATCCTGCCAGTTGAAATGAAATTCGATTATGTGAACTCCTTTGGTGGAGAGCCTCCGGAGGCGTACCAGAGATTATTGCTCGACAGTCTGGTTGGCGACGCCACGCTCTTCACCCGCGCTGATGAAGTACGTGCTGCCTGGGCATTTGTAACCAATATCATCGAAAGCTGGCAGGCATCTCCAGTCAGCAATTTGCCAGTGTACGAGGCTGGAACCTGGGGTCCCCCGGGCGAAGATTTGTTTGGTGAAGAGAATGGCGTGCATGGCTGGCACAATCCCAGCTAATCAGAACCCAGCATTATTCGACCCGTTTGCCACAATTAGGGCATAGGGTTTCTCTGGTCTTGAGCACAAAACCACAATTTTTACAGGTGTCCGGCTGTGCTCTTCCGAGCGGGCCTCCACACGCAATACAATTTGACTCACCCGTTGGATTTGCTGAAGAGCAATACTCGCATTCTATCCGTCGCAAACGGTCAGATAATTCAAAGGACGCGTTGGCAGCTCGTGCGGCGCTTTCAATAACCCGCCAAACTTGATCAGTCAGCTGAATATTTTCAATATCTTGCGCCAGATCGTCCAACCGGGTTAGCAAAAGCCACGGATTTCGCAAGGCGGTCAGGGCTGTCGCTCCCAGGCTCGCTGCAACTCCCAGCCAAGCCTGGTTTCCTAGTTGTATAGAAATACCATCTTCAACCGTTTGTATGGAAACCGTCAGTGCAGTCTCTCCGCCTGCCATTGGACGTTCACGTGTGGCAATTTGGACAGCTATCTTGTCACCCTGGCCTAATTTCTGCGCTTGATAGTCGGTGCGATTAAATTCTGCCAATAGGAAATCAGCAACATCCTGTGGTGTGATCTGTCCATGAAAAATGCGAGAGTCCATTGCAGTTAATCCTATCACTAATTATCTACGTAGCTAAACAGCATACGTTTCAGAGTGGATTATAATCTCCTTCTGTTGGAGGTAAGATGCGTAAGAAATTTAAGCTGGTTTTTTTGATATTTGTGTTCGGAAGCATTGGATTCATCGCGTTCATCAACTCAAATAGCGTTTTTGCCAGAGTGCAGGGTCAAATCCCCACTGTATCCATTCCTACTGTTACCAGTAACCCAGTGGGTGCGATGGTGACGGTGACTAGAGAGTACGATCAGATTAATGTGCGTGGTGGTCCAGGGGGTGATGGCGTGTATCCCATTGTGGGGGTACTAATTGCCGGGCAACAGGTGCCCGCACTGGGTCGTTCAGCGGGTGGCGATTGGATTCAAGTAGCTTATCCAGGCGCTCCGGGGGGCGTTGCTTGGGTATATTCTCCACTCGTTGAATTGAGTGGAACTGTACGAATCGTAGAACCGCCACCTACACCTACACCCAAGACTACGCCGACCGTAGATCCTACGCTCGCTGCCCAATTTATCATTGAAATTCCCTCCACCCTTCTCCCAACCTTTACGCAGCCACCTCCATTGATTATTCCATCTCTTCCCCCAGACCCAGCTTTTTCGAGTACCGGAAGGGTGCCAATGGGGATGGTTATCATCGGTATGGGAATCATTGGCTTGTTCGGAATGGTTATTTCATTACTGAGGGGGCGATAATTCCGAATAAATAAAAGGGGGCTTCCGAGGTGTAATATCGTTAGGAAACCCCATATTTTTGTAGCTAAAATTTCAATTACACAGGATTTCAGCCGTGACCGCAACCACCATGCGCGTCTGATGCTTCGGCAGAATCTTTCGTACGGAATGAATTACCACAACCGCAAGCTGCAACAGCATTGGGATTGTCGATTTTGAATCCGCTACCCATCAGGCTATCGATGTAATCAACGGTTGCCCCCACCAGATAATTAATGGAAACATCGTCGATGACCAACTTAACACCGTGCATCTCATAGGTTAGGTCGGTATCCCTGATGTTGTCTTCCAGTGCCATCCCATATTGGAACCCTGAGCAACCTCCACCCGAGACAAACACCCTTAATCCGTAACCAGTTAACTCCCGTTTCTCAAGAAGATCGAGAACTGCCTGTGCAGCACTTGGCGTTACAGTGATTTGTTCAGTTTTTACGTGTTCAGCTAGCATGGTTTGCACCTCGTCTTTGATATCGTATTGTCACAATAAGCAATTTAGATGAATTTTATCAAAATAAATCCTTCCCGTCAATAGAGCTATAATGAGATGCTGGATCAGTTATAATGCGTGCTTGCCCATGAATTTTAAGCGTGCCTTTTTCCTTACGTTTGCTTTTGGGATGTGTATTAGCATTGGGTTTACGGGGGGTTATCTTACTCGAGAGCATATCAGCTCTAAAAGTAACAGTTTTACGTTGCTAGATGAGGCTTTCGGGATATTGCGTGTTCATGGTCTAAAGCCGATCCCGGATGATTTCACCCTGGAACACGGCATGATTCGAGGCATGCTTCAATCATATGAGGATCCCTTTACGGTCTTTTTAGAGCCAGTAGAGCATGAGCTCGAGAGCAATGCTCTGCAGGGCAGTTTTGGAGGAATTGGTGTTCGCTTGATACGGGATTCTCAGGGTGATGTGGTTTTATTCCCATACGCAGATAGCCCAGCAATTCAGGCAGGTATCAATGAGGGTGATCGATTAATAACCGTTGACGACTTATCAATTGAAGAGGATTCTACTTTGGAGTCGATTCAAGCCGCTCTCCGTGGCCCAGTGGGAACGCTAGTTCTTGTAAGCGTATCCAGTCCGCCGTCAAATCAGGCGAGGGAATTTGCAATAAAACGTGCTGAAATTGCCATTCCATCTGTAACCTGGCATCTAGATCCAGACATTGCTGAGTTAGGTGTTATTGAAATAAATCTGATTGCTGCTAGCACTGTGGATGAAGTAGAGAGAGCGATCAACGAACTAAGCCGTCAAGGAGCCTCTTCGTTTGTGATGGATTTACGGAATAACTATGGGGGCCTATTAACCGCAGGAGTGGAGATCGTTAGACTATTTCTTAGTGATGGTATTGTAATGGAGCACCAATATCGCGGAAAAGATGTTGAGGTTTTCCGTGTTGATCGACGCGGCCCATTTAGTGAACTCCCCCTCGTAGTGCTAGTTAATGAGAATACAGCCAGTGCAGCTGAAATTGTCGCGGGTGCCTTGCAAGCAAACCATCGCGCTCAAATTATTGGTGCATCGACATTCGGGAAAGATACTATCCAGCTCGTTTTTGAATTAGAGGATGGCTCGAGCATGCATGTGACGGCTGCAAGGTGGTGGATTCCTGGCCTTGTGCCTCCAATCGGTGAGTTTGGCTTGCAGCCGGATATCCTCGTTAAAGATTCACTCGATCCTAAACAATACGACTCTGCGATGAAAATAGCCGCAGAATTATTATTCAGGTAAATAACTATGACCTATGACCCTTGGGCGCAGACACAACCTACACAACCTAGAAATTCAACCTCACAACAACCATTGCGCGCATCTCCACCGCCCGAGTGGATGCGGCAGAAGAAACGAAAGGTGGGCTGTGGGTGTGGTTGTGGGCCATTTATTGGAGGCATGGCTCTTGCCATAGCCTTTTTTCTCTTCGTCTATGCTTTAGCTCCATTCAGGACTAACCTGTTACTCCTTGGCATCGATTATACGCCGATAGAAAACGCGATTGGTCGTAGCGATACAATCATGATGGCTACTGTTCTGCCGTTGGAGCCTTACATTGGAACGATTTCTATACCGCGGGATCTGTGGGTGACAATACCGGGCGTAGGAGAGAACCGGATCAATACAGCACATTTTTTTGCAGAAGGTCAGCAGGCAGGACGCGGACCTATCGCGGCTATGGATACCATCCAGCAAAATTTCGGTGTCAAAATGGATTATTTTGTGCGCATACGATTTGATGGTTTCCGCAGTATCGTAACTGCGTTAGGCGGCGTTGAGGTTGTGCTGGATCGCCCTATGGCTGGTTACCCGGTGGGTAAGCACTATCTCACAGGGCGGAAAGCCCTTGCATTTGCTCGGAGCCGGCTTGATTCTGACGATTTTTTCCGAATGGAGCAAAGCCAGATTCTCATCAAATCAATCCTACGGACGCTCATGATTCCGAGTACCTGGCCTCGCCTCCCAGCCGTTATCTTCGCAGCCTCTCAAAACATTGACACAAATATCCCTTGGTGGCAATGGCCCAGGCTTGGGTTTGCGTTATTAAGGGCTGGTCCAGAAGGCATCGATTCGCGCAAAATCGATCGTAATATGGTTACCCCCTATACTACCGATCAGGGTGCAAGCGTGCTCTTACCCGATTGGTCTCGGATAAACAACGAGGTTGCAGAGGTGTTTGGGGAATGAAAGTTCATTGTGTTAAAATTTGTGCTTGATGGGCATAAAAATTGTCGCCACCAACAGAAAAGCCCGGCATGAATATTTTTTGCTGGATAGCTATGAAGCAGGGATCGCTTTACTAGGCAGCGAGATAAAGTCTATTCGGGCGGGGCAGATCAGCTTAGCTGAAGCGTACGTTCAAGTAGACGGTCGAGAAGCATGGCTGATGGATGCCCATATTGCTCCGTATACCGAGGCAAGTATTTACAATCACGAGCCTCGCCGGCCACGTAAGCTGCTCTTGCACAAAAATGAAATCCACAAACTCTGGAATGAAGTGCGCAAGAAAGGTGTCACCATCGTACCCACCAAGGTCTATCTTAAAGAGGGCATTGCAAAGGTGGAAATCGCTCTAGCAAAAGGTAAACGACTATATGACAAGCGAGAGACGATAGCTAAAAGAGACATGCAACGTGAGCTCGACCGGAGGAATAGCCAGACAAAGGGGTGATTTATTCCTATGGAAAAAGTCTATACAATTAGTAGCATTAACAAGCTTCCGCCTGAGGAAAAAAGAAAAACGTATTCCAGGTTGATCCCTCCAGAACTCCTGGAGATGTTTAAAATCAAGCAATCTTGGCTCTTCTCGGGACAAAACAGGATCTTAACATTGAAAGCACCGCCCGGAAGCACGTCGGTGGAGATGGAATTGCGCCATGAACCTGATTTTCCGGATCCGGTGCTTTACGGGCATATGACGGATAGTCTCACCTCGCACGTCCATGTGCTACTCTACATATTAAATGATCCATCATCTCCACGGTTTAACGTAGATCGATTACCCGATGGTACGTCCACCACATTTGGCACAGGCACTCGAAACATCGGAGCTGAGATCGATGCCATGCGATATGGCCTGGCTCCTGGACAAGTGCGGAAAGGCTTGCGACTGCTCGGATCGGCTATTAATGCTTTTGAGGTTTTTGTTAATTCTTTGGGTCAAGACCTCTATTATGCTGAACCTCTTTATTACCATAATGCTGTGATCTTCGAGCGCTATGGTTTCGCTTACCAGCAAGGGAAAAAGCGAATGGAACGTATTCAAAGGGGTTTTTCACAAGATGGAGATCTGATTGGATCGTTGGGTCGGGATAATCCCTTCAGGAGTCCTCTCACAACGAACAGCATCAGGTTGCGCTCCTGGGCAATTCATGACGGCCTACTCGGGGAACCATTTACCAATGTGACAATGTATAAGCAGGTTGGTAAGCACGCAGGCGTGAATACAGTTGGAGATTGTGATTGGTAATTGAGATTAGCCGTCCTTCGGAAAATTTGGACCTGGTTGTGCCAGTACTTTAGCGATGCTACGCAAATCCATCCACCATTGATTTTTAGGTCGTTGATTTTCGATATCTGCCATGCGGGGGAAATCTTCCAGGTTATGGAATACGATATCTTTCCCCTGCAGACCAATGAAAGCGCACCCTGTCGATCCATCTCGAGCCTGCTGGATTATGTAATTAATGCTACGAGTCGCCAAGCGAGTAGCCTGGATACGGTCAAATGGGGATGGGTTGCCCCCCTGCTGCAAATGTCCCAGGATTGATTGTCGCACATCATACAGATCTCCACCTTCTTCTTCAAAGAGAGCACACATGAAGCCGGTATTGTAAACGACGTTAGCGTCTTCATTTCGAATTAGCAATCCCAGGCGTTTGCCTTCACGAAAACCGCTGTTCAAATGCTCAATATCTTTCATCAAATCCTGAAGAGTCACGCCCTCTTCATGGATGTAAACTCTTTCGGCACCGGTTGCCAGCCCTCCCATCAGGGCCAGATAGCCGCATCTACGTCCCATTACTTCGACAATAAAACAGCGTTTTTGGGCAACAGCTGAGTGTTTGATCTTATCAACCGCTTCGACGATATTATTTAGCGCCGTGTCTGCCCCTACGCTGAGCTCTGACCCGGGCAGGTTGTTGTTGATAGATGCAGGTAGTAGAATAACGGGAATATTAAAGAGGGGAAATTGCGCCTTTCAAGGAACATCTCGTAAGCCGATTCATACCCATTCCAACCGCCGATGATCAAAAGGCCATCGATTTGATTGTTCTCGATTGTACGCGCAATATGGTATAAATCGCTCCCGCTTGGAACCTTGCGATTTGTTCCTAATTCGGAGCCGCCTAATGGTGCCCAGCCATTAACCGTCATCCAACTCATTTCAAATACATCACCTTCGATCAGACCTGAGAAACCATTGCGCACACCAATCATAATCTGACCCTGGTCTAACCCTATGCGTGTGGCAGCTCGAACAGCAGTATTCATGCCTGGAGCTGGAGATCCAGAGTGCATGATCGCAAAACGGAGTCGTTTTTGGCCTTCTTGGGGAGGGTGGGGTAATGCCCGCAACATTGTTTTGAACGTAGTAAATGCTTCGTTGAAGCTGCTGCCCCGCAATTCCATGGCTTGCGCATACTCATGACGATCAATGGCGCGGGTAACTTCCTGGGTGTTTGTGACACATTCTTTTAGAGAGGTGTGGGTGATGCGGTTTCCCCTTAAGCCGACTACCTGTGGCTCTGCATCCGGAGAGGTATTGAGCACCATCTCAACAGCTGCATGTCCAAGGAGAGTGCCAAGATTGCGATCAAAAGCGCTCGGCGTGCCACCACGCTGGACATGACCCAGGACGGTTACGCGCACTTCCTCGCCCATGCACTCTTCGAGGAGCTGAGCGACTTGGGTGCTTCCGATGATATTGCCATACCGATCGCGCGCACCCTCAGCGATAATGACGATCGTATCACGCCGGCCTGCTTTGCGACCGGCTTTCAAACGTGAGCACATCACCTCGCCCCAATTATCAACCTCAGGGGGACTTTCTGGGATAAGAACCCAATCTGCTCCTGTGGCTAAGGCTCCCATTAAAGCCAGGTAGCCGCAATTTCGTCCCATGACTTTGACAACAAAAGTGCGTTGGTGGCTGTCTGCGGTGCTTGTGATGGCATCAACCGCCTCGGTGATACGGTGCAATGCGGTATCGGCGCCAATCGTCATGTCCGTCCCGTAAAAATCATTATCAATTGATCCCACTAAACCAGCAATCAACAGGTGAGGATGCTTATCGGCGATATCCCTGGGGATCGAGCCTTGAGAGGCAAGCTGATTCACGAGCTTAGGCCATTCTTCACGGAAAAGCTTCGCACCGGTCAAACTGCCATCTCCGCCGATGACAATGAGGTTGTCGATCTCATGCTCCAACAAGTTGCGGGCAGCTTGCAGACGGCCCTCAGGTGTGCGGAAGTCTTCCGAGCGTGCGGTACCGATAAATGTGCCACCTTTTTGGAGAATTCCCCCAACCGAATCCCATTCCATCTTGCGTATTAGCTTGCCGCCTTCAACCATACCTTGATAGCCTTCGAGGATTGCATACACTTCAAGGCCGTGATCCAGAGCCGTGCGAACAATTGCGCGCACAGCAGCATTCATTCCTTGTGCATCACCTCCGCTGGTCAGAACGGCAACTCGTTTCTTGGCATGCTCAGTCATACGTTCCTCCTGAAGAACTGCGTTTCCTCCCGCGCAAGTATAAACGTTTCTTCTCCGACCCGTCAATTGAATTTGCGAACGATTTCGTATATACTAAATTCGCAAAACAAGAGCAAAACTCCAGGAATAATGAATTTCAAAATTTGAGGAGGCAACATGTTTGTCGTCCACGTCCATGTACGTGTGAAAGATGGAAAAATCGAAGAGTTTCGCCGGTTAACTGTTGAGAATGCCCGGCACAGTGTACAAGAACCGGGAATTGCTCGCTTCGATGTGCTGCAACAAAAAGATGATCCACACCGATTTGTTCTGGTTGAAGTCTACAGGACTGCCGAGGACCCAGCTCGTCATAAAAAGACCGCGCATTATACTACCTGGCGTGACCTAGTTGAGGAAATGATGGCTGAGCCGCGCAGTAGCGTAAAGTACTCCAACGTTTATCCTGATGACCCAGGCTGGTGATAACAGCATGATCTTGCCTTTTGAGTTTGCTACTTCGTCGCGCATCATCTTTGGTCGGGGCAAACTGAAAGACATTGGCCAGTATGTAGAGGGAATGGGGCAAAAAGCACTGGTTGTGACTGGCGAGAGCTCATCGAATTTTGAGAGCCTGGCGAGCCATTTGCTTGCAGATAGTATTCCATTTATCCGGTATGTCGTCCGCCAGGAGCCAACAACCGTGATGGTTCGTGAAGGCTGTGAGAAAGCAAAAACAAATGGCTGCGATTTTATTATCAGTATAGGGGGTGGGAGTGCGCTAGATGCAGGAAAAGCAATCTCCGCGCTGCTCACGAATGAGGCGGATGTTTATGCTTATCTGGAGGTGATTGGGGAAGGCAAGCCTCTTAGCCAGGCTTCAGCGCCATTTGCTGCCATACCAACAACCGCTGGCACTGGGACAGAAGTGACACGCAACGCTGTCTTGCGTTCCCCGAAATATGGTGTAAAGGTGAGCTTAAGGAGTGCCTCGATGCTTCCGCAACTGGCATTGGTAGACCCATTGCTAAGTATGGCTATGCCGCGTGAGATAACTGCCAGTACTGGATTGGACGCATTGACACAACTGGTAGAGCCATTTCTGTGCAATCGACCAAACCCCATCACGGATGCAATTTGCCGAGATGGGATTCGGCGAGCAGCGCGATTTCTGTATCGAGCATTTGAGCACGGAGATGACTACGAAGCCCGCGAGAACATGGCCTTGGCTGCATTATTGAGTGGGCTTACGCTTGCAAATGCTCGCTTGGGGGCCGTGCATGGCTTCGCGGGTGTGATTGGAGGGAGCCTGGAAGCCCCCCATGGGGCGATCTGCGCACGATTAATGCCTTACGTCTTTGGGCAAAACTATCGGGCTTTGACCCAGCGCGAACCAGAGAACAGTAGCCTGGATCGTTTTGATGAGGTCGCTCAAATCCTCACGGGCACAAACAAAGCCCGTGCGCTTGACGCAGTCGAGTGGCTGGAAGCGTTGTGCTTGGCGATGGAGATACCCGCTTTATCAGACCATGGTTTGCGGCGGGATGATTTCCCTCAGATCATTGAAAAATCGATGAACGCCAGCAGCATGAAAGGCAATCCGATAGCTCTTACGGCAGATGAGATGGCAGAAATTTTGGATAAGGCTTTATGAGCTGATGAATTCATTGGGGA